>DASVDC010000041.1:0-110019 GCA_036381275.1 Pseudomonadales bacterium | reverse complement strand
CCGACGCCGCGGAAGTTGAAGCGGAGCACGTCGACGCCGCTCTGCAGCAGCGCCGTTGTCAGACAATCGAGCACGGCGTCGTGCAGGCTGCCGCCGTAGAGCGGATGGGGATGGCAGAGCACCGCCTGAACGCCGATGGGCGAGCCGGCACGATCCATACGGGCCTCCAGCGGCCCCGTTGGTCCGTCGATCAACATGCTGCGCGATCCGGTGGTTGAAATTTCGCGAAGCGTCCCTATGTTTGCGGCTTTGCGCAAGGAGGTGAGGAGCTGCGAATGATCGAAGCGCAGGCGCTCAGCCGTCGCTACGGCGACTTCCTGGCCGTGGACAACGTCTCGTTCGCGATCGGTCAGGGCGAGATCGTCGGTCTGCTCGGTCACAACGGGGCCGGCAAGACCACGATCATGAAGATGCTCACCGGCTACCTGGAACCGAGCGCCGGTACCGTCACGGTCGACGGCGTGGTGGTCGAGGACGACCGCCAGCGGGTGCAGGCCCAGCTCGGTTACCTGCCCGAGAACCTGCCGCTGTATCCGGAGCTGTCGGTAGCCGATTACCTCGCGTACACCGCCGAGCTGCGCGGGGTGGATCCGGCGCCGGCGGTGCGCCGGGCGATCGAAGCCACCGAGCTCGGGAGCAAGGCGTTCGATCCGATCGCGACGTTGTCGCGGGGCTACAAGCAGCGCCTCGGCGTCGCCCAGGCGATCCTGCACGAACCGCGTTTCCTGATTCTGGACGAGCCGACCAACGGGCTCGATCCGGGGCAGACCCAGCACATGCGCGAGCTGATCAAGCGGCTCTCCGAGCGCGCCACGGTGATCCTGTCGACCCACATCATGCAGGAGGTCAACGCGATCTGTGACCGCGTGCTGATCCTGCACAGCGGCGTGCTCGCGGTGGACGAGCGGCTCGAGAATCTGCGCCAGAGCAATCGCCTGCACGTGCGCACCGCGCCGGGCGCGGACCTCCAGCAGATTCTGGCCGGCGAGCCCGGTATCCGCGCGATCCATCGGGGTGCGGACGATGGCGCCTGGGAAATCGAAACGCCTGGCAGTACGGATCCGGTCGCGGAGCGCGTGGCGGCGCGGCTGGTCTCGGCCGGCCAGCCGCTGTACCGGCTCGCGCCGGCGCAGCGGGATCTCGAGGCGGTCTTCCGGGAGGTGAACGAAATGGACCTACGCGCGCGCCGGCAGGAGCGTGAGGAGGCGGCTCATGCGGCTTGAAGTGATCCGGCGCATCGCCAAGAAGGAGCTGCGGCTGTTCTTCGCTTCGCCCGTCGGCTATCTGTTCCTGCTCGCGTTTCTCGCCGTCACGCTGTTCGTGTTCTTCTGGGGTGAAGCGTTCTTCGCCCGCAACATCGCCGACGTGCGGCCGATGTTCGAATGGATGCCGGTGCTGCTGATCTTCCTGTCGGCGGCGCTGACCATGCGCATGTGGAGTGAGGAGCGCCGTACCGGCACGCTCGAGTTCGTCGCGACCCTGCCGGTGAGCGGCTGGGAGTTCGTGCTCGGCAAGTTCCTCGCGTGCTGGATCCTGCTCGGCATCGCGCTGCTGTTGACCTTGCCGCTGCCGATCAGCGTCTCGTTCATCGCCGATCTCGACTGGGGGCCGGTGATCGCCGGCTACGTCGCAGCGATGCTGCTCGGCGCCGCGTACCTCGCGATCGGGCTGTTCGTCAGCGCGCGCACCGACAGCCAGATCGTCAGCCTGATTCTCGCGTCGTTCGTCGCCGGCGTGTTCTACCTGGTCGGCTCGCCGGTGCTGACGAGCCTGGTCGGCGGCACCTGGGCGGAGCTCCTGCGCGGCTTCGGCACCGGCTCGCGGTTCGAGGACATCGCGCGCGGCGTGCTGGACGTGCGCGACCTGTACTTCTACGTCTCGCTGCTGGCCGTGTTCCTCACGTTGAACGCGTACGCGCTCGAGGTGCAGCGCTGGGCCCACGACGGTGCCCGGATCAAGCACCGGGGCTGGGTGCTGGGCACGCTGCTCGTGATCGCGAACCTGCTCGCGGCCAACGTCTGGCTCTCGCAGCTCACGGGGCTGCGGGTCGACATGACCGAGGGCAACATCTATTCGATCTCGGATGCGACCCGCAGTTATCTCGCGCAGCTTCGCGAGCCGCTCCTGATCCGGGGCTATTTCAGCAACCAGACCCATCCGCTGCTCGCGCCGCTGGTGCCGCAGATGCGCGATCTCCTGAAGGAGTACGAGATCGCCGGCGACGGCAAGGTACGGGTCGAGGTGATCGATCCGGCCGAGCATCCGGAGCTCGAGGAAGAGGCGAACAGCCGCTACGGCATCCGGCCGGTACCGTTCCAGGTCGCGGACCGGTACCAGTCGAGCCTGGTCAACTCCTACTTCGACGTGCTGGTGAAGTACGGCGACGAGTACGAAGTGCTCGGCTTCCGCGACCTGATCGAGGTGAAGGTCCGCGGCGAGGACGAGCTGGACGTTCAGCTGCGCAACCCCGAGTACGACGTCACCAGCACCATCAAGAAGGTGCTGTACGGCTTCCAGAGCGGCGGCAATCTGTTCGCCAATCTGACCGAGCCGGTGCAGTTCACCGGCTACATCTCCTCGGACGAGGTGCTGCCGCCGGCGCTGGTCGAGTACCGCGGCGTGCTGAAGGGCGTGCTCGAGGAGCTCACCTCGGAGGCCGGCGAGAAGTTCGCCGCCGAGATCGTCGATCCGCAGGCCGGCGACGGCAGCGTGGCGCGGCAGATCCAGGAGCAATACGGTCTGCAGCCGATGGCGGCGAGCCTGTTCGACCTGAACCCGTTCTACTTCTATCTGACGCTGACCGACGGCGAGACCTTCGTTCAGGTGCCCCTGCCGGATGCGTTGTCCGCGGAAGCGACCCGGGATGCGATCGAGGAAGGGCTGGCGCGCTTCGCCACCGGCATGCTGAAGACCGTGGCGCTGACGGCTCCGGAAGGCCCCCCGCCGATGACGGGCATGATGCACCAGTCGATGGGCAATGCGTTCACGCAGCTGCGCGAGTTTCTGCAGCAGGATTACAACGTGGTCGACGCGGATCTGTCCGAGGGTCAGGTGCCCGAGCAGGCGGAGCTGCTGATGCTGGTGGATCCGCAGAACCTCGGCGAGCGCGAGGTGTTCGCGGTGGATCAGTTCCTGATGAAAGGCGGCACCGTCGTGGTCGCCACCGGCGATTACTCGGCCACGGTCAGCCAGCGATCCCTGACCGCGACGCCGCGCACGTCCGGGCTCGAGCAATGGCTCGAGCACCACGGCATCACCGTCGGCGACGGGCTGGTGATGGACCCGCAGAACGCGGCGTTCCCGGCGCCGGTGACCCGGCAGGTGGGCGGCTTCAGCTTCCAGGAGCTGGTGATGCTCGACTATCCGTACTTCATCGACGTGCGTCCGCCGGGGCTGAACGAAGACGTGCCGATCACCGCCGCGCTGCCGCAGGTGACGATGGCCTGGGCCTCGCCGCTCGAGGTCGATCTGCCGGAGGACAGCGGCCGCCAGGTGACGGAGCTGCTCACGAGCTCCGCCGGAAGCTGGGTGTCGAACGATCCGAACCTGATGCCGCGCATCACCGAAACGGGCCTCTCCGGCTTCGCCCCGACCGGCGAACGCGGTCCGCGGACGCTGGCGCTGGTGATGGAAGGGCGCTTCCAGTCGTACTTCGCCGGCAAGTCGTCGCCGCTGCTCGAGCATAAGGAGTCCGATCAGGCCGACGACGGCAAGGCGGACGCCGACGAGGCCGACGCCGAGGGGGCTGATGCGGCCGGCGAAGACGATGCGGCGGACGATGCGGAGAAGCTCAGCACCGCGGACCGGCTCGGCGTCGTCAGCAGCGTGATCGAGCGCTCGCCCGAGTCGGCGCGCCTGTTCGTGTTCGGCTCGAACGACTTCCTCGCCGATCAGGTGCTGCAACGCATCGGCGCCGCGGAAGGCACGATCTACGGCAACAGCGTGCAGATGATGGCGAACGTGGTGGACTACGCACTGGAGGACCGCAATCTGCTGCAGATCCGCTCGCGCGGTCATTTCAACCGCACGCTGCCGCCGATGGATTCGACGGAGCAGGCGGGGCTCGAGACGCTGAACTATGCGCTGGCGCTCGGCGGCGTCGGGCTGGTGTTCCTCGGGCACCGCCGGCGGGTGAAGATCGACGAGGGCCGTTATCGGTCCTGGCTGACGGAGGGATCGGCATGAGCGGGCGAGTCGGCTGGCTTTCCGGGCTGCTGGCGCTGCAGCTCGTGATCATCGCGGTGGTGCTGTTCGCCGAGTCCGGCGTCGGCGAGAGCGAGCCGGGACCGCTGCTCACGTTCGAAGCCGAGGCGGTCGACGAGCTGCGCATCACCGGCGACGGCGAAAACGCCGAAACCCTGGTGCTGACCCGCGGCGAAGACGGCTGGAAGCTGCCGAGCGGGCTGCCGGCGGACGACGACAAAATAGGCGACGTGCTCGACAAGCTGGCCGGCCTGGAAGCGCCGTGGCCGGTCGCTACCACCAGCGGCGCGGCGGAGCGCTTCGAGGTCACCGAAGAGAAGTTCCAGCGCCATGTCGTGCTCGTCGCGGACGGGGACCCGGTGGCCGAGCTGTATCTCGGCACCTCGCCCGGCTATCAGCAGGTGCACGCGCGCCGCGCGGACGACAGCGCCGTCTACAGCGTCGCGCTCTCGAACTATCAGGTGCCGACCAAGGCAGACGACTGGCTCGACAAGACGCTGCTGCAGCCGCAGGGCGAGGTCACCGGTATCGCCCGCGCCGACGCCTGGAAGATCACCCGGGAGGAGGGGAGCTGGCGCATCGACGGTGCCCCGGCCGATCAGGAAGCGGCCGACGACCTCGCGCGTCGCATCCGGGAGCTGCGGGTCACCGGCGTGGCCGAGCCGCCCGATGCGAAGACGGAGCCGACGGCGGTGCTCACCGTCACGGACGCGCAGGGACCTTATCAGCTCCGTCTCTACCGTGCGGACGACGGCAGCCAGTACCGCGTGACCTCCGACCGCCGCGACGGTGCGTTCAAGCTGTCGGGCTACCTCGGTGACCAGTTGCTCCCCGAGCCGGACACGCTGGTTGCCGATGCCGACGAGTCGGCGCAGGATGACGCGGCGGAAGGGGGTGACGCGGATGCGGCCGAGGAGCGCACCGAGGCGGCCGCTCCCGCGACCACCGCGTCCGATACCCGTCCGCAGCAGGAACCCGGCGCCTGATCCGGAGGTGACCCATGCCCACGGCGTCGCGGCTCGCGGCGCCGTTGCTGGCGCTGACGCTGCTCGGCGGCTGTATCAGTCAGCAGGCGAATCCGAGCTGGGGGATACGCGCACCCGATGCCGCGGACATCGGCTCGGCGGCCGCGTCGGCGGCACGTTCGCCGGCCACCTGGTTGCCGCTCGCCGCGGCGGCGTTGCTCAGCATCGGTGATCTGGACGAGGACCTCTCGGATTGGGGGGCGGACCAGGCGCCGCTGTTCGGTGCCGACGCGGAGTCGGACAGCGACGATCTGCGGCGGGTGGCGCAGGGGGCGTGGCTGATCACCGCGCTGGCCGCGCCGAGCCGGACGCTCACGGACAAGGCCGGCGGGCTGGCCGTCGGCGCCGGGGCCCTGCTGCTCGAGCGGGCGGTCACCGACGGCATCAAGGAGCTCGCGGACCGGCGCCGCCCGGACGGCAGCAACGAGCGCAGCTTCACCTCGGGTCACGCCGGCGCCGCGTCCGCGGCCGCCACGCTCGCGCGGGCCAATCTCGACTACCTCGGCCTGCCGGGCTGGCTGGACGGCACGCTGCGCGTGGGTCTGCACGGCGTCGCGCTCGGCTCCGGCTGGGCGCGGGTGGAGGCGCGCCGACACTACGTGACCGACGTGCTCTGCGGCTACGCGGTGGGACATTTCCTCGCCGCGTTCGTGCAGCAGTCGTTCATGGGTTCCGGTCCCCCGGGAGCCGTTCAGGTGCGCTACCGGCCCTTGCCGGAAGGCGGGGCCGTGACGCTGGTCGTGTCGATTCGTTGATTTTCGTCATCGCCAGCGGCGCGCCGCGCTGGTTTGATCCACGGGGCCGACGGTCTTACTCTCTTTTGCCCTATGCGAGGATCCGTACGCATCATGCCGACAGTCACTCCGGGTGGGGGTCGCTGACGCCGTGGCGCTGCGCGTGCGCTTCCGGCGCGGATCCGAAGTGGTGCAGACGGATTTCCAGGAATACGTCAGCACCCTCGCGGACGCGCGCTCCGAGCCCGGAATCATCGCCTACTTCGATCTCGACCGGACGCTGATCCGCGGTTATTCGGTGATGGCGCTCGCGTGGGAGCGGCTGTGCAGCGGCAGCCTGACACTACGCTGCGCGCTGTCTTCCGCGGGCGCGTTCCTCGGCTACGGCCTCGGCCGCGCGGACTACCACCACCTGCTCACCACCACCGTGCGCGATCTGGCCGGTCTCTCCGAACGCGCGCTCGCGGAGATGGGCCGCCGCGCGTTCGAGCTGCGGGTGCAGGGGTGGATCTACGCCGAAGCGCGCGCGCTGATCGATGCCCACCGGGGAATGGGTCACCACATCGTGATCGTCACCTCCGCGACGCGCTACCAGGCGGAGCCGATCGCCCGCGGTCTCGGCGTCGAGGACCTGTGCTGTACCGAGCTCGAGGTGGTGGAGGGCCACATCACCGGCAAGGCGCTGCCGTGCTACGGCGTCGGCAAGCTGTCCGCCGCGGAGCGGCTCGCGGAGCAGCGCCAGACCGATCTCTCGCAGGCGTACTTCTATTCGGACTCCAGCGACGACCTTCCGCTGCTCGAGGCGGTCGGACGGCCGGTGGTGGTGAATCCGAAGCCCCCGATGGCGCGGCTCGCGCGCGCCCGCGGCTGGCCTTGCCTCGTGTTCGCGCCGCCGGGTGACCTGCGTACGGCCGCGGCGTGAATCGGCCGCTCACCGGCGTCGGCGTGGCTGCCGCGCTCGCTCTGCTGGCCATCGCCGGTCTGCACGCCGCCCCACCGGATCCCATGCCGGTGCCGGAGCCCGAGCGGACGGTATCGCTGCGCTACCGCGCGTATCTCGCCGGCACCCCGGTGGGACGGGCCACGGTGCGGCTGGCGGTGGCCGCCGACGGCTACCGCATCGAAGGTGAAGCCGCGTCGGAAGGCTGGATGGAGGGCGTCACCCGCTGGCGCAACCGCTTTCAGGCCGAAGGCACCCTCACCGAGGCGGCACCGCTGCTGCGCGAGTTCAGTTACGTCGAGACCGACCGGGGCAAGGAGCGCCGGGTGAGCGTGCGCGACCGGATCCTGCAGGTGATGAAGAACGGCAAGCACCGCGAACCACGGCCGGCGCCGGACGGCGCGGACGTGTTGAGCGCGCTGTTCGTGCAGCCGAGCTGCCTGCCGGAGCGGCTGGTGCACACCGGACGGCACCTGTACCGGCTCACGCGGCTCGCCGCGGGCGACGGTGTCTGCCGCTACCGGGTGATCGACGACGATGACGAGGCCTTCGAGGTGGCCGTGGATCTGATTCGCCACGCCGGTCTCACGGTGCCCGGGCGGATCACCTTTCACGGTTGGGTGAGCGGCTCCATCGAGCTGGCGGGCGGCGACTCGTGATAAAATCCGTTTCAATTTTTCAGTCGGACGAACGGGAGCAACGACATGCGTGAAGCCTGGATCATCGACGCGGTGCGATCGCCGCGCGGCCGCGGCAAGCCCGGGGTCGGGAGCCTGAGCCACATCCATCCGCAGCGCTGCATGGCGCAGGTGCTGAACGGCCTGAAGGACAAGGTGGGCTTCGACCCGGCCGAGATCGAGGACGTCGTGGCGGGCTGCGGCGCGGGCAGCGGCGACCACGCGCACGACATCGCGCGGATGTCGGTGCTCGACGCCGGCTGGCCGATCTCGGTCACCGGCGTGACGCTGCACCGCTTCTGCGGCAGCGGCCAGCAGGCGGTGAACTTCGCCGCGATGGGCGTGATGTCGGGTCAGCAGGAGGCGGTGGTCGCCGGCGGCGTCGAGTTCATGTCGCGCTACGCGCCGCTGCACGCGAACGGCTTCCACGCGAACAACGAGCACCTGCTGGCGCTGCACCCGCAGATCCCGCAGGGCATCTCCGCGGACCTGATCGCGACCATCGAAGGGTTCAGCCGCGAGGATTGCGACCGCTACGCGGTGGAGAGCCAGGCGCGGGCGCTGGCCTCGATCGAGGAAGGCCGCTTCCGCAACGCGCTGGTGCCGATCTACAACGAGGACGGCACGTTGGCGCTCGATCGTGACGAGCACCCTCGGCCCGGCACGACCCTCGAGAGCCTCGCGGGCCTGAAGCCGTCGTTCGAGGCGATGGGCGCGCACCAGGCCGAAGGCTACCCGGCGACGTTCGACGAGATGGCCAAGCGCCGCTACCCGCAGGTCGAGCGGATCGACCACGTGCACCACGCCGGCAACTCGTCCGGCGTCGTGGACGGGGCCAGCGCCGTGCTGGTGGTCAGCCCCGACTTCGCGAAGGCCCACGGCCTGAAGCCGCGCGCGCGGATCCGCGCGATGGCCACCGCCGGCACCGAGCCGCTGATCATGTTGACCGCTCCGGCACCGGCCGCGCAGAACTGCCTGAAGAAGGCAGGCATGACAAAGAACGACATCGATCTGTGGGAGATCAACGAGGCGTTCGCGGCCGTGGTGCTGAAGTTCATGAAGGACATGGACGTGCCCCACGACGTGGTCAACGTGGACGGCGGCGCGATCGCGCTGGGCCACCCGATCGGCGCCACTGGCGGCATGCTGATCGGCACCGCCATCGACACGATGGAACGCCTCGACAAACAGACCGCGCTGGTCGCGATGTGCACCGGCGGGGGCATGGGCACCGCGACGATCCTCGAGCGTATCTGAGGGAGTGCGGCCTAGAGCCCCGATCCGGGCGGGGCATCGGCCCCGCCGGGGCGTCGGCGTATCACAGCTTCAGGGGGAATAGGTAGCCGGCGAGAGATACGGGGGATGGGGAGGGGAGAGGGGGGTGTATCTCCCGCCGACCTTTGCGCGCAATGTTACCTTTGGTAACACTCGAAGGCAAGGGCCGAGCCCGAAAATTTTCGCGCCGGCCGGGTCGTTCAGTCGGCCGACTCACCGTCCAGCGTCGTCAGCGTCTCACCGTCGTCCGCGACGAACACCGCCAGCAGCCGCGCCGGCTGGGTCTCACTCGCGTTCTCGCTGACGACGTGGTGATCACCCGGATTCTCGTACCAGGACTCCCCCGCCCGATAGATTCGCACGGGCGCGTCGCCGACCTTCGACCGGATCGAGCCCTCCAGCACGTAGGCGAACACGAAGCCGGACGGCGCGTGGCGGTGCGGCGGCGTCGTCCCGCCCGGCGGGTACTCCACCACCACGGCGGTCAGGGTCTTGCCCGGCACGTTCGGCAACGGCTGCTGGAAGGTCTGGTAGGCGCGGCCGCCCGGGTCGGCGGACGCAGGCACCGGCAGCAGCGCCAGCGCCGCGGCCAGCGCGGCGGCGCGAGGGAAGGCGGTCATGCTCGCTTCTCCTTCAGGTCGCTCAGGCTGCTCCGCCCCGCCGCGGCGTCCACCGGGTGCGGGGTGCGGAAGCCGATCGCGATCCGGTTCCACAGATTGATCAGACCGATCAGCGTGGTCAGGTTCACCAGCTCCTGGTCGCGGAACTCGGCGCGCACCGCCTCGTAGTCGGCATCGGGCGCGTGGGTGTCGGCGACCCGGGTCAGCGCCTCGGTCCAGGCGAGCGCGGCGCGCTCCCGGGCGCTGAACAGCGACGACTCGCGCCACGCGCCGAGCAGATACAGACGTTGCTCGGTCTCGCCGTGCCGGCGCGCGTCCCGGCTGTGCATGTCGAGGCAGAACGCGCAGCCGTTGATCTGCGAGGCCCGCATCTTGACCAGGTGGATCAGACTCTCCTCCAGGCCGCAGCCGCGGATGTACTTCTCCACGCCGCGCACCGCCTCGATCGCGGCGGGGGCGACCTCGAACGCGTTCAATCGTGCCTGCATCACTGCTTACTCCTCGACTTCGCCAACTTGTCGGGCGGGAGTCTGATGCGCCATTGGCCCATGATAAAGTGCCATTTTCTGCGATCTCGCTTGGGCCAAGATGGGCAGGATGCCGGAACTCGGGTCGCTGTCGGTGGATCGGCGCAGTGCCGTGCCGCTGCGTCGGCAGATCTACGAGCGCCTGAGGGACGCGATCGCTCGGGACGTGCTGCGGCCGGGCGACCGGCTGCCGTCCGCCCGGGCGCTCGCGAACCAGCTCGGCGTCGCGCGCGGGACGGTCGACGGGGCCTACGCGGCGCTCGCGGCGGAGGGATACCTGGTCGCCCGCGGCGCCGCCGGCACGACGGTGGCCACGGGGCTCCGGACCGCGCTGCTGCACCGGCCCCGGGCGGCCGCATCGGGGAACCGGCGGCGGTCCGTGGAGCCGAGGGGCTTGCCGCGGCCGTTCCAGCTCGGACTGCCGGCGCTGGACGCCTTCCCGCGCAAGCTCTGGACCCGGCTCGCGACCCGCCAGGCGCGCGGACTGTCGCTCGCCGCGATGGATTATCCGGACCCTGCGGGCGATCCGCTGCTCAGGGAGGAAATCCTGAAGTACCTCGCGGTCGGGCGCGGCATCGAGTGCGAGCCCGACCAGCTCCTGATCACCAGCGGGTTCCAGGCCGCGCTGGGGCTGATCAGCCGGGCGCTCACGCAGCCGGGCGAGACGGTCTGGGTGGAGGATCCCGGCTATTTCCGCGCGCGGCAGGCGCTCGCGGCCGCGGGGCTCACGATCGTGCCGGTGCCGGTGGACGATCAGGGTCTCGACGTCGACGCCGGGGTCGCGCGCGCCCCGCAGGCCCGGCTCGCGCTGGTCACGCCGTCGCACCAGATGCCGCTCGGGGTCTCGCTGCGTCTGCCGCGGCGCCTCGAGCTGCTCGAGTGGGCACGCGGCGCCGATGCGTGGATCGTCGAAGACGATTACGACAGCGAGTACCGCTACACCGGGTTACCGCTGCCGGCGCTGAAGAGCCTCGACCGGGACGGCCGCGTGCTCTATGTCGGCACGTTCAGCAAGGTGCTGTTTCCGGGTCTGCGTCTGGCCTATCTCGTGGTGCCGGAGCGGCTCGCGCCGACCTTCCAGCAGCTCTGCCGCGACCTGCACCCGGACCGGCCGCTCTGGGTGGAAGCGGTGGTCGCCGAGTTCATGCGGGACGGGCACTTCGCGCGCCATATCCGCCGGATGCGCGCGCTGTACGCCCGCCGCCGGCAGGCGCTCGCGGAGGCGCTGCGCGAGGTCTTCGGCGGGCGCTTCCGGCTCGAGCTGCAGGCCGGCGGGATGCACCTGCTGGCGCGTCTGGATCCGGAGGAAGACGACATGGCGCTCGTCCGCGCCGCCCGCGCCCGGGGGCTGGCGCCGGAAGCGCTGAGCCGCACCGCCGTCGAGCAGCCGCTGCTCCGGGGGCTGCTGCTCGGCTTCACCAACATCCCGGCCGACCGGGCGCTCGAGCACGTCGAGCGCCTCGCGGACGCGATCGGCGCTGCCGCCGCTACGGTCGATCCGGCGGCGCCCCGGCGTCGCATTTCCTGCAGTTCAGCAGGTGCCCGATCCGGCCGCGGCGCCCGGCCTCGGTGACCACCCACGGCCGCTCCGTCCAGGGCGGGTCGTGACGCACGTGCTGATCGTGGCCGCAGGCGAGCTCTGCGACCCAATGATTCTCCCGGTCGAGGTGGAAACCGACGATGGGCTGCTGCATGGGAAGAGCCGTGAGGCGCTAGGGAACCAGCAGCGTCCGCAGCCGCTCGAGCAGCGGCTGCAGCTCGTCGTCGGGGTACGGCTGCCCGGTTCCGAAGCCCCATACCGGGCCCGGCCAGGCGGCGTCCCCCGGCTCGCGGCCGACGACGTGCACGTGGAGCTGGGGCACCAGGTTGCCCAGCGCGCCGACGTTGATCTTCCGGGCGCCGCAGTGGTCGAGCAGCGCCCGGGACACCGCCTCGACCTCGCCGAAGAGCGCCAGGCGGTGCGTCGGCGGCAGGTCGTGCAGCTCCCGCAGCCCGGGCAGCCGCGGCACCAGGATCACCCAACGGAAGCGCCGGTCGTCCATCAGCAGCGCCCGGCTGAGCGCGAGGTCGCCGATCGGCCGGGCGTCCGCGGCGAGGCGCGGATGCAGCTCGAAGGTGGTGTCGTCCATCCGCGCAGCGTAGCGGATGGTGGCGACTCTCGCCCAGTTACGTTACAACTAGCAGCTATCCGCGAGTACCGACGCGATCGCGAAGGGGAGAGCCCGCGATGAGCGACGCAGTGACCGCCGGCGAAACGCTGGACCTGGGTTGGATGGAGCGCCAGGGCGAGTGGGGCACCCGCGCCCGCCCGGGCAAGCAGGGTCTGACCTTGGCCGACATCCAGATCGGCAGCTACGGCGAGACGCCCGATTTCAGCGACAACATGACCGGCCGGCCCCGCGGCGCGGCCGCGCGCCCGCGCTCCTACCGCGTGGGCGGGTACTCGGTGCGCACGAAGAGCGAGATCTGGCTCGAGAACGCATCGTTCCTGTACGAGGAAGCGCTGCAGCGGCAGTGGAGCTCCGCCACCGACGTGCCGTGGCACACGATCCGTCCGCTGCCGGACGACATCGAGCAGGCGGAGTGTCAGCTCGCCACGTTCCTCACCGAAGTGGAATTCGTCGCGGGCGATGTGCCGGCGCGCTGGATATCGCAGACCACGCCCGATTACTTCGAGCCGCGCAATTGCCTGCTCGCGCAGGTGATGGACGAGTCGCGGCACATGGACGTGTTCCGCAAGCGGGCGCTCGCGAACGGCGGCGGCCTGATGAGTGCGACCGGCGGCACCGCCGGCGTGGTCGGCAGCATCGATCTCGCCCGCGACTTCACCGAGATGTCGTCGCGGCTGCACATATCCGGCGAAGGCGCGGTGCTGACGATCTTCCGGATGGGTGAGCTGATGGCGTACAACGAGGCCGAGAAGGCGATCTACCGGCTCTGTGCGCAGGACGAGGCGCGGCACGTCGCGTTCGGCGTGATGCACATGCGCTACATGGCGGAAACCGCGCCGGAACGGCGCGAGGAAATCGAGTGCTACCTCGACGAAGCGGAGCGGCAGATCCTGGCCGGTTCGCAGAATCCGGCGGGCAACCGCACCATCAGCTCCGAAGCGCTCGCGATCCTGCTCGGCGGCGGCAAGGCGCACCACGACGAGGGCTTCCGCAAGCTGATCGCGATCCGCAAGCGTCAGCTCCAGGAGTACGTGAAGCGCGTGCGCTCGGCCGGTTTCGGCGAGCGCTTCGAGAACGGTCGCTCGAATCTGAAGGGGATGCTGGAAGCGACCGCCGCGTAGCCGCCGGCCGCTCCCGAAGGAGGTTCCATGAGCACCGGCGCGAAGCCGCCCGATCCCACCGTCCCGGACCCGACCACGGTCGCCGACCCGGCCGAGCCGCCGGCGCCGACCTTCGACTGGATGGGAAAGAGCCGCCAGTGGGGCGTGCGCGTGAAGCCCGGCCGGCACGGGCTGCGCCTCGGCGACCTGAACGTCGGCATCTACGGCGAGGTGCCCGAGCACTGGCCCGACCAGACCCGCAACCCCCGCGGCGCGATCCCGAAGCGCGGCGTGCCGCCGCTCGGCTACGCGATCCGCGACAAGGTCGCGCTCTGGGCGGAAGGCGCCGCCGATCTGTACGAGGAGGCGATCCAGCGCCGCTGGGCTCCCGCAACCGACATTCCGTGGCACACCGTGCAGCCGTTGCCGGAGCCGCTGGAGCGGGCGATCTGTCAGGTCTGCACCGAGCTCTGCCAGTACGCCAACTGCGAGATCGAGACGATCTCGAGCTGGCAGCACCAGATGGCCTACGGCTACCACGAGGTGAAGCAGTACCTGGCCACCGCCACGTTCGACGCCGCCCGTCAGTTCGAGGCGTTCCGCAAGCGCGCGCTGGTGGGCGGCGGCGGGCTCGGGCTCGAAGGTCCCGGCGAGGTCAACCGGATGATCCTGGAGAGCCGCGGCGGCTGGACGGAGGCGGTGACCTACCTGTTCCTGCTGCGGGGCACGTTCACGCTGACGCTGCTGCGCCATCTCGAGCCGGCCGCGCAGAACGAGGCGGAAGCCGCTCTCTACCGGCATGCGCTCGAAGACAAGGCGCGCCACCTGACCTATGCGCTCGAGCACCTGCGCTACGCGATGGCGCATCAGCCGGACCTGCCGCTCGTGATGCAGCAGCTGCTGCTGATCGGCCATGCGATCTTCGCCCGGGAGCTGAAGGACAACGTGCTGCGCGAGGCGCTCGCGATCGTGTTCGCCGGCGGGCTCGAGGACGCCGCCGACACCGGCCTCGCCCGCTACCGGCGCATGATGGGCGATTTCATGCGCCGGTACCTGCGTACCTGTGCCTGGCTCGGCATCGAGCTCGACCCGGAGCAGATGCCGCCGCGAATGACCCGCTATCTGGCCTGAAGGAGGCGGTGGTGCCGGAGTTCCCTTCCGAGGCGTGGTTCGAAGCGGTGCGGGCCGTCTACAACGGCGACGACCGCTACCGCGGCGGCGGCGCCGGTGCCTGTCATTGCCGCGCGGCCGCGAAGATCGGCGACGCCGCGTACCTGATCGTGTTCGACGGCGCCGAGTGCGCGGAGACCCGGCGCATCGGGGCTGACGAGCTCGCGGACGTGGATTTCTACCTGGAGATGCCGCCGGAGCGCTGGCAGGCGATGATCGACGACATCGCGGCGAACGGCGGCGCGAGCCTGCGTTTCACGCTGAACACGCTGGACCTGGAAACCGACGGCGGCATCGCCCGTTCCGTCCACGGTGATCAGTACCGGGAGGATCTGTTCTTCCGCTACAACCAGACGTTCCAGTATTTCTTCGACGCGTCCGCCCGGATCGCCGACGGTTCGCGGCTCGAGAGCGCCGGGGGGTGACCATGGCCGAAGCGGTGATCGATCATTTCGCCTGGCTCGAGCCGGCACGCGATGCGCTGAACGCCGATCCGGCGTTCCGCAAGCTCGGCAGTGCCGACTTCCGCCTCGGCCTCGCGGCCGGGGACAGCGCGCGAATGGTCACGTTCAGCGCGTTCGAGATCGCCGGCGTCGAGGCGGCGGCGAGCGCCGATCTGCACGACGCCGATCTGGTGATCGAGATGTCTCCGGCCGATTGGGATGCGTATCTCGCGCAGCGCGCGGCGGGGCAGGGGCCGAGCCTGCTGTCCCTCGATCTCGAGCTGGGTGTGGTATCGGCACCGACGCCGCTGCAGCGTCTGATGCTCGAACGCTACAACCGGACGATCCAGGCGCTGCTCGACTGCGGCGCCCGGTACCGCTGACGGCCGATTCCGGGAGCGGCCTGACGCCGCGCAGCCGATGCCCCTGTACGAATACCGCTGCAACACCTGCCACGCCGTCACCACAGCGCTGCGTTCCGCCGCGGAGGGCGGCGCTCCGGTCGCCTGCGAGGCGTGCGGCGGTGAAGCCGTGCGGATCCTGTCGCGGCCGTCGGTGCACCGCTCGCGGCTCAGCAAGGTCGAGCGTCTCGACCCGCGTTACGACAAGCTGGTGGACCGGACGATGGAGAAGACCCGCTACGCCGATCCCGACCGGCTGCTGCGCCGGATGAAGCCGTTCTCTGACGACTGAGCTAAGGCGTGGGCCAGGAATAGAAGGCGGCGGGCAGGTACTGGATGTCCGTGTCTTCCGGCTGCGCGCCTGCCGCGGTGAGCATCGCATGCACCTGGCCGCGATGGTGAGTGCCGTGGTTGAAGAGCTGCACCGCGAGTGCCCAGCGCGGCCGGCGCACTTCCACGCCGCGGCTGCCGGAGAACCAGGCGAGCTCCCCGGCGAGCTCCTCGGCCGTCACCCGACCGGCCCATTCCGCGATGGCCTCGTCGGTGAGCTGCCGGGCCGCCTTCAGCGCCCCCCAGTCTGCATGTTGGGACACCGAGCTCGGGATGTCGGACGCTTCCGGCGCCGGCGCGCCGGCGAGCCGGTGCAGCCAGATCCGGTCGCCCCAGAGCAGGTGATCGAGGGTCGCGTGAATCGAGCCGAAGAACGCACCGCGATCCTCGCGCCGGGCCGCGTCGGTGAGGGTGTCCGCCGCCGCGTACAGGCTCGCGTTCTGCCAGCGCGTGTAGGCCGCCATCAGCCGCACGTACTCCGGCGAGATCATCGCGACGTGCCGCCCCTCAGAACGGCCGGTCGCCGGCGACCGTGGTGCGGTGCATCACGCGCCGGTGGCCGTCGTAGCCGCCGCGCGCGCAGTGCTGCACCGAGCGGTTGTCCCAGAGCGTCAGCATGTCCGGCGCCCAGCGGTGCTTGTAGACGAAGCGCTCGCTGGTGGCGAACGTGCAGAGGCGCTTCAGCAGCGCGGCCGCGTCTGGATCGGCCATCCCCTTGATGCCGATCGTGTACACGGGGTTCACCCAGAGGGCCTTGCGGCCGGTCTCCGGATGGGTGCGGATCACCGGATGCTCCTGGACTTCGTAGGCCTTCTCGCTCGGCAGGATCTTCATGCTGCGCTCGTCGCCGCGGCTGGCCCGGTAGCCCTCGGGGCTGTAGGCGCGCCGCGCGCTGTGCAGCGCGGTGAGCGATTCGAGCTCGGCACGCTCCGCAGGGTCGAGCGCCTCGTAGGCGGCGCGGCCGTCGGCGTACCAGGTGTCGCCGCCGACCGGCGGAACCACCTTGGCGTGGAGCAGCGTCGCGGCCGGCGGCGTCGCCTGGAACGACCAGTCGGAGTGCCAGGCCGCGCCGAACGGCGACGGCGTTTCGTCGGGCTCGCGCCGCACTTCGAGCACGTGCGGGTGCCCTTCAACCGGCGCTACGTAGGGGTCTTGTCCGAACTCGCCGAGGTACGCCGTGAATCGCTCGAGGTCGTCGTGGGTCATCGGCTGGTCGGGAAAGTACACCACCTGGTGCGCGAGCCAGGCAGCGCGGATCCGACGAACGTCGGCGGCGGCGAGCGGCTGCGTGAGGTCCACCCCGGTGATGCGGGCGCCGAAACCGCCGGGATTGGCAACGACCTCGATGGCCACCGCTTCAGTCCCACATCGCCTGCAGCATGAACGCCGTGGTGATCGCGACGGCGGCGCTCACGACCAGGATCAGGATGAACGCGCCGGTGTCGGATTCCCGCTCCCGCTCGACGCTACGCTCGCGGCGGCCGCGAGTCAGCAGGAACAGCACGCCGACGAAGATCAGCGCGGGGATCAGGAACTGAACCAGTTGGCGCATGACGGCGATCCTCGAGGCCGACCGAGCATACCGGCTCCGGCTCGCCGCCGGCAACCGAGCGCCCGCCGAGCGTAGGTCCGGTGGACGTTCCGATGGCACCCCGATTGCAGCATGGGCAACGGACCGAGGCGAGGGCGGGGCAACTTTGCGGACGACCACGCATGTCCCGAGAGCCGCAAGCTGCTAAAGTCCTGACACGCGGTGCGTATCGTAGGTCCGTTCCCGATGGTCTTCCCGAGCTTCCCGTGCTGGCGTCGCCTGCCATCCGGCGTGCCCGCCCGAACCGCCCGATGCCGGGCGCAGGCGGCGCGCCGGCTCCGTTGAGCGTTCCTCCCGGATTTCCCCGGTTGCGACGGCTGCTCCACCTGTCGCTCTGCCTGCTGCTGTGCGGCGCCGTGCGCGCGGTCGCCGAAGCCGACTGCCGCACGCTGACGGACCATACCGGACGCAGCCTCGCCACCTACGAATTCGATACCAGCGGCGGTCTGGAAGAGCTGCCCGAGGAACGCCCGTACCGTCTCGGTGACATCGAGGTAGTCCGGCAGAACGTGTTCGAGCGCGAAGGCAACTGGCTGCACCGGCTCGCGAACCGTTACCACGTGATCACGCAGGACGACGTGGTGCGGAGCATTCTGCCGATCCGCTCCGGCGAGCCGGTGGATCGCCGCCGACTCGCGGAGGCCGAGCGCATTCTGCGCAGCAAGGTCTATCTGTACGACGCGCGGGTGATTCCGAAGCAGCTCTGCGGCGACGTGCTGGACGTGTTCGTGGTGACCCGCGACGTCTGGACGCTGATGCCGGAATTCTCGCTCTCGCGCACCGGCAGCGAGAACGAGGTCGGCTTCGGCGTCAGCGAGAACAACCTGCTCGGCAGCGGCAAGAGCGTCTCGCTCGGCTACGAGAAGGACAAGGACCGGCGCGGCATCGCGTTCGCGTTCGGCGACCCGAACATCGGCGGCAGCCGCTGGGCGCTCGATCTCGCGGTGGTGGACAACGACGACGGCGAAAGCGCGGCGCTGGCGCTCGAGTACCCGTTCTACGAGCTCGATTCGCGTCGCGCTTTGGGCGTCTCGGTGCAGCACGAGCAGCGCGACGAGGGGCTCTGGTTCCTCGGCGACGAGGTGTTCGAGTACGAGCAGGATCACCGGCGCTTCCGGCTCACCGCCGGCTGGTCACCGGGGCTCGAGGGACGGTTCGTGAACCGCTTTCTGCTGGGCTACGCGCACGAGGACTACAACTTCGACCTGCCGGACGAGCTGACGCTGCAGTTCCCGGGGACGGAGTCGCCGAACCGCGAGTACTCCTACCCGTTCGTCGCGTTCCAGCGCATCGAGGACGAGTTCGACACCGGCGTGAACATCGACCGGGTGCAGCGCACCGAGGACCTGGCCCTCGGCCTGCAGCTCCTGGTGGAGCTCGGCTACTCGCCGCCGACCGCGGGCGACGGCGAACACCTGATCGCCCGCGTGGATTACAGCGACGCCACCTGGGTGAACGAATATCACCTCCTCGCGTTCCGCGCGTGGCTCGACGGCTACTACGACCTGGACCGCCACCGCAGCGAGAACCTGGCCACCGGTGCGACGGTCTCCTACCGCTATCAGCAGAAGGGCTCCTGGAGCCTGCTGGTGCAGGCCTCGGCCGAGGCCATCAAGAACCCGACGCTCGATCGCCAGCTCCTGCTCGGCGGCGAGGTCGGCCTGCGCGGCTACCCGAACCGGTACCAGACCGGGGACCGGCGCTTCCTGCTGACGATCGAGGAGCGGTACTACTCGAACCTGTATCCGCTGCGCATGTTCCGGCTCGGCGCCGCGGCGTTCATCGACGTCGGCCGTGCCTGGTACGAGGCTGCGACGCCCGAGTGGCTGCCGGACGATCGCAGCGGCGGACATTTCGACGTGCTGGCGAACGCGGGCCTGGGGCTGCGCCTCGAGTCGACCCGCACCCGGCGCGACCAGATCGTGCACCTCGACGTGGCGTTCCCGGTGCGCGGCGGACCGAACGTGCGCGACGTGGAGATCACGCTGACCGCGAAGCAGAGTCTGTGACGCCGCTCGCGCCGATCGTGTTGAGCAATTCGCGGGCGCTGGGCTATATTCCGCGCAGGCAGTGGGCGGGGTTCTTGCGTTTCCGGCGCTATGGGCGGATATACCACGAGTGAAGTTTCCGAGCTCATCGGCCTGAAGCCGGCCCAGGTTCGTCACTTCGTGCGCCGCGCGCTGCTCTCCCCGGAGCGGGGCGAGCGCGGCGAATACCGCTTCGACTTCCGCGACGTGGTGCTGCTGCGCACCGCGAAGAACCTGCTCGAGTCGCGGGTCTCACCGCGCCGTGCGCTGCGCGCGCTGCTGAAGGCCCGTTCCGGTCTCGCCGACCGCGAGCTCGCGTCGGTGCGCATCTTTGCCGCCGGTGACAGCGTGCTGATCCGCGAGCACGACCGGCTCTGGGAAGCGGAAACCGGGCAGACCCAGTTCGACTTCGAGCGCAAGGCGCCCCAGGTGGCACGCCTGGCCGTACCGAAGGCCGACGTCGTCCGGGAGATCGACGCCCTCGACAGCGACGGCTGGTACAACCTCGGCCTCGACCTCGAAGACGCCAACTCGCCGCGTGCGATGGACGCGTACGCGAAGGCGCTGGAGCTGAACCCGCGCAACGCCGACGCGCACGTGAACCTCGGGCGGCTCTTGCAGCTCAAGGGCGACATCAAGCGCGCGAAGCGTCACTACGAGCGCGCGCTCGACCTGGTGCCGGACCATCAGCTCGCGCTGTACAACCTCGGCACCGTGTTCGACGAGCTGAACGAGCTCGAATCGGCGGCCAACTACTATCTGCGAGCGCCGGGGGTGGCGGACGCGCACTACAACCTGGCGCGGATCTTCGAGATGCTGGGAGACGAGGTGGCGGCGCGGCGCCACTTCCGGAATTATCGGCGGTTGCTCGAGGCGGACTGAGGGGTCTGCTTCGGTTCCTGTCCAGGGGCGTTGTGATGTGGGAGCGGCCTGCGGCCGCGAACCGGTTCGCAGGGGCGGTCCAGACCGCGATTCTCCGGCCATTCGCGGCCGGAGGCCGCTCCCACGACGATCACCCGTCGCGGATCCGGGCGTGCTGCAGCAGGGTTTCGGAGTTCAGGTCGCCCGCGTGACAGGCGCGGGTGTCGGCGATTCGGAAGACGTAGTAGCGCGTCGAGCCGGCGGAGCGCACGACGACGTTGAGGTGCTCGTCGGCGGCGGGGGAGCGGAACGTGGCGCCGTAGGCGCAGACCGTGCGGGCGACGGCCTGGTCGAGGTCGCCGAGGCTCTTGCGGTGCGCCCGTCCCGAAGCCGCGCCGATCGAATCGCGCACGGTGGCGGCTTCCGCCTCCAGGGTCCGCTCCTCGTCCTCGGCGGCGGTCAGGTTCCGGTTCAGCTCGTCGATCTCGCGGCGCAGGATTTCGGCCTCCGCGGTGTCGGCCCGCAGCAGCTCGCGGCGCTTCTCGCGGATCTGCGCGCGCAGCTCGCGCTGCTCGGCGCGGATCTCGCGCTGGGTTTCGCGGATCTCGCGCAGCTCCTGCAGGTCCTCGGCCTGACGCGGATTCAGGCCGAGGCGCAGCTCGCTCAGAATGTCCTGGACCATCTCCGGGATCTGCTCGAGGTGGGCGATCTCGGGGTTCGCGCCGTCGGGGCCGAGCAGCCAAGGGCGGGTCAGCTCGACCAGCACCAGCACGCCCTGGCCGGCCAGGTAGCCGGCTTCCACCTCCACCACCCGGCGGTCGTCGGCGAGGTGCTCGGTGAGCGCGGAGCGGAACACGTCGGCGCCGATGCGCAACTCGCGCCGGAGCGGACCGTCGTTCCGCGAGGGCGACTCGCCCGCCGGCGGCTCGGCGGCCAGCGCGATGCCGCTCCAGGCCAGCGCGATCAGCAGGGCTCGGCGCATTACAGCGCCTCCGTCGCGCGCAGGTCGGCCTGCAGCAGCCGGCCCCGCAGCGCGTCGAGCTCGCGGGCGCTCCGGATCTGGTACGACAGCAGGTATTCGAGGCTCTCCTCGGTCTGCGCCTTCTGTCGATCCAGCTCCGCCTTCAGCAGCGTGGCCAGCGCTTCCATCTCGCGTTGCCGCTCCCGCCGGCTCGCGGCCAGCACCGCCCGCGCCGCCGGGGAGTCCAGCAGCTCCGGGTTCGCGAGCAGCGGGTCTCCCGCCGCGGGGACCGCCGGCGCCGCCTCGTTGGGCGCCGCCGCGTCGTTCTGTCGGTAGGCGCCCACCGCGAGCAGCAGCGCCAGGCTGCTCGCCGCGAGCGGCAGCCACTGCTGCAGGAGGTTCCGCCAGCCGAGCCCCGGCGGCGGTACGAGGCGCGCGGGATCGGGCGGGGCGGCGGGCCGGGGCGGCGGTTCCAGATCGTGCCAGACCCGCGCGCGGGCCCGCATCGCCTGGATGTCCTCGCGCAGGGCCCGGCAATCGGCGCAGCCGTCGAGGTGACGCTCGAGCTCGGCATCCGCGGCGGATGCCGGCTGGTCCAGGCCGTCGAGCAGCGCCGTACGCGCTTCCTCACAATGCATCTCTCAACTCCTCGTTGTGCCGCAGCTTGCTGAGCGCGGTGTACAGCCGGGTCTTCGCGGTGTTCGGCGAAATGCCGAGCTGCGCCGCGATGTCCTCGAACGTGAAGCCCTGGAAGAACTTCAGCTCCACGACGTGGCGCTGTTCCGGCGGCAGGCGCGCGAGCGCCGCGGCGATGTCCCGGTTGGCGTGCGTGGCGAGCAGACTCAGCTCCGGCTCGTGCGGCGACAGCGCGTCGCCGTTGTGCTCGTCGAACGGCTCGTGCGGCCGCCGCCGGCGCAGGTAGTCGGTGCAGCGGAAGCTCGCGATCCGGAACAGCCAGGCCGGGAACGCGGCCTCGCCGCGGTAGCCGCCGAGGTTCCGATACACGCCCATGAAGATCTCCTGCATCAGATCCGCCGCGTCGTCCGGGTGCCCGACCATGCGCAGCGCGTAGTTGTAGATGCGACGCTCGTAGCGCCGCACCAGCGCGCGCCAGGCGCGGCCGGAGCCCTTCAGGGCCCGGGCGACGAGCTGCTCATCGGTCGCGGCAGTCAGCATGCGGAGGCGCCGGCGTCATACCGGTACAGTCGCGGGCGAGGGCGGGAAAGTTTGGCGGCACGGCGCCGTCGGCGCCAGCGGTTCTCAGTCGAGCGAGACCAGCGGGATCAGCCGCTCGCTGCGGCGCCGGCCGAAGCGGACCAGCGCCGTGAAGGTCGCCGCCACCAGCGCCAGCACGAACGCGCACCAGCCGAGCGATTCGGCCGGCGCCGCCGCGAAGGTGCCGAGCTGATAGACCAGCACGGCGGCCGCGTAGCCGATCACCAGCGACCACGCCACGCTGAAGACCGCCCAGAACGGCCCCTGTTCCTTGTAGATCACGCCGATCGTCGCGACGCAGGGCATGTACAGCAGCACGAACAGCAGGTAGCAGAACGCGGCGAGACCGCCGCCGAACAGGCTCCGCATCGCCGCCAGCGTGCCCGTCGCCACGCCCTGCTCGGCCGTGACCTGCTCGGCATCCGAGACGTCGCCGAGTCCGAGCGGGTCGGTGAGCTGATCACCGATCGCGGCCAGGTTCTCCGGGACGCTCCGGAACGCGGCCTGCACGGTCGCCCACAGATCCGGCTCTTCCTCGGGCGCGTCCTGCGCGTACAGCGCATCGAGGGTCCCGACCACGACTTCCTTCGCGAAGATGCCGGTGAAGATGCCGACCGTCGCCGGCCAGTTCTCCTCGCGCAGGCCCATCGGCTCGAACAGCGGCGTGATGCTCCGCCCGATCGCGGAGAGGAGTGAGCGCTCGGTGTTCTCGTTGCCGAGGCTGCCGTCGACGCCGACGGTGTTCACGGTGTTCAGCACCACCACGACCAGCACGATGGCCTTGCCGGCGCGCAGCACGAAGCCCTTCAGCCGCTGCCAGGTCTGCAGCAGCAGCCCCTTCAGGGTCGGCAGATGGTACGCGGGCAGCTCCAGCAGGAGCGGGCTCTTCGGCGACCGGATCAGGTAGCGGCGTACCAGCAGCGCCGACAGCACGGCGACCGCGATGCCGATGACGTACAGGCCGAACACCACGTTCTGGCCGCTCGAGCTGAAGAACGCCGCCGCGAACAGCGCGTAGACCGTGAGCCGCGCGCCGCAGGACATGTACGGCGCCATGATCGTCGTCAGGATCCGGTCCGGCTGGTTGTCCAGCGTCCGGGTCGCCATCACCGCCGGCACGTTGCAGCCGAAGCCGACGACCAGCGGCACGAACGACTTGCCGGGCAGCCCGAGGCGCCGGAGCAGGCGGTCGACGATGAACGCGACCCGGCCCATGTAGCCCGTGTCCTCGAGAAAGGACAGCGCCAGGAACAGCGCACCGATCACCGGGATGAACGTGCCGACGAGCTGCACGCCGCCGCCGACACCGTCGGCGAGAAACGCCACCAGCCAGCCGGGCAGACCGGCGGCGGACAGGAGCTGGCGCGGCCCCTCGACGAACAGCACCGCGCCGAGCAGATCGAAGAAGTCGATGAACGCCGAGCCGACGTTGATCGAGAACAGGAACATCAGATACATCACGCCGAGGAAGATCGGGAACGCGAGGAAGCGGTTCAGCACCACCGCGTCGATCCGATCGGTCAAAGTGCGGCGGATCGGCGTCACGTGCATCACGCGGCCGAGCAGTGCGTCGATCCAGGCGTAGCGGGCCTCGGGCTCGCCCAGCCGCGGGCGCGGCGCACGCGCCGGCGCGGCGCGCAGCGCGTCCACCGCATCCTTCAGCGCGCCGATGCCTTCGCCGCGGCTCGCGACGACCGGTACCACCGGGCAGCCGAGCTCGCTCGCGAGCCGGAACGCGTCGATGTGCAGCCCGTGGCGGTCGGCGACGTCCACCATGTTGAGCGCCACCACGATCGGCGTCGATCGCTCGAGCAGCTCGGTGGTGAGGTACAGGCCGCGCGCGAGGCTCGCGGCGTCGATCACGTTGACGATGACGTCCGGCGGCGGCTCGGCGGTGCGGCCGCCGAGGTAGTCGCGCGCGATCGCTTCGTCCAGCGCGCCGCTGACCGGGCTCAGGCTGTACGCGCCCGGCAGGTCCACCACGTCCACCCGCTCACCGCCGTGCGCGTAGTGCCCGGTCTTGCGCTCGACCGTGACCCCCGGCCAGTTGCCGACGCGCTGGCGGGCGCCGGTCAGCGCGTTGAACAGCGTGGTCTTGCCGCAGTTGGGGTTGCCGACCAGCGCGAGTACGGTCATGCGGGGTGGAGCAGCAGACAGGCGGCTTCGCGGGGCCGCAGCGCCAGCGAGAAGCCGCGGAAGCGGATTTCGATCGGGTCGCCCAGCGGCGCGACCCGGCGCACCTCGAGGCCCGTGCCGGGAATCAGGCCGAGGCGCATCAGTTGCGCGGCATAGGGAGAATCGTCGGCGTAGCCCGCTACCCGGGCCGCGTCGCCCACACGGAGCTCCGACAGCGAGATGTACATGCCACTCCGAAGCGCTGGATCAGGCCGTCATTTAAATGGAAATCATTCTCATTTGCAATCGGCGGCGCCGCGTGGTGAGACAGGCGTCACGCCGGCCACGCCGTCACTTCTTGTTGCGCTTGCGGACGTACAGGACCAGCGCGTGGTCGACCAGCTCGAAGCCGTGCTCGTGCGCGATCTCGTGCTGCAGCTTCTCGATGCGCTCGTTGACGAACTCGATCACCTGACCGGTGTCGACGTCGACCATGTGGTCGTGGTGCTCCTCGGGGGCCAGCTCGTACACCGCGTGGCCGTCGGCGAAGTTGTGCCGCTGCACGATGCCGGCGGCCTCGAACTGCGTCAGCACCCGATAGACGGTCGCGAGCCCCACCGAGTCGTCGGTGTCGAGCAGCGCCTTGTACACGTCTTCGGCGCTCAGGTGATGCGGATTCGCGTGCTGCAGCACCTCGAGAACCTTGAGGCGGGGAAGCGTGACCTTGAGGCCGGCGCGTTTGATGTCGCTTGCAGTCAACGGCTACTCTGCTCGAGGCGGTCGCTTGGGCTGGGCTCAGGAGACGCGAAGTTAACCCCAAGCGGCGCGGAAGGTCCACCGCCACCCGGCCCCGCGCAGCGTGCGCCGCGGTCCGCCGCTCACGGCAGCCAGCGCGCGATCTCGGCGTCGCCGAGACCCGCCACCTCCGCCGCCTTCAGGATGCCGGACCAGGTGTTGTCGTCGATCGGAACGCCCTGGACGCTGCGCTCGGCGCGGCTCTCCTGCTCCGGCTCGCCGGGAATCCGCACCCGGTCGAAGCCGCGCGCCGGCGTGGTGTCGTGCAGATAGTCCACCATCGCCTCGACCTCCGAGCGGAAGCGCTCGAGCCCGCCGAACGCGTTCGGGTCGAGCACGAACATCAGCATGTGGTTGACGATGGTGTTCTCGCGCGGGTTCCCCGGCTGCGCGGTCCATTCGCCCGCCAGCGCGCCGCCGAGCAGCTCGCACATCACCGCGAGGCCGTAGCCCTTGTGCAGACCGAACGGGCCGAGCGCGCCGAACGGCTCCTCGAACATCACCTTCGGGTCGTTGGTCGGCATCCCCTCGTGATCCACGAGCGCGCCGTCCGGCACCGGCTCGCCCTTCATCCAGGCGACCCGCACCTTGCCGAGCGCGATCGCGCTGGTGGCCATGTCGAGCACGATCGGCTCGTGGTCCGCCCGCGGGACGACGCAGCAGAACGGGTTGGTGGTCATGCGCCGCTCGCGGCCGCCGTACGGTGAAACCTGCGGCGGGTGGCCGACCACGTTGACGAAGTGCACGGAGACCATGCCCGCTTCGCCGCAGAGCTCGCCGTAGGTGCCGATGCGGCCGAGGTGATGGCAGTTGCGCACGCCGGCGCAGACCACGCCGGTCTCGGCGACCCGCGCCAGCGCGAGCTCGGTGGCCTCGCGGCCGACCACCTGGCCGAAGCCCATGCCGCCGTCGATCAGCAGCACCGCGCCCTGATCCCGGATCACCTGCGCGTGCGCGGCCGGATTCAGCCGGCCGGTGCGGAGGTTGTTCACGTAGGCGGGGACCATGCCGACGCCGTGGCTGTCGTGTCCCTTCAGGTTGGCGGTCACCAGGTGCGCCGCGGTCTCGCGCGCTTCCGCCTCGCCGCTGCCGCAGGCGACGAAGATGCGCGTCACCAGCTCCATGAGCCTGTGCTGATCGATCAGCATGGAAACCTGCTCCCCGCCGTTTCTGTTAGATTACCCCATCACGCGTGCGGGGAGGCCACGGAGAGCCATGAGCCGAGTCACCATCGAAACCGGGATCGCGAGCGATCACCTGCTCGCCTGGGAGGAGGACGGCATCGCCGTGCTCACGTTGAACCGGCCCGAGGCGCGCAACGCGATGTCCGCCGACATGAACGCGGGCCTCGCGCGGGCGCTCGACTACGCGGAACGCTCGCCGAGCGTACGCTGCGTGGTGCTGACCGGCGCCGGCGGCGCGTTCTGCGCGGGCGGCGACGTGAAGGGCATGGCGGGGCGCGGCGACGCCGGCAGCACCGCCGGGGCGGCGGCGACGCTGGACGAGCGCATCCACGCGCAAAGGCTCAATCAGCGCGCTACCGCCGGACGCATGTTCCTGATGCCGAAGCCGGTGATCGCGAGCCTGCCGGGCCCGGCCGCCGGCGCGGGCCTGTCGCTGGCGCTGGCGGCGGACCTCCGGATCATGGCGGACACGGCCTTCATCACCTCGGCGTTCGCCCGGGTCGGCTTCAGCGGTGACTACGGCGGCACGTTCTTCCTGACGCAGATCGTCGGTACCTGCAAGGCGCGCGAGATCTACTACCTCTCCGACCGGGTGTCCGCCGAGGAATGCCTGCGCCTCGGCATCGCTAATCAGGTGGTGCCGGCCGCGGAGCTCGAGGCCGCGACGATGGCGCTCGCCCGGCGCCTCGCCGACGGGCCGCCGGTCGCGTACCGCTACATGAAGGAGAACCTGAACCGCGCGGCGACGGGCGCCGACGTGCTCGAGTGCCTGGACCTCGAGGCGACGCACCACGTGCACACGGGGCTGACGGAAGATCATCGGGAAGCGGCGAAGGCGTTCGTCGAGAAGCGGACGCCGGTGTTCCACGGGCGGTGAGGGAGGAGCGCCGGATGCAGTGCTCGGATCGCGTGACGTATCGGCTGGACCGTTCCAAGGGATTCATCGAGACCCGATGTGTCGGTCCGGTGAACCTGCCCGACGTGATGGAGCACTTCGCCCGGCTCGAGGCGGACGCCGACCTGCCCGAGCAGCTCGACGTGCTGCTCGATCTGACCGAAATGACTTCGGTGCCCGAAGCCGGACAGTTGCGGCAGGTGGCCGATGCGGTTGGCCGGCTCGCTGCCGCCGTGCGACTGCGCGCGATCGCCGTCGTCGCCTCCCGGGACGTGCTGTTCGGAATGAGCCGGGTGTTCGAAGCGTTCATCGACGAGCGGCTGGAACGGGTGCGGGTGTTTCGCGCCGCCGATGACGCGCGCCGCTGGCTTGCCTGTCCCGAAGCCCTGGCGATCGGCCCGGAAGCCGGGATCTTCAGTCCGAAGGCACTCTGAGCCCCTTCGCCGCGAGGAACTCCGGATTGAACAGCCGCGACTGGTAGCGGCTGCCGCCGTCGCAGAGCACCGTGACGATCGTGTGGCCAGGCCCGAGGCGGCGTGCCGTCTCCACCGCCGCGCACAGGTTGATGCCGGTGCTGGAGCCGAAGAACCAGCCTTCCTCCCGCATCATCCGGTAGACCATGTCGACCATGGCCTGGTCGGTGATCTGCACCGCGTCATCGATCGGCGTGCCGGCCAGGTTCTCGGTGATGCGGGAGTTGCCGATACCCTCGGTGATCGACGGGCCCGGGCTCATCGTCGCTTCGCCGGTCTTCACCCAGTTGTACAGCGCGCTGCCCATCGGGTCGGCCAGCACGATGCGCACGTCCGGCCGCTGTTCCTTGAGAAATCGCGCGACGCCGGCGAGCGTGCCGCCGGTTCCGGTGGCGGCGACGAACGCATCGACCTTGCCGGCGGTCTGCCGCCAGATCTCCGGGCCGGTGGATTCGTAGTGCGCCTGGCGATTCGCGAGGTTGTCGAACTGATTCGCCCAGACCGCGTTCGGCAGCGACGCCGCGTAGCGGCCCGCCTGCTTCTGGTAGTTCATCGGATCGCGGTACGGCACCGTCGGCACCTGGCGGACCTCCGCGCCCAGGGTCTCGAGCAGCGTGACCTTCTCCTGGGACTGGTTGTCCGGCATGTAGATCACGCAGCGGTAGCCGCGCGCGTTGCAGACGTGCACCAGACCGATCCCGGTGTTGCCGGCGGTGCCCTCCACGACAATGCCGCCGGGCTTCAGATTGCCGGCCCGCTCGTGCTCGCGCACCATCCACAGCGCCGCGCGGTCCTTCACCGAGCCCCCCGGGTTCAGGAACTCGGCCTTGCCGAGGATCTCGCAGCGCGTTTCCGCCGACAGCTTCGTGAGCCGGATCAGCGGCGTGTCGCCGATGGTGCCGTCGAAGCCCTCACGAAGCTCCATGTCGTCTCCTCGATCCGGTAAAGGCGCATTCTACTTCGCGCCGTTTGCCTGACCAACGCGTCGGTGCAATCATCGGATCCATCGATACGAACGGGACGGGAGGCGCGATGACGACGCGTGCGGTGTCGGATGACAAGCTGGCCAACGCCGAGGCGGCCGGGCTGAACCCGGATCGGGTGATCGCGCTGGTCGAGCGGGCGCGGCGGGAGGTCGACGAGGGGCGTCTGCCGGCGGTGCAGGTCGCGGTGGCCCGCGACCGGCGTCTGGTGTTCTGCGAGACCTTCGGCGATGCGGGCGTCGACAGCCTGTTCTGCGTGTTCTCGGCGACCAAGGCGTTCACCTCGTCGGCGGCGTGGATCCTGATGCAGGAGGGCAAGCTCGACGAGAGCGAGCGCGTCGCCGACATCATTCCGGAGTTCGGCAGCAACGGTAAGGACGTGGTCACGGTCGGGCAGCTCTTCACCCACACCTGCGGCTTCCCGCAGGCGCCGTTCCGGCCGCTCGAGTGGCTCGACCGCGAGCGGCGCCTCGCGCGCTTCGCGCAGTGGCGCCTCACCTGGGAGCCCGGCAGCCGATTCGAGTACCACCCGACCGCGTCGATGTGGGTGATCGCCGAGCTGATCGAGCGCCGCAGCGGCACCGACTTCCGCGAGTTCCTGCGGGAACGGGTGATCGAGCCCCTCGGTCTCGACGATTGCTACGTCGGACTGCCGGAAGCGGAGAACTTCCGCGTGGTGCCGTGCGTGCACTCCGGTGAGCCGCTCACCTCCGCCGATTACGCCCGGATGGGCGTGCCGGAGCCGCCGGTGACCGAAGTCACCGAGGAAGCGATCCTGAGCTTCAACCGGCCGGAGATCCGCGCGGTCGGCGTACCGGGCGGGGGCGGCATCATGAACGCCGCGGCGCTCGCACTGTTCTACCAGGGGTTGCTGCACGGCCGCCTCGCGGGCCCCCGGGTCTGGTCGGACGAGATGCTCGCGAGCGCGCGGCGGATCCGCAGCGGCGATCTGACCGATCCCGTCTACCGCAAGCGCGCCAACCGGGCGCTCGGCCTGATCGTCGCCGGCGACGAGGATCGGCATTTCCGAGGCTTCGGCCGGACGAATTCGCCCGAAGCCTTCGGCCACAACGGCGCCGGCGGGCAGCTCGCCTGGGCGGACCCCGCGACCGGGCTCTCCCTCGGCTACGTGACCAGCGGTCACGACCGGAATCCGGTTCGCCAGGGCCGGCGCGGCGTGGCGATCTCGAGCCTCGCGGCGGAGCTCTGCCGCCGCTGAAGCCGGCCCGCCGGAGGGCGCCGCGTGCGGCGCGCGGCGCCCGGCGCGGCGTTGCCGCCGGGTCTATGCTTCCGGCATGAAACGGGCAATCGTGCTGCTGCTGGCGTGCCTGCCCGGCCTGATCGCCGGGCCGGCGCGGGCCGAGTGGTTCTCGGATACCCAGTCCATCATGGGCACCCGGGTCCACGCCGAGCTCTGGCACGACGATCCGGCCGAGGCCGAGCGCCTGCTCGCGGCGGTGATGGCCGAGATGCGCCGGATCGACGCCGCGTACAGCCCGTTCATCGAGACCAGCGAGCTGTCCCGGCTGAACCGCGAAGCGCCGCACGGCTGGGTCGACGTGTCCGCCGAGCTGTTCGAGCTGCTCGCGCGCAGCCGGCAGGTCTCGGAGCTCAGCGGCGGCGCGTTCGACGTGACGTTCGCGTCGGTCGGCCGCTACTACGACTACCGCCGCGGCGAGCGGCCCGACGACGAGCTGCTGCGCCGGGCGGTGGAAGCGATCGACTACCGGTACGTCGAGCTCGACCCGGCGGGGCCGCGGGTGCGCTACGCGCGGCCCGAGGTCTACGTGGATCTCGGCGGCATTGCGAAAGGCTACGCGGTGGACCGCTGCGTCGCGCTGCTGCGCGACGCCGGCGTGCGCGAAGCGAGCGTCTCGGCCGGCGGCGACTCGTACATTCTCGGTGATCGCCACGGCGAACCGTGGACCGTCGGCATCCGCGATCCGCGGCACGAGGGGGCGATGACGGCGGTGCTGCCGCTGATGGACACCGCGGTGTCGACGTCGGGCGACTACGAGCGCTACTTCATCGAGGACGGGGTGCGCTACCACCACATCCTCGACCCCGCCACCGGCCGCTCCGCCACGGACTCCTGGAGCGTCACGATCCTCGGCCCGGAGACGACCTTCACCGATGCGCTCTCGACCAGCGTCTTCGTGCTCGGACCCGAGAAGGGGCTCGAGCTGATCGACCGCCTGCCGGGCGTGGACGCCATCATCGTCGACGCCGACGGACGGCTGCGCTATTCCGCCGATCTCGCGCCGATGGCACCGCCGTCAGACTGACCCCGCGGTATGGATGCCGCGGCGCCGTGTGTCGGTTCTCGAAGACTCGCCGCGCCCAGGAGCACGCGATGGATGAGCTGACCCTGGGTATGCAGTCCGGTCTTGCCGTAGACGGCCTTCAGATGGGTGCGGACCGTCTGCACACTGATGCGCAGCGCATGCGCCGCCGCGGCAAGGTCGTGGCCGCTGGCGATCAACGAGACGACCTCCGCTTCTCGGAGCGACAGATCCAGATCGTGGGCAACGAGCCGGGGGTCCAGCGGCCGCTCCCGCGCGCCCCGGGTGAGCAGCAACAGCCACCCCCGTTCGTGCCGACCGCAAACACCCGGCTCGCGTGCCAGTGCCGCGATGACGATGGAAACCGGAGTACCCGCCCGGCTCAGCCGAATGACCCCGCTCGCGGTGCCCGATCGGGTCGCTTCCGCGAGGCGTCGCTGAAGGAGCTTGCCGGCCCTTCCGTCGAGGCGCAGCTTTCCGTCCCGCCGGACTGAAATCGCCGGTTCTCGACGCATCAGGTCCGCTGCGGCGGCATTGACGTCCTTCACCCCGCCGGCCTCGTCGATCAGGATGATGCCGAATGGCGCTCGATCGAGCGCTGCTGTCAGCGAATCGGCCCGCGCTCGCACCTCCTGCAGTCGCCGGCGGATGCGTAACGCTCGACGGACGTGCGGCAGGACCGGCGCGATGCGCTGCGCATCGCCATGTTCGAACGGTCCACGCTTGCGCGAGCCCTGGACGCTCAGCGCGACGACAGCCCGATGATCCTTCTCGAGCCAGGTGCAGAGAAACGACGCGAAATCGTGGCGCGCCAGAAACTCGTTGTAGAACTCGCTCGCGAGATGCTCGCGCCAGCAGCGAAGCCGCAACTCGAACTGGGGTTCCAGAGGAAGCGCGCGCAACGCCGGCGCGATGCGCAGATCCTTGTTGATCCAGTGCGCTGCGTACTCGGCGAACGCGCCCCCGTTCTCAGGGTGTACCAGCTCCGCTGATGGTGCCAGGGCGCCGGTGGGCTCGTAGTGGATCAGGAGGGTCTCGTTGCCTCGAACCAGATCCGCGATGCCCTGCATCGCGCGGCGCCACACGATCGGATCCATCGCACCTTCGTAGAGGTCGCCGACGATGGAAGGTATGGCTTCCTCGTCACGCATGGCGATGCCGGCGGGTCTTCGTGTCGCTCATCGCGATGAGATCGATGAGGAATCTACTCCTCGAACCGGCTCTGCGCCATGACTGCGTTGGGCGTACGCCAAATCGCTTGACGAACGCTCCGCTCCTTCATCGCTACCTCATTTGGGGTATGTCGGCACGGCGCGACCGATGGAAGCTTGATCGGCATTCCGGGGTGGAGAACGCAGATGAACTTCAGGTGCGTAGCCTGTCTGCTTGTTTCGATCGCTGGAGCCGCAGGGGCTCGATCGGACGAAGTGCCCGCGTGGGCGCATTTCTGGCTGGGGGAATGGTACGCTGCCTACAACGCCCGAGACGCGGATGCGCTGGCGTCGACCTATGCCGCGGACGCGCGGGTGAATGACTGGCGAGGTCGCGAGCAGATCGTTCAGGGGCTGAAACAGGAGTGGCAACGGGACGATTTCCTCTGCACCGGGCGTTGGACGAAGATGATGGTGATCGACAACGTCGCAGTCGGGTGGGGTGACGACGCTTGTCAACCCAGGAAGGGCGGAGCTCTGACGGACACGCAATGGCTGTCGGTCCATCGGCGTCAGTCGGACGGCCAGTGGCGGGAGGAGCAGTCGCTCTGGAACCTGCCGAACAGTCCGCCGAGCGCCGAGATGGACATCCCCTCCTGGGCGCATGTCCACCTGGCCGGGATCCATGACGCCTACAACAGCCGCAACGCGGAAGCCATCGCGGCACGCTATGTCCCGACGGGCCGGATCAACGACTGGATCGGCCACCAGGGCATCATCGACGGCTACAAGCAGCTCTGGAGCACGACGGACGACGTCTGCACCGGACGATGGATCGCGCTCAAGCTGGGCGGCGGTATGGGTGTCGGCTGGGGCGAGGACGTCTGCAGACCGAAGACGGATCCGGCAGGTGAAGTGACGAAGTACCCCTGGCTGTCGGTAGTGGAGCGTCAGGCAGACGGCCGCTGGCTCGAAGTACTCACGGTCTGGTCCGTCGAGGGTGAGGCCGTAGCCGCGCAATGAAGTGAACGAAACGCTCGCCGCCTCGCGGGCGGCGGCGTCCGACCGGATGCCGGCAGTCCCACGATGGATCGCCCGCCGCACCCTGCATGATGCGCGTCTCAAGTTCCGGCAGATTCTCGCGGTGCCTGCCGCCGCCCCGCCGCAAAACGTGACCGTCACCACACCGCCTGCGCCCACGCTCCAGTAACTTCCTCTTCGACGGCCGCACGGATGCGGCCACGGAATCAGGCGGATCGACGTAGCGCCGCCCGGTTTCGCCGGATCCGCCGTCGGCAGCCAGCAGCATCGGTGCCGTGCGGTCGGCGGTCCGGCACTCGATCAGGCTTCGGCGGAGCGGAGAGTTCGAAATGCCACACAGTTGCCGTCTCAGCGCGATGCACCGTCCGGCCCGGGTGCTGGCGATTCTGATGCTCGCGGCGCTGTCCGCGCCGGCGATCGCGGTCACGCTGCAGGAGCCCGCGCCCGACTTCACGTTGAAGAGCCTGGACGGCAGCAACCTGCGCCTCGAGGAATACCGCGGGCAGGTCGTGCTGATCAACTTCTGGGCGAGCTGGTGCGGCCCCTGCCGGCAGGAGATGCCGTTGCTCGACCGGCTGCACCAGCGTTACGAAGACGCGGGCTTCGCCGTGCTCGGGATCAACGTGGAGGGTGAGGAAGCGCCCGCCCGGCAACTGATCGACAAGATCCCGGTGAGCTTTCCGGTGCTGATCGACCAGGGCCAGCAGGTGAGCGAGCGCTACGAGCTGCAGGCCATGCCGAGCACGGTCGTGGTCGATCGCGACGGGGTGGTGCGCTACGTCCACCGCGGCTACAAGCCCGGCGACGAAGCCAAGTACGTCGAAGTGGTCAAGGATCTGATCCGCGAATAGGCACCGCGGGCCGCACCTGACGCAGAGCACCTTACGCATACAGGGACTGATCGTGATCGGGCTGAGGACGTTGCAGATCGGGGTTCTGGTGGCTTTCGCGGGGTTCGCAGCGGGTGCCATAGGCGATGGACCGGAGGCACCCGCGGACGATCTCGAGGCGGTCAAGCGGGAGCTGATCGCGCTGAAGCGCGATCTGGTGATCCTCGAGGAAGACCTGCTGTTCCCGGCCAGCTCCCAGGTGGCCGTGTTCCTGTCCATGGACGTGGGCGAATTCTTCCAGCTCGATGCCGTCACGCTGAAGATCGACGACCGCGAGGTCACCCACTACCTCTACACCGAGCGTCAGGTGGATGCGCTGATGCGCGGCGGCGTGCAGCGGCTGTACGTGGGCGACGTGCAGCAGGGCAAGCACCGGCTCACCGCGTTCTTCACCGGCCGGGGCCCGAACGAGCGGGACTACCGGCGTGCCGCCACGGTGGAATTCGAGAAGACCTTCGAGCCCGCGTACATCGAGCTCGCGATTCGCGATTCCGAAGGCAACTATCAGCCGGAGTTCTTCGCGGCGGTCAGCGAGTGAGGTCGGGGGAAGGTGAGCGATGAAATCCTTCCTCTGCGACATCGTGCTGAGCTGTGTGCTGGCGCTCCCGGGCGCGAGGCCGATCGATGAGCTGAGCTACGCCGCCGCGCTCTACGCCTGGTATCAGGAGCAGAACGACGAGGCGCTGGTCGAGGTGCTGGTGGCGGAGAGCCGCGGGCGGACCGACGACGATCCGGTGCGCTGGCAGTTGGCCAAGGGCAGCTTCGCGTTCGCGCAGGGCATGTACCGGTTCGCGAACGAGTCGTTCGAGACGCTGGCCGAGGGCGAGCTCTCCGAGCTCGACCGGATGCGCCTCGCGTTCCATCTCGCCCGCGAGCACTACCGGCGCGGCGACTGGCGAGCGGTCGAGGCCGAGCTCGAAAGGGTCGATCTCGGCGCGAACTGGCGCGGCCGCCGGCGCCGCCATCCCGAGGTCGAGTTCATGCGCGCGGAGGCCGCGCTCGGCCAGGGCGATCTCGCCCGTGCCGAGCAGGCGCTGGGCGCGCTGTCGGAAGACGACGTCTGGCTCGCCTACGGCCTGTTCAATCTCGGCGTCGCCCAGCGTGCGGCGGGACAGAGCGGCCCCGCGCGTGCGACCTTCGAGCGGCTCGCCCGGCTGCGGGTCGAGACCGAGGAGGCGTGGGATCTGGTGCAGCGCGGGCGCCTCGCGCTCGCGGTGATGGCGCGGGAGGCCGGCGCCGCGGTCGACGCGCAGGAGCTGCTCGCCGGCCTGCCGGGCGACGGCCGCTACCGCGACGTCGCGATGCTCAGCTACGGCAAGCTCGCGATGGCGCGCGGCGAGTACGACCTGGCGGCCCGTATCTGGCTCACGCTGCTCGAGCAGGACGGCTGGAGCCGCGGTCACGCGGCGGCCCGGCTCGGCCTGCCGATGAGTCTCGAGAAGCTCGACCGCGAGGCCCAGGCGCTCGAGCGCTACCGGCACGCTGCGCTCGCGTTCGAAGGCCGGCTCGCCGCGCTCGAGCAGGCCGCGGCACGGACCGACGATCCGGTCTGGGTGGACGGCCTGCTCGATGCGGTCAGCCGGCCCGACGACACGGCTCGGGCGCAGGAGCTGGCACGCCTGGGTGCGCCGCTCGGCGCCGCCACCTGGTTCGAATGGCTGTCGGGCGAGGACGTGCATCGGGTGCTCAGCGAGTGGCGGGAGCTCACCGGTATGGCCGGGTGGCTCGCCGAGCTGCCGCCCCGTATCGCCGCCTATCAGGAAGTCACCGCGGAGCGTCGGCGCCGCACCGCGGAGGCCCGGGTGCTGCTCGACGACGGGGAGCTGACCGCGCGGCGCGACGAGCTGGCCGGCCGGGTCGGTGTGCTGGAGCGTGCGCTCGCGGAGCTCGAGCGGGAAACGCCGCGGCCGGAGCCGGACTGGATGAACCGGCTCGCGACGGCCGAGGAGCGCGCGCTGATCGACGAGCTGACCGCGATGGCCGCTCTGGCGGTCCGGCTGCCCGCGGCCGAGCGCCCGCGGGTCGAAGCGCGCATCCGGCGGCTGATCGGGCTCGTGTTCTGGCAGATCGCGGACGAGCGGGCGGCGCGGATCCGCGCGCTGGTCCGGCAGCTCGACGAGAGCCGGGCGCTTCTGGCCGGCGTCGATGCCCGCATCGAACGTCTCGAGGGCGCCGAGGCGCGTTTCGCCGCCGGCGTGGAAGCCGACTTCCTTGCGCTCACCGAACGCTCGTCGGCCGTCGCGGAGCGGGTCGCCGCCGCGCTCGACGAACGTCGTCGGGTGATTGCGGCCGCGCTGCGCCGCGGCCTCGACGACGAGGTCGCGCGGACGCGCGATTACCTGCTGACCGCGCGCATCGCGATCGCCCGGGCCACGGACCGCCTCGCGAACGGTGACGCCGCCCCCGCCGCTCGGCCGGCGCCGGGAGTCGCCGGATCGTGAGGCTGCAGAGCGCGCTCCTGCCCTGGCTGCTGATCGGGCTCGCCGGGTGCGGCTGGTTCGGCTCGCGCGGGGTGATGGATCCCCGCGGCCCGAGCCTGGCCGACGTGGTGGCGGACCTCGAGCCTCTCGAGCTGCCGGAGCCGTCCGCCGCGGCACCGAGCCGCGAGGAGGTGATGGCGGCGTATCGGAGCATCTACGGGGAGGTCACCGACCCGCGCCTCGACCACGCCGTCGGCAAGCGGCTCGCGGATCTGTCGATGAGCGCGGGCGAAGATCACGCTCTCGCCGGCGCGGCGGCGCCCTTCAAGCCCGCCATCGAGCTGTACGAATCGCTGCTGGACCGCCCCGACACCGAGGGGCAGGACGAGATCCTCTATCAGCTCGCGCGCGCCTACGATCTGACCGGCGACACCGATCGGGTGCTGCGCTACCTCGACCGGCTGATCGACGAGCATCCCGACAGCCGCTATCGGGTGGAAGCGCGCTTCCGCCGCGGCGAGATCGCGTTCTCGGCGGGCCGCTACGCCGCCGCGGAGGCCGACTACGCGTTCGTCGCGGCGCAGGGCCGCGGCACGCCCTACTGGCAGAATGCGACCTACATGGAAGGCTGGTCGCGGTTCAAGCGCTCGAATCTCGACGGCGCCCTGGACAGCTTCTTCGCGGTGATCGCGAGCCTGCTGCCGCCCGGGACGGACGCGACGCTGCCGACCACCGAGCGGGAGCTCTTGAACGACACGCTGCGGGTGGTGACGCTCGCGCTCGGCTACCTCGACGGCGCCGTGACGCTCGCCGAGCGGATGAGCGCGCGCGGCCGGCCCGACTGGCAGTACCTCGCCTACCAGGCGCTCGCCGACTACTACCAGGAGCGCGAACGCTTCCTCGACAGCGTCGCCGTCTGGGAGACGTTCGTGCGCGAGAATCCGCTGGATCCGCGGGCGCCGGCCGCGCACCTCGGCGTGATCGAGACGCTGCTCGCGGCGAACTTCCCGAGCGAGGTGCTGCCGCGCAAGGAGGATTTCGTGCGCCGCTACGGCATCCGGAGCGACTTCTGGGCGGTGCACGGGCCCGAGGTGCGGCAGGCCTATCTCGAGCCGCTGCAGGCGTTTCTCGAAGAGCTCGCGACGCTGCGTCATGCCGCCGCGCAGCAGTCCGGCGAGCGGGCCGCCTATCTCGCAGCGGCCGCCTGGTACCAGGAGCTGGTCGAGACGTTCCCGCAGCATCCGCACACCGCCGAGTACCTGTTTCTGCTCGGCGAGGTCTACACCGAGGCGGACGAGCCGGCCCAGGCGGTGGCCGCGTACCAGCGCGTGATGCGCGAATTCCCCGACTACCCCCGGGCCAACGAGGCCGGCTACGCCGCGATCATCGGCCTCGATCGGCTGGTCGAGCGCGCGCCCGCCGACGAGCGCGAGCTCTGGGCGCGGATCGAGATCGATGCGCAGATCGAGTTCGCGTTCACGTTCGCCGGCGATCCGCGCGCGCCGGAGGTGCAGACGGATGCCACCGACGCGCTCTACCGGCTGGCGGAATACGAGCAGGCCGTGCTGCTCGCAGAGAACCTGCTCGGCGCCTGGCCGGATCTCGAATGGCGGCTCCGACGCACGGCGCTGACCGTGCTCGGCCACGGCCGCTTCGAGCTCGGCCTCTATGCGGAGGCCGAAACCGCCTACCGGACGCTGCTCGCCGGGCGGCTCGAGGATACCGAGCGCGAGGCGCTCCTCGAGCGGCTGCTCGCCGCCGTGTACCGGCAGGCGGAGACCGCGGAGCAGGCCGGTGCGGCCGATGCGGCGATCGCGCATTTCCTGCGCCTCTCCGAGATCGCGCCGGACGCACCGCTCGCGATCCAGGGCCGCTACGACGCGGTCGCGGTCGCCGAGGCGGCCGGCCGGATCGAGCGCGCGGCGGGGCTGCTCGACGAATTCCGCCACCGCCATCCGGATCATCCGCTCGCGCGTGATGCCGGCAAACGCCTCGCCGCGATGTACGAGCAGACGGGCAACGGCCGCGCCGCGGCCGACGAGTACGCGCGGCTCGCCGAGTCCGATCCGGATCCGGAAGTTCGGCGCCTGTCGCGGTATCGCGCGGCGGAGCTGTACCTCGCCGAAGAGGATCTCACGTCGGCGATCGCGTGCTTCCGCGACTACTTCCAGGCTCATCCCGAGCCGGCGGATCAGCGCCTCGAGGCAGCGCACCAGCTCGATCTGCTCTACCAGCGCGTCGGGGATCCGGACGCGCGCCGCTACTGGCTCGAGCAGAAGATCGCCGTGCATCACGCGATGGGCGCACGAGCGGGCGAACGGGCCAACTACCTCGCGGCGGAGGCGCGCTTCGCGCTCGCCGAGGAGGCGCGCGCCGCGTTCGAGCTCGTGCGCCTGACGCATCCGCTGAAGCAGAGCCTCGCGCGCAAGCAGCGGGCACTGACCGCCGCGGTGGACGCGTACGAAGCGGTGATCGCCTATCGGGTCGCCGAATTCGCCACCGCCAGCACGTATCGCATCGGCACGCTGTTCAGCGCGCTGGCCCGCTCGATCATGGAGTCCGACCGGCCCGACGGACTCTCCGAGCTCGAGCTGGAGCAGTACGAGATCCTGCTCGAGGAGCAGGCGTTTCCGTTCGAGGAACGGGCCATCGCGCTGCACGAGATCAATATGCGGCGTAGCTGGGAGGGGCTCTGGGATTCGTGGATCGAGCAGAGCTTCACGGAGCTGAGGCGGCTGATGCCGGCCCGGTTCGACAAGCCGGAAGTGGACGTGGCGTATGTGGAAGGTATTCATTAGCGGGGTGCTGGCACTGGCGCTCGCGGGCTGCGCGGCGCGCGGCCCGCAGAGCCCTGCCGTCAGCGATGACATAGCGGCGCACGCGGAGGCGGCGGCCGCCGAGCCGGCGCCGGAGGTGCGCGGTGACAACGCGGAGCTGTTCGAGCGCGCGGTGGCGCGGCTGGTCGAAGGGCGGCTCGCGGAGGCCGAGGCGCTCCTGCTCGAGGTGACCGAGGATCAGCCCGAGCTCGCGGGCCCGTGGGTGAATCTGGCCCAGGTCTATCAGGCCCAGGGGCGCGAGGACGAGGCGATCGCCGCGCTCGAGCAGGCGGTGCTCGCGAATCCCGGCAACTGCGCGGCGCATACCGAGCTCGGCGTGCTGCTCCGGCGCCGCGGCGAGTTCGACGGCGCCGAAGCGCACTATCTCGCGTGCCTCGAGCGGCATCCCGATTACCCGGCAGCGCAGCTCAACCTCGGCATTCTCTACGACCTCTACCTCGGCCGCTGGGACCGGGCACTGGAGGCCTACCGCCGCTACCAGAGCCTGGTCGACGAGCCCGACAAGCGCGTGCACGCCTGGGTCGTCGACCTCGAGCGGCGGCTCGGCGCGGAGGAAGCGACATGAACGGTGTCATCGGCGCGCGCCGGCTGCTGGGTCGGGTCGCGGTCGCGGCGGCGGCGCTGCATGCACCGGCGCTGCTCGCCGCGGAGGCGCAGATGCCGGCCGGCGTCATCGAGCTTGACGAAACCGTGATCTCCGGCAACCAAGAGCTGCCGAAAGTTCTGTATATCGTTCCCTGGCAGCAGCCGGATGGCCTGCCGCAGATCGAGCTCGAGCCGGAGCTCGGTGAAGCAGAGCTGTTTCGGCGCCTGTACCCGCCCGCCTACCGGCGGGAGCTCGGCTACCACCAGGCTCATCGAGCTTCGGCCGATTCGACCTTGAACGACTCCGAGGAGTGATCTGGAAATGGACATGTATCAGACCGTGGTGAGCTTCTTTCAGGAAGGCGGGCCGTTCATGTACCCCATCGCGGTGGTGCTGGCGGTCGGCGTGGCCATCGCGATCGAACGCTGGCTGTATCTCGCGAACCAGACGCGGATCAACCGCCGCGACTTCGAGCGCATCCTGCCGCTCCTGAAACAGCGCAAGCAGCGCGAACTCGTCGCGCTGGTGCAGAAGTCCCGCTCGGCGATGTGCCGCATCGTCGCCGACGGCCTGAACCGCCGTGCCTCGTCGCGGCGCCGGGACGACATCGAATACGCGATGGAAGAGGGGCTGCTCGAGGTGCTGCCGGCGATCGAGCGCCGCACGCCGTACCTCGCGACTTTTGCGAACATCGCGACGCTGCTCGGCCTGCTCGGCACGATCATCGGCCTGATCGCCGCGTTCACCGCTGTCGCGAACGCCGATCCGGCGGAGAAGGCGACGCTGCTCTCGCAGAGCATCTCGATCGCGATGAACACGACCGCGTTCGGTCTGATCGCGGCGATTCCGCTGCTGCTGATCCACTCGGTGCTGCAGAGCAAGACCTCCGCGATCGTCGAGAGCCTCGAGATCGCGGTAGTGAAGTTCCTGAACCTGATGGAAGGCGACGGCGTCGCTGCGCCGGCCGCGGCCGCGCCGCAGGGCTGAGGGTACGGCGATGAAGCGCGTCCGCGAGCACGTCAAGCGCCAGCGCGAAGCGGCGGACCTGGACGTCACGTCGTTCATGAATCTGATGATCGTGCTGGTGCCCGTGCTGCTGCTGACGATGGTGTTCACCCACACCACCGTGATCGACCTGAACTTCCCGGCCGGTGAGGCCGCCGGCGAGGCCGATCCGGAGGCCGTGCACCTCGAGGTGACGGTGCGCAGCGACGGCTTTCTCGTCGCCGACGGCCGCGGCGGGGTGATCAAGCGCCTGCCGCTCAAGGACGGCGCGTACGACTACGCGGGGCTCTCGCAGGTGATGCAGGAGATCAAGCGCCGCGTTCCGGAGAAGGACGACGTCATGGTGCTGCTCGAGCGAGGCATCCCGTATCAGACGCTGGTGTCGGTGATGGACACGGTGCGCTCGTATCCGACCGTCCAGCACATGTCCGTGGTGCAGGCGGAGCTGTTCCCGGTGATATCGCTCGGCGACGCACCCGAGGCGGGAGCCGCATCGTGAGCCGGATGCGCCACCAGCTCCGCCGCGGCGGCCAGCAGAAACGCGCGCGGCCGGCGTCGCTGAACCTCGTCTCGCTGATGGACATCTTCACCATCCTGGTGTTCTTCCTGATGGTGAACTCCTCCGAGGTGGAGGTGCTGCAGACGAGCTCGAAGATCAAGCTGCCGGATTCGACGTCCGAGCAGCAGCCGGACAACCGCCTGGTGATCTCGGTGGATCGGGACGACGTGGTGGTTCAGGGGCGTCCGGTGGCGAAGGTGAACGACCTCGCCGTGCTCGAGGGGAACCTGATCCCCGCGCTGCAGCAGGAACTCGCCTACCAGGCGGGCCGGCGCGGCGCGGTGCCGGAAGGCGGCCACGAGATCACCATCATGGGTGACCACGAGCTTCCGTACTGGCTGCTGAAGAAGATCCTGTACACGTGCCAGTCCGAAGACTTCGCCCGCATCTCGCTGGCGGTGAACCGGGTCGAGCCGGAGCGCGAAGCATGACCGCCGTGCACTACTACTTCTACCAGCCCGACGTGTTCACATTGCCGTGGGCGACGGGGCGCGAGGATCGGCAGCGCCTGCGCCGATGGCTCGCGGTGTGTCTGCTGGTGGTGACCGCGGGCGGCGTGGTGGTGCCGTGGCTCGAGGTGCCGGAGCCGACCCGAGAGGAGCAGGAAGCGTTGCCGCCGCGGCTCGCGCGCATCGTGATGGAGCGGCCGCAGCCGGTGATCCCGCCGCCGCCGAAGCCGGAGCCGAAGCAGGAGGTCGAGCCCGAGCCCAAGCCCGAGCCGAAGCCCGAGGTGGCCGAGGAGGTCGTGCCGGAGCCGAGGCCGGCCGTCGCGGACGCCCGCGAGAAGGCCGCCTCCTCGGGGCTGCTGCAGTTCAGCGACGCGTTCGCCGACATGCGCGAGTCGGTGGACCTGGCGCGGCTCCAGGATACCGCGGCGATCCAGCGCGGCAGCGGCACGGCGGCGACCATCGACCGCTCCGTGCTGACCTCGAAGCATGCGACCCGCAGCGCCGGCGTCAACGTCGCCGCGCTGTCGCGGGAAACCGGCGGCGTGGCGCTGTCCGGCCGCGAGACCACGAAGGTGGAGGTGCCGGAAGGCGCCGAGGGGCAGGGCGGCGCGCGCGAACAGCGCCCCGTCGATCCCCGCAGCCGCAGCATCGAGGAGATCCGCCGGGTCTTCGATGCCAACAAGGGCGCGATCTTCGCGATCTACAACCGCGCGCTGCGCGCCGATCCGACGCTGCAGGGCAAGGTGGTGCTGGAGCTCGTGATCGCCCCGTCGGGTCAGGTGACGGACGTGCGCGTGGTGGCCTCGGAGCTCGCCGACGACGAGCTGGTCGCGAAGATCGTGAACCGGATTCGCCTGTTCGACTTCGGCAAGCGTGACGTCGGCGTGACGACGATCAGCTACCCGGTGCACTTCCTGCCGTCTTAAAGGGAGATGTCCTCCCCGCGCCGCACGCGGTGAATCGCGCGGATCGAGCAGGCTTCCCCGTCGGCGGTCAGCGAGTCGAACCCCGCCCAGATGGTGTCGTCGGACGTGCTGACGTCCACGTGCCGCGCGAAGCGCAGGTTGAAGCATTCGCGGTTCAGCGTCAGCAGGTAGCGGGTGTCCTCGACCGTGGTCAGCACCACGTGCTCCGCATCGAGCGCCTCGAAGTCGTAGATCCGGTGCGCGGTCGGGATCTGCATCACCGGCTCTCCCGCGGCCCGGAGCGCCTGCGGGTCGAGCTCGGCCGGCGGCAGCGCCGTGGCCGGAAGCGATACGGCCGCCATGGCAGTGAACGCGGCCAGACCGAGAAGGGGGCGACGGGATCGTGCGTTCATGAGACGGCTCCCACGAATGAGCGCTTCGATGCTAGCCCGCCGAAACTTAACGCAACCTGAACCTGTCCGACAAGGGACGCCGCGGGAGCGCCGCGGGATTGGCCCGATCCCGCCGCAAGGACGCTCCCGCGGCCTCGCGCGCGGCTACCAGAACCGGACGTGTGCCAGCCGCTCGCCGGTGGCCGTGTCCTTGACGATGACCTTGTTGCGGCCGTTCACCGGGTCGTAGCCGAGCAGCGCGACGTCGTGTGCGCCGTTACCGTTCAGATCGCCGCAGCTCACGAAGTCCTGCCCGGGAAAGTGGCGATCGAACCAGAGCACGCGCAGCCACGCGCCGCTCTTGCTGTCGCGGATCATGGCCTTCTGGTCGAAGCCGTCATGCCGCCTGCCGAGTACCACCAGCTCGTCCGCGCCGTTGCCGTTCACGTCCGGGATCACCAGCAGCCCCTGCGGCGGGTAGTCGGCCGGGAAGTTCAGCGAGCCGACCGCGAGCCGGCTGGCCAGGTCGATGAGCACCACGTTGACCCGTCCGTCGGGGTGGGTCCGCAGGATCGCGGCCTCGGGGGTGCCGTTGCCGTTCAGGTCGCGCACCAGCGACTGCGCGAGCGGCGTCCAACCCGAGCCCAACCAGATGTGGCCGGTCACATGGCCGGTGACCGGATCGCGCAGCTCGATCTTGTCCGTGCGGTCGGGTTTCCAGTTGTCGCCGAGCACGGCGAGCTCGCCGCGGCCGTTGCGGTTCAGGTCCGGAAACAGGTCGAGATCGCGAGGTTTGATGTACGCGGAGAACTGAAACCCGCCGAGCCGCTGCCCGGTCAGGCTGTCGAGCACTTCGGCCGTGACCGGCCGATTGCGGTGCACGACGGCCAGCTCCGGCATGCCGTTGCCGGTGAGATCCCCCAGCACCGCGAGGTGCGGCGCCGGCCCCGTGGGCGCGAACGGCAGCTCGGTGAGGGTGGCACCCGAGAGCAGATCCCGCACCTGACCCGCCGGCGGGGTCGGCACCAGCGGCGCTGACAGTCCGCGCGGTGTCGCAATCAGGCTGACGAGCTCGGCCGCACCGTTGGTGTCGCTGTCGGGCAGCAGTGCCGTCGCCTCGAGGTGGCCGAACGGGTCCAGCCGGAACGCGTTCATTGCGCTGCCGTCCAGGCGCCGGACGCGGACCTCCCGCTGTGCCGTGACCAATGCCAGATCGTTGCCCCCGTCGCCGTCAAGGTCCGCCGCACAGAACAGGTCGACCCCCCGACCGATGCCGGGCCGCAGCCGATACACGTGTGCCGCGCCGAAGAACCAGCTGCCCGCCTCGTCGGTCGCGAACGGGACGCCGAGGATCGCGGTGTCCCCGTCGAGCGCCGGGACCACCTCGAAGCGATCCGGCGGCGGAACCGCCGCCTCGAGCGTCCAGCCGCCCGCGCGCCGCTGCAACAGCTCCACCGTGTGATAGCGGTAATCGGGATGGATGCCGGTGATGATGGCGTGATCGCCGGACAAGGCCAGGTCGAACGGCCGCCCCTCCGTTTCCAGCTCGATCGGCCCACTCCAACCGGAACCGCGCGGCTCGAATGCGATCACGGTCGAGCTCGTGGCGCCGACATCGCCGGTGACCATGATCGTCCCGTCGTCGTAGTCGACCTCGCGAACGCGCCTGACGCCGTCGAGCGGCAGCGTCACCGTGCGGGTCCACGACCCGCCGGAGCGGCCGAAGACGGCCAGCGCAGGGCCGGCCTGCGTGTCTTCCAGCAGCACCGCGGTGTCGCCGTCCACCGCACGGCCGTGCAGCCCGGGCAGCGTCGTCAGGAGTGCCCAGGCGTCGCCCTTGCGGGCGTAGATGCGGGTCGCGGCCCAGCTGTCGATCAGCAGCGTCTCGCCGTCGGTGGCGACGTGCCAGCCGAATTCGTAGTCGTCCGGGCCGGCCGCGAACGCGGCCGTCGGCGTCCAGCTTCCGCCGGCACCGGTGTAGACGTAGACGTTCCCGGACAGCGGGTTCCAGCGGTTCGAGACGCTGAAGACCAGCACGTCGCCGGCGAGGTCCACCTCGACGCCGATCGCCGTGTAGTCGCCGGTGGGCGCATCGGCGGGGATCAGCTCCGCGCGGGACTGCCAGGTACTGCCGGATCGGGTGAACACCACGACGCCGCCGGTGGTCGTTTCCGGCTCGACCCCGAAGCGTCGCGTCCCGATCACGGCGGTGTCGCCGTCGATGGCGGCGCTCAGGCCGAAATAGTTGCGCCGCTGCGGCTGGTCCTCGATCAGCCGGGCCTCTTCGACCAGGGTCGCCGCCAGCGCCACGCCGGCCGTGAGGTGCAGCAGGGCGGCCCAGGCCAGCGGGGTAAGGATTGCTCTCCAGTGCATGATCTATCCCTTCCTCCTGAACTACTGCGTGCGCGGTCGCCGGGGCGGCGCGCCCGCGGGAAGGAAACGAGCAACTTCCGTTCCGGGTCGGAGCCTCTACAGCCAGCCCTTGCGCTTGAAGTACAGGTACGGCGCGATGCCGGAGGCGATCATCAGAGCGATCGCCCAGGGATAGCCGGCCAGCCAGTGGAGCTCCGGCATGTTGTCGAAGTTCATCCCGTAGATGCTGGCGACCAGCGTCGGCGGCAGGAACACCACCGCGGCGATGGAGAATATCTTGATGATCTGGTTCTGCTCGATGTTGATGAAGCCCTGCGCCGCATCCATCAGGAAGTTGATCTTCTCGAACACGAAGCTGTTGTGCGGCAGCAGCGAATCGACGTCGCGCAGCAGCTCCCGCACCTTCTCGGCCTGCACCGGCGAGAGGTGTCCGTGCCGGAGCACGAAGCGCAGCGCCCGCTGCGTGTCCATCAGGCACAGGCGCACCTTGCCGTTGGTGTCCTCGTGCTTCGCGAGGGCATCGAGCGCATCGCCCAGGTCGGCGTCGCTCTCTTCCAGCACGCCGGCGCTGACCGATTCCAGCCCCTGATAGACGCCTTCGATGTTGTCGGCGAGATCGTCGATCTTGATCTCGAACAGGCTCAGCATCAGATCCATCGGCGACTGAGGCGCCTCCGGGTCCTGCCGGAAGCGCATGCGCAGCAGGCGAAAGGCCGGAATCTCCCGTTCCCTGAGCGTCACCATCCGGCGGGAGCTGACTGTGAACGCCACCGACGAATTGCGCGGCAGCCCGTCGACGGTGTGCAGGAACAGCGAGGTCACGTGCACCCCGTCTTCGTCGACGAACGCCCGGGCGGTGGCCTCGATTTCTTCGACGTCCTCGGCGTCCGGGAGCTGACGCTGGAACAGCGCCGCGATCATCGAGCGCTCCTCGTCCGTGGGATCGACCAGGTCGATCCACAACGCCCGTTCCGCCACCGGAGGCCCGATCTCTCCGGCCACCGGCTTGAGCCGGCCACGCTCCTGCACGTAGCTCGTCAGCATCGCAGCTCTCCGCCACTCGGCGAGCGCACTGTAGTGAACGGCGGAGGGCCGCGCCACTTCCGCGACGCTCGCCCGCGCCGCGATTTGCGCTCGCGCGGCAACCCCGGCACAGTTCGACTGACGCGGTCTTCAGGGGGATGTCGACAAGGTGATCGTACGAGGTCGGATAAGCAGCACCGTGGGCGCTCTGCTGCTCGCGGCGGCGGCGCCGTGGGCCGGTGCCAACGAACAGGTTCTGCGGTACGTGGAGGCCGAGGCCGCCGCGGCAGAGTCGCTCGCGCAGAACATCTGGCGGCTCGCCGAGGTGGGCTATCAGGAGCAACAGAGCAGCGAGGCGTTGCAGGCGTTCCTGCGCGAGCGCGGCTTCGAGGTGGAAGCCGGCGTCGCCGGGATCCCCACGGCGTTCGTCGCGAGCAGCGGACGGGGAGAGCCGGTGATCGGCATCCTCGCCGAGTTCGACGCGCTGCCGGGGCTGTCGCAGGCGGCGGTGCCGCAGCGGCAGCCGCTCACGCCGGGGGCCGCCGGCCACGCCTGCGGCCACCACCTGTTCGGCGGCGCGTCCGCCACCGCGGCGGTGGCGCTCGCCCGCTGGCTCGACGAGAGCGGCCGGCCGGGGACGGTGCGCCTGTACGGCACGCCGGCGGAGGAGGGCGGCTCCGGCAAGGTCTACATGACCCGTGCCGGGCTGTTCGACGACGTGGACGTGGTGCTGCACTGGCACCCGAGCGACCGCAACGACGCCTCGCCCTACAGCACCACGTCGAACAAATCCGGGCGCTTCACGTTCCACGGCACCGCCGCCCACGCCGCGGCGGCACCGGAACGGGGGCGTTCGGCGCTCGACGCGGTGGAGGCGATGAACTTCATGGTCAACCTGATGCGGGAGCACGTGCCGCAGGAGTCGCGCATCCACTACGTGATCACGATGGGGGGCGATGCGCCGAACATCGTTCCGGAGACCGCCCAGGTCTACTACTACGTGCGCCATCCGCACGCCGAGCAGGTGGTCGAGCTGTTCGAGCGGGTGGTGAAGGCGGCCGAGGCCGCGGCGCTCGGCACCGGCACCCGCATGGAGTACGAGGTGATGCACGGCAACTATCCGGTGCTGCCGAACGACGTGCTGGCCCGCGTGGTGCACGACAACCTCGAGCGGCTCGGCGGCATCGAGTACGACCGGGAGGAGCTGGCCTTCGCCCGCGCGATCCGCGAGACGCTGCCGGGCGAGCTGCCGCCGCTCGAGTCCGCCGCCGAGATCCAGCCGTTCGCATTCCGGCAGAATTCGGGCTCGACCGACGTCGGCGACGTGAGCTGGATGGTGCCCACCGTCGGCTTCACGACGGCGACCTGGGTCCCCGGTACCCCGGCCCATAGCTGGCAGGCGGTCGCAGCCGGCGGCACCGGCATCGGCACCAAGGGCATGCTGCTCGCGGCGCGGCTGCTGGCCATGACCGGGGCCGATCTGTTCGAGAACGCGCCGCTGCGGGCGGCGGCCCGGGACGAGTTCGAGAACCGGCGCGGCGCCGACTTCGAGTACCGGGCGCTGCTCGGCGATCGCGAGCCGCCGCTCGACTACCGGCGGTAGCCCACCATCGCGGGATCGACGCAGCGCCCCGGTCGACGCGCGGCCGGCGTCGAGCTGGCGGCCGCGGGACCGCTGCATCTCGAGGCCACGGCGCGCGTGCTGCAGCGCCGCCCGGGCAACCGGGTGGACCGCTGGGAGAACGGCCGCTACCTCAGGGTGTTCGAAACGCCGGCCGGTCGGGTGCTGGTCGCGGTGCAGAACCTCGGCAGCGTATCGGCGCCGGCGCTGCGCTGTGCGTTTCCCGCCGGCGCCACCGGCGCAGAGCGGCGCGAGGTGGTGCCGGCGGTGCGGCGGGCGCTCGGCCTCGACCTCGATCCGGCGCCCCTCGAGCAGGCGCGGTGCAGCCATCCGGCGCTGGCGGCGGCGACCGCGGGCCTCCGCGGCATGCGGCCGCCGCGGTTCGGCGGCCTGTTCGAGGCGTTCGCCGGCGTGGTGCCGTTCCAGCAGGTCAGCATCGACGCGGGCATCGCGATCGTCGGCCGGCTGGTCGAACGGTTCGGCACGTGCCTCACGCACGACGGCGGCCGCTACTACGCGTTTCCGACGGCGGAGCGAGTCGCGGACGCGCGGCTCGATCGGCTGCGCGCGTGCGGGCTCAGCGCGCGCAAGGCGGAGACGCTGCGTGCGCTCGCGCGGCTCGTCGCGGCGGGTGAAGTGAGCGAAGCCGGGCTCGAGGCGCTGCCGAGCACGGAGGCGATTGCGGTGCTCTGCGAGTTGCCCGGTATCGGTCCGTGGAGCGCCGCGCTGGTGCTGCTGCGGGGGCTCGGGCGGCTCGACGTGTTTCCGCCGGGCGACGTCGGGGCCCGGCGCGCGCTGCGGGCGCTGCTCGATCTCGCAGCCGACGCCGATGTCGAGGCCGTGATGGAGCGGTTCGGCGCGCTGCGCGGCTACGTCTATTTCTGCGGCCTCGGCTCGGCGCTGCTGCGCCGCGGGCTGATCGAGCCGAGCGCGTAGCGGCGCCGGACGGGTATCATGCGCCGCCCATGAGACTCGAGTTCGCGCGAGGACCCGCCGATCGCCTGGAGACGCTCCACCCGGCGAGCTTCGCGCTGGTGATGGCCACCGGGATCGTCGCGCTCGCACTCGCGAGCCATCGCGTGCCGTATCTGCCGGCGCTGCTGCTCGCGTTGAACGTGCTGTTCTTCGTCACGCTGACGGTGGCGTACGGTTGGCGGATCGTGCGTCATCGCGAGGCATTTCTCGCGGACCTGCGCAATCACAACCGCGGCGTCGGTTTCTTCACGCTGATCGCCGCGGCCGCGGTGCTCGGTCAGCAACTGCTCGTGCAGCTCGGCTGGATTCGCGGCGCGCTCGTGCTCTGGGGCTTCGCGCTGCTGGCGCTGGTCGCGATCACGTACGGGGTGCTGGCGCTGCTCACGGTGCAGCCCGACAAGCCGCCGCTCGCGCAGGGCATTCACGGCGGCTGGCTGCTCTGCGTGGTGGCGCCGCAGTCGGTTTCGATCCTGACGGTGCTGCTCGCGGGCGCCGGGGCGCTCGGCGCCACCGCGGTGCCGATGTTCTTCGCGCTCGCGCTCTGGCTCGGCGGCGGGGTGCTGTATCTGTGGCTGATGACGGTGATCTTCTTCCGCTACACGTTCCTGACCGTGTCGGTGGACGACCTGACGCCGCCCTACTGGATCAGCATGGGGGCGGTCGCGATCTCGACGCTCGCCGGCTCGACGCTCGTGGAGCACGCGGCGCTCTCGCCGGTCGTGACCGAGCTCGCGACCTTCGTCGCCGGCGTGACGCTGCTGTTCTGGTCGATCGGGAGCTGGTGGATCCCGATGCTGGTGCTGCTCGGGATCTGGCGCTATCTGATCCGGGGGCTACCGTTGCGCTACGATCCGCTGTACTGGGGCGGCGTGTTTCCGCTCGGGATGTACTCGGTGTGCACGTATCATCTGGCGGGAATACTGGAGGTGGGCTTTCTGATGCCGCTGTCGCGGGCGTTCATGCTGATCGCGGCGCTCGCCTGGACGCTGGCGCTGGCCGGCCTCGTGGCGAGCCGCCTGCCGCGCCGTTCGGCAGCGGAGTCGTCCGCCGGATGACGCCGGCGATGCGTTCGCCGGCGTGTCACCGAGCGGTGTCTCGCTCAGGCCCGGGTGCCCGTGAAGGTCGCGTTGCCGAACGCGCCCAGCTTCACGTTGCCCTTGATCTCGTCGCCGTTCACCTGGGCGTCGAACTCGAGCGTCATCGGCATCGGGCTGGTCAGCTTGGCCTTCCAGGTGGCTTTGTCGCCGTCGACCTTGCCGTCGATGATGTCGATTTCGCCCTGCGGGCCGGCCAGCTTCCCGGTCAACTCGGACCCGCTGGTCGCCAGGGTCAGGGTGCCCTGCTGCGCGCCCATCGGCGTGTTCATGGTCGTGTTCCAGGTGCCGTCTACGCTGCTCATCGTGTTCGTTCCCCCTTGTCGTGTGTTCGGCGCGGCGGGGCCGCCCCGGGCCGGCGGGAGTATCGCATAGCGCGGCGTCGTCGCCTATCCGGCCGCGCGCCGGTCGCCGGGGGGCCGAGGTGAGCATCGGGCTGCTGAACGAAGGGCCGCTGCATCAGGCGCTGAAGGCCCGATACAGCGTCGCGGGAGCCCGTCAGGAGGTGGCCGTCGCCGGCTTCGTCGCGGACGTGCTGCATCCGGACGACGCGATCTACGAAATCCAGACCTCCGGGTTCGGCCAGCTCCGGCGCAAGCTGGAGCGGATTCTCGAGCACCACCGCGTGGTGCTGGTGCATCCGATCCCGCGGGTGCGCTACATCGTGAAGTTGTCGGACGAGGGCGATCGGCCGCCGCGCCGCCGCCGCTCGCCGAAGCGCGGCACGGTGGCCCAGGTGGCGGCGGAGCTGGTGAGCATTCCGCATCTGCTGAACCACCGGAACTTCGAGCTCGAGGTGCTGCTCACCGAAGAGGAGGAAGTGCGTCGGCACGTGCCGGGCACCGCCTGGCGCCGTCGCGGCTGGCAGGTGGTGCAGCGGCGCCTGTGCGGCGTGCTCGAGCGCCACCGCTTCCGCTGCGCGGCCGACCTGTTCCGGCTGCTGCAGACGCCGCTCGAAGAGCCGTTCACCACCGTCGAGCTCGCCGCGAGCCTCGGTGAGCCGCGCTGGCTCGCGCAGAAGCTCGCCTACTGCCTGCGGGAAGCCGGCGAGATCGAAATCTGCGGCAAGGTGCGCAACGCGCTCCGCTACCGGCGCTGCCGAGCTCAGCCGCCCTGAGCGGGCGCGCCGTTGGCCTCGGCTTCGTCCATGTGGTGCCGCACCGCTACCCAGTAGTCCGACAGCCGCTTGCCCGGCTCGTCGGGGAAGCGGGACATCAGCGGCCGCGCCCCGGCGATCCGATCGATCCGGAAGCTGCGGAACGCCTGGCGCAGCTCGCACCACGCGCCGAGCGTCCAGGTCTGGCCCCAGTAGGCGAGCGTGAGCGGCCAGACGATGCGCTCGGTGGACTGGCCGTTGGCGTCGCTGTAATCGAGGAACAGCCGGACCCGGCGATTGATCGCTTCGCGCACGTCGCCGAGCACTTCCGACGCACCCGGCGGCAGCGTCTGGCGCGGCACCACCAGGCGTTTCGAGTCGAGCTCGCCGCGCAGCCGCTCCGGCAGCACCGCGTCGATCTTCGCCAGCACGCGCTCGGCCGCCTTGGCCATCTCGGGGTCGCCGTACGCCTGCGCCACCCGCACGCCGAACACCAGCGCCTGCAGCTCGCCCTCGTCGAACATCAGCGGCGGCACCTGGAAGCCGCGGCGCAGACGGTAGCCGACACCGGCTTCGCCGTCGATGGGCACGCCGGAGCGCACCAGGTCCTGGATGTCGCGGTAGATCGTGCGGTCGGACACGCCGAGCTGCTCGGCCAGGTAGCGCGCGGTGACCACCCGGCCGCGTCCGAGATGCAGCACGATCTGGAAGAGTCTGTCGGCGGGACGCATGGCGCAATCCGATCCTTCCGCGGCGACGGCGCTCATGCTAGCAAGCGTCTCGCCCGGGCGCTGCCCGCCTCCTGACAACCCGTTGGCAGCAGGATCGGCCCCGCTAGCCTCGAACCGAGCGCCTGCTGACACGCCGGTGTCAGCAGGCGGGGTGTAGGCTGTCAGCATCCCCGGCAGGAGAGGGCACGCGCATGAACCGCCACGTCCGCAACGTCGTCCACCCTTTCCGGCGGTTCGTGGATCTGCGCAGCGCCTGGCGGCGCAGTCTCGCGCTGGAACCGGCGGGAGTGCTCGAGGCGGAGCCGGAATCGGAACCTGTGGGAGCGGCCTCCGGCCGCGAACGGACTTCCCGGATTCGCGGCCGGAGGCCGCTCCGACAACGCCCACAACGCTGAAGGGCTCCCAACAGCGCCGATCAGTGGTCGAAGGCGACCTCGAGCACCTGATCGAGGTGCTCGACCAGCGTGAAGGTCATCTCCTTGCGCACTTCCTCGGGCAGCTTCGCCAGGTCCGCTTCGTTGTCACGGGGCAGGATCACGTGACGGAAACCGGCGCGGTGCGCCGCGAGCACTTTCTCCTTGATGCCGCCGACGGGCAGCACCAGGCCGGACAACGTGAGCTCGCCGGTCATCGCGACGTCGGCCCGGGCGGGGCGGTGGCGGTACGCGGACAGGAGCGCGGTCGCGATGGTGACGCCGGCGGACGGTCCGTCCTTCGGCACCGCGCCCTCCGGCACGTGCACGTGCAGGCCGTGCCGGTCGATACTCTCGCGGTCGAGGTCGAGCTGCTCGGCGATGGTCCACAGGTAGCTGCGCGCCGCCATCGCCGATTCCTGCATCACCTGGCCGAGGTGACCGGTGAGCGTGATCTTCTGTTCCTTCTGCGTCAGCGCCGCCTCGACGTACAGCACGTCGCCGCCGGTCTCGGTCCACGCGAGCCCTGCCGCGACGCCGGGCGTCAGCGTCTCCCGGTAGCGCTCGCGCTTGAACTTCTCGGGACCGAGCAGCTCTCTCAGGTCGTTGGGGCCGATCGGCTGCTCGCACGGTTGCCCCGCCACCACCTGGCGGGCGCGCTTGCGGGCCAGCCGCCCGATCACCCGTTCGAGCTCGCGCACCCCGGCCTCGCGCGTGTAGCGGCGGATCATCAGGTCGAGCGCCTCGTCGGTGATCGCGAGCTGACGCTCGTTCAGGCCCGCCTCGCGGCGCTGCCGCGGGATCAGATAGCGCTTCGCGATCGCGCGCTTCTCGAGGTCGCTGTAACCGGACAGCTCGAGCACTTCCATCCGGTCGAGCAGCGGCCGCGAGATGCCCTCGAGCGTGTTCGCGGTGGTGATGAAGAACACGCCCGACAGGTCGTACGGCAGATTCAGGTAGTTGTCGCGGAAATCCTTGTTCTGCGCCGGGTCGAGGATCTCCATCAGCGCGGCCGACGGATCGCCGCGGAAATCCCGGCCGAGCTTGTCGATCTCGTCGAGCATCAGCACCGGATTCGTGACCCCGGCGCGGCGGATGGCCTGGATGATGCGGCCCGGCATCGCGCCGATGTAGGTGCGCCGGTGGCCGCGCAGCTCGCCTTCGTCGTGCAGCCCGCCGAGCGAGAGTCGCTCGAACTTGCGGCCCATCGCGCGTGCGATGGACTGGCCGAGCGAGGTCTTGCCGACGCCGGGCGGGCCCACCAGGCACAGGATCGGCGCGTGCGAGTCCGGGTTCAGCTTCAGCACCGCGAGGGACTCGAGAATGCGCGACTTGACCTCCTCGAGCCCGTAGTGATCCTCGTCGAGCACGCGCTGCGCGTGCTCGAGATCGAGCTCGTCCTCGGTACGCTGGTGCCAGGGCAGCTCCGCGACGAGCTCGAGGTAGGCGCGCGCCACCTGGTAGTCGGCGGCGTTCACCGACATGCGCCCGAGCCGGCGCAGCTCCCGGTCGACTTCCTTGCGCACGGGCTCGGGGAGCTGCGCCTGGTCGAGCTCCGCCTTCAGCTCGCGGATGTCCTCGTCGCCCTCGTCTTCGCCGAGCGCTTGCTCGATCGCGCGTTTCTGCTGGCGCAGCATGTGCTCGCGCTGCTGCGACTCGAGATCGTCGCGCGCCTGCTCGGCGATCTGCCGGCGCAGCTCGGTGACCTTCTTCTCGTGGATCAGGATCCGGTGGAGCTGCTCCATCAGCGACAGCGTCGTGTCCGCCTCGAGCACCGCCTGCTCCTGCTCGAGCTCGAGGTTCGCGAGGGAGGCGATGCGGTACATCTGGGTGATCGGATCCGGCAGCGAGCCGACGAGCTGCTGGTAGATCTGCGCGCCGTTCTCCTGATCGAACATGCGGGCGATGGACTGCGCGAGCTCGAGGTTCTCGCGCACCAGCGCGTCCACGGCCGCCTCGTCTTCACCGAGATCGTCCATTGTGAGGTTCGGCAGCGGCTCGGTTTCCACCATGAGCTGCTCGCCTTCCCAGGACGCGGCGCCGAGACGTACGCGGCGCTGGCCCTGCACGATGATCTGCGCGCCGCGGTCGCGCTTCTCGATCCGGGTGATGGTGACGACGGTGCCGACGTCGTACAGGCCCTCGCGCTCGGGGCGCTGCTCGTCGGGATCGCGCTGCGCGACGGTGACGAGCTCGCGCCCGTGGTCCAGCGCCGAGTTCACGGCCGCGAGCGACATCGTGCGGCCCACGGCGAGCGGCACGATGATCTGGGGATAGACCACCGTGTTCTTCAGCGGCAGCACCGGGAGCTTCGCGGATCGGCTCGGCGACATAACGTTTCCCGTCTTGTCAGGCCGTGTCGTACAACCCAAGCGCGCGGGCGGCTTCGTCCCGGAGCAGCTCCGGCGCGCCCAGCATCTGGCGATTGTACCCGATTCGTTTGAACCAGTAGTGCAAACCGAGCAGATCGGTGAAGCCCATGCCGCCGTGCACTTCGGTCGCGGTTTTGGCCACGAATTTGCCGACCTCCGCGAGATGGGCCTTGGTCTGACAGGCGTTCGAATGCGCTTCGTCCGGCAGATGGTCGAGCGCGTGCGCCGCGTACCAGATCATCGCCCGACACGGCTCGATCTCGGCGGCCATCTCGGCGCACATGTGCTTGACCGCCTGGAACGAGCCGATCGGGCGGTTGAACTGCCGACGCTCCTTCGCGTAGGCGACCGCCTTGTCGAGCATGCTCTGTGCGGCGCCGAGCGTATCGGCGGCGAGCATCACCCGCGCGACGTCGAGCACGCGCTCGAGCAGCGCCGGATCGTCGCCGAGCGGCTCGGCCGGCGCTCCGTTCAGCACGAGCTCGCCGGTCGGACGGGTCCGGTCGATGGTAGTGAGTGCCCGCGTACCCACGCCGTCCGCGTTCGCTTCCACGAGGTGGAGCCGGCGATGCCGGTCCGCGACCAGATAACAGTCGGCCGGAAAATCCGTGACGAAGAGCGCTTTGCCGGACAGTCGACCGGCGTCGGCGGTCACGCCGGCATCGGCGCGGGTGCCGATCGCTTCGCCGACCGCGAGCCCGACCCGCAGCCGGCCGGCCGCGATCTGCGCGAGGCGTTCGTGCTGTGCCGCGCCCGCCGCAGCCAGCGCGATCGGTGCGGCCACCGCGGTCCCGAGAAACGGCGCCGGTGTCACGTGGTAGCCGAGCACCTCGGCCACCACAGCCGCATCGAGGCAGGAGAGGCCGACGCCGCCGTGCTCCTCGGCGACGAGCAGGCCGGGGATGCCGAGCTCGGTCAGGCCCTGCCAGATGTCGTCATCGCGGCGCTCCTCGGCGAAGCGGCGCACGCGCTCGAGCGGCGCGCGATCCTGAAGGAAACGGCTGACGTTGTCCGCAAGCAGCGTCTGCTCGTGTGAAAGTCCGAAATCCACTGGGTTTACCTCGTCTCGACCTTGGGCTCCTTCGGCAAGCCGAGGCCCCGTTCGCTGATGATGTTCTTCTGAATCTGCGACGTGCCGCCGCCGATGATCAGTCCCAGGAAGAACATGTACTGGAACTGCCAGCTACCGCCGTCGCGCAGGTACGGGTTGTCGCCGTAGGCGAGGCCGAGCTCGCCCATCACGTCGATCGCGAGCCCTTCGAGCTCGTGGCGCAGCTCCGTGCCCTGCAGCTTCACGATCAGGCGCGCGAGGCCGGCGTCGCCGCCGTTGATCCTGGCCGACAGGATCCTGAGGTCGTTGCAGCGCAGCGCCGTCACCCGCGCGTGCAGCTTCATCAGCCGGTCGCGGTATACCGGGTGCTCGATCAGCGGCCGGCCGTCGAGGGTCTCCCGGCGCATCAGCGCGATCAGTGCGTTCAGGCGGCTCAAGGTCGCGTCCGGATTGCCGAGCGAGTCCCGCTCGTGCTTCAGCACCGCGTTCGCCACGAGCCAGCCCTGACCGCGCTCGCCGACGATCTGGTGCTTCGGCACGCGCACGTCGGTGAAGAACACCTCGTTGAAGTTGGCGTTGCCGGTCATGTCCACCAGGGGACGCACCTCGATGCCCGGCGTGTCCATCCGCAGCAGCAGGAACGAGATGCCCTGGTGTTTCGGCGCGTCCGGCTCGGTACGCACCAGGCAGAACATCCAGTCGGCCAGGTGCGCGGTGCTGGTCCAGATCTTCTGGCCGTTGATCACCCATTCGTCGCCGTCGGCCGAACTTCGTTCGGCTTGGCGCTCGCCTTGCGAGCGCACGAGCCGTGCGCTGGTGGTCAGGCTCGCGAGGTCGCTGCCGGCGCCCGGTTCGGAGTAGCCCTGGCACCAGATCAGCTCGCCGCGCAGCGTCGGCCCGATGAACTCGCGCTTCTGCTCCTCGGTGCCCATCTCGAGCAGCACCGGCACGAGCATCGAGATGCCCTGACCGCCGAGGCCGGGGCTCACCTGTGCGGCCGCGAATTCCTCGGCGATGATCCGCGAGGCGAGGATGTCGGGCTCGGCGCCGTAGCCGCCGTACTCCTTCGGAATCGTGCGCGCCGCGTAACCGTGCTCGATCAGCAGCTTCTGCCAGGCGAGCGTCCGCTCGGACCGCAGGCCGTCGCCGCTGCGCGGCGCCTGGTCGCGGTGCTTCTCCAGAAAGTCCCGCACCTCGGCGCGGAACGCCTCGTACTTCGGGCCGTACGACAGATCCATGGGCAACTCCGGTCGTGAAGGCGAAGCAGACTACCCGGTTTTCCGCGGCGGTGGGAGCGGCGCATCGGCGCTGAACCGTGGGAGCGGCCTCCGGCCGCGAATCTCCGGAAATTCGCGGCCGGAGGCCGCTCCCACAACGGTCGCGCGGAGGCCGCTCCCACAACGGTCGCGCGGGGGCCGCGCCCACAACGGGTCAGGCGAGCCGTGGAAGCTGCTCCCGGCGCACCAGGTACTTCAGACTGATCCCGCGGGCGAAGCGTTCCACCTCGGCGACGATGTAGTCGGTGAGGCGCTCGGCCTCGCGGCCGAGCGAGCCGGCGATGTGAGGCGTCAGGAACACGTTGGGTAGCTGATACAGCGGCGAATCCGCGGGCAGCACCTCGGGCTCGGTGGTGTCGAGGAACGCGAACAGGCGGCCGCGGGTCAGCTCCGCGAGCAGCGCCTGGGGCTCGATCAGCGCGCCCCGGGCGGTGTTGATCAGCGTCGCGCCGTCCTTCATCAGCGCGAGCTCGCGGGCACCCAGCATGTGCCGGGTCTCGGGTAAGAGCGGCGCGTGCAGCGACACCACGTCGGATCTCGACAAGAGCTCCGCCAGGGTGACCTTGGTCACCTGCATTTCGCGCGCGGCCAGCGGCGGCACGTACGGGTCGTACAGCAGCACCTCGAAGTCGAACTGGCGCAGGTGCCGGATCACCAGCCGCCCGACGTGCGACGCGCCGATGATGCCGACGGTCTTGCGGTAGTTGCCGACGTTCGGCGCTTCGCGGGTCCACGGCGCGCGGTTCTCCCGCGCGGCGAGATACGCGCGGTTCAGCTGCAGCACGCGCTTGTTCGCGAACAGGATCGCCGCCAGCGTGTACTCGGCCACCGGCACGGCGTTCGCGGCGACCGCGTTGGTCACCAGGATTCCCCGGCGCCAGACCGCGTCGTCGAGAAACCCCTTCACGCTGCCGGCGAGGTGCGCGATCAGCTTGAGCTTCGGCATCTTCTCGACGAGCGCCGGGCCGACCGGTCCGCAGCCCCAGCTCGTGATCAGCACCTCGAGCCGCGCGAGCTCCGCGCCGAGCGCCTCGAGGCTCCGGAACGGCTCGGTGGCGACCAGGTCGACCGCCCGGGCGAGCCGCTCCATGTGGTCGGGGCGAATCAGCTCGTCCCGGACGACGGGGTGCATCACCAGCGCGGTACGCAACAGTTTGGCCATCGCGCAGAATATCCCATAATCCGCGGGCCGATGGTCGCCCCGCAGGAGCCTTCATGACCGAATCCGACGCCTGGGCCATGCTCGACACCATGGCCGGCATGCAGGAGGCTCACAACCGCCAGGTGCATCCCGACTGGCGCACGCAGGGGTACGCGTACTACCGCGCGGTCTGGGTGGAGTGCGCGGAGTTGCTCGACCACTTCGGCTGGAAATGGTGGAAGCACCAGCAGCCGGACGTCGACCAGGTGAAGCTCGAGATCGTGGACATCTGGCACTTCGGCCTGAGCGATCTGATGCGCGCCGGCAAGCTGGACCGGCCGGTCGCGCGCCAACTGATGGACGCGCGCACATCGGGCGCATCGGATGCTCCGGCGGACCGGGCGGAAGCGTTCCGCCTCGCGGTGGAGGCGCTCGCCGCCCGAACCCTCGAGCAGCGGCTGTTCGCGATGGAGCCGTTCGTCGCGGTGCTCGAGACGCTGCCGATGGAGCTGCCGGAGCTGTTCCGGCTGTACGTCGGCAAGAACGTGCTGAACCACTTCCGCCAGGATCACGGCTACAAGACCGGCGCCTACCGCAAGATCTGGAGCGGCCGCGAGGACAACGCCCATCTGGTGGAGATCCTCGAGACGCTCGCCGTGCCCCCCGACGAGGTACCGGAGCGGCTGTACCAGGCGCTCGCCGCGCGCTACGAGGCCGGTTGATTCCGCCTCCGCTGTGGGAGCGGCCTCCGGCCGCGAATCGCGATCCGGAGATCGCTCCTACGCTCGATTACCACTCACGCCGCCAGCAGCCGCCGATAGATCTCGTAGGTCGCCTCGTCGAAACAGACGAACCGCACCAGCGCCACGTGCTCCCCCTCGTGCGCCGCGACGGTGCGCACGGCGATCCCGGCCGCCTGTTCCGGCGGGTAGCCGTACACGCCGGTACTGATCGCCGGAAACGCCAGGCTCGTGAGCCGATGCCGCTCGGCCAGCTCGAGGCTGTTGCGGTAGCAGGCCGTGAGCCGTTCCGGCTCGCCGTGGCGGCCGCCGCGCCAGATCGGCCCGACGGTGTGGATCACGTAGCGCGCGGGCAGCCGGTAGCCGCCGGTGATGCGGGCCTCGCCCGTCGGGCAGCCGCCGATGCGGCGGCATTCCTCGAGCAGCTGCGGGCCCGCGGCGCGATGGATCGCGCCGTCGACACCGCCGCCGCCGAGCAGGCTCTCGTTCGCGGCGTTGACGATCGCGTCGACGCGTTCGCGGGTGATGTCGCCGAGCGTGGCTTCCAGTTCGGGCATGACTGCGCTCCTCCTGGTCGGTCGTCGGTGATTCTCGCCGAAGTCGGCCCGCGACGGGCGCCGCTGCCGCCCGCCGGCGGGTAGCCGTTATCCTTCGACCATGTCGGAGCATGAGCAAGCCTTGGGCGATCCGGAGGCGATGGCCGAGCTGGCCGAACGCCTGATCGACTGGCATCCGGATCAGGTCGGCACGCTGCTGTTCCTGCGCGACGGCGGCCGGGTGCTGCTCATCGAGAAGCGCCGCGGCCACGGTGCGGGAAAGATCAACGGACCCGGCGGCAAGCCGGAGCCCGGCGAGACGCCGCTCGACTGCGTGATCCGCGAGACGGAGGAGGAAGTGGGGGTACGGCCGGTCGAGCCGCGGCTCGCGGGCGTGTTCCGGTTCCTCGACCAGGCGGACGAAGACTGGCTCGGCTTCATCTACGTCGCCGACGCCTGCGAAGGCACGCCGCGCACCACGGAGGAAGCGATCCCGAGCTGGTATCCGATCGACCGGCTGCCGCTCGATCGGATGTGGGACGACGACCGATACTGGCTGCCGCGGGTGCTCGCGGGCGAGCGGCTGGTGGGTGACTTCCTGTTCCGCCGCGGCCGGCTGCTGGCGCACCGGCTGCGCCGCCTCGAGCCCGACGAGCCCTTCCCCGACGCGGTCGGCGGCTCAGCCTGACGAGCAGCTCGCGCCGCCGAGCACACAGAACTTCGCGCAGTGCGGATGATTCAGCGGCACGCTGCCGAGCGCGTCCGCGAGGCGCGTCCCGAGCTCGAAGCGTTCGTCGTAGGGCAGCAGCGTGCACGCCACTACGCTCGGCTGGTCGGCCCCTTTGCGCTTCACCACCATCCGCGAGCTCGCGCACATGACCTGGTCCGGCCGCTTGCCCAGGATCCCCCAGCACGCCTCGGTGATCTCCGGCACCGGCGCGTCGACGTCCATCTCGGGGAACAGCACGAGCTGCTCCGGGTCGTGGGCGTCCACGGCGATGGCCTCGGCCGCGAACAGCGCGGCGAAGCCCGCGCGCAGCGCGGCCTCGTCGCCGCCCCAGCGGGTGCGTCCGGCCACGTGCACCCGGAAGCCGTTGGCCGACAGCCACTTCAGCCCCTGCAGCATCGGTTCCCACGCGCGCCGGCCTCGTTCCTCCCGGTGCAGCTCCGGCCGGAAATGGTCGACGGACACCCGGATCACCAGTTGCTCGCCGTAGCGCCGGCGGAGCTCTTCGAGCGGCGCGCGGCACTTGTGCATCGGCTTCATCGCGTTGGTCAGCACCAGCGCCCGGTAGCCGGCCGCCAGCGTGTCGGCGAGCATGTCCATGAACTCGGGATTCATGAACGGCTCGCCGCCGGTGAAGCCGATGGTGTGGGTGCCGTGCCCGAGCTCGGCGAGCTCGTCGAGGTACCGGCGCAGCTCGGCGCGGCTCAGATGGCTCAGCCGGTCGTTCTTCGGGCTCGACTCGATGTAGCAGTGCCCGCAGGTGAGGTTGCACAGCGTGCCGGTGTTGATCCACAGCGTCTGCAGCCGGCCGAGCGCGACCCGCGCGCGCCGGCTGCCGGCCGCGGTCCAGTCCGGGTCGACGAAACGCCCGGCGGCGGATCCATCGGCGGGCACGGCGGCGATCACGCGGCTGTCGTTCATGCGGGCTCCGGTCCGGATGGGCGGCGGACGCTCTAGTATGATGCCCGAGTCAGGAGGCGGAACCCATGCGCATCGGAATCTCTGTCTCGTCGAGCTACCGGGTGCTGGATCCGCGCGACGGCGCGCGCTGGATGGTGGAGCGGGCCCGGGCGGCCTGGCAGGCGGGCCTCGACAGCCTGTTCGTCGGCGACCATCACGTGACCCCGACGCCCTACTACCAGAACACGGCGATTCTCGGCCGGATGCTCGCCGAGTGGGGCGACCGGCCGGCGGGCGCGCTGTACCTGCTGCCGCTGTGGCATCCGGTGCTGCTGGCCGAGCAGGTCGCGACGCTCGCGAGCATCGCGCCGGGCCGGTTCGTGCTGCAGTGCGGGCTCGGCGGCGATCGCCGTCAGAGCGAGGGGATGGGCGTCGCGCTCGCGCACCGCGCGGCGATGTTCGAGACGTCGCTGGCGGCGCTCCGTGCGCTCTGGCGCGGCGAGGAGGTCACGCTCGACCGCTACTGGCCGGTCTCGCGGGCGCGCATCGCGCCGCTTCCGCCGGAGCCGGTGGAGGTCTGGGTGGGCGCGCTCGTGCCGCCGGCGATCGATCGCGCCGCGCGGCTCGCGGAAGGTTGGCTCGCGTCGCCGGGGCTCACCCGCGCTGAGGCGGCGGACAGCCTGAACCGCTACCGGCAGGCGTGTGCCGAGCACGGCCGCGAGCCGACCGCGGTGGCGATCCGCCGCGACGTGTTCGTCGGCGCGACCAGCCAGGAGGCCCGGGCGGTAGTGGCTCCCTACCTCGCGGGCGGCTACCGCGGGTTTCCTGAAGAGGCGCTGCTGTTCGGTTCGGTGGCGGAGGTGGCCGACGCGATCGCGGATCTGGCCGCGCTCGGCTACACGGACGTGATCGTCCGCAACATCGTGGCCGATCAGGCGCAGGCGGTCGCGACCATCGAGCGCCTCGCGGAGGTCAAGGCGGCGCTGGCGTGAGCGCCGGAGCCGACACCTGGCGCGCGTGGGCGCAGCGGCTGCGCGCAATCGCCCAGACGGGCCTCGCGTACAGTCGGGACGGCTACGACCTCGAACGCTTCACGGAAGTGCAGCAGATCGCCGAGGCGATGCTGGCCGAGCTGCTCGACGTGCCGCCGGCGCGGCTGCGTGACGTGTATCTGCCCGAGCGCGGGTATCCCACCCCGAAGGTCGACGTCCGGGCCGGCGTGTTCCGCGAAGCCGGCGCCGGCGCGCTCGAGGTGCTGCTGGTGCAGGAGACCAGCGACGGGCGCTGGTCGCTTCCCGGCGGCTGGGCTGACGAGGAGGATTCGCCGCGGCAGAGCATCGAGCGCGAGGTCGCGGAGGAATCGGGTTACCGGGTGCGCGCCGTGAAGCTCGCGGCGCTCCGCGACCGCAACCTCCACCCGTACCGGCCGCCGCGCCTCGAGCGGATCTACAAGCTGCTGTTCGTCTGCGAGCTCACCGGCGGCGCCGCGGGCAAGAGCCTGGAAACCGCGGCGGCGCGGTTCTTTCCGATCGACCGGCTGCCGGAGCTCTCTGAGGGCCGCACGCTGGCGGAGGACGTCGCGATCCTCGCGCGCCATTGGCGCGCGCCGGAGCTGCCGACCGGCTTCGATTGAGATCAGCCTCCGGTCGGACCGGCCACCAAGCTGTGGGAGCGGCCTCCGGCCGCGAACATCCGGAATTCGCAGCCGGAGGCCGCTCCCAGGCGATTCAGCGGCCGCTGGCCTCCGCGCCGTCCGGGTGCCCGTGCTCCGCGTGGGCGGCGGCTTCGCGCTGGTGCATCGCGACGAACTCCTGAAGGTCCAGCCCGCCGTCACCGTTCGCGTCCACCGCCTTGAAGCCCTGCACGAGGCGCTTCTTCATGAAGTCGGGCATCTCGCTCCACACGACCAGCCCGTTCATGTCCTGGTCGACGAAGCCGAAGAACTGCAGCACCTCGGCATAGCGGTTGTCGTGGATCGGCTTGTCAGACGTCTCCTCCACCCAGGCGAAGCTGAACGCGCCGTAGAGCATTTCGTCCCACGACTGCAGTCCCCAGGGCACGGTGCGCTCCGGGTCCGGGTTCGCGGGATTGCGCGCAGAGTTGTCGTAGACGGTGCGGTGGATCAGCCGCGAGCCCGCCGGCACCCGCTTCGGCTCGACGAAGTCGTAGCCGCGCTGCCAGTTGAAGTCGTAGGCGGGCACCGACAGCAGCAGCTCGGTGCGGCCGTCCGGATACTCGAGCTCGAACGTCGACGCTTTGCCGCGGTAGTGCGAGTGCGGGAACAGCGTGTACAGCACCGCGTCGCGCGTGAACGGGTAGTAGGCCGCTTCCTCGTGGTCCGCTGCGCCCGGGGGAATCGCGATGGTGGGATCGACGATCACCTGGTGACGCAGGAAGTTGTCCGGCTTCTCGTCCGCGAAATACAGGCCCAGCTTGGTCACGTCGGTGGTGGCCTTGCCGGTGGGCGTGTAGTGCATCTGGAACTGATACGCACCGCCCGGCGGCACGTACACGCCGTGGCCTTCCGGCATCACGTACGACTCGGCGCCGGGCGCGTAGCCGATGATGTAGTTCTCGAACACGCTGTCTTCTTCGTTGCCGTTCGGGTCGTAGTCTTCCGATGAGCCGACCAGCACGTGGTGCACCACCGACCGGTCGCCGGGCAGCACCGTGGCGGCCCGGATCCAGACGCCTTCGTCGAGGGGGTTCGCCACCGCGGGGAACTGGTAGTCCACGACGCCCGACGCGGGCACCTGGAACGGGGGCAGCTCGATCACCAGATCCGGTTCGCCGAGCGGCCACTCGTTCGCGATCGCGCCGACCTCGGTCAGCGGGTCGGGACCGTCGCCGCGCGGGGCGCCGGCCTCGATCCAGTGCACCAGCGTGCGCTTGTTTTCGATCGACAGGCCCCGGTCACCCTTCCACTGCCCGACGTGCGGATCGGCGTGCCACGGCGGCATGCGCTGGGTCATCAGCACTTCGCGGATCATCGGCGCGAAGCCGCGCACCATCGTGTAGCTGGTCATCGCCCACGGGCCGATTCCGCCGGGGCTGTGACAGACCGTGCAGTTCTCCTTCAGGATCGGCGCGATCGTCTCGGAGTAGCTGATCTGCGCGAAGTCCTGATTGGCGGCCGGAAAGTTGATCAGGCAGCCGACGGCGTCGCGCCGCGCGGTTTCGACGGGCTCGCCGGCGAGCAGCGCATCGAGGGTGTCCGCCAGGTAGTGCGCGGTGGGCTTCGGCTTCTGGTGCTCGTAGGTGATGCGATCGTGCATCGGCCCCCGGTAGACGAGCTCCCAGCCGTCGGTGTCGATCACGAACACTTCCGCGGTGCGGACCACGCCGAGCGCTTCGCCGACGAGCTGGGTGTCGTCGATCAGCACCGGCAGCTCGATGCCGAACTCCTTCGCTTCCTGCGCGATCGATTCCCGCGTGTCCTGCAGATTGCTGTTCAGCAGGTAGAAGCGCACGCCGCGCTCGGCGTAGCGCTTCGCGAGCGCCTGATAATCGCCGATGGCGTTGCGCACGATCGGGCAGCCGTTGCCCTGGATCATGATCACCACCGCCTCGGCGTCGTTCTGGTAGTAGAGCTCGTGAGCGTGCCCGCGGTGGTCGAGGAGCTGGAAGTTATCGACACGCTCTGCCGCGGCGGGCGCGCCGACGAGCAATGCGGACACCAGCAACGCGAACCGCATCGGCGACGAATGAGACATGATCGGCACCCTTCTCTCGCTTCCGGCGGCTAACTTTACGCCGCCTGGATCGAAGGTTCTACAACCGATCCGGGATGCCGGTCACACGTCGGCTTCCGTCAGACGCCGCCACAGCAGCGTGCCGCCGGCCACCGCCACCGGGATCATCAGGAAGTTCAGCAGCGGGATCGCCAGCGTGAAGGTCGCGCAGGCGCCGAAGCCGAGCGCGGCGGCGCGGTGGCGCTGCAGCAGCTCGACGGTCTCGCGGAACGGCCGGCCGCGGTTCTCGGCCGGGTAGTCGCAGAACTGTACGGCGAGCGTCCAGGCGCCGAAGACCAGCCACAACAGCGGTGCCGCCAGGTTGACCACCGGCACCAGCGTCAGCACGAACACGATCACGAGCCGCGGCAGGTGGTAGCCGAGCTTGCGCAGCTCGCGGCCGAACGCGCCGGCGAGGCCGGTCCAGAACCCGGGCGTCTGCTCCGGGCCGCTGGCGAAGCGGCTCCGCTCGACCGCGATGGACAGATCGCCGAGGAACGGGCTCGCGATCAGCACCGCGAGAAAGCCGAAGAGCCACACCCCGGCGAGCACGCCGAGCAGGTACAGCAGCGGCGTGACGATCACGCCGAGGAAGCCGAGCCAGTCGGGCAGGAGCCCCATCAGCCAGGTCGACAAGCTCTCCAGCCAGCCGAACGCGAACACGAGGCCCGCGACGATCACGACCAGGCTGACGAGCGCCGGCAGCCACACGTAACGGGCGACCCCCGGCGTTCGGGCGGCGCCGAAACCGTCGGCGAACGCGCGCACGCCCTGCGGCAGGCTCAAGCGGTGACCTCGTCCACCGCTTCGCGCAGCACCCGCACCATCGTGTCGATGTGCTCGTCGTCGATGATGAACGGCGGACCCAGGCAGACGATGTCGCGCACTTCGCCGGTGCCGCCGCTGTAGAAGAACACGCCTCGCTGGAGCGCGCTGCGGACGATCCGGTTGGTGACGTCGTGGGCGAGCGGGTAGGGCGTCAGCCGGTCGCGGTCCTGCACGATCTCGATCGCGAGCAACAGGCCTCGGCCCCGCACCTCGGCGACGTGGGGGTGCTGCGCGAACGCGTCCTCGAGGCGCTCCTCGAGCAGCGCCCCCTTCGCCGCGGCGCGCTCGACGAGCCGCTCCTCGTCGAGGATCGTGAGCACCTCCGCGGCGGCGGCGCAGGCGGCCGGGTGCGCGCCGAAGGTGTGGAACATCACCCCCATGCCGGCGTCGCCGAGCGCCGCGCCGATCTCCTCGGCGGCGTAGACGCCGCCGATCGGTGCGTAGCCGCCTGCGAGACCCTTGCCGGCGATCAGGATGTCCGGCTCGATCGGCCAGTGCTGATAGCCGAACCGGGTGCCGGTGCGGCCGAAGCCGGTCATCACCTCGTCGAGCACCAGCAGCACGCCGTGCTCGTCGCAAAGCCGCCGGACCTCGGTCCAGTACGGATCCGGCGGTACCAGCGCGCCGCCGCTCGAGCCGGTGATCGGCTCCGCGATCAGTGCGGCCACGGTTTCGGGCCCTTCCCGCTCGAGCACCTCGCGCAGCCGCTCGACGTAGTAGCGTCCGGTATCCGGATGATGCGGACCGAGCGGGCAGCGCAGCGGATACGGCGTCGGCACCCGCGGGAATTCCACCAGCACGTGCTCGAGCCCGCGCTTGCGCGCCGGGTGGCCGGACAGCCCGGTCGTCGTGAAGGTCGTGCCGTGGTACGAGACGCTGCGCGCGAGGATCTTGCGCCGTTCGGGCCGGCCGATCGCGGCCTGGTACTGCAGCGCGATCTTGATCGCGGCCTCCACCGCCTCCGAGCCGCCCGAGGTCACGTGGATGCGCGACAGCCGCTCGGGCAGCCAGCTGCGCTGCAGCGTTTCCACCAGCGCCTGGCGTGACGGGGTGATCCACGGCGGCACCACGTACGTGCAATCGCGGGTGGCCTCCGCGACCCGGGCCGCGACGCGCTCACGCCCATGCCCGATGTTGGCGACGATCGCGCCGCCGGCGGCGTCGAGCAGCGCGCGGCCGTCGGCCGTGTACAGGTGCAGGCCGCTGGCGCGGACGATCGTGGGGCTGGAGGTACGCAGGAACGGCCAGTTGACTCGACTCATGAATGCTCCGAACTCAGCGCGGTGTTTCGGCTCCGCCCGTGGGAGCGCCCTCCGGCCGCGAATCCGCGGGGCCCGTGGGAGCACCGACCCATTCCACGTGCGCCACGCCGCTCCGGTAGCCCGCGAGGCGCCGCTGCATCGCTTCGAGCTCGCCGCTCTCCGCGGCCGCCGGCTCGCGCCGGGCCGCCTCGATCGCACGCTCGGCCGTGTCCACCGCTTTGTCGAACGCGCCGCTCGCGGCCCAGGCGGCGGCGAGCGTGTCCAGATACTGCCAGGCCCCTTCGTAGAGCGCGATCGGACGGATCAGCGACACCGCGCGGGTGCCGTCACGATGCGCCGGGTCGTCGGCGGTGGCGAGCAGCCACGCGAGGTTGTTGCGGGCGGTGATGCTGCCCGCGTCCACGGCGCGTTGGAAGTAGCCGATCGCGCGGGCGAGGTTCCGCGGCACGGTGATGCCGCCATAGTAGTACTCGCCGAGCGTTGCGTTGGCGAGCGCGTGACCCTGCCGCGCCGCTTCGGCGAGCAGCTCCACGACCCGCGGCGGATGCACGTTCTCCCAGATCAGCGCCAGGCGGAACTGTGCTTCGGCGATGCCGGCGGCGGCGCTGCGCTCGAGCCAATGGCGGGCCCGTTCCGGGTCCGGGGCCGGCTCGTCGAAGTCGAGGTAGGCGGTGCCGAGCATCAGCGCCGCATAGGGGTCGCCGATGCCGCCGACGCGGTGCAGCCACTCGAGCAGCCGCGGCGCCATCGCGCGCGGGCCGCGGAACAGCGGCCCGGCGTACTCGGCACCGCTCGGCAGCTTCACGAGGCCGGTCGAGACGACGTCGCCGTTCCAGTTGCCGCTGATCTCGATACCCGTGGCCGCGCGGCGCAGGCCGGGGCCGAGCGGCCGGTCGAGCTCCCATTGCCCGTCGTGGAACGAGCCGTCCGGACGCATCTCCAATCCCTGGCCGTCGCGCTGACCCGCACGCCAGTAGCCTTCGTAGCGGGTGCCGTCGGGGCGCGTCTCGCGACCGAAGCCGTCGCGCACACCGTCGACCCAGGTCCCTTCGTAGACGAGCCCCGGCGGCCCCTCCGCGCGCCCGTAGCCGTGCGGCCGACCGGCCTGCCAGGCACCGTGGTGACTCGCGCCGTCCGGATCCTGCAGCGTTCCGAAACCGTGCGGCTGGTCGTGGGCCCATTCGCCTTCGTAGCTGCCGCCGTCGGCGGTCCGATAGCGTCCGTAGCCGAAGCGCTGCCCGCCGAGCCATTCCCCCTCGTAGCGGGCGCCGTCGCGCGCCTCGAACACTCCGTGACCGGAGGGCAGGTCGTCGGACCAGTCGCCGCGGTAGACGCCTTCGTGGCTCTCGAGCGTGCCCCGGCCTTCCCGGACGCCGCCGGCGAACTCGCCCACGTAGCGGTCGCCGTCCGCGAACACGATCTCGCCGTGGCCGTGGCGGTTGCCGTCCTTCCAGCCGCCGCGGTAGGCGGTGCCGTCCGGCTGGGTCTCTTCGCCCTCGCCGTGCGGCCGCCCGTTCACCCAGTCGCCGCGGTAGGTGCGGCCGTCCGGCCAGACGATGGCGCCCTCGCCGGTGTAGGTGAGCGCCTCGGGACGCACCGTCACCGTCCGGCCCGACGGCAGCGTGAACAGGGCGCTGCCGGGCTCGTCGTCCGCCGCGCGCGGCAGGCCTTCCGGCAGGCCGGCGCAGCCGCCGAGCAGCAGCGCCGTGAGCGCTGCGGCGAGCCGGTTGGCAAGCCGTATGGACGAGCGGTGGATCACGGGAAGAGCAGGGCGCCGGTGCTGGCGGATCCGTGGAGCATCAGCGAGGCATCTAAAACCATCCGCTGCGAAAACTCAAAACGATTGCGGTAAAGTGGGGTGTGGTTCGAATCGGCAGTCGTGACGGGGGTGGCATGAGCGAAGGCAGCGTCGAAGGCATCCATCAGGAGCGGGTGACCCGCTGGCTCGCCGAACGCATTCCCGGCCTGCAGCCGCCCCTCACCTTCACGCTGATCGCCGGTGGCCATTCCAACCTGACCTACCGGTTCGTCGACCGTGCCGGCGCTTCGTACGTGCTGCGCCGGCCGCCGCTCGGGCACGTGCTCGAGAGCGCCCACGACATGGGCCGCGAGCACCGGATCATCTCGGCGCTCGCCGGCAGCGCGGTGCCGGTCGCGCCGACGCACGGCCTCTGCGAAGACCCGGAGGTGAACGGCGCTCCGTTCTACGTGATGAAGTTCGTGGAAGGCACCGTGCTGCACGACGCGCACGCGGCCGCCAAGCTGCCGGAAGAGGAACGCCGGCAGCTCGGTGAGCACGTGATCGACGTGCTCGCCGCGCTGCACAACCTCGATCCGGACCGGGTGGGCCTCGGCGACCTCGGCCGCAAGGAAGCGTATCTCGCTCGTCAGATCAAGCGCTGGAACCGCCAGTGGGAAGCGACCAAAACCCATGAGATCCCGGAGATGGAGGAGACCTCGCGCCTGCTCGAGGAGCGGATGCCGGAGCAGGTGGGCGCGACGATCGTGCACGGCGACTACCGGCTCGGCAACATGATCGTCGGCGGCGGCCGTATCCGCGCGGTGCTCGACTGGGAGCTCTGCACGCTGGGCGATCCGCTCGCCGACGTCGGCTACCTGCTGAACTCCTGGGTACAGCCCGGCGAGGATCCGGCCGGCGCCGCGCCCACCTCGGTGGGCGGCTTCCCGAACCGCGACGAGATCCGGCGGCGCTACGAACAGGCGACCGGACGCGACCTCGCCGGCATCGACTACTACCGCGCGTTCTCGCACTGGCGGCTCGCCGCGATCGGCCAGGGCGTCTACAAGCGCTACCTCGTCGGCGCGATGGGCGAGCGGCGCGACATGGATCTCGAGGCGTACAAGCAGAGCGTGCATCAGCGGGCCGCGGCCGCGCTGGCGCTGCTGACGGGTTCGTGAAGACCCGGTACTACACGGTCACCAGCGGCGACGTGTTCATCGCGACGGGGACGCCGGCTGGAGCTCCAGCGACCCGATCCCTTCGCCGCGCTGATCCACCGCCTCGACCCGCTGGAACGCATCGTGCGGCAGCGCCACCACGAGACACGGATGCGTCAGCGTCTGCGGCAGCACCGCGCCGGGTTCCGGCGTTTCCCAACGCACCCGCACGACGGCAGTCGCGCCGTCACGGTACGCGCGCTCCAGCGTGAACCCGTAGCCGGGCGTCGGCTGCCGGCCGCGCGAGATCGCCACCAGCAGCACGTCGTCGTCCGGGGCCGCCTCGTTACCTTCGCGATCGGTCATGCCGAGGAGCGTCCCGCCGCGGATGCCGGCCACCGCGGCGTAGTCGACTCGGGTGAGTCCGGGGTTCACGCCCTGGCAGCGGTTGTACTCGAGCACGGTGGTCGCCTCGATGGCCGCCTCGTCGGCGCAGCCGGCGCAGAGCGCGAGTGCCATGATCAGCGTCGCGCGCGATGTCATCCGTCTCCCCCGCATCGTGGTCGAGTCACTGCGGCTCCGGCTTGTCGAGCTCGTGCGCCGCGCTCCGCCGGTCGCCTTCCTCGTCGCGGACGGTGGCCGTGGTGCGGAACTCGGACGCGAAGTCGAGATCCGTCAGCTCCGTCCGCTGCTGCGGATCCACCGTGATGGTTTCCGGGGCGGCGAGGCTCGGGTACGCGCCGCAGGCCTCGCCGCCGTCGCAGATCGTGTCGTCGTCGTCGAGATCCGTGCCGGCGAAGAGCCGGTATTCCCCCGGCGGCACGTCCTGCAGCTCGAACGCGTACTGGCCGTTCCCCGCGGTCACCGTCTGCACCGCCACCGGCTCGTCGGCATCGTCCAACAGCATCACGTAGTGCTGTCCGGCGTCCGCCGCCGGGTCGGCGCTCAGCACCTCCATCGTGACTTCCACGGAGGCGGGCTGCACCCGTGCGTCGTCCGGCGCGGCGATGGTGATGGTGGCACGGTGGCTGCCGGTGTCGACGCTGGTGCGGTCGACCATCGCACGGTACTGGCCGAAGCCGTCCGGATCGACGTCGAGCGGCTCCACGGTCAGCCAGGGCGCGTCGTCGCTGACCGCGATCGGGCTCGACGCGTTACCGACGTTGCTCACGCCGAACTGCAGCTCGCGGGTGAAGGTCTGGAAGTCCAGGCTGTCGACGGTCACCGAGATCACCGGGCCGAGCGGCCCTTGGACCTGTTCGAGCGCGGTCAGCACCGCCTGATGCGCGTCGATGACGCCCCAGCCGAAGCGATCGTCGAAGCCGGACGGGCCGGCGTCGCGGGTCAGGCGGCCGGCCCGCAGCAGCGTGTCGAACTGCCCCGGCGTCAGCTCCGGATGAACGGACTTCATCAGTGCCAGCACGCCGGACACGTGGGCCGCGGCCATCGACGTACCGTCGAGCAGGCCGTAGCCGGGATCGATCGAATCGCCGCCGCCGGAGCCGATGGTGCTGGTGATCCCGTCGGCTTCCCCGTCGCCGTCCCGGTCGGCGTTCAGGTCGCCGCCGGGAGCGGTGAGGTCGACCTGTGAACCGAAGTTCGAGTAGGACGACAGATTGCCCACGCGGTCGACCGCGCCGACGCCGATCACACCGTTGTAGGCCGCCGGGTAGCTCGGCACCCGCGATGCCGCGTTGCCGACGCTCGCGACGACGAAGACGCCGCGCGCGCGCACCTGATTGACCGCCTGCTGCTCGGACTCGGAATGGAAGTCGCTGCCGAGGCTCATGTTGATGATGTCGGCCCGCACCGGCGGAACCGTGCCGGAGACGTTGTCGAGCTGTGCGGCGTAGCGCATCGCCTGGATCACGTCGAACGTGGAGCCGCCGTCGACGCCGAGCGCGCGCAGCGGCATCAGCCGGGCCTGCCAGGCCACACCGGCCACGCCGGCGCCGTTGTCGCTCCGGGCGGCGATCAGCCCGGCGACGTGGGTACCGTGAAAGCTGCCCTGGCCGGGCCCCAGGTCGTCGTCGCCGGGATCGGCGGGATCGGGATCGAGGCCGTCGCCGTCGTTCGATCGGGACGGGTCCTGAATGAAGTCGTAGCCGGTCACGCGGCCCGAGCCGTCGCGCAGGAGCTGGTCGCGCAGATCGGGGTGATTCAGCAGCACGCCGGTGTCGACCACCGCGACCACGATCGGACCGCGGCCCGCGACGCTGCCGGTCGTGATGTTCCAGGCCGACTCCAGCCCGATGTCGCGGAAGTGCCACTGCCGCCGGTACAACGGATCGTTCGGAACCCGCTGCGGCCGGCGCAGCGTGTTCGGTTCCGCGATCGCCACCGACGGCTCCGCCCCGACGCGCCGGGCCGCGAGCAGCGTCTCGAGGCGCGCCCGGCGTGCCGCACCGAGCGCGGCGCCCTCGGCAATGCGCGGCTCGGGGACGTGCGGGTTCGGGGCGTCGGCGTCGGCCCGGTCCAGCGCCTCGAGTCGCAGCCCCGAGCCGGCCCGAGCCGGGCGCACGCCGAGCCGCTCCGGCATCGCGCCCGTCCCGTTCCGGACCACCAGTATCTCCCCGGCGACGATCGGGTCGGTGAGGCGCTTCGCGCGCCGCGGCTGCGGCTCGAGGATCTGATCGGAGACGTGCAGCACGTAGGTGCTCGCGCCGCTCACCGCCGCGACGCGGATGTAGTAACGCCCCGGTTCGGCCGGGGCCGCCAGGTCCTCGCTGGGGTCGTCGGCCGGATCGGGCGAGATGGACGCATCGATCAGCTCGGGCGGTGACGCGTCGTTGTAGAGCTCGAGATCCAGGTCGCTGCCCGGTTCGCCGATCGACAGCACGATGTGCTCGTCACCCTCGAGCTCGACGACGAAGAAGTCCTCCGGATCGCCGGTCGTGCGGAAATTGCCGTCCTCCGAGCCGGTCCCCGGCAGGTTGACGAACCCGCCGAGCTGCACCGGGTTGCCGACGGGCTGGGCGTCGCCGAAGCCGTTGTTAGCGACCGGAGTGGTCAGACGGTCGTTCACGTCGGAATCCACCGAGCTGCCGGCCGAAATCCGGATCACGCCGGCGACCGACGCGCCTCGAACCCGCACGCTGCCGCTGGCGGCGTCGGTGAGGCCGCCGTCGTCGGTGACCGTCAGCGTGACGTCGAACGAGCCGATCTCGGTGAACGTGTGCGAGACCGTCGACCCGTTGGCGGTGCTGCCGTCGCCGAACTCCCAGGCGTAGTCGGTGATGCGGCCGTCCGGGTCGCTCGATGAGGCGCCGTCGAACGTGACCTCGAGCGGCGCGGGACCGTCGCTCGAGCTGATCGTGAAGCCGGCGCTGGGCGGCCGGTTGGCGTCCGGCGTGCTGTCGTCGCGGGGGCTCCGGTCGCTACCGCCGCCACCGCCGCCGCACGCGCCGGCCGCCAGCAGCAGACCGACCGCCATTGCCCGGATGCAAAGCTCGCGTGGTGCGTCGCTCATGGCTCGGCGGCGAAGTGCAGGATTCAGACCAGCGCCCGGTCGATCCCGAACGCCGGTTCCACTCCCTGTTCAGTCAGTCGCCGACCGCGCAGCATGCAGGGAATCGGCGGCCGGGAAAACCGCCGCCGGAACGAAAAACGGCGCCGCTGGGGCGCCGCTTCTGCCCCCGGGCGGGGGCGGGTAAAAAAGGCGTGTCAGAGGGTCGGCCCTCCGAAGGCAACTTCTTCTTCTGGGGGAAGGACACTTGAAAGGGAGGACTGCATCGAAGTTGCGGCACGCCTGTGAAACTGAACGTGCCGTCATTATGTACTGTACAAACCGCGTGTCAATACCCCGAAGACACCTTTTGTACAGGTTTTGTATAGACTGATCGGACTCAATTCGGCCGATCGAGCAGTTGCTCGGCTTCGACCAGCGCCTCCAGCGCCAGCTCGAGCTGGGCGCGCGCCTGGGAGGTGTCGGTGTGCACGCGTTCGTACACGGCCGGCTCCGCGGCGTCGGCGGCGCAGGCCAGGCTGTACTCGGCGAACGCGTTCAGGTGGCTGATCAGCTCGACCAGATGCCGCGGACAGCCGCTCGGGTCGGCCGCGCTGGCGGCGATTGCGATCAGCTCCTCATCGGTGAACCGGCGGGCGGCAGCGCGGGCCGCGCGCAGCGGCATTCCGGCGGTGGTCGCGCAGGCGTGCTCGATCTCGTCCCAGGTGACCGGCCAGGTGAGCGTCGGCACGCCCATCTCCTGGACTTCGGCCAGGTGCTTCGGGGTCGTGAACTGATAGATCGCGACGAGGCGGGCGTCGGGCTGCTGCCGGCCGATCCGCTGGATCCGGTCCACCAGCAGCACCGGGAGCTGCACCACCAGCACGTCCAGGCTCTCGGTGCCGGTCTGGTCCTCGAAGAACGCATCGAGGTTGGCCCAGCGGGCCCGGACGTCGAGCCGGCTGGTGTGGTCCTGCTGCTGCTCGAGCACCAGCAGGTTCGGGCCGATCAGCCCGGCGCGGGCCGGTTTCAGCCGTGCCTGGCGCTGGGTGTTCAGGCGCGCGAGCAGCGCGTCGTCATCGAGCTCCACCAGCGTGCTGATCGGGTGCCCCTGGTCGATCAGGCGCTTGATCAGCTGCAGGCGCTCGAGCTGCTCGCGGCTGTAGAAGCGGGTCTTACCGGCCTTGTGCGCCGGTTCGAGCCCGTAGCGGCGTTCCCAGGCACGCAGCCGCTCCACCGCGATGCCGGTGAGGTTGGCGATCGTGCCGATCCGGTACAGGTCGTCGTCGGCTTCCAACCCGCGTGCCCAGTACAAATACCGTACAGAATTGTACAGCGCGGCCCGGGGTTGTCCAGGTATGGGGGTGGAAGCGGGCGGCCGGAGCGACTCGCTCCGGCCGCCGGAATAGGAGGCGTGGCGACAGCGCATTTGGCACTGTCTTCGCGGCTAGGGAGGAAGGGGAGAGAGACACCGCGCCACGCCTGTTGGGTACCGGTGGCGGTACTGCTCAAAACCAGCCGACCGGTGAGAAGGCGCGCATTCTAAGGTATTGCCCGTTGCCGGCAAGATGCGCAGCGAAGTTTTTTTGTTACCAAATGTTGCATCAGTGCAACGCACGGTGACGCTATTCACAGATCGGTGTGCATTCCCCACAATCTGACCGGTCGGGGGGGTGAGGGAGCGATCATGCAGCAGAACGTCGGCCTGTTACTGACCAAGCGGGCCTGGCTGAATCCCGAGCGCGAGGCTTACGTCGACAGCCACAGCGGTCTGCGGCTGACGTTCGCGGAGCTCAATGCGCGCAGCAATCGCTTCGCCAACGCGCTGCGAGGCGCCGGGCTCGAGCCCGGCGAGCGGGTGGGGCTGCTGCTGACGAACAGCGCGGAGTTCATGGAAGCGTACTTCGCGCTCGCCAAGGTCGGCGCGGTGGTGGTGCCGCTCAACTGGCGGCTGGTTCCCGACGAGCTCGAGTTCATCCTGGCCGACAGCGGCACGCGCCGGCTCGTCTTCGGCAGCGAGTTCGTCGAAACCGCGGCGGAGCTGCACGCGCGCGGCGAGCGGACCCACGTGCGCCACTGGCTGCAGGCCGGTGACGCCGCCGACCCGGCCTGCTTCGCCGAGAGCTACGCGGCCTTCCGCGACGCGGCGGCCGCGGACGAGCCGGTGCCGGCCGGCGCCGAGGACGACGTGCTCTACATCATGTACACCTCCGGCACCACGGGTCTGCCGAAGGGCGTGGTGCACACGCACGGGACCGCGCTGTGGGGGATCCTGACCATCGCGGCGACCTGCGAGTTCCAGGACGGCGACCGGTACCTCGCGGCGCTGCCGATGTTCCACGTCGGGGCGCTCACGCCGCTCGCGGTGAACGTCTATCGCGGGGCCACGTCCGTGGTGATGCGCAGCTTCGATCCGACGCTCGCCTGGCAGCTCATCGAGCGGGAAGCGATCACCACCGGGCTGATGGTGCCGGCGATGCTGAACTTCATGCTGCAGAGCGGCGGCGCCGAACGCTTCGAGCACCGCACGCTGCGCTGGCTGATGACCGGCGCGGCGCCGGTGCCGGTCGCGCTGCTCGAGCAGTACGCGCGCCTCGGCATCGACGTGCTGCAGGTGTACGGCCTCACCGAATCCTGCGGGCCCGCGTGCGTGATGGATCGGGGCAGCGCCGCCGCGAAGCCGGGATCCACCGGCAAGGCGTTCTTCCACACCGACGTGCGAGTGGTTCGGGAGGACGGCTCGGTCTGCGCGCCGGGCGAAGCCGGCGAGGTCGTGGTGCGCGGCCCCCACGTGATGCGCGAGTACTGGAACCGCCCGGAAGCCACCGCCGAGACGATCAAGGACGGCTGGCTGCACACCGGCGACGTGGGGACGATGGACGAAGAGGGATTCGTCTATATCCAGGACCGGATCAAGGACATGATCATCTCCGGCGGCGAGAACGTGTACCCCGCGGAGGTGGAGGGCGTGCTGATGACCCATCCGGGCATCCTCGAGGCCGCCGTGATCGGCATTCCGAGCGAGAAATGGGGAGAATCGCCGCTCGCCGTGGTGGTGCGCCGCGATCCGAACCTGACGGCGGCCGAAGTGCTGGAGTTCTGCCGCGGTCGGCTGGCAGGATACAAGCGGCCGCAGGCGGTCGAGTTCGTGGAGCAGATTCCGCGCAACCCCAGCGGCAAGATCCTGAAGCGGCTGCTGCGGGAGCAGTTCCCCGGCCCGGCCCCGGTCTGACCGCCACTGTAGGAGCGGCCGCGAACGACATGCCGTAGGAGCGGTCTCCAGACCGCGATCCCAACCGAGGACACAGCAGTACATGGACATCTCCGAACTCACCGCCCGCCTCGGCCCGTTCTGCCAGGCCAAGTACGACAACCCCGACGTGCGCGTCTTCGACGTCGTCGCAATGCCGGGCCACGCCGGCTTCGCGTACGGTTTCCGGGTCGAGGTCCCCGGTCGGCCCACGCCCGATGCGTGGTTCATCCGCCTGCCGCCGCCGAACGTGAACTGGCGCGGCACCGCCGACGTGCTGCGGCAGGTGGCGGTGCTGAACGCGCTCGACGGCACGTCGGTGCCGCACTGCTCGGTCAAATGGTCCGGCGACGATCTCGAGTGGTTCGGCTGCCCGTACTTCGTGGTGCCGTGGCTGGAAGGCGACGTGCTGCGCCTCGGCGAGGGCGAGTGGGGCAGCCGGCTGACCGACGAGCAGCTCTTCGATCTCGGCCGCGAGGCGATGACGGCGCTCGCGGAAGTGCACAAGGTGGATCCCGCTAAGGCGAGCTACCTCGGCGATCCGGTGCCGTTCGAGGAAGACGTGACGCGCTGGGATCGCTTCTACGAGCGCGCCGCCGATCCCGAACGGCTGCGCGACGTGCCGGTGGTGCGCAAGAAGCTGCTCGATACGATGCCGAGCGATGCGCCCGTCGGGATTTTCCACGGCGATTTCCAGACCGCGAATCTGTTCTGTTCGCTCGACGGCCACCTGAAGGCGGTGATCGATTGGGAGCTGACCGGCATCGGCGCGACGCTGAACGACGTCGGCTGGATCGCCACGTTCAGCGATCCGGAAGCGTGGCCGAAGGACGGCGGTGCCCGTCCGATGTTCCTGGATCCGGACACGCTGGTCGGCCTGTACAGCGAAGCGTGGGGCGCGCCGCTGCCGGATCTGCGTTGGTTCCGCGCGCTCGCCGCGTACAAGTTCGCGATCATCACCGGCTTCAACCTCGGCCTGCACCGCCGCGGCAAGCGTCACGACCCGCTCTGGGAGGTCACCAAGCTGTCGATGACGCCGCTGATCGACCGCGCCAACGAGCTGCTCGGGTGACGCGTTCCGTCGGGAGCGCCTCGCGCGAGCACGACCCGTGGGAGCGGCGAACCGGCAGACCCTGTGGGAGCGGCCTCCGGCCGCGAACTTCACCGGGGTCTGCGCGGCACGCCCGCTCCCCCACACGCCCGGGATGAGTGCCTATACTTACCCGTACAGCAACCCGCCTCGGAAGCTTCAACCATGGCAATGTTCGACAAACGCAAGGACAACGATCGTCGGGACGAGACACCTTCCGCGCCAGCACCTTCGTTCAGCCCGTCGGCTGATGAACGTCCCCGGATGCCGGAAGCCCCCACCACCAGAGGAGTCGCCATGATCGGCAAGACCATCACCATCAAAGGTGACATTACCGGAGAGGAGAACCTGGTCATCGAAGGCACGGTGGACGGCACCGTGCAGTTGAAGAGCAACGACCTGACCATCGGTCAGTCCGGCCGCGTGAACGCGAACCTGAGCGCCAACGTCGTGCGCATCGACGGCGAGGTCAAGGGCGACATCGTGGGCAGGGAAAAGGTCGTGATCACCAAGACCGGCCGCGTGCAGGGCAACATCGTCGGGCCGCGGGTGACGCTGGAAGACGGCGCGAAGTTCAAGGGCAGCATCGACATGGATCCGGCGAGCGCCGAGCGGACCCAGCCGAAGCCGGTACCGCAGAGCCGGCCGATGGCGGTCGAGGACAAGCCGAGCGAGGCTGCCGGCAAAGTCTGAACGCCGTACCCTGGAGTCGCCTGGGGTGCGTCAACCGATCCGATTCCGACGCGACGGTGCCGCCGCGGCGCCGCCCGATCCGTCGTCCGACGCCGGATCGCCGACGGGCGGCGGCGTGGAGGTGCGTGCATCGCAACTCCTCCCGCTGCTGCTCGAGCGCTTCGATCCCGACGAGCCGGTCACGGTGCTCGACGTCGGCTACGGCAGCGGCGAGACGGCCGCGTTCTTCTCACGCTACCGGTGCCGGCTGTACTTCACCGGCCTGATCGATGCGAGCGAGCTGTGGTCGCTGCCGGACGAGGACGTCGACGTCTACCTCGATCGAGCGTTCGCACGTCTGCTCGAGTTTCCGCCGGACACGTACTTCGACGTGTGCCTGCTGTGGGATTTCCTGAACTACCTGCCGGTGCCGGCGCTGCGCGCATTCAGCCGCGCGCTGCGGCCGCACCTGCACCGGCAGAGCCATGCGCACGGTTTCGGCACGTTCAAGGCCACCGCGCCGGCGATGCGTCAGGCCACGCCGGAAGCGGCGCTGCAGTACGGCGTGCACGAGGTGGACAAGCTGTCGCTGCGGCCGCGGCCGGACGGCGTGCCGCCGCAGTTCTCGCATTCGCGGGCGGTGCTCGCCGAGTCGCTTCCCTGCTTCGAGGTCGTGCGGGGCACGCTGCTGAAAGAAGGCACGATGGAGTTGCTGATGCAGGCCCGCTGACGGGCTAATGCTGTGGGAGCGGCCTCCGGCCGCGCATGGGATCGAAGAACCGGGCGGTTCGCGGCCGGAGGCCGCTCCCACACTACGGGTATAATCGCCGCCTTCGTGCGGAACGGGTGGTGGGAATGGCGGCGAATCTCGATCGGCCGGCCGGGATGGGCCGGGCCGCGCCAGGCCGGGCTGCGCTGTCGCTGGCCGGCACGCCGGCGGCGTCGCCGCTCGGATACCTGAGCTGGACGTTCGGCCAGGCGGCGCGCGATCCGTACTACATCCTCGTCGTCATCTACATCTTCTTCCCTTATTTCAGCAACACCGTGGTCGGCGATCCGGTGCGCGGCCAGGCGCTGATCGGTTGGCTGAACGCCACCAGCGGCGTGATTCTCGCGCTGGCGGCACCGGTGCTCGGCGCCATCGCGGACAAGAACGGCCGGCGCAAGCCGTGGATCGCCGGGACCGTGCTGGTGATGTCCGTCGGCGCGATGCTGCTCTGGTACGTGCTCCCGGGCGGCGGTGGCATCGGCGTTCCGGCGGCGCTCGCGCTGCTGCTCGCGATCGGCGTCGCGTTCGCGATCTCCGAAGTGTTCCACAACGCGATGCTGCCGAGCGTCGCGCCGGTCGACCGGGTCGGCGTGGTATCGGGTATCGCGTTCGCGCTCGGCAACGTCGGCGGTCTCGCGCTGATGCTGCTGGTGCTGTTCGCGTTCGCGATGCCGGGTACCAACGACTGGGCGTTCCTGCCGGACGCGCCGCTGTTCGGGCTCGACCAGGCGGCGCACGAGCACGACCGCATCGTCGGGCCGGTGGCGGCGCTGTGGATGCTGATCTTCACGCTGCCGGTGCTGCTGTTCACGCCCGACGGGACGTCCTCCGGTCTGCCGCTCCGGGAAGCCGCGCGGCAGGGCCTGCGCGACGTGGCGACGACGCTGCGTCAGCTACGTCATTACTCGAACATCGCCGTGTACCTGTTCTCGCGGATGCTGTTCATCGACGGCATGGTGGGCGTGATGACCTTCGGCGGGGTGTACTCGTCGGGCACGTTCGGCTGGGGTTCGACGGCACTGTTGATCTTCGGCCTCTGTACCAGCGCATCGGCGATGGTGGGCGCCTGGATCGGCGGCCTGCTGGACGACCGGCTCGGGTCGCTGCGGGCGCTGCGCATCGCGATCGGCGTGAGCGCGCTGGTGCTGATCGCGCTGGTGTCGGTCGAGCCGGACCGGGTGCTGTTCGCGATTCCGGTGAGCACCGAGCCGGTGTGGGATTTCCCGTACTTCCGTACCGGCGCCGAGATCTTCTACTTCTGCACCAACCAGGTGTTCGCCGTGTTCTTCGTCACCGGGCTCTCATCGTCGCGCACACTGATGGCGCGGATCGCGCCGCCGCAGATGGCGACGCAGTTCTTCGGACTGTTCGCGCTGTCCGGCACGGTGACCGCGTTCCTCGCGCCGCTCCTGGTCGCGACCATCACCACCGCGTTCCAGTCGCAGCGCGCCGGCTTCGCCTCGCTCGCGCTGCTGATGATCCTCGGCGGGCTGATGCTGCTGAAGGTGCGGCAGCAGCAGGCGACCGTCGCGCCCGCGGCCGCCTGAACGGGCCGGCGGCCCGCCGGCCGCGAGGGATCGCGCGTCAGGCGGTCGCCGCCGCGAGCCGATACAGCCGCTCACGGTCGGCGGCGAACCGGCGCCCCGCGAACCAGAACAGCGGAATCGCGAGACACGAGAGCAACGTGAACGCGAGCAGCGTCCAGGTGTACGGCTCGGCGACGCCGGCCGCGCGCAGCGCATCGATCGTGATGCCGCCGGCGGTGATGCCGAAACCGAGACCGATCAGGTTCAGCACCAGGATGTAGAACGCGACGCAGGTGGCGCGAATCGTCGGCGGCACCAGTTCCTGCACGGTCGAGAAGGTGGGGCCGTAGAACGCGCCGAGCTGCAGAAAGCCGGCGACGAGGCCGATCCAGAACCAGGCGGAATCCGGCGGTGCGAGCCGGTAGACGATGCCGAGCGGCGCCATCAGCACCAGCACCCAGACCAGGAACATCGGCCGTCCCACCTGGAACCGGTTCTGGAACCAGTCACCGCCGAGCCCGCCGATCAGATTGCCCGCGACCCCGGCGAACACCGCGATGATGCCCGTGACCTGCGCGATCCACGCGCGCTCGAAGCCGCGCTCCTGCACGTACCAGAGCTGATCGAACGTGGCGGCGCCGAGCACGAAGTGCAGCGCGACGCCGCCGCTGATGGTCAGCACCAGCGCTGGTGAGGACTTCAGCGCGATCCAGAGCGTGCCGACGATCTGGCGGAAGCCCTGCCGCGGCGTCTCGATCGGCACCGCCTCGTCCTCGCGCGCGGTCGCGGCCGCCGCGGCTTCCGCGGTGTGCCGACGCGGCGTCTCCTTCACGAACAGCAGCACCACCGACAGCGTGATGCCCAGCGCGCCGAGCAGGTAGAAGCAGTTGCGCCAGCCGATGGCCGGGCCGAGGAAGCCGGCGACCAGCAGCGAGCAGCCGACGCCGATCGGCACCCCCATGTAATAGACGCCGGCGGCGAAGCCGAGCCGGCGCGCCGGGAACCGGTCGGCGAGCATGGACATCGCCGTCGGCGTGCAGACGCTCTCGCCGACGCCGATGAACATGCGCGGAATCGCGAGGGACACGAAGCCGCGCGCAGCGCCCGACACCGCCGTCAGCGCGCTCCACAGCGCGAGACCCGCCGCCATCAGCCGCGGCCGGTGCAGCGTGTCCGCGAGCGCGCCGGCGAACAGGCCCATGAACGCGTAGAACAGAATGAACGCGAAACCGGTCAGCAGGCCGAATTGGGTGTCGGTGAGACCGAGGTCCGGGACCACGAAGTTCGCGAAGCTGGCGAGCAGTTGCCGGTCGACGAAATTCATCACGCTGATCAGCGTGAGGAACGCGAGCAGCAGATACTCCCGGGTGGCGACGCGCTCGTCGCCGCGGATCGGCGCCGCCACCTCAGCGCGCGCCGCCGGCCGGCAGCGCGTGGCGCGCGATCGCGTCGGCGATCCGCTGGTGCAGCGCCGGCGGCAGGTCGTGGCCCATGCCGTCGATGACCAGGAGCTCCGCGCCCGGGATGGCCGCCGCGGTGTCTTCGCCGCAGGCGAGCGGAACCAGCGGGTCGTCCGCCCCGTGAATCACCAGCGTCGGCACCGTCAGCGAGCGCAGCCGCTCGCGGCGGGTTCCGGTCGCGACCACGGCGGCGGCCATCTGCCGCGCGACGCCGGCGGGATCGAAGGCGCGGTCGTAGTCGAGTGCCGCGCGTTCCCGGATCCGATCCGGGTCGGCCGGGTAGCGCGGGCTGCCGATGATCCGGCTCGCCTCCACCGCCCGCTCGATGGCCTGCCCCCGGCTGGTGGCCGGCGGCTGCTGCAGCACGGCGGCGGCAGCGGGGTGTGCGGCCGGCAGCGACGGATCCTGAGTCGACGACATGATCGAGGTCATCGACAGCACCCGGTTCGGCTGATCGATCGCCATGGTCTGCACGATCATGCCGCCGAGCGAGGCGCCGCAGATGTGCGCACGTTCCACGCCGAGCGCATCGAGCAGACCGAAGCCGTCCGCTGCCATGTCGTGCAGCGTATACGGCACGTCCGGCGCGGCACCTTCCGCCATCGCGGCCACCAGCGCGCCCATCGACGGCACCGGCGCCTCGGTGAAGTGGGTCGAGAGGCCGACGTCGCGGTTGTCGAACTTGACCACCCACAGGCCGTGTGCCGCGAGCAGCTCACAGAACGCATCGTCCCAGCGCGTCATCTGCGCGCCGAGACCCATCACCAGCAGCAGCGCCGGATCGTGCCGGTTGCCGTAGGTCACGTACTCGATCCGGATCCCGTTGGCGGTGGTGTTCGGCATCTCGACCTTCCCCTCGAAGAGCAATGGCCGTCATCATAACGTGTTCCAAGTTCTTCCAGGCAACCCCTGCGGCAGCGGCTGCGGCCGATCGGGAGCGGCCTCCGGCCGCGAACGGCCCGAAACAGGCGGATCGCTCCCACCACCTACGCTAAGCTTCCGCCGCGGCCCGGCTCGAGGAATCACGCTCGATGATGGAGACGGCCATCGTGGCCTTCACGACTTTCTTCGCGACCATCGGCCCGCTCGACATCGGTCCGGTGTACGCGGCGATGACGACCCGGGCGCTGCCGAAGGCGCGCCGGCGCATGGCGGTGCGGGGCACCGCCATCGCCACCGGCATCCTGCTCGTGTTTGCGCTGACCGGCGACATCCTGCTGGCGAGCCTCGGCATTTCGCTGGCCGCGCTGCGGGTCGCAGGCGGTATCCTGCTGCTGCTGATCGCGATCGACATGGTGTTCGCCCGCTCGTCGGGCAGTACGTCCACCACCGAGGAGGAGAACCGGGAAGGTGCCGGCAAGGCCGACGTCTCGGTGTTTCCGCTGGCGACACCGCTGATCGCGGGTCCGGGCGCGATGGGCGCGGTGATCCTGCTGATGGCCGATGCCGAAGGCGACATCGTCCGGCAGATGATCGTGCTGCTGATGCTGCTCGCGGTGCTGGTGATCACGCTGGTCTCGCTGCTGCTCGCGACGCAGCTCCAGAAGTACCTCGGCGTCACCGGGCTGCACGTGGTCAGCCGCGTGTTCGGCGTGCTGCTCGCCGCGCTCGCGGTGCAGTTCATGATCGACGGCATCGCGCAGAGCGGGCTGGTGGCCGCTGCCGCGGCGCCGCCGTGAGGCTCAGCGCTGCCAGGTCAGAACCTCGCCGCCCTGGCCGAGCAGCACGGTGCCGGGGAAGACCCGCAGCCGCCAGGGGTCGAGGCACAGCACCGCGAAGGCGTCGTCCGTCGGAGCGCTCCAGCCCGGGATCATCGCCGGGTCGTAGCCGACCGGCGCCGGCGCGTCGCGGAACAGGTTCCAGACGCGCGTGCGGATGGCGGGGTCGAAGGAGAGCTCGGCGTGGCACTCGGCGGTGCAGGTGTCGTGCGACGGGGTCCAGTAGCTGAGCGACAGAAACGGGCTGTGCGCGAGGTGCGCACGCTTGAGCGGCGTCGGCCCGGTGCCGATCCAGCCGCGCAGGCGCTCCCCGTCCCACTCCCAGATCGGGTGCAGGATCCGCGAGCGCGGCCGGCCCGCGGGATCGACGGACGCCGCGCTGCACCAGACGATGCGGTGCGCCATCTCGACGAATGCCGGTGCCACTTCGGTGAGTCGCTGCACGGTAGGCCCTCCCTGTCGCTCGCGGCAGTATTTCAGATGCGGGACTCTGCCGCCATTGGCCGATACGGCGTCGGGAAGCGCGCGCCGAACGGCTCCGGCGGCAGAGCGGCGGTGTTGGCGACGAAGCAGACCGTGTGGTAGTTGCCGGCGAGCGCCAGGATCTCGAGCTGCTGCTCGAGCGAGAAATGGCGGCGGACGTCCCGATACGTGTCCGGCATGATCCGGCCGGCGGCGCAGAGCTCGTCGACCGCGCGCAGCAGCACCCGCTCCTCGGGGCTCCAGCAGGAGGCGCGATGATCGTCGAGCCGCGTCGCGGCCACCTGCTCCTCGGTGAAGCCGACGTGCGCGGCAAACGCGGTGACGTGCACGCCCCATTCGTACTCGCAGTCGTTGTTCGCGGTGACCCGCAGGATCACCAGCTCGCGCAGCCGCACCGGCAACGGGCTGTCGCGGTCGAGCAGGTTCACCGTGCCCTTCTTCAGGAAACGGACGCTGTTGGCGAACACGCGGAAGAGCTGCAGCACGTAACCGTCGCGCTTCGGGTAACCGGCGAGAATCGCGGCGACGTCTTCGGAGAACGGCTCGGGGACGGGTGCGAGGCTGGGGTTCATCGCGGCTTCCTGCTACATTAGGTGTAGCAGATCGTAAAGCTACATTTTGTGTAGCGTCAAGAGGGGCGGAGGACGTCATGCCGAAACGACCGGGACAGCCGGCCCGCGGCACGCGCACGGGGCGGCCGATCATGGTGCTGCTGGACGTGCTCGGCCAGCGCTGGACGCTGCGCATCCTGTGGGAGCTGCAGCAGGGCCGTTGCACGTTCCGGGAGCTGCGGAGCCGCTGCGGCGGCCCGTCCCCGACGATTCTGAACCGGCGCCTGAAGGAGCTGCGCGAGCTCGGGCTGCTCGACCACGACGCGCCGGGCTACGGGTTGACCGAAGCCGGGCGGGAGCTCGGCGAGCACCTGCTCGCGTTGAGCGCGTGGTCGGAGCGGTGGGCGCGGACGCTGGCCGGACGAAACGCCCGAGCCGTGCGCGCGCCCGTCAGCGGCGGGCGGTGACGAGCCGCTGCCGCGTCACGGCACTGCGCGACGCGCTGCCAGTCGATCCGGCCGCCTTCGTGCGGCTCGCTCAACGTGGCGGCGACGTTCAGGTCCGCCAACGTGAAGCGCTCGCCGAGCAGGTAGGGGCTCTGGCGCAGCTTCTCGAGTCTCGAACCAGTCAGTGGGAGCGACCTGCGAGCGCGATCTTCCCGCCAGTATCGCGGCCGCAGGCCGCTCCCACAAACGGCCCTCAGAACTCGTAGCCGAGGCTCAGCTCCACGGAACGCGGCATGATGAACCGCCCGTTCGGCGACGCGGGATTGCGCGGATCGCCCTCGGTCAGGCCTTCTTCGTCGGTGACGTTGTCCGCCGCGATCTGCACCACGAAGCTCTGGTTGATGCGGACCATCGCGCCGAGATCGAGCGTCTCGTAGCCGTCGAGCTCGACGGTGTTGCCCGGATCGCTCCAGCGGTCGTCGACCGCGGTGAACGTGCCGTAGAGCGTCGTCTCGTAGGCGCCGGTGGTGAACGTGTAGCTCGGCGTCAGGCGCAGTTGCCAGCCCGGCTGGCGCTGCGTCTCGTTGCCGTCGTTCTCACCGCTCTTGAACTCCGTGTCCTGAATCGTGGCGTTCAGGTTGACCTGGAAGCCCCAGTCGGTGTCCCAGATCGCGTCGACCTCGAGACCGATGGCCTCGTTGGTGGAGATCTGTCCGGGCCCGGCGCCCGACTGCGCGACGAAGATCGACGGATCCACCTCGGTGTAGAAGCCGGTCAGGTACAGGCTGACGGCGTCGGTCACCCACTTGAAGCCGAGCTCGTACTGATCGACGTCCTGGATCAGGTCGTTGCCTTCGAAGAACGCGTCGGCGTTGTCGCGGAAGTCGTCGAAGTAGGGCATCCGGCTGCCGGTGTTGATGCGCGCGAAGGTGCTCATGAAGTCGTTGAGCAGATAGTTGGCCGCCGCGGTCCAGGAGATCTCGGTTTCGTCGAAGTCGATGACCAGATCCACCTGGCCGTCGCGGCCCAGGTCCGCCGAATACTGCACCTCGTGGTTCTCCCGGCGGATGCCGAAGTCGAGCGTCAGCCGGTCGCTGACGTCGATCGTGGTCGCCGCGTACAGTGCCGTCGTGGTGGCGTCGCCGGTCGCGTCGAGGTCGGTGTTCGCGCCGCAGCTGTCGACTTCCGGGGCGTTGCAGGCGATGCCGGTGACCACCTCGCCGCCGTCCTGCACCACCTCGTACTTGGTGTTGTCGATGGACCAGACGTCGTCGGCCGACACGTTGGCGGTGTACAGGCCGACGGTCACGTCGCCGCGGCCCCAGTCGTAGGCGACCGACAGGTCGTTGGTGAACGCTTCGATGGCCTTGCGCACCTCCCAGCCGCCGAACTGCTGGATGTATTCGTCCTCGCCGATCGGCCGGCCGCTCACCGAGCCGGTGATCGGTCCGATCACCACCGCGTTCGGATCGGCCGCCGGGTCCGCCAGCAGGTCACCCACCCGGACGGCGCCGCCGGCCGGCACCAGCCCGAGCGTGTCGGCGTCGCCTTTGGTGAGACCGAAGCGGTCGGTGACTTCCCAGTTGTCGGCGAACTCGAAGGTGGCGGCGCCGCCGGTGACTGAGCCGTCCCAGCCGCGGCCTTCGCCGAGGTTCAGCAGGCTCGTCTCGGCGTTCTCCGGATCCGCGCCCGAGTCGTTCGCGAACTGGATCAGGCGTCGCTTGTTCATGATGCCGAGCTGGTTGTACTCGTTGTCCACGCCCGGCACGTTCAGCGCCACCGGCAGGTACCAGGTGCCGTGATCGTCGGTGTCGCGGTGGAACAGGCTGACGGTGCCCTGCTCGAAATCGCGGGTCAGCTTGACGGTGCCCTGGTGGCCTTCGTCGGACGTGAAGCCCGCTTCGCGGATGCCGGGCGAGCTGCGCAGGTAGCCGCCGATCATGTAGTAGAAACCTTCCGAGATCTCGCCGCTGACGTAGCCGTCGAAGCGGTTCAGGTCGTAATCGGACGTGGTGTACCGCACCAGCCCCTCGGTCTCGGGACCGCCTTCCCGCAGAATGAAGTTGGTGGTGAGGCCGGGCTGGCCGTTCGAGAACACCGGGTTCGGACCGCCGCGCAGCGCCTCCATCCGCTCGATGGTGGTATCGATGCGGAACAGCGTGGTGTTCTCGAGGAACGCCAGCGTCGACGGCGGGTAGATCGGCACCCCGTCCACCTGCACGGTCAGGAACGGCGCGTCCCCCGGCGCCGGGAAGCCGCGCACGAACACGTTGGCGCCGGCGATGCCGCCGGAGCTCTCGGCCCAGATCCCGGGTACCACCTTCAGCATGTCGGCGGTGCTGGTCGGCGAGAAGCGGTCGATGTCCTCGGCGCTCGCGGTGGTGATCGCGAAGCTGGCGTCGAATTTGCGGATCTCGGATCCGCCGGCGGTTCCGGTCACCACGACTTCCTCGATGATGCCGGGCGAACCGGTCGCCGCGGCGGCCACGGTCGGTCCGATGGTGAACAAGGCGGCCATGGCGGCCGCGAAGAGGGTGGGTCCGATTCTCGACGTATCGTTGTACATCACGTCTCTCTCCCCGTTCTTCTGTCGGTTGTGTAGCCGGATCGGCTACGTGGTGTCGCTGTCGCCGCCTCGTCCCGGGTCGGACGGGCGGGCGGCGACGGCATGGAGCTCGCTGCGGTGGATCGCTTGCGGCGCGCAGGCTACGGCGCCTTTACCGATCTGCTGGGACGGTTGGAAGCTCGGCGGCAGATCCGCTGCGGAAGGAGCGCGCGCGGCGGTATGGGCGCTGGATGGTCTCGGCATCTCGCTTCCCTGCGATGCAACGGGCGAGCCGCTCGCCGAGGGGCCCGCTGCGCCTTCTGTCCCGGATTCACGGCATTAAGCCGTGAGCCTCCCGGCGGTGCAAGTGCTCGCCGGACGACGGCCGGGCGGCTACGGCGCGGCGAAGAAGCGTTGCAGCGCCACCAGCGCCCAGGTGATGCCCACCAGCAGCAGGCTCACGGCGACGGCGGCGGAGCTCATGTCCTTGGCGCGGCCGGCGAGATCGTGCAGCTCTTCGCCCATGCGATCGATCGCGGCTTCCACGGCCGAGTTCAAGAGCTCCGTGATCAGCACGATCAGGCAGACGCCGATCAGGAGCGCCGTCTGCACCAGCGTCTCGCCGAGCAGGAACGCGCACGGCAGCAGCACGAGACCGATCAGGCATTCCTGGCGGAAGGCCGGTTCGTACCGCCACGCGGAGCGCAGTCCGCGCAGCGAATATTCGGTCGCCTTCACGAGGCGCTTGATGCCGGTGTGGCGCTTCGCCATCAGCGGCTCAGTCATCGGGGCAGGGGCCATGCTCCACCTGAATGGTCGAATGGTCGATTCCGAAGTCCCGGTTCAGTACGCGTTTGATTTCCGCCATCACCCCGGAGAGGTCGACGCCTTCCTCCACGCGCGCGTGCAGGGTCAGGAGAGGCCGCTCCGCCGTCAATGCCCACGCGTGCAGATGATGTACCTCGAGCACGCCCGGTACCTGCGAAGACAGCGCATCGCGGATCTCGCCGAGGTTCACGTCCTCGGGCACGCCCTCGAGCAGGATGTGGGTGGAATCGCGCACCAGGCGCCAGGCGCCGCGGCCGAGGATCGCCACGATCACCAGTGCCAGCAGCGGGTCGGCGTACAGCCAGCCGGTCAGCCAGACGGTGAGCGCCGCGATCACCGCGGCCGCGGAACCGAGCATGTCGCCGAGCACGTGCAGCGCGGCGCTGCGGACCGTGGCGTTGTCGTGGCCGTGGTGCAGCCAGCGGTACGCCACCACGTTCACCAGCAGCCCGACGAACGCGACCGCGAGTGCCGGCAGCGGCCGCATCCCCTCGGGTGCGTGAAGCCGTTGCCAGGCTTCCAGCAGGATCCAGACGATCAGGCCCCACAGCAGCAGCCCGTTGATGAACGTCGCGAGCACCTGATAGCGGTGGTAGCCGTAGGAGAGATTGTGGTCGTAGCCGCGCTTGGACAGGTGCAGCGCGTACCACGAGAACCCGAGCGCCGACGCATCGAGGAACATGTGGCCGGCGTCGGCGAGCAGCGTCAGCGAGTTCGCGATCAAACCGCCGGCTATCTCGACCAGCATGAAGCCGCCGATCAGCCCGAACGCGCGCCGCACCAGGCGTTCGTGCCGGTGCGGGTGGTCGTCGTGGTGGTGGGCGTGCGCCATCGGCTCCCTCGGCGGGTCGGTCGCTGCGCAACATGCCAAAGGCGCGCCGCGAAGGCCAGACCCGTTCATCGCGTCAGCGCACCGGCTCGTCGCCGGACTCCCGCACGAAGTTCCCGAGCTCGCCCTGCAGGTACAGGCGGCCGTCGTGCTCCGCGAAGACCGCGGTGACCGCGGAGTCCGACGGGCGGCGGAAGCGCGTCGCGTCGACGGGCACGAGCCGCGTGCTGCGGCCGCGGTGGCGGAGCTCCAGCCCGCCCGCCCGTACCCGCACCTCGGCGCGGCTCGCATGACCCTGCTGCCACGCGCCGACGCCGAAGCGCGCGGCGCTCGGATACCAGCGGCCGGCGTAACGGGCGAGCTGTCGTTCCGGCAGCCGAGCCACGGGCGGCAGCTCGGGGTCCGGCAGATCCTCGGTCAGGGCCTGCTCCACCCGCTGCTGCAGGCGCCGCAGCAGGCTCGGATGGTCGACGTTGATGCCGAGCAGGTAGCCGCGGCCGAAGCCCGTGAGCAGCCCGAAGCGCGAGCGGTAGCCGTCGGCGTCGCCGCCGTGGCCGTGAAAGCGGTGCCCGCCGTGCAGCCAGCCGTACACGCCGGCGCCGTAACCCACCTCGAGCCCGTGCCGCGCCGCGAGACTCGTCTCCATCCGGAACAGGCGTTCCACCACCGTCGGTGCCAGCGCCGCGCGGCCGTCGAGCCGGCCGCGGTTCAGCAGCGCCTCGAGCAATCGGGTCATGGCCTCGGGCGATGCGTTCAGCGCGCCGAACGCCGGAAACGTCATGTGCCAGTAGGGTATCGGGGTGCGGCCGTTCGCGCGGAAGCCGCCCGGCAGACCGGCGACGGGTTCGAAGCTCGCCGGCGCCATCCCGAGCGGCTCGAACACCAGCCGCCGCGCGGCCTGCTCGAACGGCAGGCCGCTGAGCCGTTCCACCACCGCCGAGCTGATGCCGGGCGCGACGTTGCTGTAGCTGTGCTGCAGCCCGGGCGGCCACAGCAGCACCCGGCGGTCGGCGCCGCGGGACAGGGCCCGCGCCAGCGGCAGCGGCCGGTTGTCGTTCAGCTCGTCGGCGCTGAGGTCGGCGAAGCCGGCGGTGAGCTCGAGCAGGTGGGCGAGGCGCACCGGCTGCGTCGGACCCCAGGGGTTGCGGTACGGCAACGGGTCGAGCAGCTCCGGTACCGGCGTCGAGAGCGCGATGCCGTGCCGGCGCGCCGCTTCCATCAGCGCGAGCGCCGTCACCGTCTTGCTGATCGAGCCCCAGCGAAACGGCGAGCTCGGCCGAAAGCCCGTGCCGCTGCCGTAGGTGCTGGTGTGCAGCAACGCGGGCCGTCCCTCGTCCAGGATCGCGAGGATCAGCACCGGCACCCGGTTTTCGCGCTGTATCGCCTCGAGCTCGGCGGCGAGGCTCTGCCAGCGGGCCGAGTCCGCCGCGGTCTGGGGTTTCGCGCATGGCGCGGCGGCGGCCGTGAGCAGCAGCAGGCCGAGGGCAGGGACGGCGCGGCGCCGGCCGGCCGTCACAGCAGCCCCTGGCTCGAGAGCAGCGCCTGCAGGCCCGCGGCGGACTCGAAGCGGTGCGCCGGCATCCCGAGCGCCTCGGCGGCCGCGGTGCAGGCGGGCTCGTCGTCCACGTAGAGCACCCGTTCCGGCGGCTCTTCGAGCAGATCGAGCAGCGTCCGGTAGAGGCGCGGGTCGGGCTTCAGCATGCCGGTGTCCGCCGAGAACACCCGCGGCCGGAACAGCTCCATCACCTCGCCGTCGCGCGCCTCGAGGCCGCTCCGCACCAGATCGGAGTTGTTGGTGAGCATCGCCACCGGCAGGCGTTCGCGCAGCCGCCGCACCAGCGCCACGACGCCCGGGTCGGGCTCGAACGCCTCGATCCAGGTGCTGCGGAAACGGCCGAAGCCGAGCCGCTGGCCGAGCAGCCGGCTGCCTTCGCGATAGGCGGCCTCGCCGGTGAGCCGGCCGGCGTCGCAGCTTCGGGCGTACCCGGAATCGATCAGCGCCTTCTGCAGCGCGGCGGGGCTGCGGCCGGTGGCTCGGGCGAACGCATCGAGCCGCCGCTCGGGCCGATAGCGGAACACCACGCCGCCCAGGTCGAAGGCCACCGCGGCGATCGGTTCCGTCATCCGTCGCAGAGATCGGGATTGCGGAAGGCGATATGCGCGCGCCGCGAGCGGAACAGCCAGCCTTCCTCGGTGCGCACGAAGCGGTCCTCGTAGTGGCCGACGGCGGCCGGCCCGGTGAGCGGCACGGGGCCGAACCGGACGCTCTCCTCGCCGTGGTGGCGGTACAGCGTCAGGTAGGAGATGCCGCGCGCCTCGTCCGGGCCCAGCACGTCGACGAACACGTTGCTGATCACGTGGCGCGAGCGCAGCTCGTCCGGCCGGTGGCGCAGCCATTCGCGGATCGCGTCGCGGCCGTGCAGCGTCGTGCCCACGTCGAGCACGCCGTCCTCGGTGAACAGCAGCACGAAGGCGTCGTAATCGCGGAAGTCGATCGCGCGGGCGTAGGCGATCGAGAGCTGGGTGCAGGCGCGCTCGACCGCGGCTATGTCGGTTTCGGTCATTCGGGTATGGTTGCGGAACCCGTAGTTTTTCACAACCGAAGGTAAACCGAATGGAACGCGTGACTCTGACGTTCGAGGGCAATGTGGCGGTGCTGAAGTTCAATCACCCGGAGGTGATGAACGCGGTCGGTCAGCAGATGGCGGCGGAGCTGCTGCAGGCGGTGCTCCAGGTGCGGAACAGCGGCGCGCGGTGCCTCCTGATCACCGGCGAGGGCCGGGGCTTCTGCGCCGGCGCGAACCTCCAGGACGAGGCGCGCGGCGAGCGTCAGGGCGGGGCCGGCGACATGCTGCGCCGCGTCTACCATCCGCTGCTGGTCACGCTGCGCGAGCTCGAGATCCCGATCGTCACCGCGGTCAACGGCGCGGCCGCGGGAGTCGGTATGAGCTTCGCGATCATCGGCGACATCGTCTGCGCATCGAAGCAGGCCTTCTTCCTGCAGGCCTTCTCCCGGATCGGTCTGGTGCCGGACGGCGGCTCCACCTGGATGCTGCCCCGGCTGGTGGGCTGGGGCCGCGCGGTCGAGCTGTCGCTCCTGGCGGAGCGCCTGCCGGCGGAGCAGGCGCATCAGTGGGGGCTGGTCAACCGCCTCTACGACGACAACGAAGCGCTGATGGCGGGCGCGATGGGGATCGCGCGGCAGCTCGCGAACGGCCCCAAGGCGCTCGGTATGATTCGCCGCCTGTACTGGGACACCTGGCAGAACGCCTTCGAGCAGCAGCTCGACCTCGAAGCGCAGATGCAGAACCGCGCCGGGGCCACGGCCGACCATCAGGAAGGCGTGAAGGCGTTCCTCGAGAAGCGCGAGGCGAAGTTCACCGGCGCGTGACCGCGGCGCGGCGGGGCGCCCCGCTGGATCGGTTTTCGCGCCGCCGTCATACTGCAGTGCGTTGCCCGGGCTGTCGAGGTGATCCGTCGACCGCGGGCAGCAAACCCGCCGACGAGGAACGATCATGACCGGGACGCTCTACGACATCGAGGTGCAGAAGATCGACGGAACCCCGAGCTCGCTGAGGGAGCACGAGGGCGAGGTGCTGCTGGTGGTGAACGTTGCGTCGCAGTGCGGGCTCACGCCGCAGTACGCGGGGCTCGAGACGCTCTACGAGAAATACCGCGACCGGGGCTTCCGGGTGCTCGGATTCCCGGCGAACGACTTCGGCAAGCAGGAGCCCGGCAGCAACGAGGAGATCCGGAACTTCTGCACCACGAAGTTCGGCGTGCAGTTCCCGATGTTCGCGAAGATCGTGGTGACCGGCGAGGACAAGCACCCGCTGTACGCGCACCTCACCGCGGAGCAGCCGCAGACGGAGCAGCGCGACCGGCTGGAGGAGCGGCTGCGCGGCTTCGGGATGCAGCCGAACCCGGCGCCGGAGGTGCTGTGGAACTTCGAGAAGTTCCTGATCGGCCGCGACGGGCGGGTGGTGCGGCGCTTCGCCCCGGACACGGCGCCGGATGCCGAGGAGCTGGTGCAGGCGATCGAAGCCGAGCTCGCCAAGCACTAAGCCGCCGGAGCGCCCGGGACGAGCCCCGGCCGGTCAGTCGTCGGCCCGGCGTTGCCGTCCGAGCTCGACGATGAATTCGCGAACGGTCCGGAGCACCGCGTCCGAGCGCTCGCGATCGGTCATCACCCGGGCGAGGCCGAGGGCACCCACCATCGCCGCCACCGCGACGATCGCGGACGTCCGGCGCTCGTCGTCGAGCAGCTCGGCCATCCTCGCGATGAGCCCCTCGATACGCTGCTCCACCGTGCCGCGCAGCTCGGGCGCCGCGCGGCCGACATCCGACAGCAGCGCGGCAATGGCGCATCCGGACGCCGGCGCATCGCGGTGCGCGCGGCTCAAGTAGCTGCGGACGTAGGCTTCCAGCGCGTCCGCGTTGCGGGACGGCCCGCGCGAGCGGGAGCGGGCGTGTGCCTCGGCGTCCTGCAGCGCCCGCTCCAGCGCTTCACGCAGCAACTCCGATCGCGAGGCGAAGTGGTTGTAGAACCCGCCGTGGGTGAGGCCGACGGACTGCATCAGCTTGCCGACGCTGATCGACTCGAGGCCCTGCTCGCGGATCTGAGCCGCGGCCGCTTCGAGGATGCGCTGGCGGTTCAGCGCCTTTTCGGCCTGGGAATGACCCATTGCGAGGAATCTCCGGAATTCGTTGACAGGCTGGATTATAGGCGTCATTCTCGTGAATGACGAATATCATCCAGAAGGGCGCGCCCTTCGAACCGGGAGTGACGCTCGATGAAGCCGGTCTGTTTCGTGCTCGGAGCCGGTGCCGGCATCGGCGGAACCGTCGCGCGGCGGTTCGCCGAAGCGGGTTACCACGGCGTGCTGTGCCGCCGGAGCGACGCCGAGGGGCTGGCCCGGCTGGTCGACGCGATCGAGCGGGACGGCGGATCCGCCTCCGGTCACCTGCTCGACGCGACGGAGCCCGACGCGCTCGAGGCACGGCTCGCCGCGGTCGAGGCCGACGTCGGTCCGATCGAGGTGGCGGTGTACAACCTCGGCGCGCAGATCGGCGACCGGACGCTGGCGGACACCAGCTACAAGGCGTTCGAGCTCGGCTGGCGCCTCGGCACGTTCGGTCTGTTCCGGCTCGCATCGGTGGTGTGCCCGCGGATGGCGGAGCGCGGCCGCGGCACCCTCATCGTGACCTCGTCCACCGCCGCCGTCCGCGGCAACGCCGGCCAGCATTCGCACGCCGCGGCGATGGGCGGGCGGCGGATGCTGTGCCAGTCGCTGAACGCCGAGTTCGGCCCGCGAGGCGTGCACGTGGTGCACGTGATCATCGACGGCGCGGTGGATGCGCCGGACACCCTCGGCAAGATGCTCGGCCCGGAGCGCTTCGAGGCGCTGCGGGCCACCCGGGGCGGTGAGCACGACGGCCTGATCCAGCCGGAACGGGTGGCGGACACCTACCTGCACCTCGCGAGTCAGCATCGCTCCACCTGGAGCCACGAGATCGACCTGCGCGCGTTCAGTGACCGGCCCTGGTGGAACCACTGACGCGGCGCACCTTCACGGAACGGAAGCCGGCCACGGAGCACTCGTGATGAGCAAGACCGTCGAGTTCTTCTTCGACTTCGGCAGCCCCAATGCCTACCTCGCGCACCTCGTGATACCCGCCGTCGAGGCGCGCACCGGTGCGACGTTCCGCTACGTGCCGATTCTGCTCGGCGGGGTATTCAAGGCGACCAACAACGTCTCACCGGCGGTCGCGCTCAAGGGCATTCGGAACAAGCCCGAGTACGTGGCACTCGAGACGCGGCGCTTCCTCGAGCGCTACGGCGTTCCCGGCTATCAGCCGAACCCGTACTTCCCGGTGAACACGCTGCTCTTGATGCGGGGCGCGATCGTCGCGGAGCAGCAGGGCTTCTTCGAGCGCTACGTCGACGAGATGTACCGGCACATGTGGCGGGAGCCGAAGAAGATGGACGATCCCGAGGTCGTCGCGGCCGCGCTCGCCGAATCCGGTCTTCCCGTGGCCGCGATCCTGGAAGGCGTGCAGCAGCCGGAGGTCAAACAGCGGCTGATCGACAACACGGAGGACGCGGTGGCGCGCGGCGTGTTCGGCAGCCCGAGCTTCATCGTCGACGGCGAGCTCTACTTCGGCAAGGAGAAGCTGCGCGAAATCGAGGACTGGGTCGGGCCGTCCTGAGCGGCGGCCGCGTCAGAGCGCTCCGAGCACCTCCTCGGTGTGCTCGCCGAGCTTCGGCGCGCGGCGCGAGATCCGCCACGGGCTCGCCGGCAGCCGGTACGGCGCGCCCGGATAGCGGATGGTCCGGCCGATGTCGTCGTGCTCCACCGCCACCTGATAGCCGCGCGCCTGGAAGTGCTCGTCTTCGAACGCCTCCTCCGGTGAGTAGATGATGCCGGCGGGCAGACCGGCGCGCTGGCAGCCGACGAAGAAGTCGTACGCGGGAATCCGCGTCGCGATCAGCTTCAGCGCATCGCGCCCCGCCGCGAAGATCGCCGTAATGGTGTCGTCGGTGCCGAGCAGCGACAGATCGAACGGGCCCTGCCAGTCGGCGCCCATCTGCAGGAACACGGCTTCCGGGAATTCCTCCTCGAGCCCGAGCTCGCGCAGCCAGGCCAGCATCGCCGCGAACTCCTTCGGCGTGCGCGGCGGCACGCCGGTGTTCGCGTAGCGGCCGTCGGCGCACTGCACCTGGGTCTCGCCGGTCGGTCGGGTTGCCGCGTGCCGGCCGGTCTGGCGCTGCACGGTGTCGCGCTTCACCAGCCACATGTAGCTGCCCGCCTCGGTGGTCACGTTCGCCGCCGCGTGCAGGCTCACGTCGATGAACTGGCCGCGGCCGCTCTGCAGCCGGTAGAGCAGCGCCGTCAGCACGCTCAGCACCGCGTAGTGACAACCCGTGTTGTAGCCCTGGTTGCCGAGCCCGCGCACCGGCGGCAGCGTGTGGTCGTCGTAACCGCAGCTCCAGACCGGTCCGCCGCCGGCGAGCACGGTGAGATCGGTGTACGGCAGCGCGCTCTTCGGGTCGCTCCGGCCGAACGCCGTCAACGCGACGTGGATCAGCTCGGGCCGCAGCGCGGCGAGGTCGGCGTAGTCGAGGCCGAGCCGCGCGAGCCGGCCGGGCGGCTCGGCTTCCAGCAGCACGTCGGCGCTCGCCGCCAGCCGGCGGAACGCGTCCTGTCCGGTGTCGCTGTCCAGGTCCAGCACGATGCCGCGTTTGCTGGTGTGGTAGTGCCACCAGTACAGGCTGCGGTCGTCGCCCGGCTGATCGTCGAGGAACGGCGGGTAGCGGCGGCACGGATCGCCGCCCGGCGGCTCGATCAGGATCACGTCGGCGCCCATGTCCGCCAGCAGCTTGCCGGCGAATGCGATCGGCTCGCGCGCGAGCTCGAGCACCCGGATGCCGGTCAGCGCGGTCATATCACGCCCTCCTCGCGCAGCTTCGCGATCTCGTCGGCGTCGTAACCGAGCACCCGGCCGAGCACCTCGTCGGTATGCTCGCCGAGGCACGGCGCGCCGCGCTCGATGCGCCAGTCGGTCTCGGAGAAGTGCACCGGCAGGCCGTCGACGCGCACGCGGCCCATCTGCGTGTGGGTCACCGTGGGCCAGAGGCCGAACGCGGCGGTGCTGGGGTCGTGCTCGATGCGTTCCTCCGGCGTCTGCACCGGCGCCGCCGGTACGCCCGCCTGCTGCAGCGCCTCGGCGATGCGGAACTTGTCGCGGGCGGCCGTCCATTCGCCGACGCAGGCGTCCAGGCGATCCTGATCCGCGAGCCGGCCGGCCGCCGTTTTCCACGCCGATTCGCCGCACCACGGCTCGTCGATCACGCGGCCGAGGGCCTGCCAATCCGCATCGTCGCGGCACGCGATCGCGACCCACTGATCCTCGCCGGCACACGGATAGATGCCGTGGGGCGCCATCGGCGGCCATTCGCTGCGGTTGCTGCAGAGCGGCTCGTCCCGGCGCATCGGGCGGCCGTTCACGGTCCAGTCGAGGATCGCCGGGCCGTGCAGACCGAGCGCCGCCTCGGTGCAGGCGAGGTCCACCCACTGGCCTTCGCCGGTGCGTTCCCGATGGATCAACGCGAGCAGCACCGCGATCGCCATGTAGTAGGCGCCGGTGTGATCCATGTAGGAATAGCCCCAGCCGGCCGGCGGCTGTCCCGGCAGCGCCGCGGTGAACGTGAGGCCCGAGATCGCCTGCACGATCGGCCCCCAGGTCTTGAACCGGGCGTACGGGCCGGTGTGTCCGAAGCCGGCATTGGAGACGTAGACGATGTCCGGCTTGATCGACTTCATCGCCTCGTAGTCGAACCCCCAGGAGGCCAGCACCCCGGCGGCGAAGTTCTCCGTGACCGCGTCGCTCACGGCGATCAGCTCGCGCAGGATCTCGCGCGCCCGTTCGGTGCGCAGGTTCAGCGTGATGCCGTACTTGCCGGTGTTGTGGTTGTTGAAGCCGCCGCCGAGGTCGACGCCGCGGCGCTCGTCGACGAACGGCTCGACGCCGCGGAGGATGTCCCAGCGTCCCTGCCGCACCGGGTCCTCGATGCGGATCACCTCGGCGCCGAACGCGGCCACCCATTTGGTGGCGCCGGCGCCGGCGAGCTGGCCGGTGAAATCGCAGATCCGGTACTTGCTGAGCGCGCCTTGCTGCACCGCTCAGCTTCTCCGATCGCCCGGGACCGGTGATCCCTGCCGGCGCTCGCCGAGCCAGCCGCCGAGCACGCCGGCGCCGAACGGGACCAGGCCGCTGGCGATCAGGTTGGCGACGCTGAAGCTGCCGAACAGCAGCAGCGCGAGCAGCACCGCGATGGCCGCGGAGATGCCCGGCTCCCAGACGGTGCGGCCGGAGGATTTCACGCCGACGATGAAGCCGCCGATCGCGAACACCAGGAAATTCGCGATCGCGAGCAGCACCAACTGGCCGACGGTGAGCTCGATGTCCGGTGCGTCGGACGCACTCGCCAGATCGGGCGCGAGGAACAGCCCCGCGACGAGGCCCGCCAGAGTGCTCAGCGCCAGCATGATCAAGACGCCGATGCCGATCCACTTCCAGTCGAGGTTACCGGTCACGTCGTCCTCCTTCACCCGGATGGCAAGGCAGGTCGACACGATAGCGGCAATCGGGCGCGGCGCAAACTCGTCGGGCGGGGCGGCCGTCGGGCGGGGCGGCCGTCAGGCGGCGTTGGCCGCGGCGATCAGCTCGAGCACGTCTTCCCGGGCGGTACCGATCCGCAGGATCGTGAAGCCGGAGTCGCGCCAGGCGGCGTAGCGCTCCCGGATCCGCGCGGGCGGGCCGATCAGCATCTCCTCGTCCACGTACTCGTCGGGCACGGCCGCGGCGGCCTCTTCCCGGCGGCCGGCCAGGAACAGCTCCTGAATCCGCTCCGCTTCCGCCGGGTAGCCGCGCTTCGCGAACGCGTCCTTGTGGAAGTTGATGTCCTTCGCGCCGAACCCGCCCGCGTACAGCGCGATGCCGCGCTTGGCCTTCTCGATGGTGCCCTTGACGTCGTCGGTGACGGCGACGGTGACGCTGCCGACGATCTCGAGGTCCTCGAGCTTGCGGCCGTCGCTGCGCCGCGCGAGCCCTTCGCGAAGCAGCGCGTGCACCTCCGGAAGCTGCCGCGGCACCGTGTGCAGTGTGATGAGACCTTCGGCGATCTCGGCGGTCATCTTCACGTTCAGCGGCGTCTCGGCGCCGATCAGGATCGGGATCGGCGCGAGCGGCTTCAGCGCGTTGCGCAGCGGCTTGCCGAGGCCGATGGCACCCGGGCCGTGATAGGGCAGTTGGATTTCCCGGCCCTGGTGCGCCACTTTCTCCCCCGACCAGATCTTGCGCAGGATCGTCACGGTGTCGCGCAGCCGGTAGTTGGGCTTGCCCCACGGCCGGCCGTGCCAGCCCTCGACCACCTGAGGTCCGGAGGTGCCGATCCCGAGCAGGAGCCGCCCGCCGCCCGCCAGCGCATCGATGGTCTGCGCGGTCATCGCGGTCGCCCCGGCGGTGCGTCCGTCGATGTGCGCGATGGAGGTGCCGAGCCGGATCCGCGTGGTGTGGCCGGCGATGTAGGCGAGCGGCGAGAACGCGTCGGCGCCCCAGGTTTCACCGGTCCAGACCGAGTCGTAACCGAGCGCCTCGGCGCGCTGGATGAACGGGATGTTCGGCCGTGGATTCTGGGCGCTCACGCCGGCGCCGATCGCGAGTTTCATCTCTGCTGCCCCCTAGTGCCGTGGAAGTCTTGCCGGAGCGGACCCGGGATGATATCAGGTAACGTAGTTAGATGATCCGCGGGGGCCTGGACCATGGGGGGTGCGACCGACTGCCGAAGTCTCGATGGCCGAACCGCGGTGGTGACCGGCGGCCACGACGGCATCGGCTACTACATCAGTCAGGCGCTGGCCGCGAACGGCGTGCGGGTCGCGCTGCTGGCACGCCGGCGCGAGCGCCTCGAGCAGGCGGCCGCGGAGCTCGGCGACAACGTCGTCCCGATCGTCTGCGACGTCAGCGACCCGGACAGCGTGCGCCGGGCGTTCCGCGCGGTCGACGAGCGCGTCGGTACGCTCGACGTGCTGATCAACAACGCCGCGGTGTTTCCGATCTTCAGGATCGGCGAGGCCACCGACGAGGAGCTGCGCACGGTGGTCGATACCAACCTGCTCGGCGTGCTGTACTGCACGCGCGCCGCGATCGAGCGGATGCAGCGCGCCGGCCGCGGCGACATCGTCACCCTCTCCAGCGAGTCGGTGCTGCGGCCGTTCCCTTACCTTGCGGCCTACGCGGCCACCAAGGCGGCGGTGGAGACGCTGTGCCGGGGCCTCAGGAACGAGCTGCGCGGCACCGGCATCCGGGTGGGCGTGCTGCGCTCCGGCCACGTCGAGGTGCCGGGGCGGGACGGGTCCCGCTGGGCGCCCGAGCGCGCGCAGGCGTTCTTCCAGGCGGCTGAGGCCGGCGGCTATCTCGCGGAGGCGGGTCCCGGGATCGCGCCGCAGGCGACGGCGCGAGCGGTGCTGCACATGCTGACGCAGCCGGACGACGCGGTGGTCGACGTGCTCGAGCTGCGCGGCTGCTGATCCCGCCGTTACCCGCGGGGAATCGAATGATCCATCTCTCCCTCGCCTTCGACATGCGCGCGCCGGATTTCGGCGCCGATCCGGCCGATCTGTACGAAGCGGCGCTCGATCAATGCGAGTGGGCGGATCGGCTCGGCTTCCGGTCGGTGGCCTTCATGGAGCATCACGCCTCATCGGACGGCTATCTGCCTTCGCCGATCGTGATGGCGGCGGCCGCGGCGGCACGTACCCGGCGCATGCGCATCGGCGTGCTGGTGCTGGCGCCGCTCTACGATCCGGTGCGCCTGGCCGAGGACCTCGCGGTGCTGGACAACATCGCGCGCGGCCGGCTCGACGTCACCGCGATCGCCGGCTACCGGGCCGAGGAGTACGAGCAGTTCGGCCTCGACATGCGCCGGCGGCCTTCCCGAATGGAGCGCGCGCTCACGGTGATGAAGCAGGCCTGGACCGGTGAGCCGTTCGAATTCGAAGGCCGCCGCATCCGCATTCTGCCGCGGCCGGCTCAGCGGCCGCGGCCGGCGCTCGTGCTCGGCGGGTCGACCCGGGCCGCCGCGGAGCGCGCGGCGCGCCTCGCGGACGGGTTCCGTCCGGTGGTGCCCGAGCTGATGCAGGACTACGCCGACGCGCTCGCGCGGCTCGGCAAGCCGGCTCCGGCGCTACCGGCGAGCGGTGGGCCGCGGTACCTGTTCCTGCACGTCGCGCGGGATCCCGATGCCGACTGGCGCCGGATCGCGCCGCACGCGCTGCACGAGAACAACGACTACGCGAGCTGGCTCGACGGGGTGCCGAACCCCGTCTATCACCGCGTCGACGATCCAGCCGAGCTGCGCCGCTCGGGCCGCTACCGGATCGTGACGCCCGAGGAATGTCTCGAGCTCGCGCGCCGCGACGGCTATCTCGCGTTCAAGCCGCTGATCGCGGGTCTCGATCCGCAGCTCGCCTGGCAGAGCCTGCGGCTGTTCGAGCAGGCCGTGCTGCCGGCGCTGCGTTCGCAGTCGATCAGCGGGTGAGCAGCATGCAGCCGGCGAAGGGCCCGCCGCCGGCGGCCACCACGGCGACTTCGGGCTGCTTCGGGATCTGCCGCTCGCCGCCGTCGCCGCGAAGCTGCACGCAGGCTTCGTGGAGCACCCAGTAGCCGTGCATCCGGCCGGCGGAGAGCTGGCCGCCGTAGGTATTGAGCGGCAGCTCGCCGTCCAGCCAGATGCGCGCTCCGCCTTCGAGGAACGGACCGGATTCCCCTTCTCCGCAGAGGCCGAGCGCCTCGAGCCACGCGAGCGTCAGGTAGGTGAAGCCGTCGTAGAGCTGCGCGGTGTCGACGTCGCGAGGCGTGAGCGAGGTGCGCGTCCACATCTCGGCGGCGGCGTCCCGGGAGGACATGTACGGGTAGTCGGCGCGGTCGAACCAGCCGCCCTTGCTGGCGCCGCCGATCGCCTCGACCCGCAGCGGCCGATGCGGGCAATCGGCGGCGTAATCGGCGGTGGACACCACGAGCGCGATCGAGCCGTCCACCGGCACGTCGCAATCGAGCAGCCCGAACGGCTCCGAGACCCAGCGCGCGTTCAGGTAGTCGTCCATCGTCATCGGCTCGCGGTACGCGGCGAGCGGGTTCAGCGCCGCGTAGCGGCGGGACGTGATCGCGAGCCAGCCGAGCTGCTCCTTGGTGGTGCCGTAGTGGTGCATGTGACGGCGGCAGTGCATCGCCAGCCAGTTGGACGCGGCGTACGCGTGATTGGCGAGCAGGCACGGCGCGTCGGCCATCGGACTGTCGTACGGGGGAAGCTGAGCGGCACGCGGCTCGGTCGCCTCCGGCCGGGCCGCTCGCGGCCGGGCCGCATTCGCGCGCTCGCCTTTCGCCGGCAGGATCGAGCCGCCCATCATCTGGACGGTGCGGTAGACCACCACGTGCCGGGCGCGGCCGCTGCCGACCGCGAAGCACGCCTGCATCACCGGCGACAGCAGACCGCCGTTGTCGTAACCGCCGCCGCGATAGCGCGGAGCGATGCCGAGCGCCTGCTCGGCCTCGGCGAGCGGGGTATCGCCCATCGTGGTCATGCCGTCGATGTCGGACGGACGGAGGCCCGCGTCGTCGATCGCGGCGCGGACCGCTTCGCTGGTCAGCTCGATGCCGGGAATGCCGGTGCGCCGGCCGATGCGCGAAATTCCGATCCCGGAGACGATCGCGCGCTTCTCGAAATGATCCCCCGCCATCGGCGGCTCAGCCGAGCCCGAGCATCGCCTTGATGGCCGGCGCCGGGAACGCATCGGTCATTCCCGCGGACACCTGCCCCTGATCGACCAGCAGCGTCACGCCGTTCACACCGGCCGCGGCGCTGCTGCCGAGAAACGCCATCACGCTGGCGATCTGCTCCGGAACCAGCGTGTCGACCTTGGCCGCTTCGCGGTAGTCGCGGCCGAAGCCGAGCCAGAGGTCGGCGTTCGCGCGCGCGAGCGGCGTGTCGGTCGGCCCGGGCAGCACCGCGTTGATGCGGATCCCGCGCTGGAGCAGCGGGAACGCCTGACGCGCCACGTAACCGTTGATCGCCTGCTTGCTGAAGGTGTAGCTGTCCGTGCCCGGATGGGCGGCCACCCAGGCCGCCGCGGCGGGCCAGTCCGGGGTTGCGAGGAACTCGAACACCTGCGCCCGGTTCAGCTGCCAGGGCAGGCCGGCCACCGAGGAGATCATCACCACCGCGCCGCCCGTGTGCAGCCGTCCCGACTCGACCAGCGCTTCGATCAGGTGCCGCTGGGCGATGAAGTTGATCAGCATCAGCCCCCGGGTACCGTCGGCCACGCCGGCGCACGCGAACACCACGTCCACCGGCTGCTGCAGCGCGTCGAGCGCCGCGTCGACGCTCGCCTGTTCGCGAAGGTCGACCTTGATCGACTGGCTGACGGGGTAGCGCACGTCGGCGACGTCCAGCACCGAAACCTCGGCGCCGAGCTCGCGGGTGAGCTGCGCGGTCGCCGCGCCCATGCCCGTGGCCCCGCCGACTACCAGAACGCGCTTGCCGGAGTACTGGTAGGCCTCGATCCCCATCGCCGTCCCCTACGTATAACTTCTCTAGACAAGTACACTACAACTGTCCGGCGGGTGGCAACCGTTCGATGGAGCAGAGCTACAAGCGGCGCATTCGCGTGCGGCGGGAAACGAATCGGATCGCGGTGGATCTGGAGGACAACTTCCATCGCTTCGGCGTGCAGCTGACCGTCGTCGGCCACGTGGTCGCAACCGTCGGCGGGAGCGCTCGGCGGGTACCCTGGAGCACCTGCCCGGCGGCCGTGGCGGCGCTTCGGGACCTCGAAGGCCACGACGTCCGCATCCCGTTCCAGATCGACAAGGCGGCGAAGGCGGCGCGGCACTGCACGCATCTGTTCGACATCGCGCGGCTCGCGCTCGATCACCTGCGTCTCGACCTGCCGAGCCGCGACTACCTGATCACGGTGGAAGGGCCCGTCGAGCGGGAGTCGGCGCGCCTCGCGGTGGACGGCCGTCCGGCGCGCACCTGGGAGCTCTCGAACGGCCGGTTCTCGTCCCCGCCGGAGTGGCGCGGCCGGGAAATCGCCCGGATGCCGGCGCCGGCGGCTGCGGACGAGGATCCGCGGGCGTTCCTGGAGCACATGCTGATCAGGCGCGCCGTTCACATCGCGCGCGGCCGTTTCATCGATCAGGACCGCTGGGACAGCGCCGCCGACGTCGGCGCCGCCGCGACCTGCATCAGCTTCCAGCCGCAGGTGCGGGCATCGGCCCGGCGCGTGAAGGGGTCTGCCCGCGACTTCACCGGCCGGGAAGAGCGGTTGCTCGCGGATCCGTAGGCGGCCGCCTGCCGATCGGGCAGCGGGACCTGACGTCGTTCGCCTGCCGCCGGGCGGGTTCGATGCCGCTGCCGCCCGAACCGTCGAACCGGCCACAGCGACACGACAACCAATGTGTTACATATGCGCGACGGGGATTTGCCAGTCCGCCAAGACGGACTGGTGTCCGCGACCTATCCTTATGAATGCCAGGGTCACGTCCGCACCGCCATGGTCACCCGAACCCGCGATCTCGTCCTGTACCCATTCGTGGTGCTGGTGGCCTACGCCCCGTTCCTGCTCTACATGCACCACACCAAGATAGGCCCGCGCGGACTGGCCATCGGGAGCTGGCTCGAGCGCCTCGGCTACTACCACGCGGATCTGATTCTCTACGTGCTGGTCGCGCTGCTGTTCTGGCTGGTGAAGCCGGCACGGAAGTGGACCCTGGTGGCGTTCTCGGCGCTGTACTACCTGGCGGCCTTCGACTGGCTGTCGTGGCACACACAGAACAAGTCGTTCTCGTTCGCCGACATCGATCGAGGCATTCAACTGATCGTCTATTACCCCGAGTTCGTCAGCGAGCTTGCGCTCGGGATCAAGATCCGAGCGCTGGTGCTGTTCGCGCTTCCGATCGCCGTCGCGGCGGTGCTGCGGAGCCGCACCGCCGGGGCGGCGGTCGATCGGCTTCGCGTGCCGCTCCGCCGCGTTGCCGGCTTTGCGATGGCCGCGGCATTGCTCCCGGCACCGCTCACGATCTCCGACGGCTTCGTGCACCGGAGCTCCGTCGCTCAGATGGTATCGGCTCAGCTTCACGACTGGAGACTGGCGAGCGTCGACGTCGACAGGGAGTCGATGAAAATCCCGTTCGGGCAGAAGAACCCGCCGAAGGCGGCCGAGCGAGGACCCACGGGTGACAACGTCATAATCTTCATCCTCGAGACCGCCCCGTTTTCCCGCTATCCGGACCTGGGCGAGCTGGCCGCGGGGCTCGACCATCCGTGGCTCGAGCGTAACGGCATCGTCTTCAGCCGACACTACGCCACCTATCCGGCGTCCGACCGCGCGAGCTATTCGATTCTGTCGGGCTGGTATCCTCCGATCGCCCACCACAACAACTGGAAGGACCGCGTGGAGTTCGGCGGTTCCTTGCCCAGAACGCTGGCGCTGCACGGCTACACGTCCTACCTGTTCTCCACTGCGCCGCTCGCGTTCTACCAGGACGACGTGATGTATCGGAGGCTGGGTTTCACGCACCTCAGCGAGGTGGAAGCCACCAAGGCGTTGCGGGTGATGACGGCAGAGGGATACCGGTGGGACCGCGAGCGCCTGTACGAGATGGACCTGCGCTTGATCAACATGACCATCGAGTCACTGCGGGCGCATGGCAGTGCCGAACAGCCGGGGCCGTTCTTCGCAGCCATCGCCCCCCAATCCTCTCACGCCCCGTTGAACTGCCCGCCGGAATACTGCGATCCGCTCGATCCTCCGTCCGAGGAAGTGAAGTTTCAGCTCAACGCGAAATGGCAGTTCCGGCTCATCGAACGGCTGATCGAGGAGCTGGAGGCGTCCGGCTTGCTCGATTCCACGGTCCTCGTGATCACCGGTGATCACGGCATCCGCAGCAGGCACGAAACGGTGTCGCCCTTCGATGCCAACGTGCTTCAGGAAGTCACGTTCCACGTGCCGCTGATGATCGCCTCGAGCCGCCTCGGCGGTCTCGAGCGCCGGGTGGATCATCCCACCTCGCACGTGGACATCGCGCCCACCGTGCTCGATCTGCTCGGACTGCCGCGGGACGACGCCTACTTCCACGGCCGCAGTCTGTTCGACGACTCGCCGCGCACGATCTATTTCGTCGGCACCGGGTATCTGCCGGTGAGCGGCTTCCTGAAGAACGGCCGCTATTACATGGAGAACCGGTCCAACGACCTGATCCTCTCCGCGCCGACGATGAGCTTCGATGATGCCGAGCGGACCGCGAGCGACGCCGAGACGCGGCAAATGGTGCAGGACGAGCTGTTGAGGCTGGAAGCGTTCCTGCGGCGGGAGTATCGGCCGGCCGTCGGAAGCTTCGTATCGAGCTGATGCGGCCCGCGCTCGGCCGGGTGTGATGAGCCCGAGCCGATCTGCAATACTGGCGCCGAGCAACCATCGCAAAGCTCATGGACACGACGTGGACGCCTGATCAGCTTCAGTTCCGGGAGACGGTCGCCCGGTTCCTCGAAGCCAAGTCCCCCACCGGTGTCGTCAGAAAGCTGATGGAATCCTCGACGGGCTACGATCCCGCCGTGTGGGCGCAGCTTTCGGGGGAGTTGGGTCTGACCGGGACGCACCTGCCCGAGCGCTACGGCGGGTACGGTTTCGGTCCCGTCGAGCTCGGCATCATCTGCGAAGCGATGGGCCGCCATCTGTACTGCGGGCCGTACTTCGCCTCCGCGGTGATGGCGGGCTACGCGCTGCTCGGCGCCGCGGAGCCGCACCGCGAGCGGCTGATCCCGGGCATCGCGAGCGGCGAGACGATCGCGGCGCTGGTGCTCGACGATCTCGGCGATCCGGACCGCGTGGGACGGTCGATCCGCGCGGCCGACGGCAACGGATCGAGCCGGCTCACCGGCACCGCCCGCATCGTGGTGGATGCGCAGGTGGCGCACCTGCTGGTGGTTGCCGCGTCCGACGGAGACCGCGTCGCGCTGTACGCGGTGGATCCGGCCGCCGCCGGCGTGACGATCACGCCGGTTCAGAGCATCGATGCGACCCGGAAGCTGTCGCGGGTGACGTTCGCGAACGCGCCGGCGGAGCGGCTCGGCGACGACCCGGTCGATCTGGACGCGCTGTGGGATCGGCTCGCGGTGGCGCTCGCTCACGAGATGATCGGCGGCGCGCAGCGGCTGTTCGACGGCACGGTCGAGTACCTGAAGATCCGTGTCCAGTTCGGTCGGCCGATCGGGTCCTTCCAGGCGCTGAAGCACCGCTGCGCGGATCTGCTGACCGAGCTCGAGCTGGCGAAGGCCGCCACCTACGCCGCCGCGCAGCAGCTCGCGACCGGTGAAGGCGACCCGTTTGCGCCGAACATGGCGAAGGCGATGGCGAGCGAAGCGTACATGGAGATCGCGAAGCAGGCGATCCAGCTCCGCGGCGGCATCGGCTTCACCTGGGAGGACGACACTCACCTCTGGTTCAAGCGCGCGAAGAGCTCCGAGGTGTTCCTCGGCACACCGGCCTGGCACCGGGAGCGGATGATTCAGAAGCTGGAGGCGGAGCATGCGTGACGATCACGACGCGATCGCCGCGGAAGTCGACGCGTGGCTCGACGAGCACTGGCGGGTGGACCGGCCGCTCGTGGAGTGGCGCCGGAAGCTGGTGGATGGCGGCTGGGCGGCCCCGGACTGGCCGAAGGAATACTTCGGGCGCGGCTTCGACGCGGCGCAGACGGCGGTCGTCCACGACGTGTTCCGCCGGCGCGGCGCGATCGGTGCCGCGCAGCAGGGCCCGGCCGGGCTCGCGGCGCACACGATCCTGGCGCACGGCAACGACGCACAGAAGCGCAGGTACCTGCGTCCGATCCTGACCGGCGAGCACACCTGGTGTCAGCTCTTCAGCGAGCCCGGCAGCGGCTCGGATCTGGCCGGGCTCACGACCAAGGCCGAGCGCGACGGCGACCGCTACGTGGTCAACGGCCAGAAGGTCTGGAACACCAGCGCGCACCACGCGCACTACGGCATCCTGCTCGCCCGCACCGATTGGGACGTGCCGAAGCATCAGGGGATCAGCTATTTCCTGATCGACATGCGCCAGCCGGGCGTGGAGGTGCGGCCGCTCAAGCAGATGAACGGGCACGCGTCGTTCAACGAGGTGTTCCTGACCGATGCGGTCGTCCCTGCGGAAGACCGGCTCGGCAACGAAGGGGAGGGCTGGCGGATCGCGAACACCACGCTCTCCGCCGAACGACAGGGTTTCGCGCGCGACCGCTCGGGCGGCGCGGTGCAGCACCTCGAGGGACCGATCTACGACGAATACCGGGCGGAGCTCGCGATCGCGCTGGAGCCGTACACCTGGTATCCGCAGCGGACGGGCCGGGTCGACCTCGCGTTGCCGCGGGCTCGGGAAACCGGCGCCCTCGGCGACCCTCACGTGCGCCAGGAGCTCGCGCGGCTCCTCTGTCTGAAGCGCGCCGCGGATCTGGCCGCGGCCCGCGCCGCGGAGCAGCGGCGCACCGGATCCAACGAAGTGATTCCGGCGGGCTCGATCGGCAAGCTGACCGCCAGCTTGATCGCCCGCCAGGCGGCGCACGTGCACACGCTGATCTCGGGGTGCGACGCGATGCTCGCGGGTCCGGACGCGCCGATGGACGGCCTGATCGCGGAGATCCTGCTGTCGGTGCCGGCGATTTCCATTGCCGGCGGCACCGACGAGATTCAGAAGAACATCATCTCCGAGCGGGTGCTCGGCCTGCCGCGGGAGCCGCGCTTCGACGACGGTCCGTTCCGGAACGTGCCGCGCAACGTGAAATAGGGCCTCGCTGTGGGAGCGGCCTCCGGCCGCGAATTTCCTGATATCCGCGGCCGGCACGACCGGCCACCTCGGTAACACCTGGACGGACACAGGGGTGAAACCTGAGCCGGGTTTGTCGCCTCAGCGGCCGGGAATCTCCGCCGGGTCGATCAGGCGGTGGCGGCGCCAGCCTTTGGTCAGCAGCCAGGTCGCCGCCGACGCAACTTCCCGCATTCTTCGTGCTGAATCGCCCGGCTCTTGGTTCCACGGCGGATATCTCCATCCCTCGAACCACACCGCCGAGCTCGCCGGATCGAGCCGCACCGCAGGCGGCGGCCTCCGGTGCCGCTCGAAGTAATGGTGTCGGGCATTCAGCAGCACGTAGCCGAGGGCATGACGAACCTGCCTCGGCGTGCGCAGCAGCCGGTGGTGGTACCGCCCGTCGAGCACACTCCCGCGCCGGGCGAACACCCGGTTCACGCACCGCGCCACCCGCGCCGCGAGGCTCTTCATCCCGCACGCGAGCGCGCGCTTCCCCTGCGCCTCGATCAGAAAGTGCAGGTGGTAGTGCTGGATCGAGTAGTGCACCACCCGAAAGCCCGGCCGCTCGGCGCACTGAGCGAGACTGTATCGGAAGGCTGCGACGAAGCGCTTCCTGCGCAGGTTCGGCAAACCCCGCTGCAGGCGCACGGTGACGTGCACGGGGCAGTGGCTGGGGATCGGTTCACGGCAACGGTGCAGCACGCGCGCGTTGGGCCGCGCCTTCCGTCCCGCGCCAGGCCGCCAGCCGCCCCGGCTCGACGGGATCAGCACCAGCTCGGTCTGCTTCGGTCGCCGTCTGCGCGCCTTTGTCATGCGCCCAGATTAGGGCGCTGTTCATCGCGGCGATGCCGGCCTCGGCTGAAGGTCCGGTGCGAGATCGCCGCCATCCAACCGCAACAACGCCCGAATCAATCCGCAACATGGCCCGAATCAAAGGCGAGAGCATTCGGGTGCAGCGCCGAAA
>DASVDC010000040.1:0-12849 GCA_036381275.1 Pseudomonadales bacterium | reverse complement strand
ATGCCGATCGGCTGGTGCGCAAAGTACACGCGCCAGCGCCCATCGTCGATGAGTTCGAGCCCCACGGGCTCGTGCACCAGCGAAGCGCTGGCGTAGATCAGGGTGCTATGCCATTTGAACGCGCCGTTCTGGCGCACCTGGCGAACCCGGAAGTGACTGGGATAAGTGATCTCCGGCAGACGCTCGGGATAGCGCCGCCCAGAGACCACGTACAGGTCGGCGGGCGGTCGTAGATCGAGCGCTTCATGGGGGCGTTCATAGTTGAACTCCTGACGCCAGCGGTCGAAGCGTCGCTGTTGGGCTTCTAGGCTGTTGGCCGGCGGGTTCGCGGTGTCGGCCTTCAGCGAGCGATGCATCCGCTCGTGGCGGCCGTTCTGCTCGGGACAGCCCGGCTCGATGCGCTCGTGGCGGATCCCGAGCTTGATCCACCAAGCACTCAGCCGCGAGATCCCCAGGCCCCGGTTCGCAAACGGTGGCCCGTTGTCAGTGCGGATCGTCTGCGGCAGCCCATAGGCTTCGAAGGCGCGCTGGAAGCCCGGCTGGGTCAACTTGCGCGTCAGCTCGACGTACGCTTCACAGCCGAGCACGAAGCGGCTGAAGCCGTCGGCGATGGTGAGCGGATAGCAGTAGTCGCGGCCGGTCTTGAACTGGCCTTTGAAGTCCGCCGTCCACACCTCGTTCGGGGCCGTGATCGGTTGCAGCGGCAGCTCGTAGGGCGGCACGTGTTGGCGGCGCTTGCGCCGTTTGACCAGGCCGTGCGCATCCAGGATCGCACTGACCGTGCTCGGTGCTGGCCAGGCCACCTGCGCGTCGCGCCGGCGCAGTGCCGCCACCAGCTTCTTCGGCCCCCAGCTCGGGTGCTGCTGCTTGAACGCCACCAAGCGCTTGACCACCCAATCAGGGGTCTGCCGCACCTGCACGTGTGGCGCGCGCGAGCGGTCAATCAGGCCCGCGCGTCCCTCTACCACGTAGCGCGCGAGCCATTTGTACGCGGTCTTGCGGCTCACGCCCGCCCGGCGGCACAGCTCCACCATGGGCACATCGCCGGCCCGGTACTGGGCAATCAGGGTCAATCGCTCGTCCATCACACAGGTCTCTGTCCAGGGGCATCGGCGTCCTCTCCTCCTCCGATGCCCCCGGTGTAACCCATGTGACCGGTCTAAGTGTTACCTATGTGTCCGGTTTGTACCGCCAGAGGCCGCTCCCACAGCTCCCCCGGCTACCGCGGGCCCCCTCGCCGCAGGGACGTGGAGGAAACCGGCTCGTCGAACTCCTCCTGCGTGACCTCCAGGCACAGGCGGCGGAGCGGATCCGGCAGATTCACGTCGCCGAGGCCGAGGAAGCCGCTCTCGAGCTTGCGGCCGAACACGACGAAGCGGGTGTCGAGCTCGGCGAGCTCGCTGAGCGCCCGGTCGCGCGCCTCCGGCGTGCCGTAGTACGCCGGGTCGATGATCCGGATCAGCGTGTCGATGCCCACCGCGAAACTGACGCCGGGGAACTGCCGCGCCTTCTCAACAAACGTGGGTAGCCTTGTCAGCCAGACCGGCCGATCGAACTGCTCGAGGCGCCGCTCGATCTCGATGTAGTCGAGCGGCGGCTTGTCGACGTTCACCACCGACAGCTCGAAGGCGCCCGAGAGTCCGGTCTTCTGCTCGGCGATCTCCAGCATGCGCCGGTGTGCGTGATGCAGCGGGTTGAAGGCCCCGGGCAGCAGCAGACGGCCGTCGTGCGGTGCGGTGGCGAAGGCGACCTCGAGGCCGAGGATCAGATTGCGCCAGGGCCGCTCCGCCGGCGTGTGCACCACCGTCGCGGGCCGCAGCGGCACAGCGGCGTCGTCGGGCGGCAGCGACAGATCCAGCGCCTCGGCCAGCGCGCGCCAGAGCAGCTCCTGCAGCTCGGCCTCCTGTTCCTCCCGATCTCCCCCTTCGAAGGTGATCGCCGCCGCGTAGGTGGCCGCGTGGGTCTGCACCGCGACGTGCGCACGGTGCGCGCCGCGTTTGGTGCGCCGCGTCGCGAGACTGGCGGTGCAGGCGAGCCCGAACAGCTCGTCGATCGCGCCGCCGGTGAGATGCCGCGCCCGCTGGAACGCGGTCATCGCCAGGGCACGCGCGGTCGCCTCCGAGCAGGCCTGTTCGGGCCTTCGGCCGAGCAGGTCGGCGAGCGCCGCCTCGGCATAGGGCACCGACGCTTCCAGCACGGTGGCCGACGCGCCCGGCGTGGTCAGCAGCTCCGACAGGAGCCGGCTGCCGCCGCCGGTCACGTACAGCACGCCCTGCCACGGCGAGCGGTGCAGGCTTGCGGCGCGGCGGCTCATGGCTCGGCGAGGAACGCGCGGGTGATTTCGAGGAAGCGCTCGAGCTGGTCGTGGTGCACCCAGTGGCCGGCCTTCTCCACGTTCACCACGCGGGCGTTGCGGAAGTGCCGGGCGCGCCCGTCCTGCTCGGGATCCGACGCCCAGGACTCGGTGCCGCGGATCAGCAGCGTCGGGCAGGTGATGCGCGACCACAGCTCGTGCTGCTTGTCGAAGTCGAGGCCGATCGGCGGAAACGCGCGCACGTAGTTGTCGAACTTCCAGCTGTACGTGCCGTCTTCGTTCTGATTGCTGCCGTGGATGGTCAGGTGCCGGGCCTGAGCCTCGGTCAGGTGCGGGTTCTCGGTCTGCATCCGCTCGTAGGCCTCCTCGAGCGAGGCATAGCGCCGCGGCATCCGTCCCGACAGCTTGCGCAGATCCTCCATCCACAGTTTCACACGATCGGCCACCGGCTGCTCGATGCGCTGCTTGATGATCTGCGGCGGCGGGCCGAGCCCTTCGATCGCGATCAGCTTTTGCACCGTTTCCGGGAACAGCCCGGCGTACAGCAGCGAGATCGAGCCGCCGAGCGAATGGCCGATGATCGTCACCGGGTTCATCGCCGTCTGGCGCAGGAGCTGCGCGATGTCGTAGACGTAGTCGAGCTGGTGATACCCGCCGCCGACGAGCCACTGCGAATCGCCGTGACCCCGCAGGTCCGGCGCGATCACGTGGTAGTCGTGGCGCAACGCCTCGGCGACCCAGTCCCAGTTGCGGCAGTGGTCGCGGCCTCCGTGCACCAGCAGCAGGGGCGGTGCGCCTTCGTTGCCCCAGTCGACGTAGTGCAGGCGCAGGCGCTGCGAGAAATAGATGTGCGATGTCGGTCCGTGCATCGGCCTCTTCGTTCGCGGGTGGGGTCGCGCAGTATAACCGAGTCGGAAAAAAAGCCCCGGCACACGCGGGGCTCCCCAAGGGGCGTGGGGTGGGGGAAAGCAGGTGGCGCGTCAGAAGCCGACGATGCCGCCGTCCCGGCGTCGCACGACGAGCGTCGCGTCGCGCGGAATCGTCACGCCGTCCAGCGGCGCCGGGAAGTTGGTGACCGACGGATCGCCGTTGCCCGGGTGCTGCACGTTGCAGAACAGCGTGCGGCGATCCGGCGTCACCGCGATGCCGGTGATCTCGCAGCCGGTGATCCCGGTGAGCAGCCGGCGCAGCTCGCCGGTGCGGGTATCCGCCACCAGGAGCTGGTCGTTCAGCCCATGCGGTTGGCCGCCGTCGGTTTCGATGAACAGCCGTCCGTCCGGATCGGCCCACAGCCCGTCCGGTGAGCCGAACGCGTCGCTGGTGTCCTGGGTCGCCGCCGCGAACAGGAACACGTCCCAGGTGAAGGTGCGGCCGGTGTGATCGTCGGCGTCCTTCCAGCGGATGATGTGGCCGTGCGGATTCGGCGCGAGCGGATTGGCCGCGTCGGCCTCCGTGCGCGCGGTGTTGTTGGTGAGCGTGCAGTAGACGGAGCCGTCCGGGGCAACCGTCGTCCATTCCGGCCGGTCCATCGGCGTGGCGCCGACCAGGTCGGCCGCGAGCCGGGCGTAGGTCACGATCTCGCCCTGATCGGCGAAGCGGCGCGCGAGCACCGGGTCGTCCATCGTCAGCGGCAGCCACTCGCCGGTGCCGTCGTCGTGGAACCGGGCGACGTACAGGACGCCCTCGTCCAGCGGGCTGATGCCACGCGCGCGCATGGCCCTCCAGTGGTCGGCCGAGACGAACCGGTAGATGTAGTCGAAGCGCTCGTCGTCGCCCATGTAGACCACCACGCGGCCGCCGCGGCCGATGGTCACCTCGGCGCCTTCGTGCTTCATGCGGCCGAGGGCGGTGCGTTTCACGGGTGTCCGGGTCGCGTCGAACGGATCGATCTCGACGACCCAGCCGAAGCGGTTCTCTTCGTTGCGGTAGCCGGGATCGGAGAGGTTGAAGCGCCGGTCGAACAGATGCCATCCGTAGCCGGCGCCCTCCGCGGAGAACCCATAGCGGCGCTGTTCTTCGGTGGGCGTCCAGGTGGTCTCGCGATTGCTCGCGCCGAAGTAGCCGTTGAAGTTCTCTTCGCAGGTCAGGTACGTACCCCACGGCGTGTGGCCGGCCGCGCAGTTGTTGACCGTGCCGAGCGGCACGTTGCCGTTCGCCGTGGCGAGCAGCGGATGCCCCGCGGCCGGGCCGCTGAACGCCACCGGCGTGTTCACGTGGACGCGGCGGCTGTTGCGGCTCCGCAGCACTCGCCAGCGACCCTTCCACTCGGCGATCGCGACCACCGAAACGCCGTGCGCGTGCTGCGACAGGCGCACGTCTTCGAGGCTCTCCGGCATCGGTTTGCCGAGCAGGTGGACGTTGTCGCCGAACTCGTGATTGATGCAGAGCATGCCGGCGCGGCTACGGTGCGGCCGGCCTTTACCCTCGAGCGGAAAGAACCACATGCCGTCGTGACCGATGCCGATCATCTCCGTCTGCTCGCGGGCCGACGGCCGGCGCCCGGGTTCGCCGCGGTAGCGCGGGCCACCGGGCTCGAGCGCTTCGCCCCAGGGAATCAGCACGCCGAAGTCGTAGTCGGGCGAGATGCTGATCTCGGGGCCGTTGCCGTCTTCGATCGCCACCGGCTCGAAATCGAGCAGGCTGCGGCGGCGCGGCCGGTACGGCTTGTCCGGCCATTTCCACCGGCCGTTGCCGGGCCCGCCGCCGGCCAGCACCGGTCCGGCGGTGGCGAGGAAGCCGCCGGCGGCCGCGGTGAGCCCGCCGTGCAGCACCCGGCGGCGCGACGCTCGCGCGCGCAGCACGTCCCGGAACGGCCGATTGCCGGAGCGGTTGGAATGCGTGTTGGCCTCTGTCATGGAACCGAACCCCGTTGCACTGTCCGTGTACGCCACGTTAGGGGAGCGAAGTTTCAACGGGATGATGAAGCCGTGACGGGCCGATGAACTTCGCTCGGCGTGCCTCCGATACATCGAACCTTGACACATCGACCATCGAGGTATTAGGTTGGCGGCAATGAAAGCGCCCACGCTCGATCCCGTGCCGCCGTGTCCGGACTTCCTGAGCCGCGCCTACTGGAACGGCACGATCAAGATGAGCCTGTCGAAGTTCTTCATCCTGCGCGTGCTGCACGATCGGCCGATGCACGGCTACGAGATCGCTCAGGAGGTGCAGCGCATCACCAGCGGCTGCTGTTCGCCGACGGAAGGTACGATCTACCCGGTGCTGAAACAGTACGAGGAGGGCGGCTTCGTGACCTCGCGCACCGAGGTCGTATCGGGCCGGGAACGGCGGGTCTACACGCTGACGCGCAAGGGACGGCAGGCTTTCCGGGTAGCTGTGGCGGCGTGGCTCGAGGTGACCGCAGCGCTGCTCGCCTGCGAAGAGGTGATCGAGCCATGACCGGGACGGTCGCCGCCGCGTTGAACCGAACCTGCTTCTGTGTTCCGGTCGAGCCGGCCGACGTCCATGAGGAGCTCGCACGCGCCGGGCTCGGTGAGGCGGCGCGTCGTCTGTCCGAGAGTCATCCGGGGCTGTTCGCGTCCCAGGGTGTGTTCGTCGGCCGTGAGGACGTGGCTCGGATGCAGGCCGTGGTGGACGCCATCGAAGCGGTGGTGGCTCTGCCGGCGTACCAGACGGCCGCGCTCGCGGACGCACCGCCCATCGCGGCCGAGCTTCCGGCGCACCCGGCGGTGCTGCACGGGTTCGACTTCCACCTCGGTGAGAGCGGCCCCCGGCTGATCGAGATCAACACCAACGCCGGCGGCATCATGCTGGCACTGGCGGCAAATCGGGCGCTGCACCGCGGTTGTGGAGCGTTGTGGGAGCGGCCTCCGGCCGCGAACTCTGACCGAACCCCGCCCGATCCCGGCATCGATGCCGCGCTGCCGGAGGCGCTGTGGTGGATGTTCGTCGACGTCTGGCAGCAGGCGCGCGGCGGCTGGCCGCTGAACCGGATCGCGATCGTCGACGAGCGGCCGCAGGAGCAGTACCTGTACCCCGAATTCGAGCTGTTCGCCGTGTTGCTGCGTCGGCACGGTGTCGCCGTCGACATCGCGGATCCGGCGGAGCTCGAGTTCGACGGCGAGCGGCTGCGCCGTCACGGCCAGGCCGTCGATCTGGTATACAACCGCTGCACCGATTTCTATCTCGAGGGGGCGGCGCTGGCGGCGCTGCAGCAGGCCGCGCTCGCTCGGGCAGTGGTGCTGACGCCCGATCCTCGCGCGCACGCACTGTACGCCAACAAGCGCAATCTGGCGCGTATGACCGATCCGGAACGGCTCGCGGAGTGGGGCGTCGACCGCTCTGTCAGGGAGGTTCTGCTGCGCGCGATCCCGCGGACCGAGATCGTCCGGCCGGAGCACGCCGAGCGCCTCTGGGCCGAACGCAAGCGGCTGTTCTTCAAGCCGGCCCGCGGCTTCGGCAGCCGCGGCTCGTACCGCGGCGACAAGCTCACCCGCGGCCGCTTCGAAGCACTGCTCGCGGACGACTACGTGGCACAGGCGCTGGTTCCGCCCGGTGCTCGGCTCCCCGGTGCCGGAGCCGGAGACTTCCGCTTCGACGTCCGGAGCTGGGTCTACCGCGGTCGCACGCTGCTGCAGGCGGCGCGCGTTTATCGGGGCCAGACCACCAACTTCCGGACCGCCGGCGGCGGCTTCGCGCCGCTGCTGCAGACGCCGGCGGCCGACGAGGGGCTCGCATGCTGAAGGCCTTTCACATCGCTCTCGCGTACCTGACGGTGGCCGGCTTCGTGATCCGGGGCATTTGGGCGCTGACCGACTCGCCGCTACGCGACGAGAAGTGGGTGCGGATCGCGCCGCACGTGATCGACACGCTGCTGCTGACGCTCGGAGTCGTCATGGCGATACGCCTCAGCATCTCGCCGTTCTCCGGCTGGCTCGCGGCCAAGCTGGTGGGGCTGCTGCTCTACATCGGCTTCGGCGTGGTCACGATGCGCGCCGGGAGCCGGCGGGTGCAGCTCTTCGGCTTCGTGGCCGCGCTCGTCAGCGTGTTCTACATCTTCGCGGTGGCGGTGTCGCGCTCGCCCTGGCCGTTCTGAAGGCTTATTCTTGTCGAGCCGCAGCCGGGGTGGTGGGCACGGCTTCAGCACGTTGAACGGCTTCTCGTCACGGTCCGGGCGACAAGGCGATGCGTACCCACAGTTCGGGAATCCTCGTCCTGGCTCTGCTGCTGCTTCCAATGACCGTGGTCGCCCAGGCGGGCGATCTGGCCGGCGCCACCGACCCCCCGAACATGCGGCGCTACGAAGGCAGCCGGATCATCGGCTATCGCGCGCCGATGTTCGACGAGTTCCTACTGCCGCTCGGGCCGCCCACGAATTTCTCGCCGCCCGCCTACGAGTCGAGCTTGCCGGTCGATGGGCTCGTCAGCCGCCGCACCTACCTCGCGCCGGAAGGCCGTTCGGTGGTCGAGCTGCTGCGCAACTACCGGCTCGAGTTCGAGCGGCTGGGGCTGGAGACGCTCTACGAGAAGAAGGCCGACGAGCGTGGCTGGTTCGGCCCGACCCTCGGTACGAGCTCCGAAGAGGACGGGCTCGGCCAGATCCTGATGTACAACGAAGCCCAGGAGCGTGTGCTCGTCGGCCGGTCGAAGAACGGCCAGCCGACCTACTACTACGTGTTCGTTACCGCCTACAAGGACGGCGTGATCCCCGAACCGCTACGCGATGCGGTGACACCCGGACGCGGACTGGTCCACCTGGTGGTCGTGGCGCTGGAATCGATGGCCGAGCGGATGACCTTCGTCGACGCCGCCGAGATGTCACGGTCGCTCGCGAACAGCGGCAGGGTGATCCTCGAGGGGCTCTACTTCGATACCGACAGCGATACGTTGCGACCCGACTCCCAGCCGTTGATCGACGAGATCGTGAAGCTGCTGAGTGAGGATCCGGAGCTGCGGGTGCACGTGGTGGGCCACACGGACAATCAGGGCACGGTTCAATACAACCTGGACCTGAGCCGGCGCCGCAGCGCGAGTGTCGTGCGGGAGTTGACGACGCGGCACGGCATCGCCGCCGATCGTCTCGATTCCTTCGGGGCCGGCCCGTACGCACCGGTGGCGCCCAACGACACAGAAGAGGGGCGTGCGAAGAATCGCCGGGTGGAGCTGGTCGCCTGGTAGCGGCGAGCGAGTGCGGGCAACGGTTCGCGGCCGGAGGCCGCTCCCACGAATCGGCGTGTTACGCGCCCGACGTCTTCGCGGGCGCGGCCCGGCCGCCCCCCTCCGCGACGGACGGCAGCGGCCGCAGAGCCGCCCGCACCACCACCAGCGCTTCCACGACGAAGCCGAGGATCAGTACCGCGGCGGCCGTCACGTGGTTCAGCCAGCCCAGCGTGAACAGCGCCTGCGCGAGCGCATAGATCGCGACGACGCGCAGGATCGCGCCGGCGGCCATGCCCACCGTGCGCCGCTCCACCATCAGCCGGCCGTGGAAGTAGTTGCGGAACACGATCACCGCCGGCATCAGGCACAGCACCAGGATCACGTCGACGGACAGCGCCCGGACCTCCTCCGGGATGCGCATCAGGTCGCGCCAGATCAGCGCCGACAGCGGGGTGATCGCCGAGGTCAGCATCAGGGCGGTGAGCCCGGCGCAGACCAGCGCCATGAACCGGCGCTTGCGCGGCAGATCGTCGAGCCCGAAGGTGACGAAGAAGTGGCGGAACTGGTTCGCCGCCTGCTGGAACAGCATCGAGAAGTCGAAGGCGACGCGCAGCGCCGCGATGGCCAGCACGCCGTCCGGCGTGCGGCTGACGAACGCGTACAGCACCGGACGCGAGAGCGCGAACATCACCCCCGTGGTCGAGACCGGCACGAAGAATCCGGTGAGCTCACGGTAGGTGAGACGCACGTGCTCGGGAACGGCCGGCGGTTGGTAACGGGCTCGCTTGACCAGCCAGGTGCCGGCGAGGTGCAGCAGCATCGCGGCGCCTTCCGAGCCGACCAGCACCAGCACCGGCTCGAGCCCGGCGGCGAAGCCGGCCACCAGGCCGAGGATCACCGTGGAGAGGAACATCACGTTGAGCAGCGTCACCGAGCCGGTGAGCCGGGCCTGGATCAACAGCCCCGTGTAGTAGAAGCGCAGCGCCGAAACCAGCACCAGCGGAGTCAGGTAGCGCAGGTACTCGGTGACCCGGCCCGCGAGGTCGGTGTCGAGGTGGTAGACGCTCTGCAGCAGCGCTTCGCCCGATGCGGAGAAGCCGAGCCAGGCGAGCGGCCCGGTCAGCGCGAGCGCGGCCATGATCACGAAGCGCAGCGTCTTGCGCGCACCGGTGCGGCTGCGTGCGTAGACGTTGGAGAGCTGGCTGACGAAGTTCAGGCTGGCGCGGAAGAAGCCGAACGTGCCGTAGGCGAGCGCGAACACCGCGAGCTCCCGGGCCGCCTCCGGGTAGCGCGCGAGCGCCGCGTTCTGGAACTGAATGGACAGCACCATCGCGAGCCCGGTGAGGGCGAGCGGCCAATAGAACTGCCAGTAGCTGCGCACCGCCTAACCCAGCGTGCGCCCGATCAACTCCTTCATGATCTCGTTGGTCCCGCCGTAGATCTTCTGCACCCGGGCGTCGGCGTACATGCGTGAGATCTCGTACTCGTCCATGTAGCCCGCGCCGCCGTGTAGCTGCAGGCATTCGTCGACCACCCGGCACTGCTGCTCGGTGCACCAGTACTTGGCCATCGACGCGGTCGCGGCATCGAGCTCGCCGGCGAGCAGCCGGATCACGCACTGATCGACGAACGTGCGTGCGACGAGCGCCGCGGTCTTGCACTCGGCGAGCTTGAAGCGGGTGTTCTGGAAGTCGAGCACGCGCTGGCCGAATGCCTGACGCTCGCGCACGAACTCGAGCGTCACCTCGATCGCCCGCTCCATCGCGACCACCGCCGCCTGCGCGATGCTGAGCCGCTCCTCGGGGAGCTGCTGCATGAGCTGGGCGAAGCCCTTGCCTTCCTCGCCGCCGAGCAGGTTCGCGACGGGCACGCGGCAATCCTGGAAGAACAGCTCCGAGGTGTCGGCCGCCTTCTGGCCGAGTTTCTTGAGATTCCGGCCGCGCTGAAAGCCGGGGCTCTCGGCAGTCTCGACGACGATCAGCGAGATGCCGCGGGCGCGCTGGGTCGGATCGGTCTTAGCCACCACGATCACGAGGTCCGCGTGCTGCCCGTTGGTGATGTAGGTCTTCGAGCCGTTGATCACGTACTCGTCGCCGTCCCGGCGCGCGCTGGTGCGCACCGCCTGCAGGTCGGAGCCCGTGTTCGGCTCGGTCATCGCGATCGCGCCGACGAGCTCGCCGGTCGCCATCCGCGGCAGCCAGCGGCGGCGCTGTTCCTCGGTGCCGTAGCGGAGGATGTACGGCGCGACGATGGTGCTGTGCACCTGGTTGCCGAAGCTGCCGGCACCGGCGCGGTGCATCTCCTCCATGATCACGGTGTCGTGGCGGAAATCGCCGCCGGCACCGCCGTACTCGGCGGGAATCGCGGCGCAGAGCAGGCCGGCGGCCCCGGCCTTGGTCCACGCGTCACGGTCCACCTTGCCCTGCTGGATCCAGCGCTCGAGGTGCGGTTTGAACTCATGCTCGAAGAAGCGGGCCGCCGCATCGCGCAGCAGGCGCAGCTCTTCGTTCAGCCAGGGGGATTCATAGTTTTCGTACAGCGTCGTCATGCTTGCTCTTCGAACCAGCGCTGTGGGAGCGGCCTCCGGCCGCGAACCCGCCCGGCGCCGCGCGGCCGATCAGGGCAGGCCCGCGTGCGGATACGGCGCGGTGATGGTCTCGACGCGGCCGCTGCGGCTCTGCCGGCAGGCCTCCGGATGCGAGTCGGCGGCGGTCAGGATGTAGAGCGTGCGGCCGTCGTCGCCGCCGAGCATGCAGGCATAGGCGCCCTGCCCGACGCGAACCCGATGGGTGATCTCGCCGCCTTCGCGCTGGCGCACGCACTCGCTCGTGGTCGGAGAGGCGGACCAGATGCCGCCGTCCGCGTCGAGGCAGATGCCGTCCGGCAGCGCGCCGTCCGGCAGCTCGGCCCAGACCCGGCGATTGCGGAGGCTCCCGTCGTTGCCGATGTCGAACGCGGTCAGACGCCGGCCCCAGGATTCGGCGACGATCAGCGTGCGGCCGTCGGGCGTGATCACGGTGCCGTTCGGAAACTGCAGCCCGTCCGCAACCACCCGCGCGCGGCCGTCGGGTTCGACCAGGATCAGCTCCGCCGGTTTCGGCTCGGCGCCGCCGTGCAGATCGAAGCCGAAGTTGCCGGCGTAGGCGCGGCCGGCGGCGTCGACCACCATGTCGTTGCAGTGGAAGCTCGCCAGCCCTGACAGGTCCGCGTGCGGGCGCAGCGCGCTGCCGTCCCAGCGCAGCAGCCGGCGATCGGTCATCGACACGACCAGCAGATCGCCGTTCGGCAGCCAGCCGAGCCCGGACGGCCACGCCGGCACCTCGCAGACCGTTTCCGCGGTACCGTCGGGCCGGATCCGCAGCACCTGGTGGGCGTGCATGTCCGATAGCCACAACGCGCCCTGGTGCCAGCGCGGCCCCTCGCCGAAGCAGAGGCCGTCCAGCAGGATTTCGGTGGTGACGCTCTTCTCGCTCATGGCCGCAGTCTACCACCACGGCCGCTGCGTTGTGGCTGTGGGAGCGGCCTCCGGCCGCGATGCGCTCAGCGCCCGGGAATCTCGCCGGGATCGATCAGCCGGTGGCGGCGCCAGCCTTTCGTCAGCAGCCAGGTCATTGCCGGCGCGACTTCCCGCGTTCTCGCGGGGATCGGCTCGTGGTTGGACGGCCGGCGCTTCCACCCCTCGAACCATACGGCAGAACTCGCCGGATCCAGCCGCACCACGGGCGGCGCCTTCCGGTGCCGCTCGAAGTAATGGTGTCGGGCATTCAGCAGCACGTAGCCGAGCGCATGCCGCACCTGCCTCGGCGTGCGCAGCAGCCGGTGGTGGTAACGCCCATCGAGCACACTCCCGCGCCGGGCGAACACCCGGTTCACGCACCGCGCGACCCGCGCCGCGAGGCTCTTCATGCCGCACGCGAGCGCCCGCTTCCCCTGCGCCTCGATCAGAAAGTGCAGGTGGTTGTGCTGGATCGAGTAGTGCACCACCCGAAAGCCCGGGCGCTCGGCGCACTGGGCGAGGCTGTATCGGAAGGCTGCGACGAAGCGTTTCCTGCGCAGGTTCGGCAGACCGCGCTGCAGGCGCACGGTGACGTGTACGGGACAGTGTCCGGGAATGTTTTCGCGGCGCCGGTGCGGCACGCGCGCGTTGGGCCGCGCCTTCCGGCCCGCGTCCGGCCGCCAGCCGCCGCGTCCCGACGGGATCAGCACCAGCTCGGTCTGCTTCGGTCGCCGTCTGCACGCCTTTGTCATGCGCCCAGATTAGGGCGCTGTTCATTGCGGCGATGCCGGCGATGGCTGAAGGTGCGGTAAGAAGTCGCTGACGTCTTTGTGCAGTTGCGCGTGCCTCTGCCTGCCGCCGGATCCTTCGAACCATTCCGGCCGGTATCCGTGGACGTCGCTCCCCTCGGAACGGAACA
>DASVDC010000039.1:0-53895 GCA_036381275.1 Pseudomonadales bacterium | reverse complement strand
CGGGTCTAATGGCCTACGATATCGTCGATCTGGACGTCACCTTTGACGATGGCGTTCGGCGGTTCGAATGGGGAATCGACAACCTGGACGCCTCCTCAGAGCGCTGGGACTTCATGGCCGCGATGAACCCGGCGGGGACGTGGCTCACGATTTACATCGCACACGAACCCGTGCTGCTCGGCTGGCTTCGCGCCGACCTCGAGGTCTCCGATCCACCGGGACGACTCCGCTTCACGATGACGCATGATTTTGCAACACCTCTGGTGTACGTCTATCACGACGAAGACCAGATCGCCTCCACCACCTTTTCGGCGGCGGTTGCCGTGCCGGTGCCAGAGCCGGGAGGTTTCGCTTTGGTGGCTGGTACCCTAGCGGGACTGCTCGCGGTTCGAAGGCGCCGAGCGGGCTGACGAGATGCATCCCGGCGGCTGCTGCGGGTGTTGCCGACGTGGCGCGCGGGGGGCGTCACCACGACCATCGTGATGCCGGCCCAGGCAGCCGCGAGGATCCGTATCGGATAGACTGCTGCAGCCTACTTCGCCGGCAGCCATGAGCAAACCCGTACTAGTCGTCGTCGGCGGCGGCGCCGGAGGACTCCCGCTCGCAACCCTTCTCGGCCGCAAGCTGGGTCGCAGCGGCCGGGCCGAGGTGGTGCTCGTCGACGGCAACGTCTTCCATATCTGGCGGCCGCGCTTTCACGAAGTCGCCACCGGCGCGATCGACGCGAACCTGGATGCGGTCGACTACCGGGCGCACGCGCGCGACAACGGCTATCGATTCGAGCTCGGGCGCATGAGCACGGTGGACGTCGACGCACAGGAAGTGCACCTTGCCCCACTCTTCGATGACGGCGGCCGCGAAGTTCTGCCCGCGCGCCGGATCCGCTACGACTACCTCGTGCTCGCGATCGGCAGCCAGTGCAACGACTTCGGCACGCCCGGCGTGCTCGAGCACTGCCTGTTCATGGACAGCCCCCAGCAGGCGGAGCGCTTCCGCGAGCGTTTCCTGAACGCCTGCCTCCAGGCCAACTACTGGGAACGGTCGCTTTCCATCGCGATCGTCGGCGGCGGCGCAACGGGGGTGGAGCTGGCCGCGGAGATTCATCATGCCGTGTCCATGCTGAAGCTCTACGGCCACGAGCAGCTCGACCGTTCGCGCCTGCAGGTGCACGTGATCGAGGCCGCGCCTCGCATCCTGCCCGGCCTGAGCGAACGCGTTTCGAGCGCCGCGCTGAAACGGCTGGAAGCGCTGGGCGTCCGGGTGCACGTGAACACCACGGTCGCGCGCGCCGAGGAGAACGCGTTCGTCACCCGGGACGACCGGCGCATCGAGGCGGACCTGCTGGTCTGGGCTGCCGGCGTGAAAGCCGCGGAGCATCTCGCCCGGATCGACGGCCTGACGGTGAATCGGGTCAATCAGGTGGAGGTGGAACCGAACCTGCGTGCGAAGGGTCAACCGCGCGTGTTCGCGATCGGCGACTGCGCGAACTGCATCCCGGAAGGTGCCGAGCGGGCGGTTCCGCCCCGCGCCCAGTCCGCCCAGCAGATGGCACATCAGCTCGCCCGCGAACTCGCGCGACTGGTCCGGCACGGCCGCGAGCCCCGGCCGTTCCGCTATCGCGACCGCGGATCGCTGGTGTCGCTCAGCCGCTTCACCTCGGTCGGCATGCTGATGGGCAACCTGACAGGCGGCTCGTTCTTCATCGAGGGTGGGCTGGCGCGCGTGATGTACATCAGCCTGTATCGGATGCACCAGGCCACGCTGTACGGCTGGCCGAAAACACTGCTGCTGATGCTTGCCGGCAAGTTCAGCCGGATGGTCCGTCCGAGGCTGAAGCTGCACTGATGGCTGTCTGTCTCAGGCGTGCACCTTCCCTGAATCACACGGCGGCTGCATCGCCTTCAGCACCCGGTTCGCAAGCTCCGCCATGGTCTCGCATTGAAAATGCCGGTACCGGTCTCTGGACGCCACAGCCCGGCTTGGTCTCAGCACGTACTTCTCGGCGCGTTCGCTGGCGACCGTCGGAACATGGCTGAACGGAACGATCCAGGTGCGGGCAATGCCTCTCAGGTCGGGGTCGAGCAGCAGGCACAGGAGCATCCCGTGGCGCGTCTCTCTCAACGCCCTCTTGCGGACTTCGAAATGCACGGTGTTGCCGCCCTGTAGCGTCCGGGTACGCGCCTTGACCTGCAGCGGCAACGCTGTTCCCGTCTGCTTATCGAAGATGAGGATGTCGATGCCATCGTCATCGGCGATCGGAGAGAAGGGCGACAGACGCCCCTCGGAGTGAATCATCAGCTCGTTGGCAACGAGAGTTTCGGCGATCGCGCCGATCTGGGTTGATGAAAGTGCCATCCGCTCCCTTCTGGTCAGCAACCTCAACATCATCAGGATAGTCGTGACGGCGGGTCGGGAGGGTGAGCCCGCAGGCAGTAGATTCACTCGCCCCCGACCGATAGGCTGTAGCACCTTGGCCACCCGACCTTCCAGCTATGTGTGGGCGCTTCGTTTCCCCGGACCAGGCGGCGATCGAACGAATCTTCCAGCTCGGGGGGCCCCGGTGGAGGCTCGTCCTGAAGAGCGATGAACCGTTCATCGCCAGGTTCAACGTCGCGCCCACGGACCCGATCCCGATCGTTCGTCGCCGCAAGGACGAGTTGGAGCTTGCGCCGGCGCATTGGGGGCTCGTACCACATTGGGCAGCGGACGCAAAGTCCAGCTTCCGGATGATCAACGCGCGGGACGACACGATCACCAAGCGCCGCGCCTTCGAGAAGCCCATCCGCCAGTGGCGATGCCTGATCCCCGCTCTCGGCTGGTACGAATGGCGGAAGGAGGATGGTGTGCGCCAGCCCTACTACTTCTACACCGATGACGGCCTCACGTTCGCCGGGATTTTCGCGTGGAACGGAACACTTTCGTTGCTGAGCTGCTCGATCATCACCACGGCCGCGAACGCGCTCGCCGCTGAAGTCCATGACCGGATGCCTGCCATTCTGCCTGTGCAGGCGTGGGAGACGTGGATCGACCCCGGATCGAGCCTGGACGACGTCCTCGGCCTGTTGCGTCCCTATGGGGGGAACGACCTCCGCAAACGTCGGGTCAGCACGTACGTGAACAATGTGAGGAATCAGGGGCCGGAATGCATCGAGCCTGCCTGAGGCACGGGCGTGAACGGTATAGAGTGCGGTGGTGGGCGCACCAGCGGCATCCGGCCAGGCGTGCCGACGCGGCCCTTGACGACCCGAGGGGGCAGTGATGGCGACGACCGTTGCTGACGAGGGACGGGTGCGTCCGATCGAACAGCGTTTGACGGATGAACGCAGACTTCCTCCGCTGGGCCTCTGGATCGTCGTAACACTGCTCGTCATCGTCGTCTGCACCGCGTGGCACAACGTCACGGGAGCCTGGCGCGGGATCGAGGTCGGCGGGGAGCTCTTCTGGCGGACGCCCTGGCGGCTCGAGATCGTGTTCGCCGTGATCTTCGGCTACATCCTCGCATGCGGAGGTTGGGTCGTCCGAGGCGTGCGCCGCGACCTCGAGGCGCTCGCGCCCGCGCTGGCGATCGGGCCTTCCGAGCTCGCCGAGGAACGCGCGCGGATCGGCGCCTTCCCGGCATCCACCCTGTTCATCGCTACAGCCGCGGGCTTTGCGGTGGGCATCGCCATCCACGCGCTCGTCAACGCGATGCTCCCGAGCGGTCACTCCGCGCTCGAAGACCTCCTCTGGCGCGCCATCCGCGATGTTGCGATCTGGGTCTTCTCGATGCGCCTGATCCTGGTGGTGATCGGCAGCTCGTGGCGTGTGTCGCAGATCGTGGAGCGCACCGCGCGGATCGATCTTTTCGACCTGCGCGGTCTCGCGCCGATCGTGCGGATCGGCCTGCGTAACGCGCTCGCGTTTGCGGCCGGAGTGTCGATGCTGGCCGCGATGTCCGGTGACGAGGTCACACTACCGGTGACGCTCGCGACGATGGCGATCGTGGGCGCCGTGGGCGCCTTCGCACTGCTGCTGCCGGTGCGCGGCGCTCGTCGCGCAATTCGCACCGCGAAGAATGCCGAGCTGCTCGCCGTACGAGCGGCGATCAGGCGCACACGCACGGCCACGCTCGAAGGGAGCCCGGAGGGGGAGAGGGAAGCGATGCTGCTCAGCGGCCTCCTGGCTTTAGAGGCTCGGCTCGCCGGCGTCGTGGAATGGCCGTTCGACCTGGGAACGTTCGTCCGCCTATTCTTCTTTCTCACGCTGCCGCTCGCATCCTGGGTCGCTGCGGCGGTGGTGGAGCGGTTCGTCTCCTACCTGCTTGGCTGACCTCAGCGCCCCCGATGGTAGCCGTGGATCGCGTTGCGGCCTCCTGCTGCGCCCGCCCGGGCGCCACCAACTTCAGAACAAGGAATCATGCACTTCGTAGCTCTTGTATTTCCTTTCATCGTTCACTAGCTCGAGCCGCTGCGCGGCTGCTCCCGTGTGCAGTAGATCGTGCTGAACATGCCCGACTTGTCGATCAGCCGCACCTGGCGCGCGGCCTGCTGACACTGCGCTTCCGTGGCGTACGGTATCGTCTCCTGGACTGCACACCGATCTTCGCCGCCACAACCGCAACCTATCAAAAGAACCAGAATCCAACGCATCTAACTCCTCCTCGCGGCTACCGTCTATCCGCACTGGTCTCGTCAGATGCTTGTTATCAGGTCTCCGGATCAGATGGTGATCCTCTCGGCGGCGGGGCTGGACGTCCCATGCGTCCGGCCTGCAGGTCAGGCCGACTGTTCGAACCAATAGTCGAGCGTTCCGACTGAGCCCTTTCCGAACTCACCCTCAAACCCGCCCTCCCCGCGCAGGCCTGTCAGGCTGCCCGTTCCCGACCGAGGGACGACAGACCACGTGGCTTTGATCTTACCGTTCTCGACGGTCGCCGAGCCCTGTAGCACGAAAGTCCCTTCTCGACCGTTCAGTTTCCCGGCAAATCGTTGAAGGCTCACCGTTCGGTCCATCTCGCTCGCCCCATCAGCCGTCGGCGCGAGCGTCTGGGCTGCACGGCTTCAGCTCCCGGCTTCCCATCGCTGCAGCGATCTGCTGGTGATAGTGAATGAGGGCGGGCTCATTGCGGCCGAATACCAGCTCTGGAACGGCGCCGCTGGCCAGATTGCGCTGGATCGCCAGGCTCTGGGGGAAATCCTCTTCCGTCGTAACATTCCAGATGACGTCGATGTTGAATTGGCTCTTCCGCTCTGCCTCTTCATCCATCGGCGCAGGCCAGTACAGGCTGAAGTGAATGCTGCAGCGGTCTGGCGCGCCGTCGATCGGGTACATCTGCCAGAACTGGATGTGATCCACCTGATGGGTCAGCACCACGTTGGGCGGGATCAGGTACTGGGTGGTGCCGTGCGGTAACAGGCGCTGGTCGGCTGCGGGCTTCTCGAGCTCCCGGTCGATGCTGCTCCGTACGCCGATCATGCGCACGGTGGGACCGAACGCGTCGGTCAGTCCGGGATGGGTGTAGTAGTACGGATTGATAGTGCGCTTGTGCAATGCCGCGATGTGGTACGACTCCGTGAAGCCGTCCATGATGAGCTTGTAGTTGCAGGCACGCTCGGTGCTCCGGCTCCCGAAGTAGACCGTGTTCTCGATGCCGTAGCGGGCGATCTCATCGAGCGCGTCACCCAGCAGATGCCGCACCTTGACGTCGATTCCGCTGCCGCGCAGCAGCACGAAGATCATGCCCGCGGTTTCCAGGCTCTCGACCTCGAGCAAATGGGAGAACGCATCACCGGCATCATCGAACCCGCCGCAGCTGTTCGGCCGGGAGATGAGGCGGCCGTCTCGCGCCCAGTTCCAGGCGTGGAACGGGCAGGAGAAGGTTCGCGCCTGGCCTCTGCCTTCGGCGATGCGCGCTCCGCGGTGGCGACAGGCGTTGATGAAGGCGCGCGCCCGGCGATGATCGTCACGCACGAGGAGCAGGCTCGTGCCGGCCGCTTCGACGGTAACGTAGCTCCCGGGCTCCGGCAGTTCCGGCGTCAGTGCGACGAGCAAGGGGCTTTGCCGGAACCAGATGTCGATTTCTCGTGCCGTCTGCGCCGGATCCGTGTAGTGGCTCGCAGGAACCCGGAGGCTGTGCGGCGCCATGTCCGTCGTGCCCTGCTGTCGATGGCGGACAAATCGCTCGATCAGGGCATGCTGTACGTCGAGCTTCATCAGTGTTCATCACCCGAATGATGGTTACCGCCTGGACGGCTCCAGCGCCATCATAAGGCTATCCTCCAATTCAGGCCTTTTCCGACCAGTCCACCCCAGGCGCCGGCGTCGGAGCCCGGTATATCCCACCGCGGGACGGCAAGCCAACCTGTCCGGCAATTTCCCCCACCGCATCCCGGCAGAATCCATACGATCGGAATCGGGAAATCCTTCCATCAGTCACATCGAGCCGGAATACCGAAAGCAGGCCTTCCTTCCCACTTCGTGACTGAATGGCGAGAATCACCGTCTCACCGTCGCACTCGATCGGCTCCAGACGAATGGCGTCACGCTGATACTCCTTCGGCCACTCCGGATGACCGAACAGGCACGCCTGCAGCACGGCTCGAATGCCGCGGTCGGATTCGCGTCCGAAGTGGAACGAGTTGCCTACGTTCTCCGCGGCGGCACCGTCGGTGAAGAGATTGATCAGACCATCCAGATCCTGCGCTTCGAAGAGCTCGAGGAACCGTGCCGTCATACTGTCCGTCGACGAGAGCTTTCGGATCTTCGGTGGTTCGGCGCTGGTCAGACGGCCACGCGCACGGTGCAACGCCGCCTTGACCGCCCCCTCCGTCGTGGCGAGGACGTTGGCCACCTCGCTCGCGGTCATCCCGAAGAGATCCTTGAGCACGATCGCTGCTCGCTCCTGCGGGGCGAGACGTTCCGCCAGAGCACGCCCGGCGTCCCGAACGATCGTGGTGTCGCTCTCGTGGCTCGTCTCATTGGCTGACATCGATTCCATCTGCGCCCTCCGCGATTCGTGCCGCCGCCGATCGATCCATATGTTGGAAGCCGTACGCAGCAGATACGCCCGCGGATTGTCGACCTCCGGATACGAAACCCCGAATCGGGAAAACGCGCACACCAGCGTGTCCTGAACGAGGTCTTCGGCGTCCCACAGGTCGCCGGCCAGCCGGCGACAATACGCATACAGATCTCCACGCAGCGGCGCCGTGACGTCGATGAAGCGGTGCCAAGCCGTCTTCAAGTCCCGCGCCAGTATCTGGTCGTGCTCCATCTTTGGCCCCCGGTTGATGGCTTACCGTATAGACGGGTGAAGGCACCAACTGGATACGTCCGTACACCACCCCGCTGGCGTGGGGCCCGCCGATACGGCATCCGTTGCTGAAGACGAACCGAGCCATTATGATGCGCCCGTCTTAGGGGAGTAGCCGCCTTCGCTTCTTCGAAGGGTGTGCGTCAACACATTTGGTCCCACCTGGATCATGGCGCACACGGCCTCGGGTCTGGCGAGACCTTTGACACGACGACCTCGAACCGGGGTGGGACGAGGCGGCGTGTCATGGGTTCCGCAACTCCCGCCCCCGAAGGACCTTCCCGTTGGAAGCGCTGTTCATCTCCACCTTCTCGGTGGCACTGGCCGAAGTCGGCGACAAGACCCAACTGCTCGCGCTGCTGCTTGCCGCCCGGTTCCGCAAGCCCTGGCCGATCGTTGTCGGCATTCTGCTGGCGACCCTCCTCAATCACGGCGTCGCCGCACACGTCGGCGCCTGGGTCAGCTCACTGCTCTCGCCGGAGCTGCAGCGCTGGCTCATTGCCGCTGCTTTCATCGTCATGGGTCTGTGGATTCTGGTTCCGGACGCGGAGGACGACACGGCCGCCCGCTACTCCTACGGTGCTTTTCTGACCACGCTGATCGCGTTCTTCCTGGTCGAGATCGGCGACAAGACGCAGATTGCCACGGTGATGCTGGCCGCGAACTACCAACCGATCTCGATGGTGATCGCTGGCACCACGCTCGGCATGCTGGCCGCCAACGTCCCGGTCGTGGTGGCCGGGCACTTCAGCGCGGATCGACTGCCGCTGCGCTTGATCCGGGGCGCGGCGGCCGTCGTGTTCGTAGCTCTCGGCGTCCTGGTGCTGATGGGCGGGCTGGAGCCTGCATGACTGCGGTAGTCTTCCTGCCGAACGAGGAAGGATCCTGCCGATGAAGAGGCCACTGCTGCTGACGCTGATTCTGGGCTTGCTACCGCTCGATGTGGGCGCCGAACAGGCGTTGATCGCGGTGGCCGCCAACTTCTCCGAAGTCATGGAGAAGCTCGAAGCCGACTTCGAGCAGGCGACCGGCCACCAACTGACGATCACCCTCGGATCCACCGGCAAGCTGTACGCTCAGATCCGCGCCGGTGCGCCGTTCGACGTCATGTTGGCCGCCGACCAGGAGCGGCCGAAGCTGCTCGAGGAACAAGGCCATGCCGTCCCGGGATCGCGCTTCACCTACGCCATCGGCCGAATCACGCTGTGGAGTCCAGACCCTGAACGGATTCCGGAGGACGGCGAGGCGTACCTGCGCGAGGGCCTGTTTCGACGCCTGGCCATCGCGAACCCCGACCTGGCGCCGTACGGCGTGGCGGCCCGCGAGGTGCTGGATCGGCTCGGACTCTGGGAGACCATTCGGAACAGGATCGTCATGGGGGAAGACATCGGCCAGACCCGCGCGATGATCGACACCGGCAACGCCGATGCCGGAATCATCGCGCTTTCGTCCGTGTTGAGTCCGCGGAACGAGCGGCCCGGCAGCCGTTGGGACGTGCCGGAGACGCTCTACTCGCCGATTCGTCAGGATGCCGTGCTGCTGCACCACGGTGCAGCGAATGCGGCCGCTGCGTCGTTCCTCGAGTATCTGCGGGCGGACCGGGTTCGCGCCACCATCAAGGCGTTGGGATACGCGACCGACTGACGCAGGTCAAGCGCGCCGGTTTCCGGTGATCAAATGCGGGGCTTGCGGCGCCCCGTGATCATCGGGCGCACCAGATCGATCCTTCCGACGTACTGAACCAGGAACACGGCCGCCACGTGCAGCAGAGCGCAGATCCACAGTGTGTGCGCGGCGACTTCGTGGATTTCCTGCAGGAGGTCGTTGCCGAACAGAGCGTCGATCTCCTCGTGCATCCAGCCCGTCACCGTGAGCACCGCAACGAGAAGAAAGACCAGGTAGATCATCAGAGCGCCGAGCGGATTGTGCCCGGAATCGGCGGGGATTGTCCTGGCCATCATCGCCGCCATGTGTTCGCGAAACCTTTCGCGGCTTGGCACGAAGGTGTCGAAGCGCGCGTATCCCTGGCCCACGAAGCCCCAGATGATCCGAAGCCCGACCGCCGCGCCGGCGGTGTAACCGATCCAGTTGTGGACGTCGCTTCCGCCCTCCGTCAGCCAATAGTTCACGACGATCGTGATGGCGAGCGTCCAGTGGAGCGCCCGCACGAGAGGATCCCAGATCGGAATCCCTTGCCGTTCGCCCGTCTCAGCCCTCTTCACGCTTCACAACGCTGCCATCGACGGGGTTGTAGTAGATCTCGACCTTCTTCTGCTCCGGATCGAAGCCATAGATCTCGTAGCAGTTGCCCTCGGTGATCTTGAACTCGTTGATCCGATACCCCTGGTCGAGCAGGCTCTGCTGGAACGCGTCCGCATCCTGCCAGGCCGATCGCGGTTCCGTCGTGCACTGCGTGACCTCTTCCCCGGCACAGCCGGCGAGGCTCAATCCGATGAACAGGACCCATGGCAAGCGCGCGCTCATAGCATCCTCCGGTTTATCACCTGGAATCACGTCATCCTACCGCCGTCGAACGCGCTCGCCGAGATACCTTTCGTCGGTCGACGTGCGCTCAGCGGGCAGGTTACACGATCCGCGGAATTCCGCTTTGGCTTGGATCAAACCGTGGCGACGAATTGATCGCGCCGGCGACAGTCATCTCTGCCGTAAGAGCCTGAAATCAAGTCTGGCTCGGCAGCCAGACGATCCGGTTCGTTGCGACTGCAAGCCACACACGCTCGAGGAGTGTGTTCCGCTCGAGCGGATCGGCAGTTGGGCCGATCATGTTCCTCTGAAGGGCGACCTTGTGACGGGCCGGGCCGATGTTCGACTCCCAAGTCGCGAGCCATCTCAAGAAGGCCCTCTTGCGAGCTGGAATTCGGCGCTCATCAGCGGCCCTCATCCATCGACCATCAGACCATCTACGGATGCCCGCCCGGCGCCACCGATCGCCAACGCAACCGAAGCGGCCAGCAATGCGAGCCCGAACTCGTAGCCGTTGTTGCTCATGAACAGGCCGTTACCGATGTGCACCGCGAGAATCGCGACGACCATCGTGAACGCCAGCACCGCCGCGGCCGGCCGGACGAGGGCTCCAACGATCAACGCGAGACCGCCGAAGAACTCCGCGCCGCCGGCCAGCAGAGCCATCAGCAGACCGGGCTCCAGGCCGATGGAAGCCATCCATTGACCGGTGCCCTGCAGGCCGTAGCCGCCGAACCAGCCGAACAACTTCTGCGCGCCGTGGGCGGCGAAGATGATGCCGACCGGGATTCGCAAGGCAGTGGCAGCCCAGCCGGATTTGGTACCGGCGAGACGCTGCACGAGCGTCTTGAACCGGGATTCGCTCTCCTCGCCGGTCCGGCGGGTATCGATTCGTGAAACCGTTGCGACGGACATGGGTTGATCCTCCATTGGGTGTGTCATCGGCTGCGGCGCTCGCCGCAGGCTTGATAGCCACAGTAATGACGCAACCGGTCGTGATAAACGCGGTACGATGAAAGGGACTGTCTCGCTGAGTGAAACAATGGACCGCTTTCTCGAAATGCAGACCGTCGTCGCGGTGGTGGATGCCGGGAGCTTCGTCGGAGCGGCCGATGCGCTCGCCATGTCCAAGGCCGCCGTCTCGCGACACGTGAACGAGCTGGAAGGCCGGCTCGGTGTGCGGCTGCTGCACCGCACGACACGGCGCCTGTCGCTGACACCGGAGGGAGAGGTCTTCATCAACCGCTGCCGCGGCCTGCTGGCGGACCTCGAGGAAGCGGAGGAGGAGATCACCTCACGAAGCCAAGACGGCTCGCGGCCTGTTGCGGATCAACGTGCCGGTAACCTTCGGTATTCGGCGGCTGGCACCGCTGTGGGGCGCGTTCCGCGACCTGCACCCGCAGGTGCGCCTGGACATCACCCTGGCCGACCGCGTGGTCGATCTCGTCGAAGAGGGTTACGACCTCGCGATCCGCATTGGTACGCTGAGCAGCTCGAGCCTGATCGGCCGCCGGCTGGCCGTCGAGCGCCTTCGGGTCTGCGCGTCTCCGGAGTACCTCGCGGCCCATGGCACACCATCACATCCCGCGGAGCTGTCCGAGCATTCCGTCGTTGCGTACAGCTACTGGTCTGCGGGCGACGAGTGGAGTCTTCAGGGAGCGGAGGGGCCGATCAGCGTCCGAACGCGTCCGTGCATCTCCACCAACAACGGAGACACCTGTCGCGCGGCAGCACTGGCCGGCCAGGGCATCGTCCTGCTGCCCGATTTCATCGTGGGCGACGACATCGAGGCAGGAAGGCTCATCGAGCTGCTGCCGGATTACACCGCGGGCGAGTTGGGCGTGCACGCCGTCTACCCCTCTCGACGTCACGTTGCCCCCAAGATCCGGGCGATGCTGGCGTTTCTATCCGAGCAACTCGGTGGGGCCGACGCCGCCGAGCGGACGCGTCAATCCACGCGGATCCCGAGATAGGCTCCCAGCAGTCGCGTCATCTCCTCGGCCGTGCGCCCATCCGTGGCGCGGAACGGGCCCACGTCGTTCAAAGCCATCACCAGAAGCGTCTTCATGACCGTGGCAATCGCGAAGTACACCTGGTTTTCCCTGAGCTTCTGGGGCCGAATGAGCTTTCGCTCGATCAGATAGCTCTCCAGCTTCTTCGCACCATAGAGGTCCAGCTCGACTGCCGGATGGACGACGTTCTTGTCGTGGTGACCGAGCGTGACGAGCGCGCGGAAGAAGCCGACGTTGTTCCGGATCTGCCGTGCCAGACCGCTGACGAGCGCCTCGAACAACTCCCGGGCAGTCCAGTCGGGATCCGCCTGCTCGAAGAACCGGTCCCAGTTCTCGTAGCCGCGACTGATGAAGTCCGCCTCGAGCGCGTCGAAGAACCCGCGCTTGTCCTTGAATCGCTGGTAGAAGACACCGACGGATATTCCAGCGTCCTTCGCGAGATCCACGACCCGCGTCTGTTCGTACCCTCTGCGGGCGAAGGTTGCCATTCCGGCCTTCATCAGGCGCTCGCGCTTCTCGCGACTCCTCTGCTGCATGGCGGGTCGCACGCCTCCATCGGCCCTCGAGCTGCGGCGGCTGCCAGACATGGTTCGAGCTGTCCCAATCGGCGTTAGAAGAACGACGCCGCAGTATAACATGAATATCGATTCATGAACCAAGCGCCGGGGCGCCATGCGAAGTCGGCATCACAACATCTCCTCCGCCAGCAGCTCCAGCGCCTCTCGCTGCGACGTCGAGATCTGCATGGTGTCGACCCAGCGCTTCTGCCCTGCCGCCTTCCAGGCCCGAAGCCGTTCCCGGATTCGACCCGCCGGTCCCACGAGATGCACCGCGTCGACCAGTTCGTCGGGGACTGCCGCAGCGGCCTGCTCCCGTCGGCCGCTGAGGAAGTGATCCTGGACGGCGGCCGCGGCACTTTCGAAGCCGAGCCGGCGAGTCAGGTCGTTGTAGAAGTTCTTCTCCTTTGCGCCCATGCCGCCGATGTACAGCGCCATTCCGGGCTTCAGGCTGTTGCGCGCCCGTTGCACGTCGTCGTCGACGATCACCGACACGGAGGGCACGACGTTGAATACCGAGAGATCCTTGCCGCCTCCGGCCTTCTCGAAGCCTTCAGTCAGATAGGGCAGATACACGTCGTCGAAGCGATCCGGATCCATCATCATCGGAAAAACGCCATCGGCGACCTCTCCGGCGCATCGCAGTCCCGCCGGGCTGATGGCCGCGGTGTAGATGGGTATGTCGGGATTCCCGTGCAGAATGCTCTTGAGGGGCTTGCCGAGACCGGTCGCCCCGGGGCCCGAGTAGGGAATCCGATACTCCTGCCCCTGGAACTCGAGCGGCGCTTCCCTGGCGAGGATCTTCCGTACCACCGCGATGTACTCGCGGGTCCGGGTCAGCGGCTTACCGTAGGGAGCGCCGTGCCATCCCTCCACTACCTGCGGACCCGAGGGTCCGACTCCGAGTATGAACCTGCCTCCCGACAGCTGATCCAACGTCATCGCGGTCATCGCTGCCATCGCCGGCGTTCGCGCGGGGATCTGCATGATCGCCGTGCCCACACGGATACGTGACGTGTGTGCGAGGATCCACGTGGCCGTCGTTACAGCGTCGCTGCCGTACGCTTCAGCCGTCCAGACCGAGTCGAAGCCGAGCTGCTCCGCGTATCGAATCAGTTCGAGGTTCACCCTCACCGTCGATCCGAAACCGCCTGAACCCAGTCCCAGCTTCATTCGATACCTCCGTCGTTTATGAATCAATCTTCATATTCATGCTGCGGGAGCGACGTCGTCTACATCGAGCACAACGCGCGATTCAGTCGTCGGAACGAAGCGCGGCTAGCATGCCGAGCCATGACTCGTACTCCTCGAGCGTCCGATACCGCGCCGCGCAAACCAGCCGCTCGATGCCGAGGGCCTCATACGCGCTGATGGCCGCCCGCGCCCGATCGGGCGCGTCGAGTGGCAGCCCAGCCAACGCGGTGACGGGGCCCGGCTGCTTTCCCGCCTCCCGAGCCAGCACGCCGTAGGTCTTCAGATCGCGGCCCAACGATTCCGGATCGCGCGCCATCGGCAGCCAGCCATGGCCGAATCGAATCGCGCGGCGAAGGGCGTGGGGGGCTCGGCCTCCGATGTAGATCGGCGGTGGGGCCGGACGCGGGCGGAACAGAAACTCCTGACCGTTGCTGGTGACTCGATCGCTCGAGAAGCACATCTCGAGGAATTCCAGCGCAGCATCCGTCTGCCGGCCGCGCAAGTGCCGGTTCAGACCGAGCGCCCGAAACTCCGCATCCATCCAACCCACCCCGAGGCCCAGCAACAGACGGTTGCCCGAGAGCTCCTGAACCGTAGCAATCGCCTTCGCCGTAGGCAGAGGCGGCCGATAAGGGACGACCAGGACTCCGACGCCGAGCTTGATGCTCGTCGTCGCACCGGCGAGCCACGCGAGCGTCGTCAGCGGGTCGGTGTACCGGCCATCGCTGCCTTCGGAATCGTCCGGCGTAATCGCGATGTGATCCGTGATCCAGACCGACTCGAACCCGAGCGATTCGGCTCGCCGGGCTCCGGCCAGCATGATCTCTCGCGTGCTCTGCGGGCCCATGTTGCGCAGCGTGACGGCAAGCTTCATGGACAGCCCGATAATGTAAATTTCGATTCATGTTATCGGAAGAGGGACTGGCTGTACATCCGTAGATCCTGTATTCGCCGCTTTCGATCCTGGACCCGCCCGCGCTTTGACGGTAAGTTGCCGGCACACAGCGCCCACCTTCCGCGGCCACCGACAGCATGCCTCCCGTGAAGAAGCGTCCGTCACGCCGCCGCTCGAGCGAAGCGTTCCAGGAGAGCTTCGACCGGCAGTTGCGACAGAAGCCCGACCCGCTGATGCAGGCGGGCCTGGAGCTGTTCGCGAGCCGGGGCTACGACGATACCCGAGTGGCCGACATCGCAGAGGCCTGCGACATCGCGGTCGGTTCCCTGTACAACCGCTTCCCGTCGAAGCAGGCGTTCTTCAGCGCGCTGGAGCAGGACCTCTTCCGGCGTGCCACCCAGAACCTGGACCGGTTCCTCGCCGCAGCCGATCCGCGCTGGTCCGCGCGACGCCTGCTCGAGGAGCTCGTACGCTACATGTTGGCGTCGAGCCAGCGCACCGCAGGCTACATCCGCACGGTGGTATCGCTGCGCCAACGCGGCGAGCACCCGTCCGGCGCGGGCGAGCTCTATTACCGCTACCGGGCACGACGGGTTCACGAGCTGCTTCAGGCACGAGGGGTTCTGGGGCCAGGGTCTGCCGCGGCGCGGCGCGTGCTGCTGGCGCTGAACGCGGTCAATACTGTCGGAGCCGCCACGGCATTGCTCGCCGACGACCGCGCCGACGCAAAACGCGACGCGCTGGTCAGCGAGCTTTCGGAGATGCTCTACACCTACTTCACCGGCTAGGCGAGCCTCGCTGGTGCCGTGGTCGTGATACGTTGGAGACTCTCGGATCTACTGCAGGTACCGCGCGTGCATGTCGACGATAGTCCGCACGCGCCCGCGATCGAGCCGTTCCACGTCCGGCGGGTCCAGCAGCGCGTGCATCACGACCATTTGCAGCAGGCTGGCTGCAGCCAATCGGCTGCGTTGCGCCCGCACGGCGAGCGACCTTCCCCTGGTGCTCCAAGGTATCAACGCTTCTCCCAACGCCTCCTCGATGGCCTGCCACGTCGAACCGCGCGGAGCGTCGCGGCCGTTCGCAGACACCATCGCGGCGATCAGCCGGCGCCGGCGCCGGACACTGCGGTCGATGGTGACCACCAGTCGCTCGAGCATGCGGAGCGGATCGCCGCCGCTCGGGACGCCGGAAAAGAACCGACGGATGCCCCGGATCGACGACAGCTCGAGCTCCCGGCGCAACGCAGCCAGCAAACCGTGCTTGTCACCGAAGCGCTGATAGAAGGCGCCAACCGATGCCTCGCCGTGACTGACGATGTCAGCGACTCGCGCGACGTCGAAGCCGTCCCGGCAGATGAGTCGGGCCCCCGACAGCAGCATGCGTCTGCGCCGGCGGCGGCTGCGCCCCTGCCGCGGCGCACGGCCCCGCAAGGCGCATGCGTCGGAGGAACGTGTCCGTGAGGGCCGTGGCATCCGCGCATTATACGCGCGCGGGTGCCACGGACCGTCACGGATCCTGTTGCGCGGCGGCGAGGCCCGCGTCCAGGTGACGGCTGGACAGGTAGAAATGCACGGCCGCCCACAGGCTCAGTCCCGACACCAGCGCGATGGCGACACGCAGCGAGTTCGCGCCGAGCGCCGGCCGCATCAGATCGCTGAGGATGCCGACCGCCTGAGGCCCGATACCCAGCCCGATGAGATTGAGCGCGAGCATCTTCACCGCCGCCGCCACGGCGCGCATGCGCAGCCGTGCCAGGCTCTGAATCAGCGCCAGTGAAGGCGCGAGGAAGATGTTGCCGGCGAACATCGGGATCAGGAACAGCGCCACCGCCATCCAGAAGTCCGGCACCAGGTACGCGGCGGCGGCCAGCGGATAGACGGCCGCCGTGATGATCGCGATGACCATCAGACCCAGATCCACACGCCGTCTCGAGAGCCGATCCGTGATCCAGCCGCCGAGAAACGTGCCGACGGCGCCGAGCACACCGCCCGTCAGCGCGAGCAGCACCCCCACCTGGGCCGTATCGAGGCCGTGGGAGCGGATGAAGAACGACGGCAGCCACGCGCCCACGCCGTACCCCGACGTGCCTGCCAGCATCGATCCGATCACCAGGTGGCGCATCGCCTTGTTGTCCCACATGTAGCGCAAGGTGACACCGAGCGGGGGCGCATCCGCCGTTGCGTTGCGGGCCTCCGAGCCACCCCGCACCGGCTCGCGCAAGGTCAGCCGGAAAACCGCTGCCAGCAACAGGCCCGGCAGGCCGACGACCATCAGCGCGACCCGCCAGCCGTACAGGGCCGCCACGGTCCCGCCCACGGCAAAGCCGAGCAGCATGCCGCAGTTGGCCCCCACGGCGAGCACCCCCATGGCGGTGGAGCGCCGCTCCGGCGGGAACACGTCGGCGATGATCGAGTGACTGGAGGGATTGACGCCCGCCTCCCCGACGCCCACGCCCACGCGTGCAAGCGCCAGCTGCAGGAAGTTCTGTGCCATGCCGCACAGCGCCGTCATGCAGGAAAACACGACGAGCGATGCGGTGATGATCCGCTTGCGGTTGCCGCGGTCCGCCAGCATGGCGATCGGAACGCCGAGGGTGGCGTAGAACACGGCGAACGCGAGCCCGCCGAGGAACCCGAGCTGGGTGTCGGAGAGCCCCATCTCCTGCTTGATGGGCTCGAACAGGATCGAAAGGATCTGCCGGTCGACGAAGCTGAACGTGAAGGCCAGGAACAGCAGCGCCAGGATGTAGTACGGATGATCCCAGCGGCGTGCCGCTGCAGGCACCACCACTGGCTCGGTCACCGCTGCCATCGTCCCCTCCCTCGAATCGCCCGCTGCCACCGTCGGCGCCTGCCCGCGCACCGCTCCAGCTATAACATGAACTGAAATTTCTGTTCAAGCGGATCAGGCTGAGGCCACTGGCAGCGCGGCTCCACTGTCATCGGATCTTGAATGAACAAGAATTCCTGTTCATCATATGCGGGGCGGATCCGGCAAGAGGGGGAGAAAGATGCGCGGAGGTTACTCGACACCGTCGTGGCGAAGCCTCACCGCCCGGGCGGCGCTCGCCATCGCAGCAGGCCAGGCATCGGCCGCCGAGATCGAAGAGATCGTGGTCGTTGCCCAGAAGCGGACGGAGAACGTACAGGACGTGCCGATCTCGATCACCGCCTTCAGCGGAGAGGAGCTTGCGCGGCGCGGGCTCAACGATCTGCAGGATGTCGCCCGTCAGACGCCGAGCTTTCAGATCCCCGTCGCCAACAACATGCGCAATGCCGCCGTGCGGATCCGCGGTATCGGTTCTTCCGGCACCAATCCCGGCATCGAATCGAGCGTCGGCATTTTCCTCGACGGGCTCTACATGCCGTCGGCCGGGATGTCCTGGGGAGAGCTCACGGACATCGCCACGGTAGAGATCCTCCGCGGCCCGCAGGGCACCCTGTACGGCCGCAACACGCCGGTCGGCGCGATCAACGTGAACACCCAGCGGCCGAGCCAGCAATTCGAGGCGAAAGTCACCGCCGGCGGCGGCGACTACGATCACCGCTGGATCAACGGCGTGGTCGGCGGAGGCCTGACCGACACGGTCGCCGGGCGTCTCGCGTTCTACCACCGTGACCGCGACGGCTTCGAGGAGAACCTGTTCGACGGCGGGCGCATCAACGGAAAGGAGGAGTCGGGTGTACGGGGGCGGCTCGAGTGGACGCCCCGCGATCGACTCACCGTCGGGTTCATCGGTCACTACGGCGAGATCGAGCGCCGCTGCTGCGTGGCCGAGCAGCTCGACGCGGCCGGCCCGGACGGCATCGCCACGCCCGGCTTCCTGGCCGCTTCCGAAGCGATCGGCTTCCCGTTCAGGAACTTCGACGAGGACGACCGCAAGGTCGATGCGGACGACAACAGCAGGGACGAGACCGAAACCTATGGGCTGTCGCTGCACGTGGACTACGTGCTGAGCGGCGGGCAGACCGTCACGTCCATCACCGGCTACCAGGACTGGGACAACGACACCAACATCGCCGCCGACTCCCTGCCGCAGCCCGTGCTGATCAGTGACCAGACCCAGGAGAACCAGGTCTTCAGCCAGGAGCTGCGTCTGACGTCGCGGCCGGGAGACGCCTTCGAGTACATCCTCGGCCTGTTCTACTACACGCAGGACACCCGGTTCTTCACCGAGACCGGCGTGGGCGCGGGTGCCAATCGGCGCTTCCCGCCTCCACCCTTCGCGCCGATCTGCCCCACGCCGGGCGTACCTTGCGGGGTGTCGCTCACCGACAGCGGACAGCAGATCTTCGACCAGGAGACGACCAGCTACGCCGCGTTCGGCAATCTCACCTGGCACGTCACGCCGAGCTGGGACATGACCGCCGGCGCCAGGATCAGCCGCGACGAGAAGGACGCGTTCCTGAACTTCAGGAACGAGCCGGGCACGTCCAACGCTTGGAACTTCATCTTCCCGCCGAACTTCATCGGCGACGTCTCGCGCAGCGACGACAACATCACCTGGTCGATCAACTCGCGCTATTTCTTCCGCGACGGGCTCATGGGCTTCGCCAGCGTCTCCACCGGCTTCAAGTCCGGCGGCTTCAACGCGAACCGCACCGGGCCCGGCCAGCCGTACGAGTTCGACGAAGAGTCCTCCATCAACTACGAGGTGGGCGTGAAGTCCACCTGGCTGGATCGCCGGCTGCTGTTCAACGGCACGCTGTACTGGACCGAGATCGAGGACTTCCAGGACACGGCGCTGAACCCCAACGGCACCGGCTTCGTGGTGGGCAACGCCGGCGAACGGCGCGTGCGCGGGGCCGAGGCCGATCTGATCCTGCAGCCGACCGAGGCACTGTCCCTGATCGCGTCGGTGGCCTACCTGGATGCCGAGTACACCGACTATCCGGCGGGGCCCTGTGCCGTCGGCCAGACGCCGGACGGTCCCGGCGGGAGTTGCAATTTCGACGGCAAACGCCCCTCGTTCAGCCCGGAGTGGCGCTACGTGCTCGGCGCGGAGTGGCGGCAACCGCTGGCCGCGGGTGACCTGGAGCTGCGCCTGCGCGCCGATTACAGCTGGAACGATGACGAGTACCTCACCGCGTCGCTCGACGAAGCGGCCCGGCAGGATTCCTACGGGCTGCTGAATCTGCGGGCTCAGCTCTCGGCCCGGGACGAACGCTGGTCGGTGGAGCTGTTCCTCGACAACGCGCTGGACGAGACCTACTACGTGCAGGCGGCAAGCCAGCCCGCGGCGGGGCTGATCAGCGGCGGCGCCTTTGCGGGCGCCCAGGGATTCGTCGGCTGGTACGGCAACGCCCGCACCTGGGGTGCTCAGCTGACCTGGCGATTCGGCGACTGACCGAACGCCGGGCCAGCCGGACGGTGCGGCGTGCTTCAGTCCGCCGCGGCGCGGTCCAGTACCTGACAGCGCCGCATCATGCGGCGCGAGTCCGCTGGGAATTCGTCGCGCCGGTGCAGCGTGCAGCGGTTGTCCCATACCAGGAGATCGCCGACCCGCCACTGCTGTCGGAACACGTAGGCCGGCCGCGCGGCGTACTGCCACACCTCGTCGAGCAGCGCCTCGCTGGCCTCCAGCGACAGACCCGGTACGTAGGCCCACTCGCGTCGGCCGAGGAACAGACACGGCCTGCCCGTTTCCGGGTGAATGCGGATGGCCGGATGCACGGCGCCCGGCGCATCGCGCGGATCGTCGAACGGCTCGAAACCGGGGCGCAGCTCGTTGACGCTGGTGTGCGCCGCGTCGTGCTTGATGCTCAGCGTCTCGAGCCGCGCCCGCAACGCGTCGGGCAGCGCCTCCAGCGCCGCGTACTGACTGGCGAAGTAGGTATCGCCGCCGGTGGCCGGAATTTCCACACCGAGCAGCACGCTGGCGGTGGGGGGTCTCTCCAGGTACGACATGTCCGAGTGCCAGTTCGCCTCCGCGTTGCCGAGGCCCCCGATGGGCTTGCCGTCGACCTTGATGTTGGAGAGCACGGTGACGTACGGATTGCGGATCCGCGCGCGCTGTTCTTCGCTCATGCGGCCGAGCGGCATCTTCTCGAGCGGCCCGAACCGCCGGCTGAAAGCCTGCAGCGCGTCGTCGTTCAGCTTCTGGCCGCGAAAGCGCAGCACCAGGTGATCCAGCCACGCCTGATGGATTTCCTCGAACTCGGCATCCGTCAGGCGTGAGACGTCCACGTCCAGGACGTCGGCGCCAATGTGCGGAGTTAGGGGTTCGATCTTCATGGAATGACTCCTGATCAGCTGGTCATCGTTCGTTCGGCCGTTCGACTCACTCGTCCGCCAACCCGCGCGGCACGAGCGCGCGGGTGAACGCGGCCAGCACGGGATCGCCGGAAGCGCCGAATCGACCGCGCAGTGCAAGCATCGCCTCGCCGAGCACCGTCTCGCGCCAAAGGACACGCCGTACCTCCCGCCAATCGAGACCACCGGGCTGCGCGGTGATTGCCTCCTGGTAGTAGGCCTTCAGATCCTCCAGCGCGAACTTCAGGGCCTGCAGGTCCCAGTCAACGGCTGCCAGGTCCGTGCCGCCGGCGTCCAGCAGCTCACCGAGCCGTTCGGCCAGACGCTCCACCGGCTCCGCCGACAGACCGACCGTGGTGCGGCCGCGACGATCCCGTGACAGCGCATACCACGGACCCAGCAACTGCAGCTCGCGTCGCAGCGAGGCGCGCCAGCTCCCGTCGTCGGCGATACGCGGCACGAAGCCCACCGGGCAGGCGGGGGCGTCCTCGGTTTCCGGTGCCGGTACGTCTTCCGGGAAGTCCTCCAGCACCGGCCCCGACTCGGCATCCAGCAGCGCCAGTGCCGCCAGGATCACCCGGCGCTGGAAAGCCGGATCGTTCGGCAGCCCGAGCGGCCGCCCCAGCGGAAAGCTCACCCACAGAAACCGCGGCGGCTTCAGCGCCTCGGTGTTCTCTCTGACCAGGCTGATACCGGTGGTGGCGATGCCCTCGTCCTCCAGGTAGTACGCGATCGCGCTCACGGCGCGAGTGCAGTTCGGTCAGACGGGTGTGAGGAAGACCGTATCGACCTGGTCCCGATGCAGCAGCCTCGCCAGATTCCGCACCGGCTCGGCGTATGCCTCCGGCGGCAGCCCGGCGCCCATGAAGCTGAAGTGATTGGAGGACAACGATCCGATCACGCGCTCGGCGGTCAGCTCCCTGAAGCGATCGATGGGAAAGACCAGGTTCACGTCTTCCTGGAAGCCCGAGCGGTCGAAGTTGACGGAGCTGTGGGACATCACCAGATCGTCCCCGCCCAGGTCGCCCGGAATGATCCGGTAGCTCGAGTCGGTCATCGAGAAGGCGGTGTCCGATCGCCGGTGCAGACCAGCCGTGGTGATGAGCGCCACTCGGCGGCTGGACAGCGGCTTGCCCGGAGCCACCCACGGCGTCGGCCCGAGCGGCTGCATGTTCTTGTCCAGCAGGTGTTCCCGTTCGTACTCGGGCAGATCCGACAACCGTACCAAGCGCCTTCCTCCGCTCCGGAACGCAACGGTGCAATCTTGTCTGAATGCGAATTCCGGTTCAATATTCGGAGCGACATCCGAACCAGGATCGCCTCACCGAGGAGCCTCCATGGAAGTTCTACGTACGCCGGACGAACGGTTCGCCAACCTGGAAGACTTCAACTACGAGCCCCACTACGTGGAGGTCGACGACGGCGACGGCGGTCGCCTGCGGATGCACTACGTGGATTCCGGCCCCGCGGACGGCGAAGCACTGCTGTGCCTGCACGGCCAACCCACCTGGTCGTATCTGTACCGCAAGATGATCCCGCTGCTGAACGAACAGGGCTACCGGGTGATCGCGCCCGACCTGGTGGGCTTCGGCCGTTCTGACAAGCCGGCCCATGCGTCCGACTACACGTACGCGCGGCACGTGCACTGGCTGCACGGGTTCGTCCGCGAGCTGAACCTCTCGAATCTGACCCTGGTGTGTCAGGATTGGGGCGGGCTCATCGGTCTGCGCGTGCTGGCGGCCGATCCGGATCGTTTCGCCCGGGTCGTCACCGCCAACACCGGGCTGCCGGATGCCCGAGGTTTGCCTCCCGAGGCGGCTGCTCCGATGCGCCAACTGTTCGCCACCATCCCGGCGCTGCCGCCGAAAGAGATGGGCGCGAAGCTCCGCGAGAACGAGCACGGTGCCGGATTCATGTACTGGATCAAATACTGCGCCGAGTATCCCGACCTCGTGATCAGCGACGTGATCAGCCTTTCCGTCAGGGGCGGTCTGACGGACGCTCAGGTGCACGCCTACGACGCGCCGTTTCCGAGCGAGGCCTACAAACAGGGCGCCAGGAGGTTCCCGTCGCTCGTGCCCATCTTCCCCGACGATCCGGCGGTGGCGGACAACCGCGACGCGTGGAAGGTGCTGGAGCGGTTCGAACGGCCGTTCCTGACCGCGTTCAGCGACCGAGATCCGGTGACCGCGGGAGGCCACGAACGATTCCAGAAGCGCGTACCGGGTGCGCGCGGGCAGAAGCACGTCACCATCCACGGCGCCGGCCATTTCCTGCAGGAGGATGCGCCTGCCGAGCTGTCGGCGGCCATCGTGGATTTCTGCCGCGCCAACCCGTTGCGCCGTTGACGAGTTTGCATCGCCAACGTGTCGTCAGCCGACGCCGACGCCGGACCCGCAAGGCGCAGTGGCGCGGCTGTACATGAGCTGCGCCGATGAGGTAGCGTGCCTCCGCCCATGACCCCGGCGGAGCTCTCGGATTGAACCCACGTCGTACGGATGACGACATCTCTATGCTGCCCGACGGCGAGCCCGTCGGTTCGCTGTCGCCTGCCGAGGCCGCGTTCGAGCGCGGCCGCCAGCTCGCCGGCGTGGTGCTCGCGCCCGCCGCGTTCGCCATCGCCTGGCTGACGACAGGCGACCTCGGGCCGGAGGGGCAGGCGCTGTCGGCGGTGCTCGCCGCCGTCGTTGCGCTCTGGATCTGCGAAACGTTGCCGCTGCCGGTGACGGCGCTCGTCGGAGCGATGCTCTGTGTGGTGCTCGGCGTGGCGCCGGCCCGGCAGGTGTTCGGCTACTTTGCCGATCCCATCGTGTTCCTGTTCATCGGCAGCTTCATGCTCGCGCGGGCGATGTCGGTGCACGGCGTCGATCGGCGGATCGCGCTGTCGTTCCTGTCGGTCCATTGGATCAGTGACCGGCCGGCGCGCCTTCTCGCCGGTCTCGGTCTGGTCACGGCCGCGCTGTCGATGTGGGTGAGCAACACCGCGACGACCGCGATGATGCTGCCGATCGCGCTGGGCCTGCTCGGGGCGCTCCATCAGGCCCGAGCCGCCGGCGGCGCGGCGGGCGGACGCGGTTCGCCGTTCGCGACCGGACTGATGCTGATGGTGGCCTACGCGGCCAGCATCGGCGGCATCGGTACGCCCGTCGGATCGCCGCCCAACCTGATCGGCATCGGCCTGATCCGCAACAGCACGGGCATCGAGATATCGTTCTTCACCTGGATGGCGCTGGCGGTACCGATCCTCGGCGTAATGGCGATCGTGCTGTTCGCGCTGTTGCACCGGTTGCATCCCGCCGCGCCGCGAGCTTCCGCCGGCGCTTCGCGCGCCGATGCCGAGCTCGGCGCCGAGATGCGCACGCACGTCGAGCGCGAAAGGGCACGGCTCGGCCCGTGGACGCGCGGGCAGATCAACACGCTGATCGCGTTCGGCGTCGCCGTCACGTTGTGGGTGCTGCCGGGCGTTCTCGCCGCGCTCGGCCAGGAGGAGTCGGCAGCCGGCGAGTGGCTGCGAACGCGCATGCCGGAGGCGCTCGTCGCGCTGTTCGCGGCGGTGCTGCTGTTCGTGCTGCCGGTGCGCCTGCGCACGGGCGAGTTCACGCTGACCTGGTCCGACGCGGTCAGGATCGACTGGGGCACGATTCTGCTGTTCGGCGGCGGGCTCGCGCTCGGATCACTGATGTTCGAGACGGGCGTCGCTCAGGCGGTCGGCGAGGGTCTGGCCGGTCAGCTCGGCGCCTCCTCGCTCTGGCGCCTCACGTTCGCCGCGATCGCGATCGGCATCGTGCTGTCGGAGACGACCAGCAACACCGCGGCGGCGAACATGGTGATTCCGGTGGTGATCGCGATCGCGCAGGCCGCCGACTTGAATCCGGTTCCGCCGGCGCTGGGGGCCTGCCTCGGCGCCAGCTTCGGCTTCATGCTGCCGGTGTCGACGCCGCCGAACGCGATCGTCTATGGCTCCGGACTCGTGCCGATCCCGAAAATGATGCGGGCCGGCATCCTGTTCGACCTGCTCGGACTGTTCGTCATCTGGATCGGGCTGCGCATCATGTGCCCGCTGCTCGGGCTCGCCTGAGCGGCTGCCGCGTCACCCGGCAGCCGGCGCCCAGGGCTTCGTGCGTTTCTGGTCCGATCCCTGCACACGCACCTGCACTACAGACAACCCCATTTGCAGGAGAACGTCGATGGATCGAGGTCTCATTGGCGCGTTCGCCGGAATGGCCGCGACCGCGGCCATGACGATCGCCGTCGACGCCATGTTCAGCCGCCTGCCCAGGGAGCAGCGCTATCCGCTGCCGCCGCGGGAGATCACCACGAAGGTGGCCGCGGAATCGGGCCTCGCACGTCACCTCAGCGAATCACGCCGGGTGAGCGCGACCTTGATCAGCCACTTCGGGTTCGGCGCCGCCGTAGGTGCGCTGTATCCGTTGGTCGCGCGGCTGATGCCCGGGCCGCCCATGCTGAACGGCATCGCCTACGGCATCGCCGTCTGGGCGGGAAGCTACTTCGGCTGGATACCCGCGTTCGGCATCCTGCGGCCTGCCACGACGCATCCCACCGAGCGGAGCGTCGTGATGATTCTCGGTCACGTCGTTTGGGGAGCTGTTACCGGAGTGGTAGCCGATCGCCTCGAGCGCGCCGGCGCTTCCTCGCTCGCGGGCGGAGAAATGCGCGACTGGGGTTGACGGCAGGGCCACTTCACCCGCGGCACGCGGTGGGAGAAACTGGCCGAACACCCGATCGGTCGAGGCGTTCGGCCGACGAGCTCGAGTACCCGATGATCCGATCCCGTGCTGCCGCCTGGCTCGCCTTCTGCTCCGTCAGCGCCCTCCTCGCGCTGGCGCGACCGCTCGCCGCCGCCACGCCCGACCCCCGCGGCGCGGACGATCAGGCGTCCGGCCAGGCGATGTACTTGCGCCACTGCGCCCGATGTCATCAGCGCGACGGCCGCGGGGTCGACGGTCTCTATCCGAGCCTGCGCGATTTGAACGCCGCCGGAGGCGAGCGCCGCGCGGTCATCCGCGGCCTGCTGGCCGGACGCACCGGCGCGCTGGAAGTGGACGGCGTCCGTTACCGGAACGAGATGCCGACCCACGGCTTTCTCGGCAACGAAGTCCTCGCCGCAACGCTGAGCTACGTGCTCACCACCTGGAGCGCCGAAGGCGAGCCGGTCGACACCGAGGAAGTGGCGTCCGTCCGGCTCGAGCTGCTCTCGGGGCATCCCACGCCGATCGACCCTGCGACCGGCGAGAGTCCCCTCGCGGCCATGGACGCCGTGCAGTACGTGACCACCGAGGGGCCGTCGATGACCGTGGAGGAGTTCGAGCGGGCGCGGCGCCTCTACTACGGGCACTGCACCGGCTGCCACGGCGTGCTGCGGCTCGGCACCGCCGGCAATCCGCTGACGCCGGAGCTGATGCGCGAGCGCGGCACCGAGTACCTGCAGAGCGTGATCAGCTACGGCACGTCACGCGGCATGCCCAACTGGGGCACGTCGGCGACGTTGTCGGGCGACGACATCAATCTGCTGGCGCGCTTCCTTCAGCATCCGGTGCCGCAGCCGCCGGATCTCGACCACTATCAGATCCGGGACGGCTGGCAGCAGCAGCGGCCGCTCGGTGAGCGGCCGCGTGGTCCTCAGCACGAGCTCGATCTGCGGCGTCTGTTCGTCGTGGCGCTGCACGACGTCGGCGAAATCGCGCTGGTCGACGGCGAGAGCAAGACGATCGTCGGCCGCGTCGGGGTCGGCAGCGCGCCGCACCGGATCGCTGCCTCCGCGAGCGGCCGGTACCTCTACGTGATCGCGCGCGACGGCATGGTGAGCCTGGTGGACCTGTACGCGTCTCCACCGGAACGGGTGGCTTCGGTGCGCATCGGCTACGAGGCGCGAACGCTGGCGGCCTCGCGGGTCGGCGACGAAGACGCCTACGTGCTCGCCGGCGCCTACTGGCCGCCCCAGCTCGTGCTGCTCGACGGGCAGACGCTGGAGCCGTTGCGGGTACTCTCGACGCGCGGCTACCGCGCGCGAGGCGGCGGCTATCACCCCGAGCCACGCGTCAGCGACATCGCTCCGTCCCCGGTGCACGGCGAATTCATCAGCCACATCAAGGAGACCGGGCACATCTTTCTGTTCCCCTACGGCGGCAGCGGGTTGCTGAAGATCCGGGATCTCGAAGCCGCAACGGAGCTGCGTGCCGGCAGCTTCTCGAGCGACGGCCGCTACTACATCACGCCGACCGACACCAACGTCCTCAGCGTGCTCGACGTCGAGCAGCGGGACGTCGTCGCCGAGATCCCCGCACGCGTTTTCGGGGGCAACCCCGGCGTGAGCTGGGTCGACGCGCGGTTCGGTCCCGTCTGGGCCACCTCCACGATGGTGGAGGACGAGGTGATCGTGATCGGCACCGATCCGGAGAACCACCCCGACAACGCCTGGCGGGTGCTCCGGCAGGTGCGCGGCCCGGCGACCGGCTCGCTGTTCCTCGTGACCCACCCGCGCTCGCCGCACCTGTGGATGGATACGCCGCTCAGCGCGGACGCCGCTGCTCGTCAGAGCGTCGCGGTGTTCCGCAAGGAGGCGCTGGACGCGGGCTATCGAAGCCTGCCGGTGGCACAGTGGTCGGGACTGAACGAAGGACCGCGCCGGGTGATCCAGCCGACCTTCTCACCCGACGGCCGGGAGGTATGGCTCGCCGTGTGGAATCCGCAGGATCTGGGATCGGCCGTGGTCGTGGTCGACGATGCGAGCCTCGAGCCCATCGCGGTGATCCGCCGACCCGAGCTGATCACGCCAACGCGAATCTACAGCGTCGCAGCTCTGCAGGCGGAGGCGGCCGCTGCCGCCGAGCGTTGACCCCGGCGCCTCGTTGACCCGCGCAGCGGCGCGCGAGCTAGAGCCCGGCGCTGCGCACCGCGCGAGCGATCTCGCCCCAGCGCGCGAGGTTCTGCGGGCGACGCGCCACGTCCTCCTGAGTGAGGTACATCACCAGACGGCTCGCGTACGGGCGATAGCGTGCGATCAACGCATCCGCCATGTCGTCCCAGCGCGCCACCACCGAGAAATGCTCGAGCACCTCGTCGGTTACCAGCGCGCTGATCCGGGCGGTCTCGCCGGTACGCATCGCCTCACGCAGCCCCTCGCTGACGCCGTCGAAACCGAGGTCGGTGAACTGGTAGGCGTAGTTCGGCGTGGAGCCGTAGAAACCGATCTGCATACGTGCGCGCTCGAGCAGCGGCGCGCGCTCCTCCGGCGTATCGCCCGGCACCGCGAACACCGGAAAGATCAGGTCGATGTCCTCGAGCCGGCGGCCCGCCTTCTCCGCGCCGCGCCGGACCTCGGGCAAGAGGCGGTTCTGGACGTACGGAATCGAGTGCATCGGGTGCACGTGCACCCCGTCGGCGAGCTCGCCCGCCACGCGGCACATCAGCGGCCCAACCGCCGAGATGTCCACCTTGACGTCCTCGTGGTCGTGGCGCGGCGGCGACCACGCGGCCGGCAGCAGATTCAGGCGATAGTAGGGCCCCTCGTGCTGCAGCGGTGCCTCACCGCGAAACGCCCGCAGCGCCGCGCGAACCGCCGCGAGATAATCGCGCATCTGGGGCGCCGGCTTGTCCCAGCTCGCGCCGTAGCGGCGTTCGATGTGCGCCTTGATCTGACTGCCGAGCCCGAGGCGGAAGCGGCCCTGGGTGTTGCGCGCCAGCTCCCAGGCGATCTGCGCCGAGATCATCGGGCTGCGCGGAAACGCGACGGCGATTCCCGTGGCGAAATGCAGCGACGGCGCCGCGAGCGCCGCGGCCGTGATCATCATCCACGGCACCTGTCCGGATTCCGTGAACACCATGCCGGAGAAGCCGGCCGCTTCCACGTCTCTCGCAAGCGCCGCCGTGCGTTCCCAGCTGTTCGTACCGGTCATCAGGTCGAACTGCATCGGAAGCTCTCCGTCAGCTTTTCGGGTGCCTGCCGAGGACCACGCAGCCGCTCGCGCCGAACATGCCGCCGACACCCAGGCAGAGCGAGATCTCGGCACCCGGCACCTGCGCCGGCGCGGTACCGCGCAGCTGGCGCACGCTCTCCTGCAGCGCGTACATCCCGTACATGCCGGAGTGCATGTACGACAGCCCCCCGCCGTTGGTGTTGAGCGGCAGACGCCCGCCCGGTGCGGTGTTGCCCTCGGCGATGAACGCGCCGGCGGTGCCGCGCTCGCAGAAGCCGAGGTCCTCGAGTCCGTAGATCGGCAGGTGGGCGAACGCGTCGTAGACCATCATGTGATCGACGTCGGCGTGCGTGATGCCCGCATCGGCCATCGCGCGCGGGCCCGCGACCCGGAACGCCTTCGAGCTGGTCAGATCCTCCATCTGGCTCACCAGCGGCGTCTCGACACTCTCGCCCGTACCCCAGACGTAGACGGGCGGCTGCGGGAAGTCGCGGGCGCGATCGGCCGTGGTCAGGATCAGCGCGCCGCCGCCGTCGGTCACCAGGCAGCACTCGAGCAGATGGAACGGGTACGCGATCATCCGCGAATTCAGCACGTCCTCCACGGTGATCGGATCGCGGAACGTCGCGCGCGGATTCATCGCCGCCCACTGCCGCTGCACCACCGCGACCATCGCGAGCTGCTCGTGCGTGAGCCCGTAGGTCTTCATGTAGCGCAGCACCGGCAGCGTGAACAGCGTGGGCGGGCCCATCACGCCGAACGGCGCCTCGAACTGGCCCTGCAGCGAGCTCGGGTCCATCCGCCGCCCGCCGCGGCCGATGCCGGAGCGCCCGCTCTCGCCGTGGGTGATCAGCACCGTGCGGCACTGCCCGGTCAGCAATGCGGCTACCGCGTGGCGCACGTGGATCATGAACGAGCAGCCGCCGACGGCGGTGCCGTCGACCCAGCTCGGCGTGATGCCGAGATAGTGGGCAACTGCGGTGGGCGACTCGCCGGCCGTGGCGAGCCCGTCGATGTCCCGCGGGCTGAGTCCCGCGTCGGCCAGCGTGTTGAGCGCCGCGTCCGCGTGCAGCTGAAGCTGGCTCATGTTCGGGATCACGCCGAGCTCGGTCGTCTCGGCGGCGCCGACGATGGCGACCTGTCTGCTGAGATCGGTCACGAGCGGCCCTCCACGTCGGCGGGCCGGAACAGCGGCAGGGTGATCTCGTCGTTCTGCGCCTCGAACGTCACCACCAGCGGCATGTCCAGCACCAGCGCCTCCGGCGTCTGCGGGCAGCCGCCGATGTTCGACATCATCCGCGGACCCTCTTCCAGCGCGACCAGCGCGATCGCGTACGGCGGGTCGAACGCACGGTGCGGCCGGTGGCTGATCACGTAGCTGTCGAGCCGCCCGCGGCCGCTGGCCACGAACACGCTGACCCGACGCGAGGCGCACTTCGGGCAGAACGGCCGCGGCGGAAAATACACGTGGGCGCAATCGTCACAACGCTGCAGACGCAGCTCGCCGACGCGGGTCCCTTCCCAGAAGTGGGCGGTCTCGGGCGTGGGCTTGGGCAACGGCCGTTCGCCGGGCATCGGGGTCCCTCCTGTTCATCGAAGCGGACCAGTATACCGGCGAACCCTGCGGGAGCGGCCTCCGGCCGCGAATCGCGGTCTGGAGACCGCTCCTACAGCGCATTCATTCGCGGCCGGAGGCCGCTCCCACACGACCCGCGTCAGTCGGCCGGCACGGGCGGCAGCCGGTCACGCCACGGGTAGCGGCCGTCGCTCGCGGCGAAGAACTCCGGGTTCAGGAACGACTCCTTGGCGTTGTAGCGCAGCGGCTGCCCGTCCACGGCCCAGAGCGTGCCCCCCGCGGCGGCGAGCACGGCGTGCGCGGCGGCGATGTCCCACTCCGAGGTCGGGCCGAGGCGCGGGTAGAGGTCCGCCCGGCCTTCCGCGAGGATGCACAGCTTCAGGCTACTGCCGACGGGGGTGCGCGAGACGTCGACGAACCGTGTCGCCAGCGCCTCCAGGAACCGCTCCAGACGCTCGCCGCCGTGGCTGCGGCTCGCCACCACCACCAGCGGGTCGGCGTCGTTCATCGGGCGACCGTGCAGCGCCGTCAGGCCGGAGGCGTCGTGCCGGAACGCGGCGCCGGCGGCGACGTCACCCGTGTACACCGCGTCCCGTGCCGGCACCCCCACCACGCCGAACGCCGGCTGGTGATCCTCGATCAGCGCGATGTTGACCGTGAACTCCCCGTTCCGGTTGATGAACTCCTTGGTCCCGTCCAGCGGATCCACCAGCCAGTAGCGCGGCCAGCGGCTGCGCACCGCGAACGCCGGCGGATTCGATTCCTCGGAGATCACCGGCACATCCGGCGTCAGCGTGGCGAGGCCGTCGACGATGATGCGATGCGCGGCCAGATCGGCCTTCGTGAGGGGCGATTCGTCGGTCTTGGTGTCGACGTCGAAGTCGGTCTGGTAGATCTCGAGGATGGCCGCGCCGGCGCGGCGCACGAGGTCGATCAGGGCTTGTATGTGGTTCTGCTCCATGGAATCGAGGCGCTCTCTTCGTCTGGTGGATGGGTGAGTGGTGAATGGTCATGAGGGGTTCGCGGTCGGAGACCGCTCCCACCGTGGGCGGCCATCAGGCGAGCAACGGCCGTGCCAGACAGAGCGCCGCGATCGCGCGGGCTTCACCGAACTCGGGCGCGGCGAGCAGCTCGTCGAGCCGCGACAGCGGCCAGCGCACCACCTCCGGCGGCTCCGGCTCGTCCGCCGGAAGCGGCGCGTCGTAGAGGTCCGTCGCGAGCATCACGTTGATCGTGAAACCCATGTGGCCCGGCGCCAGCGTCAGGCGTTTCACGAAACGCATCTGCCGCGCCGCGAGCCCCGTCTCCTCGCGCAGCTCCCGGTTCGCGGCCTCCTCGAGCGACTCCTCCGCTTCGGCCGCGCCCTTCACCAGCGTGAGCTGGATCTCGTGGAAGCCGGCGCAGTACTCGCGGATCAGCACCAGCTCGTCGCCGTCCACGGCGACCACCATCACCGCCGACTTGCCGACGCCGGGCATCCGCTCGTAGGTGCGCCGAACGCCGTTGCCGAACTCGAGGTCGATCTCCTCGATGGCGAAGAACCGGGTGCGCACCACCGGGCGGACCGCGAGTATCCGGGGAACCCTCACCGTCACCTCTTGTCTATCACGGGCGCGTTATCATACCCGTATCGCCCCCTCGAGACTTTCCTGTGGGAGCGGCCGCCTTGTGGGAGCTTCGCTGACTTGGCCGAACGGAGGGCACACGCCGACCGCATGATCGACTGGAGCCTCATCGACACGGTGCTGCTGGACATGGACGGCACGCTGCTCGACCTCTACTACGACAACACGCTGTGGAACCGGCTCTTGCCGGAGCGCTACGGTGCCCGGCACTCGCTGTCGGCGGAGGCTGCGCGCGAGGCGCTGCTGTCGCACATGCGCGAGCACCACGGCTCGCTCACCTTCTATTGCATCGACCACTGGGCCGAGTTCACCGGCATCGACATCGTCGCGCTGCACGAAGAGCTGGTGGAGCTGATCCGCTTTCGGCCGAGCGCCGAGGATTTCCTCGACTGGCTGAAGGCGAACGGCAAGCGCGCAGTGCTGGTGACCAACGCGCACCGGGCGAGCCTCGCGGTGAAGAACCTGCACTCGAACGTCTGCGAACGGCTCGACGCCCACGTTTCCTGCCACGACTACGGCGCGCCGAAAGAGTCGGCCGAGTTCTGGCAGGCGCTGATGGCCGAGCACCCGTTCGATCCGGAACGCACGTTGTTGATCGACGACAACTTCCACGTGCTGCGGGCGGCCCGGGCGTTCGGCATCCGGCACCTGCTGACGATCGCGCAGCCGGACTCGGCGGGGCCGCTGCGCCAGGTCGCCGAGTACCCGGTGGTCCACGACTTCCGGGAGCTGCTGCCCGTTGCCTGAACAAGATCCCACAGACACACTCGCGCGAGTGCGGCTCGACCGCTGGCTCTGGGCCGCGCGGTTCTTCAAGACCCGCGCCCAGGCGAAGGCCGCGATCGAGGGCGGCAAGGTCCATCTGGCGCCGCCCGGCACCCGGGCCGACGAGGCCGAGCCGGACGGCTGGCCGCGGCCGAAGGTGAGCAAGGAGATCGCGGTGGGCGACGTGCTGGAAATCCGTCGCGGCTTCGCAACGCAGCTCGTAGAAGTGACCGGCCTCGCCGAACAGCGCGGCAGCGCCAGCGCCGCGGCGCTCCTGTACCGCGAAACGCCCGCCAGCATCGAGGCGCGGGAAGCCGAACGCGCCCGCCGGCGGATGGAGAACGCGGGCCTCCGGGTACCGCCCCGACGGCCGACCAAGCGCGATCGCCGCGAGCTCAGCCGACTGAAACACGACACGCGCGAGCCGCGCGAGGAGAATTGATGGACCAGGACGTCATCCACCGGTTCAGCTTCGCCGACGCCCCGATCCGCGGGCAGTGGGTCCGGCTGTCCGGCACGCTGGAGGAGGCGTTCCAGCGCCAGCGCTATCCGGCGGCGGCCCGGCGCCTGCTCGCCGAGATGCTGGCCGCGGTGAGCCTGATGGCCGACAACGTCAAGCTGCCGGCCACGGTCGCGCTGCAGTCGCGCGGCAACGGCCCGGTCAGCACCGCGCTGGCGGAGTGCCGGGACCGGCACCTGCTGCGCGGCCTCGTGCGCTGGCGCGAGGAAGGCGAGCCGTTCGAGGACGGCCATTCCGAAGCCGGTCACCTCGGTTCGGAGCCGGCCCTCTCCAACCTGCTGGGCGACGGCCAGATGGCCATCACGCTGACCCCGGTCAACGCGCGCGACGGCGTCGCCTACCAGGGCGTCGTGAGCCTCGCCGACGACAGCCTGGCGCGCAATCTCGAGGACTACTTCGTCAACAGCGAGCAGCTCCCGACCCGGCTGTTCATGGCCTTCGACGGCGACCGGGTCACCGGGCTGCTGCTGCAGCGCCTGCCGATCACCGACCTGGCCACCGAGCTCACGCTGGACATCAGCGACGACGTCTGGGACGAGGTGGAGCTGCTGGCCGAGACGGTCCGTCCCGAGGAGCTCGCCCGGCTGCCGCTGAACGCGCTGCTGCGCCGGCTGTTCCACCAGCACACCATCACCGTGCACCCCGCCCGGAGCCTCGAATTCGCCTGCACCTGCAGCCGCGAGCGGGCCGAGCGGATGCTGCAGGCGCTGCCCAAGGCGGAGATCCTCGAGCTGCTGCACAGCCGCGGCAGCGTCGACGTCACCTGCGAGGTCTGCGGCGCCGAGTACCGGTACGACCGGATCGACACCCACCTGCTCTACGAGCCCGAAGCACCGCGGGTCCACTGAGGAGCGGAACCGCCTTTTTCACCGCCGGGTAACCGCGAGGTTACATTCTCGGCCGCCCGGTCAGATGCCTCCGGGGGGCGGCTCTGGCATAATGGCGCGCCTCACCGTGAAGCGATACGACAAGATGGCCGTCGACATCGATACCACCTCGAAGCACTCCATTTACGAGGATCTTTCCTCTCCAGTGCTCGCTGAGCTCGCCGTGCTGCGGGGCGAAGCCCAGTTCGCCAGCAACGGCGCACTGGTGGTACGTACCGGCAGCCGCACCGGCCGTTCGCCGAAGGACCGCTTCATCGTCGACGAGCCGTCCACCCGCGACGCGATCGACTGGGGCGCGATCAACCAGCCGATCGCGCCCGAGGTGTTCGACGCGCTGTGGGACCGGGTGCAGGTCTACCTGGACGACCGCGACCGGTTCCTGTCGCACCTGCACGTCGGCGCCGACCCCGAGCACTACCTGCCCATCGAGGTCACCTGCGAGTACGCCTGGCACGCGCTGTTCGGCCGCGACCTGTTCATCAGCCCCGAGCATTACAACCCGCACAACAAGGCCGTCTGGCAGGTGGTCAACGCGCCCGGTTTCGTCTGCGACCCGGCCCGTGACGGCACCAACAGCGACGGCACCGTGATGATCAACTTCGCCCGCCGCCGGGTGCTGCTGGCGGGGATGCGCTACGCGGGCGAGATGAAGAAGTCGATGTTCTCGGTGCTGAACTTCCTGCTGCCCGAGAAGGACGTGCTGCCGATGCACTGCTCGGCCAACATGGGCCAGGACGGCGACGTGACGCTGTTCTTCGGGCTTTCCGGCACCGGCAAGACCACGCTGTCGGCGGATCCGAGCCGGTTCCTGATCGGCGACGACGAGCACGGCTGGGGCAAGGGCACCGTGTTCAACTTCGAGGGCGGCTGCTACGCGAAGTGCATCAACCTCACGCGCGAGAACGAGCCGATGATCTACGACGCGATCCGCTTCGGCGCGATCGTCGAGAACGTGGTGATCGACCCGGACACGCGCGTGCCGGACTACACCGACGCGAGCATCACCGAGAACACCCGGGCCTGCTACTCGCGCGACGCGATCGAGGCGAAGGTGCCGGAGAACCGGGGCGGCGAGCCCGACCGGATCATCTTCCTGACCTGCGACGTGAGCGGCGTGCTGCCGCCGGTGGCGATCCTGTCGAAGGAGGCAGCCGCGTACCACTTCCTGTCGGGATACACCGCCGCGGTGGGTTCCACCGAGGTGGGGTCGACGGAAGCCTACAAGGCCACGTTCTCGACCTGCTTCGGGGCGCCCTTCTTCCCGCGCCCGGCCGGCGTCTATGCCGACCTGCTGATGAAGCGCATCGAGGATTTCGGCAGCCAGGTGTACCTCGTGAACACCGGCTGGACCGGCGGCGGCTACGGGGTCGGCAAACGCTTCAGCATTCCCACGACCCGGGCGATCATCACCGCGATCCAGAGCGGCGCGCTCGACGGGGTCACCACGGAGCATCTGCCGGGGCTGAACCTGACCGTGCCGAAGGCCGTGCCGGGGGTCGAGCACCACCTGCTGAACCCGCGCAACACCTGGGCGGACAAGGCGGCCTACGACGACGCGGCCCGCAAGCTGATCGCCAAGTTCACCGCCAACTTCGAGAAGTTCGACGTGAACCCGGCGGTCGTGGACGCTGGCCCGACGCTCGATTTCTAGCTAATCTTGCCCACCTTTCCAGGTGGGCGAAAGCGCCGTGACCGACGCCGCGGTTCCAGTGTCGCCGGGCATTCTGAAGCACCTCGAGCAGAATCCCGCGGCGCTGCGCGGGCTACGCCGCGGCATCGAGAAGGAGAGTCTGCGGGTCCGTCCCGACGGGAGCTTGTCCCTCCGCCCCCACCCGCCGTACCTCGGCTCGGCGCTGGCCCATCCGAACATCACCACCGATTTCTCCGAGGCGCAGCTCGAGCTGATCACGGACGTGCACGAGTCGCCGGAGGGCGCGCTGCGCCAGCTCGAGGACGTGCACCGCTTCGTCTACCGGGGGATCGTCGAGGAGCTGCTCTGGACGGCGAGCATGCCGTGCCTGCTGCCGGCCGAGGACGACATCCCCGTCGGCCGGTACGGCACCTCGAACATCGGCCGGGCCAAGACCGTCTACCGGCTCGGGCTCGGCCACCGCTACGGGCGAGTGATGCAGACCATCTCCGGCATCCACTACAACTTCTCGATGCCGGATGCGTTCTGGCCGGTGCTGGCGGAGGCGCTCGGCGCGGAGCCCGGCCAGGCGCTGCGCACCCGTCAGTACTTCGCGCTGATCCGCAACTTCCGCCGCTTCTCGTGGCTGCTGATCTACCTGTTCGGCGCCTCCCCGGTGCTGTGCAAGTCGTTCGTGAAGGGCCGCGCGCACCGGCTGCAGTCGTTCGACGAAGGCTCACTGTACCTGCCGTTCGCGACCTCGCTGCGGATGGGGCGGCTCGGCTACCAGAGCGACGCGCAGAGCGCGCTGCACATCTCGTACAACTGCCTCGATTCGTACGCGGCGACCATGCGCGACGCGCTGACCCGCCCGTATCCGCCGTACGAGAAGATCGGCGTGAAGGTGAACGGCGAATACCGTCAGCTCAGCACCAGCCTGCTGCAGATCGAGAACGAGTTCTACGGCACGATCCGCCCGAAGCAGCCGGTCGGGCCGAACGAGCGACCGATCAAGGCGCTCGTCGAGCGTGGCGTCGAGTACGTCGAGGTGCGCTGCCTCGACCTGAACCCGTTCCTGCACGTCGGCATCGACGTGCCGCAGATGCGCTTTCTCGACACCTTCCTGCTCTACTGCATGCTGGCGCCGAGCCCGGACGACAGCGAGGCGGAGAGCCGGATGATCGGCGCCAACCAGCTCCGCGTGGTCGAGGAAGGGCGCCGGCCGGACCTCACCCTGGAGCGGGCCGGCGGCAGCGTCAGCCGGGCCGCCTGGGCCGAGGAGATCCTGGACGGCTGCCGGCCGATCGCGGAGCTGCTCGACCGCGCGTACGGCAGCATCGATTACACCCGCGCGTGGCGCGAGCAGCGGCGCAAGGCGGAAGAGCCGGACCTCACGCCGTCGGCGCGGATGCTGGCGATCATGGCGCAGCAGGGTATTCCGTTCTTCCGTTTCGCGATGAATCAGTCGATCGCGCACAAGGGGTACTTCGACGAGCACCCGCTGCTGCCGGACCAGCTCGCCGCGTTCGAGGCGCAGGCGCGGGAGTCGCTCGCCGAGCAGGCACGGATCGAAGCGGCGGACGATGTGCCGTTCGACACCTTCCTGGAGCGTTACCTGACGCTGTCCTGAGCGTCCCGTCCCGATGAACTTCCTCGCCCACTGCGTGATTCCGGAGCGGGCGGCGCCCGGCGCCGACCCCGATCTGATCGCCGGCGGCTTCATCGGCGATTTCATCAAGGGACGCGTCCCGGACGACCTGCCGGCGGGGCTGGCGGCCGGGATCCGTCTGCACCGGCGCATCGACGCCTACAGCAACCGGCATCCGCTGATCCGCCGAAGCTGCGAGCGATTCCCGCCGGAGCTGCGGCGCTTCGCGCCGATCTTCGTCGACGTGGTGGCGGATCACCTGCTCGCCGTGCACTGGCACCGGTTCCATCCGGCGGACCTGCCGAGCTTCACCGCCGGCGCGTACCGCGCGATCGGCCCGCACCGGCAGCGCCTGTCCGACGGCGGGCGGCGCTTCTACCGTTACATGGTGGAGGTGGACCTGCTGGCCGACTACCGCCACGCCGCCGCGATGCACCGCGCGCTCGGCGGCGTGCTGCGCCGGCTCGGCCGGGAAGCCCTGCATCGCGAGGCCGTCGAGGCCGTGGAAGCGCAGCGTGCCGGGCTGGCGGCGGACTTCCTCGACTACTTTCCCGACCTGATCCGGCACGCGTCGGAGTGGCTCGACGCCGAATCGCTATCGAGGCCTGTAGCAGCGGTCTCCTGATCGCGATTCGCGGCCGGAGGCCGCTCCCACAGGAACGTCCCGGATCGCGGTCTGGAGAGCCCTCCTACGGAGGAAAGTCAGCGCTGCACGATGAAGTCGGTGAACAGCACGTCCTCGATGTAGGGCTTGCCCTCCTCCGCCTCGAGGATCGCGCGCAGCTCGGCGAGCGCTTCGCCGCGCAGCGCCTCGCGCCCGGTGCTGGTGGAGACGCTGGCCTCCTCCTGGCGCGACAGCAGCATCACGATCGCATGCCGCAGCGCCGGCAGGTGGTAGAGCACCGCCGACGACGCTTCCTGGCTGTCCACCCGCACCGAGACCTCGGCCCGCAGAAACTGCAGGCGGCCGTTGTCGGAGCCGCCGAAGTTGGTGACGAACGACGGATCGAGGGGCACGTAGCGCACCTCGGCCTGATCGACGAGAGCGGCGTCCTCCACGGGCTCGGCCGGGCGGTCCTCGGCCGCGAGCCCCGGTGCCGCCAGGGCCAGCCACAGCGCGATGATCGTTCGGGTCCGCACGACGGGTTCTGCTCGAATCGACACGTCGACTGAAAGCATAGTTGACCCTACCGGGCGGGCCAGTAATCTTGCGGGCCTGCCTCAGGAGACGAACGCATTGAAAGCCGTGCTCTGCAAGGCCTTCGGGCCGCCCGAGGAACTGGTACTGGAGGAGGTGCCCGATCCGCAGCCGGGCGCCGGCGAGGTGCTGGTCGACGTCCACGCCTGCGGGCTGAACTTCCCCGACGTGCTGATGATTCAGGGCAAGTACCAGAGCCAGCCGCCGTTCCCGTTCGCGCCGGGCGGCGAGATCGCCGGCACCGTCGCCGCGCTGGGTGAGGGCGTGACCGGCTTCTCGCCGGGGGATCGGGTCTTCGGGGGAGTCGGCTTCGGCGGCCTCGCCGAGCGGGTGGTGATGAAGACGCAGGCGCTGCGGCGCGTGCCGGAGCGGATGACGCTGCAGCAGGCCTCCGCGATCAGCACCACCTACGGCACGTCCTATTACGCGCTGAAGCAGCGGGCCGCGCTGCAGCCCGGCGAGACCCTGCTGGTGCTCGGCGCGGCCGGGGGCGTGGGCCTCGCCGCCGTGGAGCTCGGCAAGGCGATGGGCGCGCGAGTAATCGCGGCCGCGAGCAGCCCCGAGAAGCTCGAGGTGGCCCGCCGGGCCGGCGCCGACGAGCTGATCGACTACAGCGACGGCGAGCTCAAGGAGAAGGTCAAGGCGCTGACCGGCGGACAGGGCGCCGACGTGATCTACGACCCCGTCGGCGGCGCGCTGTTCGACCAGTGCATGCGCTCGATCAACTGGTACGGCCGGGTGCTGGTGATCGGCTTCGCCGCCGGCGAGATCCCGAAGGTTCCGATCAACCTGATCCTGCTGAAGAGCTGCCAGGTGGTCGGCGTGTTCTACGGGGCCTGGTCGGCACGCGCACCGCGGGAGGCGGCGGCCAACTTCGAAGAGATCCTCGAGCTGTACCGCCAGGGCCGGATCGACCCGCTGGTGGGCGCCGAGTATCCGCTGACGCAGTACGCCGAGGCGCTGCGCTGCCTGATGGAGCGGCGCGCGATCGGCAAGGTGGTCGTCAACCTCCGGTGAAGGCCGACCTGCTCCAGCCGCACGCCGAGAACATCGCGCTCTGGACGCTCGCGGTCTGCGGGGTGCTGCTGTTCGGCGCGCAGGTGATGGAGCACGCGTTCGGCATGGTGCCCTGCCCGCTGTGTCTGATGCAGCGGATCTGGTTCTTCATCGTCGGGTTCTGCGCGGTCGCCGGGCTGCTGCATGATCCGCGCTGGGGCATCTATCCGGTGCTCGGCGGGCTCGCGGCGGTGATCGGCGGCGGCTTCTCCGTCCGCCAGCTCTACCTGCAGAGCCTGCCGCCGGACCAGGTGCCCGCCTGCGGCCCGGACATCAACTACATGATCGACGCGCTGCCGTGGAGCGACGTGCTGGCCGCGATGACGGCCGGCACCGGCGATTGCGCGGCGGAGGCGCCCGGACCGTTCGGTGTGCCGGTGCCGGCGTGGGCGCTGCTCGGCTTCGTCGCGCTGCTGGTCCTGGCGGTGGCGCAGGTCCGCGCGGGTAACCGCACGCCCGACTGACCGGCTGCCGCTGGCGGCTTTCGGATCCGGTACTAAGCTTCCTTGACAAAAACAACGAGGGAGCTGGTATGGAAACCGTTGCCCACTACCGCCGCCCGGCCGCCGCCGACCGCTACGTCGCCGAGGCCGACCGGTCCTTCATCGCCTGCCGGCAGAAGCTGATCAGCTACCTGGTGAAGCTGAACGACGCGCTCGACGCGCGTCTGCCCGACCTGTCCCAGGCTCTGCTCCGGCGCTTCTGCGACGCGTTGGTGGACTACCTGTCCGCCGGCCATTTCCGGGTATTCCAGCGCGTGTCGCTGCCGGCCGGTACCTACGCGCTGATCGAAGCCACGACCGAGGCCGGGATGACGTTCAACGACCGCTTCGGCGGCGCGCGGCGCGTGGTGATCGACGAGGTGCGTGGCGCGCTCGAGGTGCTGGCGCGGGCGCTGTCGGAGCGCTTCGAGCTCGAAGACGAGCTGCTCGGCGCACCCTGAGCCAGCCATCTCCTGTGGGAGCGGCCTCCGGCCGCGAATCGGGTGGACTCGCAGCACGCATTCGCGGCCGGAGGCCGCTCCCACAGGAGTACCGGCCGCCCCACTGTCTACACTTCCTTTGCGACCGCGTTGGAAGTTGCGCTTTGCTCCCGAACCCAGGTTTTCTGCTGCTGACCCTGGCCGTCGTCGTCTTCGGCGGCTGCGGCGGCCCCGGCCCGACCGCCGCCTACGAAGTGGCGGCCCGCGGCCTGCACGCCGCGGCGCTGTCGCCGCATTCGGAGCTGGCGCTGATCGGCGCCCTCGAGCACGGCGGCAGCCTGTGGCGGGTCGACGGGCCCGCTCGGCTGTTCGACTGGAATCACCGCGAAGGGGAGTTCACGTCGCTGGTCGCCGCGGCGTTCTCCGCGGACGGCACCCGGGCGGTCACCGCCGACCCGCGTACGCTGGCGATCTGGGACACCGGCAGCGGCCGATCCCTCGGGTTCTGGGCCACCCCCAGCGCGGCGACCAGCGTCGCGATTGCGAACGACGGCATCGTGCTGATGGGCCTCGCCGACCACAGCGCGGTGCTGTTCGACGGCGGCAGCGGCCGCCATCTGCAGACCCTGCTCCACGAAGGGCCGGTCACGGGCGTGCGGCTCTCCGCCGATGGCCGCTGGGCGCTGACCGGCAGCGAGGACGGCACGGCGGTGCTTTGGGATACCGCCTCCGGCACGGCGTTGCACCGTCTGCAGCGCGACGGCCCGGTGCGCGTGGTCGCGCTGTCGGACGGCGGGCGCTATCTGTTCGCGGCCGGGCCCGGTGACCAGGCCGGTGTCTGGTACGGCGCCGACGGCACGCTGGCGTTCGGGCTCGGCAACGGCCGCCCCATCACCAGCGCGCGCTTCTCCGCCGACGAGACGCGGCTGCTGGTCGGCTACCTGGACCGGCGGGTCGAGCTGTGGGACCTCGTCCGCGGGCAGCGCGTGGCCGAATGGGAGGTCACGGCGCGCAATCCCTGGCACCCGACCGGCGCCGCCGTGCTGGCCGTGGGGTTCTCCGCGCGGCCCGAGCGGTTCTATGCGCTCGCCGGCGACGGGCGTCTGTTCGCGTTGACCCGGGGCTGACTGCGCCCACCGGGGCCGCACGCCCGGCGGAAGTGCGCTAAGCTCGAACGGTGGCCGCGGCGGAAACCGCGGGGTATAGTTATCCACAGGCCGGTCCCAGCCGGAGGTTTCGGCTCGCCTTCGAGTCGCCTCTCGACAACAACACCAAGGCGGGAACGGGCGCCGGCCGTGGGGGAGCGGCGATGGCGGTGACGTCGACCGCCGCAAGCAAGGACACGGCCGACCAGGCGCGGTCGGCAGCACTCGAGCCGGCGGGTCCGGGCCTACGGGCTTTGCGAGGGATCAGCCGGGGTTCGAGATGCTCGGACAGGGGCTGCATGAGATGGATCCAAAAGCGCGTCGGATACTGATCATCAATGGCAAGGGCGGTTGCGGGAAGACGACCATCGCAACCAACCTCGCCGTGGCGTTCGCCAGCGCCGGCCACGTCGTCGCGCTGATGGACAACGATCCGCAGGGTTCGAGCACCTACTGGGCCGAGCAACGCGACCCCAATCTGCCGCGGGTGCACCTGATCGCCGCGCACCGGCGGCTGAACATGTACCAGACCCAGGCGTTCCAGAACCGCCTGCCGCCGGACGTCGACCGCATCATCGTCGACGGGCACTCGAACGCGCGCGATCGGGACCTCGAACTGCTGCTGAAGCAGACCGACGTGGTGCTGATCCCGCTGCAGCCGTCCTCCATCGACATTCAGGCCGGCAGCCGCTTCATCACCGAGCTGGTGACGCACCGGGCGTTCCGCTCGGCGCCCCGGCCGCTCGGCGTGATCGCGAACCGGGTGCAGCCCAATACCGAAACGCACGCGAAGCTGCAGCACTTCCTCGCGTGCCTGGACGTGCCCACCGTCGCGACGTTCCGCGACAGCCCCGTCTACATGGAAGCGGCCGAGCTCGGCAAGGGCGTCGTGGACATGATCGACTCCCGCGCCGCGCGCAAGGAAACCCCCGCGTGGTGGGAGCTGATGCGCTGGATCGATTCCCAGCCGAAGGTGGGCGAGGCGAGTCTGCGCGGCCTGCGTCCGCAGCCGAAGGCGGTGACCCGCACGCCGCCTCAGGACCAGAGCCTCACCGCCTGAGCGGCGCCCGCTGAGGTAGAATCCCGCCCCCGCAATCGATCAGGTTGCACCGCCCGTGTCCGCTCGCGCGGCGCGCCGGTGCTCGGGCATGCTGCAAGCCATCGACGTCTCGTTCGCGCGCGGCGGATCGCCGCTGTTCAGCCGGCTGTCCTGCACGATTCACGCAGGGCAGAAGGTCGCGCTGGTCGGCCGCAACGGGGTCGGCAAGTCGACGCTGTTCCAACTCTTCCTCGGCGAGCTTCATCCCGACGCCGGCGAGATCCGCGTGCCGGCGCACTGGCAGATGGCGCACATGGCTCAGCAGGTCGACGCGAGCGACCGGCCGCTGCTCGAGTACGTACAGGACGGCCACGAGCGGCTGCGCGCGGTCGAGCAGCGCATCCGGGTGCTGGAGCAGCGCATCCGCTCGGCGGAGGAACAGGGCGACGAGGCCTCCGACGCGGCGCTCGAGCTCGCGCGGCTGCACGGCGTCTACGCCGACATCGGCGGCTACGAAGCGGAGGCGCGGGCGGCCGAGATCGCGAACGGCCTCGGCTTCACCAGCGCCGATTTCGGGAAGCCGTTCAACGCCTTCTCCGGAGGCTGGCGCATCCGCGCGAGCCTCGCCCGGGCGCTGATGTGCCCGGCGGACCTGCTGCTGCTCGACGAGCCGACCAACCACCTGGACCTCGACACGACGCTGTGGCTCGAGAACTGGCTCCAGCGGTTCCGCGGCACGCTGATCCTGATCGCCCACGACCGGGAGTTCCTCGACGCAGTCGCCGACCACGTGCTGCATCTGCACGACGGCGTCGCCGACGGCTACCGGGGCAACTATTCCTCGTTCGAGCGGCAGCGGGCCGAAGCGTTGATGCTGCAGCAGGCGGTGTTCGAGAAGCAGCAGGCCGAGATCCGCCACATCCAGTCGTTCATCGACCGGTTCCGGGCCAAGGCGAGCAAGGCGCGCCAGGTGCAGAGCCGGATCAAGGCGCTCGAACGGATGCAGAGCGTCGCACCGGTCTACGCCGAGTCGCCGTACCGCTTCGCCTTCACGGACCCGGAGAAGGTCTCGAATCCGCTGCTGGTACTGGACGACGTCGCGATCGGCTACGGCGACCGTCCGGTGCTGTCCGGCATCCGCCGCTCGATCCTGCCGGGCGCGCGGATCGGCGTGCTCGGCGCGAACGGCGCCGGCAAGTCGACGCTGCTGAAGTGCCTGGTGGGCGCGCTGCCGCCGCTCGCGGGCAGCGTGGTGCGCGGCCAGCACAGCCGCATCGGCTATTTCGCCCAGCACCAGCTCGAGAGCCTGCGGGCGGAGCGCCCGGCGCTCGCCCAGCTCCTCGATGCACACCCGCAACAGCGCGAGCAGTGGGCACGGGACTACCTCGGCCGCTGGGGCTTCTCCGGCGCTCAGGTGGACCGGCCCGTTGGCACGTATTCCGGCGGCGAGAAGGCGCGCCTCGCGCTCGCGCTGATCGCGTTGACCCGGCCGGCGCTCCTGGTGCTCGACGAGCCGACGAACCACCTCGACCTCGACATGCGTGAGGCGCTCGGGCTCGCGCTGCAGGACTACGCGGGCGCGCTGCTGCTGGTCTCGCACGACCGGAGCCTGCTGAAGCGCACCGTGGACGAGCTGTGGCTCGTCGAAAACGGCCGGGTCACGACCTACGCGGACGACCTCGACAGCTACACGCTGACCCGCCGCGCCGATTCGGGCCGCAGCGCGCCGCGCCACGAGCGCCGGGAGGAACGCCGCGCCGCCGCCGAGCAGCGCCAGCGCCAGAAGCCGCTGCGCGACCGGATCCGCGCCTGCGAGCGGGAAATGGAGAAGCTCGAGAAGAGGCTGACCGCCGTCGAGTCGCGCCTCGCCGACCCCGACGTCTACCACAGCCTGCCCGCGGCCGAGCTGGACGCGCTGCTCGCGGAAGCCGGCCGGCTGCGGCGCGCGCTCGGCGAAGCGGAGGAAGCGTGGCTCGAGGCCTCGGCGGAGCTCGAGAGCCTGATGGGTTCGGCAGAGGGCGGCTGACGGCGGCGGGCAGGCCGACCTGTTCGCGGCCGGAGGCCGCTCCCACGGCGGGCAGGCCCATCTGTTCGCGGCCGGAGGCCGCTCCCACAGCCTTCAGAAGGAGCCGGGGCTCAGTCTTCGACGACGATCTCCACCCGGACGTTGCGGTCGCCGTCGGCCCGATGGATCCGGATCCGCCGATCATCGCCGACCACCTGCATCGCCTGATCGGCGTTCAATGCGTCGGCGTCGACGGTCAGGTCGCGCACCCGGCCGCGCCGCTTCACTCTCACCGGCACTTGTCCGGTCAGCTTGCCGAGCGCTGCGAGCACCGCGTCGGGGTCGTCGGCCGCGGTGCCGTTCACTTCGAGCAGGATGTCGCCGGCCTTCAGCGTCGACTCCCGTCCGGGCGTGGCGAGCACCAGCACGCCGCGCTCCACCTCGAAATAGCCGGCCAGGTCACCGGACACCTTCTCGAGACGGAGCCCCGCCGGCACCTTCACGACGTCTCCGTCCACCTCGAGGCCACCGCCGGCCAGCAGGTCGAGGTCCTCCAGGTCCTCGAGCGCCTCGAGGCTTTCCATCCGCGCCAGCGCCTGCACGTCTTCGAGCCAGTCGCTCTCCTTCTCGTACATCTGCGACATGAAATGGCCGCGGGCCTGGGTGACCACCTCGGCGCGGTACGTGCGGCCGTCGCGCACGTACTCGACCTGCACCGGGTCACCGGCTTTCACCGAGTCCATCGCCTGCGCAAACAGATGCAGCGGCTTCGCCTCCCCGCGTGCATCCAGGCGTACGCCGTTGATCGCGACCAGCCGGTCGCCGGTCTCGAGCCCGGCCGCCTCCGCGCCGCCGCCGGGGCTCACGCCGACCAGCTCGATGCCGCCTTCGTGCGCACCGGAGTCGTCGATCACGATGCCGAGCATCGGCCGCTGCGCGTGCGGCCCGGTGGTTTCCAGACGCCACATCTGGCTGTGCAACTCACCGAGCTTGCGCGCCGCCTCGTCGAGCTCCTTGCGCGCTTGCTCGATACGCTTCTCGAGATCGGGGGGCACCTCGCTGGCGTCGACCGCGGCCGGGTAGGCCATCGCCGCGAGCAGCGCGGCGGCCGCCAGCACCGCTGACGGCAGTGTCCGGGCCCGCCACGCTCCCCTGAGACATGCTCCCATGTTGCCTGCTCTCCTAGTAGATCGCCGGTCTCAGAACGGCCTGGCCGCGCTGCACGTCGGCCAGCGACTCCAGCAGCGCGACCCGCTGGCGCCAGAGCCGCTCCCGCTCGGCCGGGTCTCGGCTGCCGGCTTCGTACAGCGCGTTGAGCTGCGCGTCCACATCGGCGATCCCGTAGAGCAGCGCCTGCTCGCTGGAAGTGCTTCCCAGGGTCGCAGCACTGGCCCGGGTGAACAGCTCGGACTCCAGGCTCCGCGAGCGCAACATCAGCTCCGCCACCGGGTCCTGCACCTGAGGCCCGTTCGGCTCGTCCCGCGGCGAAAGCGCCGGATCGAGCAGCACGATGCCGAGCGCGGTCGCCAGGAACACGGTGGCCGCGGTGGCGAGCGGGAAGCGCTGCAGCCAGGACGGCCGGCGCCCGCCGGTGCGCTCCTGGATCGCGTCCCACACCGCCGGCGGCGGAGTCACCGGCGGCAGCCGGGTGAGCTCGGCCCTCACGCGTCGGAGCCGCTCCAGCTCTGCCTGCGCCTCGGGATCGGCGGCGATCTGCTCCGCGAGCCCCGGATCACCGGGCTCGCCGTCACGGAACCCAAGCAGGTCTTCGAGCGTCGGTCTGCGGTCCATCTCCATGGTCTCGAAGGATCTCCGAAAGTTTCGCATAGCCACGCGCCAACTGGGACTTCGAGTAGCTGGCGGTCTGGCCCGTCAGCTCGCCGATCTCCCGGTGCGTGTAGCCTTCCACGTCGTGCAGCCAGATCACGAGACGCGTCTCCGCGGGCAGCGCGCCGAGGGCCCGTTCGATGTCGCGGTAACCCTCGAGGCGCTCGCCGTCGCTCATGTGATCGTGCTGCTCCGGGGCGCTCTCCTCGCCGCTGCGGCGTTTGTGCCACGGCGAGCGCAGCCTCATGTAGCAGTGGTTGACCGCCACGCGGCGGACCCACCCGACCACGGCCTCCGGATCCTTCAGGGTCGCGGCCTTGTCGATCAACTCGACGAAGGTGTCCTGGACCACTTCCTGGGCGAGCCCTTCGTCCTGCAGTATGCGCACCGCCATGCCCATGACCGTCGGCGACAGCAGCCGGTAGGCCACCGCCTGGGCGCGTCGGTCTCCGCGCTGCAAACCGCGCGCGATACCGGCGTCCAGGTGGATGTCGGCGAAGCTGGCCATTCTTTCGTTATGGATGCGTCAGGGGTGGGAAAGGTTGCAGGCAGTCGTCGGTTCCTGCCGATTGCTGCGGCTGGGGCGATGGAAGGCCGGCTGCCGATTTTTGCTTTCCTCCGCGCAGGCCCCCGTTGTCGTTGCGACCATCAGCGTAGCTGGGAGCCTGAAAGCTCCGGAAAGCAAAAATCCGCAGCCGGCCCTCGACCGTCATTGCCGCTTCAGCCGGCAGGTTCCGGCTTCGCCTGCGTCCATCCCTGTCGCATCCTTTTGCCCTGGCTGGTGCTCTCGAGACGCTCTTGCTACTTCTGGGCGGCTGACTTCTCGTAGATGGATGGGCGGGTCTTGTCCTCCTCGGTGATCCGGCGGCCGAGGGCGACGAAGGTCGGGATGTCTTCGTCGCGGAGGGCCGGCATGCGGATCTTCCGTTCGAGAGCGGCTTCGATGTAGGGAGCGAGCTCGCGGGCCTTGCGTTCTTCGCGCTCCTGCTCGCGCTCCTTGAACTCGGGCATGACCTCGGCGGCGAAGAGCTCGAGCGCCTCGCAGATGTGCTCGTGGCGGTTGCGGCCGGCCTGCTGGATGAACGTGACCTGATCGACGCCGCAGGCCTCGAACTTCTTCAGGTGCGCGCGCAGATCCTCGGGCGTGCCGATGCCGCCGCGCGCGGCGGTGAGCGCCTGGGTGAAGTTGCCGGCGATCTCGGACTCGATCTGCGGCTTGCGGACCTGCTGGAACTCCTTCCAGAGATCGGTCCGGCCGGGCTTGTGCTCGCCGAATCCGTACAGGCTGCCGAGCGCGTAGCCGAAGAACTCGAAGCCCTCGAGGCCGCGGCGCACGGCGGTCTCGCGGTCGCGATGGCACGAGAAGCTCGACACCATGCAGATGTTGGCGTTCACGGTGTGGCCGATCGGCACGCACTGGTCGCTCTTGATGATCGAGTAGTACTCGTCCACCCAGGCCTGGGCCTCGGCCGGGTCGACGAACGCGAACGTCAGCGCGCCGATGCCGAGCCGCGCGGCCATCTTGATGGTCTCCCGCTGCGAGCAGGCCACCCACACCGGCGGGTGCGGCCGCTGCACCGGCTTCGGCACGATGTTCCGGCACGGCATTTCGAACCAGCGGCCCTTGTAGCCCGGGTACGGGTCCATCGCCAGCATGTTCAGGATCTGCTCGGTGGCTTCGAGGTAGATCTTGCGCTTCTCGGCGACCGGGATCCGGAAGCCGCCGAGCTCGAGCTCGGCCGACGACTCGCCGGTGCCGAAATCGATCCGGCCGTGCGAGATCAGGTCCAGCGTGGCGATCACCTCGGCGGTGCGCGCGGGGTGGTTGTAGTGCGGGATCACCTGCCGGATGCCCTGGCCGAGCCGGATGTTCTTCGTGCGCGCCGCGCAGGCGGCGAGGAACACCTCGGGCGCCGAGGAGTGCGAGTACTCCTCGAGGAAGTGGTGCTCCACCTCCCAGGCGTAGTCGATGCCGAGCCGGTCTGCCAGCTCGACCTGCTCCAGCGCCTCGTCGAACAGCCGCTGCTCGGCGCCGTCGGTCCAGGGGCGAGGGAGCTGGTGTTCGTAGAAGATCCCGAATTTCATGGCCTTTTCCTTGTTGTGCCCTGATGACGCTCATCTGATCCGAACGCATGATACCGCGACGCGATCCTCCTGCTACGCCTCGTCTGGGGAGCGGCGGCTACCCGCCCAGCTCCGGCCGCGTGCCGGAGTTCGCGGCCAGAGGCCGCTCCCACGCTACCCTTCATCGGAGCAGCGCGTGGAGCCGCCCGACCAGGCCGAGCAGCCGCTCCGGCACGTGCGCGCGCCGCCAGGCGCCGGCGGAGAGTTTCACGGCCTCGGTCATCGTCGGGTAGACGTGGATCGTGCGCAGCAGCTTGCCGAGGCCGAGCCGGTGGCTCATCGCGAGGATCGGCTCGGCGATCATCTCGCCGGCGCCCGGCGCGACGATCGTGGCCCCCAGCAGGCGGTCGCGGCCCGGCTCGGTGATCAGCTTGACCCAGCCGTCCGTGGCGCCCTCGGCCACCGCACGATCGAGGTCCGACAGCGGGTAGCGGATCACCTCGACCCGGCGCCCTTCGGCCGCCGCCTGCGCCTCCGACAGCCCCACCCGGGCCACCTCGGGGTCGGTGAACGTCACCCAGGGCACCACGTCGTAGTTCACCGCAAAGCGTCTCAGGCCCCCGAACAGTGCGTTCACCGCCGCGTACCAGGCCTGGTGCGAGGCCATGTGGGTGAACTGATACGGGCCGACCAGATCGCCGCACGCGTACACGCTCGGACAGGTGGTGCGCAGGTAGCGATCGACCCGCACCGCCCCGTCGGGCCCTGTCTCGATGCCGAGCGCATCGAGCCCGAGTCCTTCGGTGAACGGCCGCCGGCCCACCGCCACGAGAATCCGGTCGAACGGCAGCTCCGCCGTTTCGCCGGCCGCCTCGGCACGCAGCACCCCGGCTCCCGGCGCTTCCGCCGGCGTCACACCGACGGCCCGGTGGCCGAGCCGCAGGTCGAGCCCCTCGGCGCGCAGCGCGGCCTCGAGGTGCGCCGAGACGTCCGGGTCCTCCCGCGGCAGCAGGCGCGGCTCCAGATCGATCAGGGTCACCGCGCTGCCGAGGCGCTGGAACGCCTGGGCGAGCTCACAGCCGATCGGACCGCCGCCCAGCACCAGCAGCCGCCGCGGCAGCGCGTCGAGCGCCCAGACGTTCTCGGAGGTCAATGGCCGCACCGCGTCGAGCCCCGGGATCGGCGGCACCACCGGTACGGCGCCGGTCGCGAGCACGATGCGGCGCGCCGACAGCACCCGATCGCCCACCGCGGCCCGATGCCCGTCGATCAGCCGTGCCCGCCCGGCCACGCAGCGCACACCGAGGCTCTCGTAGCGTTCCATGGAATCCTTCGGGGCGATCGTCTCGATGGCCCGGCGGACCCGGCGCATCACCTCGGGGAAATCGACCTCGGGCTCCGCCGCACGGATCCCGTGGCGCTGCGCGGTGCGTACCGTGTGGGCGACCCGGGCGCAGCGGATCAGCGTCTTGCTCGGCACGCAGCCGGTGTTCAGGCAGTCCCCGCCCATCCGCCCGGCCTCCACCAGCGTGACGCGGGCGCGCACCGTCGCGGCCACGTAGGCGGCGATCAGGCCGGCCGAGCCGCCGCCGATCACCAGCAGGTTGTCGTCGAAGCGTCCCGCCATCTCAGCCGTCCTGTTCCAGTGCGCCGCGCGCGCGGCGCAGCCGATCGACACCCCAGCGGGCCAGCAGCGGAAACAGCCCGAGCAGCGACAGCGCGGCGATCAGGCCCGGGCTCAGCACGTCCGACAGCGAGTCCACCCGGGCGAGCTGCGTGCCGGCGAACACGTAGACGAACGTCCCGGCCAGCATGCCGATCTGGCTCACCCAGTAGAAGGTCCAGACGCGGATCGGCGTCAGACCCATCACCAGGTTGATCACGAAGAACGGGAACAGCGGCACCATGCGCAGCGTGAAGAGATAGAAGCCGCCGTCCCGCTCGAGCCCGCGGTTGACCGTCTCGAGTTGCCCGGCGAAGCGCCGCTGCACCGCTTCGCCCACGAGCTTCCGCGAGACCAGCATGGCCAGCGTCGCGCCGATCGAGCTCGCGAACGAGACCACCACCAGGCCCCACGGCAGGCCGAACAGCGCCCCCGCCGCCAGCGTCATCACCGCCGCACCGGGCAGCGAGGCCGCGGTGATCAGCACGTAGGCGCCGAAGAACACCGCCGTGGCGCCGACCGGCCGCTCACGCACCAGCGCGCTGACCCGTTCCTGCGCCTGCTTGAGGTATTCGAGGTCGAGGTAACGGCCGAGATCGAACGCGAAATAGACCCCCACGGCCACCGCCAGCATCGCCAGCAGCGCAATCCGCGGCCAGAGCCGGCGGCCCCGATCAGTCATGAGTTACCATTCCCTCTGATACCCGATTCCAGGATGCATCATGGCACGACGGTTCCCCGCCACCCGCCTGCGCCGCAACCGCGCCCGGGACTTCTCCCGGCGCCTGGTGCGGGAGCATACCCTGACCACCGACGATCTGATCTATCCGATGTTCGTGATCGAAGGCACGAACCAGCGCCAGCCCGTGCCGTCGATGCCGGGCATCGAGCGCCTGACCGTTGATGAACTTGTCAGAGACGCGGAGCGCGCCTGGCAGCTCGGCATCCCGGCGGTGGCGCTGTTCCCGAACGTGGCGCCCGAGCGGCGCAGTGCCGACGGCGCAGAGGCGTGGAATCCCGACGGGCTGATTCCGCGCGCGGTGCAGGCGCTGCGCAACGCGCTGCCCGAGCTCGGGATCATCACCGACGCGGCGCTCGATCCTTATACCACGCACGGCCACGACGGCATCATCGACGAGCACGGCTACGTGCTGAACGACGTGACCGTGGAGGCGCTCGTGCGTCAGTCCGTGGTCTGCGCCGAGGCGGGTGCCGACGTGATCGCGCCGTCGGACATGATGGACGGCCGGGTCGGCGCGATCCGCCGGAGCCTCGACGAGGCCGGATACGTGAACACGCAGATCATGGCCTACTCGGCCAAGTACGCGTCCGGTTTCTACGGACCGTTCCGGGACGCGGTCGGCTCCTCCGCGACGCTCGGCAAGGGCAGCAAGGCGACCTATCAGATGGATCCCGCCAACGGTGACGAGGCGCTGCACGAGATCGCGCTCGATCTCGAGGAAGGCGCCGACATGGTGATGGTGAAGCCGGGGATGCCGTACCTCGACATCGTGCAGCGGGTGAAGGCGCGCTTCGGCGTGCCGACGTTCGCCTACCAGGTGAGCGGCGAGTACGCGATGCTGCGCGGCGCGATCGATCGGGGCTGGCTCGATCAGCGCGTGGTGCTGGAGGCGCTGACCTGCTTCAAGCGCGCCGGAGCCGACGGCGTGCTCAGCTACTTTGCGCTGCAGGCCGCCGAGGCCCTCGCGCGGCCGCGTTAGTCACGATTCTGAGCCCGATGCCCGCGCGGGCGAGCTGCGCGACTTCGATCTCGAGCTCGCGCGCCGACAGCGGATGGGCGTCGAGCCAGCCGCTCGGAAACGCGATCGTCAACCCGTCGCGGCCGGTTCTGACCTCGAGCTCCGGCGCGGCTTCACCGCTGTGTCCGCGGTGCACGATCACCGCGATGCGCAGCAGCGCGAGCAGCCGCGTGAGGCACCGCTGTGTTTCGCGGTCGTAGGCGCGGAACGACAGACCCGGGAACGCGCGCCGATGGCCGCGCACCAGCAGTACGAGCTGATCCTGCTCGGTACGCGAAAACGCGCGCATGTCCGAATGCTGCAGCAGGTACGCGCCGTGACGATGATAGTGGCGCGGCGCCACCACCAGGCCGAGCTCGTGCAGTTCCGCCGCCCAGCCGAGCAGGTCACGCCAGCGCCGGCCCCCCGGCCAGCCGGACCCCGCACCGTCGCGTGCACAGGCGTCGAACAGCTCGAGCGCGGTGCTGCGGACCCGCGCGGCCTGATCCGCATCGACCCGGTAACGCTCCTTCAGCCGCGCAATGGTCGCGTCGCGCAGGTCCGTGCGCGGCTCCGACAAGCCGCCGTGGCGGTAGAGCAGGCCGTCCTGCAACGACGCGTCGACGAAACGCATCGCGTCCACCTTCAGCACGTGGAAGATCGCATCGACCAGCGCCAGTCCCGCGGCGAAGATGTCCACCCGCTCCGGGTGCAGCCCCGGCAGGCCCGCATCCACCAGCCAGCGGCCGCTGACGATCGCGTCGGTGAGCATGTCGAGGCCTTCCCGGGTGATCTGCTCGGTGCCCCAGCCGTTGGCGGCGAGCACGCCCAGAACCGATTCCACCGTTCCCGAGGTACCGAGCACTTCCACGTCCGGCTCCACCGGCTCGAGCCCGTCGAGCGCCATCACGGCGGCCCGCCGCGCGGCGACGAACGCGAGCGCCTGGTTCGGCTGCGGTGCGATCTCGGTCTCGGTGAGCGAGACGCAGCCGACCTTCAGCGATGCCACCCGGGCCGGCTCGCCGGGATGTCCGTTACCCCAGGCGAACTCGGTGCTGCCGCCGCCCACGTCCACCACCAGCCGGCCCCTGCCCGGCTCCCGCGGCAGGTGGTGCGCGACCCCGAGATAGACCAGGCGCGCCTCCTCCTCACCCGAGACGACCTCGAGCGGCACACCCAGGATCGCTTCGGCAGTGCGCACGAACTCGGCGCGGTTGCTCGCTTCGCGCAGCGCATGCGTGCCCGCCATCTTGAGGTTCTCGCGCGGCACCGCCGCCAGGCGCTGTGCGAAGCGCGCGAGGCAGGCGCGGCCGCGTTCCATCGCGTCGGGATGCAGGCGCCCGTCCCGGAAACCGGCCAGGAGCCGCACCTTCTCCTTGATGCGCTCCACCGTCTCGAAACCGTCCCCGCAGCGCCGCGCGAGCAGCAGGTGAAAGCTGTTCGAACCGAGGTCCAGCGCTGCGTACAGATCGTTCATGTGAGGTGCATCGGTGCCACAGCTTCAGCCTAACTCAACCACCGAAACGTGCATAATCTCAGGAGCGGAGGTTCTTTCGGTGCCGCTTCGGCCTCATGCTACACTCGCCGGCGTGAACACCTGGAGATCGTCTATGAGCGACAAGATCGTGCATACCTCGGATGCGGACTTCGAGCGGGACGTCCTGAACTCCGACAAGCCCGTGCTCGTCGACTATTGGGCGGAGTGGTGCGGGCCGTGCAAGATGATCGCGCCCATCCTCGACGAGATCGCCGACGAGTACGCCGACAAGGTCAAGATCTGCAAGCTCGACATCGACGCCAACCAGGAAACTCCGCCGAAATACGGGATACGCGGCATTCCGACGCTGATGCTGTTCAAGAACGGCGAAGTGGAAGCCACCAAGGTGGGCGCACTGTCGAAGTCCCAGCTCGCCGCGTTCCTCGACAGCAACATCTGACCCACGCGCTCTGCGGGGGCGGTC
>DASVDC010000038.1:0-2769 GCA_036381275.1 Pseudomonadales bacterium | reverse complement strand
TCCGGAGATTCGCGGCCGGAGGCCGCTCCCACGGGATGGCTTGGCCAGAGGTCGCTCCCCCAGGGGCCGCTCCAAGATCAGAGGAACAGCGTCGCCGGGTGCTCGAGCAGGCCCTTCAGCTTCTGGATCATCGCGGCAGCGTCGAAGCCGTCGACGAAGCGGTGATCGAACGAGCTCGACAGGTTCATCATCGTCCGGACACGGATCTGCCCGTCCAGCACCACGGGCCTGTCGACCGCCTTGTTGACGCCGAGGATCGCGACCTCCGGGTAGTTGATCACCGGCGTGGTGACGATCCCGCCGATGCGCCCGAGGCTCGTGATCGTGATCGTCGACCCGGAAAGCTCCGCCCGCGTCGCTTTGCCCGTGCGCGCCGCCTCCGCGACGCGCGCGATCTCCCGCGCGAGCTGCCAGAGGTCCAGCGCCTGCGCGTTGCGCACCACCGGCACCTTCAGCCCGTCGGCCGTCTGCGTGGCGATGCCGAGGTGCGCCGGCCGGTAGCGCTGCAGCATGTTGCGCTCGGCGTCGTAGCGGGCATTGCACTGCGGAAACTCGCGCAGCGCCCGGATCAGGCCGATCGCGATGAACGGCAGCACGGTCAGCCGCTCGCCGCGGGTCTCGGTCAGGTGCCGGCGCAGCGCTTCGAGCTCGGTGACGTCCACCTCCTCGACGTAGCCGAAGTGCGGGATCTCGCGTTTGCTCTGGCTCATCCGCTCGGCGATCACGCGCCGGACGCCGATGACCTTGTGCTCCTCGAACTCATCGCCCGGTGCCGCCGGTGCCGGAGCAGCCGCGGACCGTGCCGCTGGGCGCTCCGCGAGCGCCCGCTCGAAATCCATGCGCAGGATCCGTCCGCGCGGTCCGGTGCCGGCGACCTGCCGAAGATCGATGCCCGCCTCCTTCGCGCGCCGCCGGATCGCCGGCGAGGTGATCACCCGTCCGCCGGTTGCCGGGCTCGCCGGTTCGCCGTCGTCGCCGGGTCGGCTCGCAGCCTGCGCGGCCTGCGCCGGCGTGCGCTTCTCCGGGGGACGGGGCCGCACCGCTTCGGGCCGCGCCGTATCGGTGCCGAACGGTGCCTCCACCTTCTCGCCAGCCTCGGCCCGCGGTTCCGCGGGCTGCGGTTCCGGAGCCTCTGGTTTCGAAACCTTCGGCTTAGGGGCCGCCGGTTCCGGCGCCTGCGCCTCCTCCGCCGGCTCCCGCTCCGTAACCCGCGCCTCGGCGGCCGCGGGCTCCTGCTCCCGGCGCCGCACCGCCTTCTCGCTCGCTTCGAACGCGATGAGCTCCGTCCCCACGGCGACCACGTCACCCGGTTGGCCGCTGGTGCGCAGCACTTTGCCGTCCACCGGCGCAGGCACTTCGATGTTGGCCTTGTCGGTCATCACGTCGACGATCACGTCGCCTTCCTTGACCACGTCGCCCGGCTTGACGTGCCACTCCACGATCTCCGCCTCGACGGTGCCTTCGCCGAGGTCGGGCAGCTTGAATACGAACTCGGTCATTCCGCCTCCAGCACCCGTCTTATGGCTGCGGACACCCGCTTCTGACCCGGAAAGTAATCCCACTCGAACGCGTGCGGGTACGGCGTGTCCCAGCCGCAGACGCGCACCACGGGCGCTTCCAGATGGTAGAAGCACTCCTCCTGCACGGTGGCCGAGAGCTCGGCGCCGTAGCCGGAGAAGCGGGTGGCCTCGTGCACGACGATGCACCGGCCGGTCTTCTCCACCGATGCGACGATGGTCGGCACGTCGAGCGGTGCGAGCGTCCGGATGTCGATGATCTCCGCATCGGCCCCGACCAGATCCGCCGATGCCTGTGCGACGTGGACCATCGTGCCGTAGCAGAGGATCGTCAGATCACTGCCCTCCCGCACCACCTCGGCGCGGCCGATGGGCACCGTGTAGTACTCTTCCGGAACCTCTCCTTTCGGGTGCGTGCTCCACGGCACCGCCGGCTTCTCGGGATCGCCGTCGAACGGCCCGTTGTAGATCCGCTTCGGCTCGAAGAAGATCACCGGATCGTCGTCCTCGATCGCGCTGATCAAGAGGCCCTTCGCATCGTACGGATTCGACGGCATCACCACCTTGAGCCCGCTCACGTGGGTGAAGAGGCCCTCCGGGCTCTGCGAGTGGGTCTGGCCGCCGCGGATGCCGCCGCCGCACGGCGTGCGGATGGTGACCGGACAGAAGAAGTCGCCCGCAGTCCGATAGCGGATGCGGGCGAGCTGGCTCACGATCTGGTCGAAACCGGGATAGATGTAGTCGGCGAACTGGATCTCGGCCACCGGCCGCAGCCCGTTGATCGACATGCCGATCACCGCGCCGATGATGCCGCCTTCCGCGATCGGCGCGTCGATCACGCGGTGCTCGCCGTGCTTGCGCTGCAGACCGTCGGTGGCTCGGAACACGCCGCCGAAGTAGCCGATGTCCTCGCCGATCAGCACCACGTTGGGATCACGGCTCAGCATGATGTCCTGCGCCGAGTTCAGCGCCTGAATCATGTTCATCTGGGCCATGTCAGTTCTCCTCCAGCGCGCGCAGCTCGTCACGCTGCCGGATCAGGTGCGGCGGCATGTCCTTGAACACGTCCTCGAACAGCTCGTTCTTGTCGAGAAACGGCCCTTCGGTCATCGTGCCGTAGCTGCAGGCCTCCTCCCAGCATTCGGTGATGTAGTCGCGCAGCTCGTTGACGAGCTTGTCGTGACGCTCGTCGGACCACCAGCCCTCCCGGATCATGTGCTGCTTGAGCCGCTCCACCGGATCGCCGAGCGGC
>DASVDC010000037.1:0-73504 GCA_036381275.1 Pseudomonadales bacterium | reverse complement strand
CAGCATCTCGTCGCGCTCGCGGTGCTGCTCCTGGTCGGCATCGTGATCGCCTGGGGCGCCGCGCGGTGGCGGGTACGGGCCCGCCAGCGGCCGGCGTGGGCGCTGGCCGGGCTGGAGCAGAGCCTGTTCGAGCATTCTCCGGCGCCCGTGGTCGTCACGGACGCCGACGACCGCATCCTCGCGGTGAACGACGCCTATACGCGGATGACCGGCTATTCGCGCGAGGAAGTGCTCGGCCGGGAAATCTCGTTCAATCACGCGGGCCGGACGGACCCGGGCTTCCAGGCGCTGGTTCGCGAGAGCCTCGCGCGCGACGGCCGCTGGGTCGGCGAGCTGCGGCTGCGCAAGAAGACGGGCGAAGCCTACGCCGACACGGTGACGCGGCTGCGCCTCAGCGGCCCGCGCGGCGAGCTGCTCGGGCATCTGACGCTGTCGATGGACCTGCTCGGCTCCGACGACGCCAAACGGCTGATGCTCTGGCAGGCGCACCACGACACGCTGACCCGTCTGCCGAACCGAAACCTGTTCGAGGAGCGGCTGAACCGCCTGGTGCTGCAGTGCCGGGAATCGGGCTCGCTCGGCGCGGTGCTCAGCATCGACCTCGACCGGTTCAAGATGGTCAACGACTCGGTGGGCCCGGCCAAGGCCGATCAGGTGCTGCTGGAAGCCGCCTACCGGCTCGCGATGTGCGTCGACGAGACGAACACCGTGGCTCGCCTCGGCGGCGATCACTTCGGCGTGCTGATGACCGAGCTCGCCGATTATGCGGAGGCCGAGCGCCTCGGCCGGCGCATCCTCACGGAGCTCGGCCGCCCGTTCCAGCTCGACGACCGTGAGCTCTACATCACCGCCAGCGTGGGCGCCGCGCTGTTGCCGCGCGACGGCGACGACACGGGCGCGCTGCTGCAGAAGGCCGACGCGGCGCGCATCCAGGTCAAGGAGCAGGGCGGCAACGCGGTCGCGTTCTTCGAGCCGGAGATGATCGCCCGCGCGGAGCGGCGCCTCGAGCTCGAGTCGGCACTGCGCCGGGCGCTGTCCCGCGGCGAGCTCGAGCTCCACTACCAGCCGGTGGTGGACGTGAAGCGCGGCGTCGTCGCCAGCGCCGAGGCGCTGCTGCGCTGGCGGCATCCCGAGCTCGGCCTGATCGCGCCCGGCGAGTTCATTCCGGTCGCCGAGGACATGGGTCTGATCGTCGACATCGGCCAATGGGTGGTCGAGGAATGCCACCGCCAGCTCGAGGCCTGGCGCCGCCAGGGCCTCGAGAACCTGCGCATCTCGATCAACGTGAGCCCGGTGCAGCTCCGCCGCGAGGAAGACGCGCAGGCGTTCATCGACCTGCTCGGCCGCGTGGCGGACAGCGGCTTCGTGCTCGAGCTGACCGAGAGCGCGCTGATGGAGAACAGCGCCGGCGTGCACCGTTTCCTGAAGGAAGTGCGCGCGCTCGGCAGCATGGTCGCGCTCGACGACTTCGGCACCGGCTTCTCGTCGCTCGGCTACCTGCGCAACTACGAGTTCGACGTGCTGAAGGTCGACAAGACCTTCATCGACGAGCTCGCCAACACCCGCGACTACGGCCTCGTCGCGTCCATCGTCAGCATGGGCCGCATCCTCGGCATGCGCGTCGTCGCCGAAGGCGTCGAGCGCAGCGACCAGGTCAAGCGCCTGCGCCAGATCGGCTGCGACTTCGTCCAGGGCTACTACTTCTCGAAGCCCCTCCCGCCCTCCGCCTTCCAGCACTTCGTCACCGAAGGCGCTCTGCGTCAGGTGAACTGATGCCAGGGGCGCAGGCCCGAGGCACGTCGGAGGCCATGGACGCCGCGGCCATTCGACGTGGAAGCGCGTCAGTCACGCGATCAGGCTTGTTTTCTCTGGGCCGGGACTGGGAGGAGATTGGAGGGGCGGGGCGCTTCCCGCGCCCCGACCCAGCGAGCACCTTCCAGAACCAAGCCCAAAGAAACCAGAACGACGATCGAGTAGACTGGCGCGCCTCCACCAGGAAGAGACCGAGGAAGACCTTGGCCGTCGAGCATTTCGAGCCGGAAGATCGCGGTCTGGAGACCGCTCCTACAGCGGGAAGGGACGACCGCCGCGAGCGCTATGACGCGAACAAGCTGCAGAAGCGCCTGCGCCGCGAAGTCGGCCGCGCGATCGCCGACTACGGGATGATCGGCGACGGCGACCGCGTGATGGTGTGCCTCTCCGGCGGCAAGGACTCCTACACGCTGCTCGACATCCTGCTGAACCTGCAGCGCTCGGCACCGGTGCGCTTCGAGCTGGTACCCGTGCACCTCGATCAGAAGCAGCCCGGCTACCCGGCCGGCCTGATGCGCGACTACCTCGAGACGCTCGGCCTCGAGTACCACATCCTCGAGGAGGACACCTTCAGCGTCGTGCAGGCGCTGACCCCCGAGGGCAAGACCACCTGCCCGGTCTGCTCGAGGCTGCGCCGCGGCATCCTGTACGCCTGCGCGAGCCGCATCGGCGCGACCCGCATCGCGCTGGGCCACCATCTGGACGATGCGGTGGAGACCCTGTTCCTGAACCTGTTCTACGGCGGCCGGATGAAGGCGATGCCGCCGAAGCTCGTGAGCGACGACGGCCGCCACGTGGTGATACGGCCGCTCTACTACTGCCGCGAGCGCGACATCGCGCGCTGGGCCGAGCACCGTCGCTTTCCGATCATCCCGTGCAACCTGTGCGGCTCGCAGGAGAACCTGCAGCGGCAGGTGATCAAGACGATGCTGGCCGAATGGGACCGGAAGACGCCGGGGCGGGTGCACAACATCGCGCGCGCGCTCGCGCACGTGGTGCCGTCGCATCTCGCGGACCGGAGGCTGTTCGACTTCGTCGGATTGGGGAGCGGGGGAGGTTCGCGGCCGGAGGCCGCTCCCACAGCGTCGGGTGCTCCCACAGGGTTGGGCGCTCCCACAGGGCCGGTAGCCGCCGCGGAGTTCGTCCCGCTGCTCGACGTCACCCCTCGCCGAAGTCGCTAGCGCGGAAGCGCACCTCTTCGCTCGCGAGCGCGTCGGCCGACTCGAGCACCTCGGTCAGCGCGATCTCGAAGCTCTGCACCAGGCCGAGCAGGTTCTTGCCCTCCGGCTCCGCGAGGGCGAGCTCGAGCGTCTTCGAGGCCTCCTTCAGACGCTGCGCGCCGAAGCTGCCGGCGACGCCGTGCAGGTTGTGGGCGAGCCGCTCGGCTTCCTCGTAGCGCTGCTCGCTGACCATGCGGCGCATCCGCGTACCGGCGTCACCGTAGTAGCGGCCGAAGTCGCCCATCAGCTTGATCATCAGCCGCACGTTGCCGTTGTGGCCCTTGATCGCGGCGCCGATGTCGATGCCGGGCACCCGCTGGATCTGCAGCGACTCGATCCCCTTGCGCGCGCCGTCTTCCCGCGCGGCGGGGCGGCGCCGTTCGACCACCACCGGCGGCGCCTCCTCCGGCTCGGCCTCCGGCGGCCGGTCCGTGGCCCGCCGGCGCAGGTGCGGCGTATCGCTCTGCGGCAGGAGCTGCGTCATCACGCCGAGCAGCTCGTCGAAGTCGATGGGCTTGGTGACGTACGCGTCGCAGCCGGCGTCGAAGGCGGCCGAGCGGCGCGTGGTCAGCGCGTCCGCGGACACCGCGACGATCGGCAGCGTCAGACCCTGCTCGCGCAGGATGCGGGTCGCTTCGAGCCCGTCGAGCAGCGGCATGTGGATGTCCATCAGCAGCGCGTCGTAGCTCTTCGCGGTCGCCCGATCGACCGCCTCGCGGCCGTTCTCGGCGATGTCCACGCGGGCGCCCGCACGCTGCAGGAACTCGAGCGCGAGCTGCTGATTGATCGGGTTGTCTTCGGCAACGAGGATCTCGCGGCCTTCGAGGATCGCGGTGTTGCGCTCGCGCGGGACCACCGGCGTCTCGAACTGGGTGGTACGGCCGTCCGGAAGCTGCAGGCGCACCGTGAACGTGAACGTGCTGCCGCGGCCGAGCTCCGACTCGAGATGGATCTCGCCGCCCATCACCTGCACCAGGCGCTTGCAGATCGTTAGGCCGAGGCCGGTGCCGCCGAAGCGGCGCGTGGTGGAGGACTCGGCCTGCTCGAACGATTCGAACAGGCGCTCCTGCTGCTCCTCGCTGATGCCGATGCCGGTGTCGCTGACGGCGATCGCGAGCACCACGTCGGGCGGCACCCAGGTGTGGACCTTGACCGACAGCCGGATCTCGCCGGCCTCGGTGAACTTCACCGCATTGCCGACCAGATTGACGAGCACCTGGTGCAGGCGCATCGCATCGCCCACCAGCATCCCGTCCTCGGGAAAGTTCGGGTGCTCGCGGGTGTGATCGTCGACGTAGAACGCGAGCTTGCGGCGCCTGAGCTCCGTGCGGAACAGCCGCTCCACTTCGCCGAGCGTCTCGGCCAGCGTGAACGGACGCTGCTCGAGCACGAGCTTCCCCGCCTCGATTTTGGAGAAGTCGAGGATGTCGTTCACCAGCGCCAGCAGGCTCTCGGCGGCGTTGCGGATCGAGGTCAGGTATTCGTGCTGCTTGCGATCGAGCGGGGTGTCCAGCGCGAGCTTCGAGAAGCCGACGATGGCGTTCATCGGCGTGCGGATCTCGTGGCTCATGTTCGCGAGGAACGCGCTCTTCGCCTGGGTCGCCGCCTCGGCGATCTGCCGCTGCTTGTCCGCCTGCTCCCGCTCGATACGCTCGGAGATGTCGATCAGCGAGCCGTCGATGTACTCGCGTCCGTCCGGATCCTTGTTGAGCTGGGCTCTCAGCGCCATCCATAGCGTGCGGCCCTGGCGGGTGACGCCCTGCGCTTCGAAGTTGCTCACCATGCCGTTCTGCTCGAGCTCCGAGAGGAACTGGCCGATCCGCTCGCGGGACAGGAACACGCGGTCGAGCAGCTCGCGGTACTCGTCGAGCAGCTGCAGCACGTTGTCGAAGCCGAGAATGCGCGCGAGCGTCGGGTTCGCCGACAGCAGCACGCCGCTCGGGCTGATCCGGAACAACCCCTCGATGGCGTTGTCGTACAGCGTCCGGTATTCGTCGCGCGTCGCCTGCAGATCCGCATACAGGCGCGCGTTCTCGATCGAAATCGCGGCCTGCGAGGCGAGCAGCGCCAGCACCTCGACCCGCTGGCGCGTGAACACGCCGGTCAGCCAGCGGTGCTCGATGTACAGGATGCCGGAGATCTCGCCGCGGTGGACGATCGGCAGACACAGCACCGACAGCGGCTGCATGCGCTTGACGTAGGCATCCTGGGTGAACACGTCCTCCTGGGTCGCGTCGCCGATCACCAGGGTCTCCTTGGTGCGGGCGACGAACTGGATGATGCTCTCCGGGACGTCGTCGGACGCTTCGAGCGGCACCGCCGGCACCACCCGGTGGGTCGGGCCGCCGTCCACCGACGCGATCGCCTCGACGAACAGGCGCCGTTCGTGGGCGAGCAGCATGCACGCCTTCTGCGCGCCCGCGTGCTCGAGCGCGAGACGCAGCAGCTTCGTCAGCACCTGGTCCAGCATGATCTCGCCGGAAATCGTCTGCGCCGCGCGCAGCACCGTGGTGGTGTCGAGGATGCGCTCGTTGAAGTCGCCGGTATTGAAGCTCGAGGTGCGGTTGTGGATGTCGCGCACGGTGAGCTCGGCGAGGTCGCCCACCGACAGCGAACCGGCCCGGCGGCCGTCGTGGCTTTCCTGCAGCAGCGCGTGGAACTCGCGCTCGAGCTGGTTGGTCTTCGCGGCCGCGCCCCAGCGCATGTAGGCGTGGTAGGCGTTGCGGGCGAAGAGCTTCGCGAAGTCCGTGCGCCCGCTCTTGTCGCACGCGCGCGCCGCGAGCTCGTACGCCAGCGCTTCGTCGTTGGCGAGCCCGAAGCGCCGCGAGCGCTCCGCCGCCCGTTCGTAGAGCTCGAGCGCGCGGGTGCTCTGGCCGCGCTGCCACGCGAGCTCCGCCTGGATCAGCAGGATCTTCGGCTCGACGTGCGCGGCGCCGTTGCGCTGCCAGCGCCGCAGCAGCCTGAGGTTGCGCCGCACCTTGCCCGTGCCGCCGGGGGCCGCATCGCCCTGGGAGCTCCGACCGCCGGTGCGCAGGTGCACCAGGCTCTCGGAGAACTTCAGCACCGCGATCAGCGGCGAGCCCGAAAGGTGTACGCCGTACGAGCGCGCCAGACGCAGGATGTTGGCGGCGCCCTGGAAGTCCTGGAACAGCACCGCGTAGTACAGCCGCAGCACGTACACGACACCGTGCGCCGCGACGTCCTCGCTGTTGTGAATCGCGAGGCTCTGGCCGCGCTCCGGATCCGGGTCCACGTCCGCCTGACCCACCAGGCTGTTGACGATCTGCAGCACGAAACGGGTGATGTTGATGCCGGTGACGTGCTGATACGGGGTGAGCTGCGAGACGTGCTGGTGCAGCGTCTGCTTGAGCGAGCCGAGCTCTGCGCCGCGCACCACCGCATTGATCGCGTAGAACGCACTGGCGGTGGCCGCGAACTCGTAGTCGTGCCGCGCCATGCTGGTGGAGAGATTCTCCGACAGCGCGTTGAGCGTGTGGTCGAGGGACGTGAACCACGGGTCGACGAGCCCGTTCAGCAGCGTGGTGCTGCGCACCGAGAAGGCTTCGCCGGCGAAGCGCGACGCGAGCATCCGCGCCTGGTCGGAGTAGCGGCGCGCGGCCGCGGCATCGCCGTCCACCAGCGCGCTCACCGCCTCGGTCGCGATCGCGAACGCCACCTCGGCGCTGTACCCGGAGCGGCGCGCGCGCAGCCGCACCGCTCGGGCGAGGGCCGGCAGGCGGCCGCTGCCGAGGTGATAGCCGATGTGCACGAGGTAGCCGTACAGCCGGAACACCTCGTGCAGGCGCGGATCCTCGATCACGCGGATCGGCGTCGGCAGCCGCCGGTCGACGCGCCGCGCGAGGCGCCGGCGCCAGCGGCCGGCGCGCTCGACGAGGCGCCGTGTGAACGCGTGGGCGACCACCGGCGGACGTGCCGGCAGCACGGCCCCCAGCCGCTCGAGCGCCTGCTCGGCGAATCGCTCCGCCTCGCCGAGCCGGTTCTGTACCGCGGCGGCGCGCACCCGCATCTCGTCGATCACGCTGCTCGGCGCGCTGGTCTCCCGGATCACCCGGTAGAGCTGATGGAAGTCGCCGCACAGGAACGCGGCCTCCGCCGCGCATTCCGACAGCTCCAGCGACACCGCGCCGTCGATGTCGTCCCGCACCACGGCGAGGCCGCTGCGCGCGTATTTGTAGGCGGCCTGGAAGCGGCCGCGCACCAGCGCCGCGCGCGCCGCCAGCAGGTTGTGGTGCACGACCTCGGCACGCTGGTCATGGTCCGCGTCGAGGAAGTCGACGGCGGCGTTCAGGTGGTCGGCGAGCTGCATCATCGCCGTCTCCGAGCGCGGCCGAGCCGCCTTCAGCGCCCGGCTGATCGCCTGGTGACGGCGCGGCTTCTCGTCGCGGCTCATGCTCGCGTAGAGCAGCGCGCGGATGCGCGGATGCGAGAAGCGGTACATCGGCTCCTCGCCGTCGCCCTCCGCCTCGACGCTGCGCAGGAGCGATGCGTTCACCGCGGGCCGGAGCACCGCGGCGACGTCCTCGCCGCCCGAACCGATCAGGCGCTGGACGAGGCTCGCGGCGAACTCGCTGCCGATGGCCGCGCCCCAGCGGAGCGCCTCCCGGGTCGCCACCGGCAGCGCCTCTAGCTGCTTGCGGACCCGGTCCGAGGAATTGTTGCTGAAGTAGTGGCTGCGCACGCGGTCGAGGTCCCAGCGCCACTCGCCGTCCAGGGTGTCGTAGGCGATGACCTGCTCGCCGTGCAGCTCGAAGATCAGCTCCAGGAGGTGCCCCGGAATGCCGTCGGTCTTCGCGTGCAGCTCCGCCGCGAGCTCGCGAACCCGCGCTTCGCCCTGGGTCAGCATGTCCGAGAGGAGCTTGCGCACGTCGCCCTTGGTGAGCGGCTCGAGCAGTACGTGCACCCGCTTGGTGGCGAGGCGCGGGCGCTCGAACAGGCTCGCGTCGGGCCGCTCCTGGCTGAACACCAGCAGCAGGTGGCGCAGCTCGGCGGCGGTGTTCAGCAGATGCGCCAGGTCGTCCTCCGGCTGCTGATCGACGTCCTCGACGATCACGCACAGCGGATGCGGCGCCAGCGCCTTCAGCCCGTGCATCACCGCGATCGCCGGCGCGGCCGGCTCGACGTCCGAATCGGTACAGACCCGATCGGCCACCGGGCGCAGCTCCGGCACGTAGGTGATCAGGCAGTTCATCGTCGCCGGATTCAGCCGCTCGAGGCGCTCGAGCAGTACCTGACCCTGTGCGGGCGGGAGCGACAGCGCCTGACGGATCAGCAGACGCAGCAGCTCGAGCCAGAGCCCGGCGCCGTCCCGGTAGGTTCCGCCGCGCACGCCGATGCGGGCGGTCAGCAGCCCCTGCTCGGCCGCCTCCCGGGCGAGCGCGTCACAGAGGGCCGTCTTGCCCATGCCGCCGGAGCCGTTGATCTCGAGGATCACGCTCTCGCCGGCGAGGCTGCGCTCCACCGCGGCGCGCACGTCCTCGAGGGCCGCTTCGCGCCCGTACAGGCGTTTCGGCAGCGAAAGCTGCCCCGGCGCGTCGGTGCGCCCCAGCCGGAACGGAATCACCGCCGCGTGCCGCTGGCCTTCCGCCAGGTCGTCGCGCGCCGCCGCAGCGCTCTGGTAACGGTCTTCGGGCTGCTTCGACAGGAGCTTCTGCACCACGTCGGAGAGCCATTGCGGCACCTGCGGATTCACCACGTGCAGCGGCTTCGGCGTGCTCGCGATGTGCGCGTGGATCATCTCGAGCGGATCTTTGCTGGTGAACGGCGTGCGCCCGCTGAACAGCTCGTAGAGCGTGACGCCGAGTGAATACAGGTCGGTGCGGTAGTCGACGACTCGATTCACGCGCCCGGTCTGCTCGGGGGAGATGTACGGCAGCGTCCCGGTGAGCTGCCCGACCGGATCCTGGTTCGGGTATTCGCGCGGTGCCAGCGTGGCGAGGCCGAAATCGATGATCTGCACCGCCAGCGTGTCTTCCACGACGATGATGTTGCCCGGGTTCAGATCGCGGTGGATCACCCCCTCGTCGTGAATCGACTGCAGCGCGTGGGCGAGTGACATCGCGACGTCCATGCGCTCTTCCAGCGACAGCGATTCGCTGCGGATCAGCTCGCGCAGCGCCCGGGCCGAGGAGTCCTCGAAGATGATCCGGTGCTCGCTGTCGTCCATCGCCAGCGCCCGGCACACGTAGGGGCTGGTGAGCGACTGATTGATCTTGAACTCGTGGTGATAGCGGGCGATGGTGCTCGCGTTGCGGGCGTGGGGCTTGAGCGCCTTGATGATCACCGGCTGGCCGTCCCACTGGGAGCGCTTCACCAGCGTCGTCGCGCTCTCGTAGATGGTCTTGTCTACCCCCTTGGCCACTGGATCAGTCCGTGCAATCCGTCGAGTCGTCGCGCGCGCCGATGGCCGGCCGTGCCGTCAGCATAGCCGCCGACGACCGCCGCGTTGTGCGCATTTTGTGCGTTCGTGGCCGCGTCGCACCAGCGGTCGGCGCCGCCGCTCGGGCAGCGCTCCGGCGGTGCAGAGAGCAAGCGGCCGGCTCAGGTGACCTCGGGGGTGAACAGGTAGCCGGTGCCGTGGATCGTGGTGATGATCTTCGCCGTGGAGGCGCGCTCACCGAGCTTCTTGCGCAGCTGACCCACCAGCACGTCGATGTAGCGGTCGTCCGGGAACCACTCCCGGTTGCGGATGCGGTTCATGAGCTGGTCGCGGTTCATCACCTCGCCGGCCCGTTCCATGAACGCGAGCAGGAGCTGGTATTCCCCGGCCGACAGGGTGGCCTTCTCGCCGGACGGCGAGGTCAGCTCGCGCTTGTTCAGGTCGAGCTGCCAGCCCTCGAAGTGGCGGATGTGGTTCTTGCGCCGCTGGCGCTGCTGGATGTGGACCCGGCGGATCAGGTTGCGCGCCCGGGAGAGCAGCTCCCGCGGATCGAACGGCTTGGTGACGTAGTCGTCCGCGCCGCTCTCGAGGCCGAGAATCTTGTCGATCTGTTCCTGTTTGCTGGTGACCAGGATGATGCCGAGGTCCGACTCCTGGCGGATCTCGCGGGTGAGAGTCAGGCCGTCCTTGCCCGGCAGCTTGATGTCCAGCAGCACGAGCACGACGTCGCGTTCCTGGACGATGGGCAGCACCTCGTCGCCGGAACCGGTGGAGCTGACCTTGAATCCTTCTTCCTGGAAGTAAGAGACGAGTTGTTCACGGGTGATCGGCTCGTCTTCGACGACGAGTATGTGGTCCTGTTCGGCCATGGTTCCCTGTCCTGTTGGAACTTCAGTCCCCTCGAGCAATGGGAAGTAATGCACCAGTGGGGGGTAATTTCAACCCACAGTGCCCAGGTTGAGCAGTGCATCACGTAAACTGCGCCCCTGTGATCAAGGTGCCTGTGGGATCGTTGTCGGCAGAAGCGCTGCGCGGAGTGGTGGAGGCCTTCGTGCTGAGAGAAGGTACCGATTACGGGCATCGGGACTATACCTTGGAACAGAAGCGCGCCGCGGTGATGCGGAGCCTCGTCCGGGGCGATGCCGAGATCTGGTTCGATCCCCGGACCGGCACCACGGACATTCGGCCGAAGGGCGATTAGGAGGAACGATCGATGGGTTCGATGAAGGCCTGGGGTTGGTTGTCGCTCGCGGCGTGGCTCGGCATGCCGGCGGCGCTGGCTCAGGTGACGCTGCAGACCGACGTGGCCAAGGTGGTCTCGACGCTGGATGCCGGCGGCCGGGTCGAGCGGGAGCTGGTCCCGGTCGAGGAGGTCATGCCGGGCGAGGAGCTGCGCTACACGATCACCTTCCGCAACGAGAGCAACACGCCGGTGGAAGGCGAACGCATCGTGATCACGAACCCGCTCCCGGAGGGCACGGTGTACGTGCCGGGCAGCGCCGGCGGCGAGGGCACGATGATCGAGTATTCGGTGGACGGGCAGAGCTGGAGCCCGGTGGAGCCCTCCGCCGGGGTCCCCGCGCCCGGTGTCCCGGCTTCCGCGATGCCGGCGGCCGGGGATCCGGCGGGCGACTCCGCGCCGCGGCCGCTACCGAACGCGGATGCGGCCTCCCCGGTGCGGAGCCTGCGCTGGACCTACCGCCAGGAGCTGCCGCCCGGCGCATCGGGCTCGGTGTTCTTCCACGTGCGCATGCAGTAGCGGTCGGAACGCGCATCGAATGGACACCGTTCTGAAGCACACCTCCGACTGCCATCTGGGGCCGCGCGGTACTCTCGAGCTCCTGTCGCAGCGCGAAGTGGCCGCGCTCACCAGCAAGGCGCCCGAGTCGCCGATGCTCGAGCTGTTCCGGCGCTGCGCGCTGGCCGTGCTGAACACCGGCAACCAGACCGACGACGCCGCCGCGATCTTCGCCGCGTACAGCGACTTCTCCATCGAGATCGCCGCGCGCACCCGCGGACTCAAGCTGATCGTCCGCAACGCGCCGGCCAGCGCGTTCGTCGACGGACGGATCATCGAGGGCATCCGGCAGCACCTGTTCGCGGTGCTGCGCGACGTGGTGTACATGGGCACCGAGGCGGCCAGCGAGCTGTTCGACCTCACCACGTCCAAGGGCATCACCGACGTGGTGTTCGAGATGCTCAAGCACGCGCAGATCCTGAATCCGAACCTCGCGCCGAACCTGGTGGTCTGCTGGGGCGGCCATTCGATCAGCCGCCGCGAGTACGACTACACCAAGGAGGTGGGCTATCAGCTCGGCCTGCGCGGCATGGACATCTGCACCGGCTGCGGGCCGGGCGCGATGAAAGGGCCGATGAAGGGCGCCGCGGTCGGGCACGCGAAGCAGCGCAGAACCGACGCCCGTTACATCGGCCTGTCGGAACCGGGCATCATCGCCGCCGAGCCGCCGAACCCGATGGTGAGCCATCTGGTGGTGATGCCCGACATCGAGAAGCGCCTCGAGGCGTTCCTGCGGGTCGGCCACGGCATCGTGGTGTTCCCGGGCGGGGTCGGCACCGCGGAAGAGATCCTCTATCTGCTCGGCGTGCTGCTCGATCCGGAGAACCGGCGCCTCGAGGTGCCGGTGATCTTCACCGGGCCCGAGGAGAGCGTCGACTATTTCCGCGAGCTCGACGCGTTCCTGAAGCTGACCCTGGGCGAGGGGGTCGCCGACCTGTACGAGATCATCATCGGCGACTCGGAGCGGGTCGGCGCGCGCATGGGCGAGCGGATCCGGCGGGTGCGGCGCCAGCGCCGCCGCGACGGGGACGCGTACTACTTCAACTGGCTGCTGAAGGTGCCGTTCGAGCACCAGCAGCCGTTTCACGTCAGCCACGAGTCGGTGGGCGAGCTGTGCCTGTCGCGGGATCTGCCGGCGCATCAGCTCGCGGTGTCGCTGCGGCGCGCGTTCTCCGCGATCGTCACCGGCAACGTGAAGGAGCACGGGATCCGGATGATCCGGGAACACGGTCCGTTCACGCTGCACAGCGACGCCGGGTTGACCGACGCGCTCGACCACCTGCTGCGCCAGTTCGTGGTGCAGGGCCGGATGAAGCTGGAAGGCGCCCAGTACCGCCCGTGCTACCGCGTGGTGCGGATCTGATCCGGCGCCGATGAGCGACGAGCCGCTGCTGTCCGTCGAAGCGTTCGGCTGCGAGCGGGACGGCCGGCGGCTGTTCCACGACCTGACGTTCACGCTCGGCGCCGGCGAGGCGCTCGAGCTCAAGGGGCCGAACGGCAGCGGCAAATCGACGCTGCTGAAGGCCATCGCCGGCCTCTACACCGACTATACGGGAACCATTCGGGCGGCGGATCGTCTCTACCTCGGGCACCGGCCGGGCCTGGGTCTCCTGCTCACCGCGGAAGAGAACCTGCGCTGGTACGCGGCGCTCGGCGCCGCGGACGGGGCTCGCCCCCCGATCGCCGAGGCGCTGGCCCGGGTCGGCATGGCCGGCTACGAGCGGGTGCCGTGCCAGCAGATGTCCGCGGGGCAGCTCCGCCGGGTGGGCCTCGCGCGCCTCCTGGTCTGCGCGGCGCCGCTGTGGCTGCTCGACGAGCCGCTCACCGCGCTGGACAGGAGCGGCCAGGTGCTCGTGCGCGGTCTGATCGAGGAACAGCGCGGCCGCGGCGGCGCGGTGCTCTGCGCGACGCACCAGGCGCTCGGTCTGCCGGGCGCCGGCACGTTGTCGCTGGAGGTGCAGCATGCGTCCACGGAGGACGGCGGGTGAGCGGGCCCGGGCGGTTGTTCGCGGCGCAGTTCCGGCGCGAGCTGACCACGGCGCTGCGCTCGCTGCAGGAAGCGCTGAACCCGCTGGTGTTCCTGTTCCTGGCGATCACGCTGTTCGCGCTGGGGGTGGGCGTCGACCCGGAAGTGCTCGGCCGCTTCGCGCCGGGGATCATCTGGGTGCTGGTGCTGCTCGCGAATCTGCTCGCGCTCGAGACGCTGTTCCGGCGCGACTACGACGACGGCACGCTGGAACAGCTCGTGCTGCTCGGCCGGCCGCTGTTCGTGCCCGTGCTGGCCAAGGTGACGGCGCAGTGGTGTCTGACCGGGCTCGCGATGACCGTGCTGGCGCCGCTCGCGGCGCTGCTGCTGTATCTGCCGGGCGAGGCGCTCGGGGCCACGTTGCTGACACTGATCGCCGGCAGCCCGGCGCTGACGGCCCTCGGTGCGGTCGGCGCGGCGCTGACGGTGGGACTGCGCGGCGGCGGGGTGCTGCTCGCGCTGCTGATCCTGCCGCTGTACGTGCCGACCTTGATCTTCGGCGCCGGGGCCATCACGTTGGCGATGTCCGGACTCGAGGTACGCGCGCAGATCTATCTGCTCGCGGCGATCAGCGTGTTGTCGGTTACCATCGCGCCGTTTGCCGTGCAGGCGGCGCTCAGGATCAGCCTGGAGCAGTCGTGAGTATCAGGGAACTGTGGCATCGGCTGGGGTCGCCCCGCTGGTTCTTCCGGATCAGCGGCCCGCTGGCAACGACGCTGGGTCTGCTCGCGCTCGCGCTGCTCGTCACCGGCACGGTCTGGGGGCTCGCGTTCGCGCCGCCCGACTACCAGCAGGGCGACAGCGTACGGATCATGTACGTGCACGTGCCCACCGCGATCGTCGCGCAGTCCGCGTACATACTGATGGGCGCCGCCGGGGTGGTGCTGCTGGTCTGGCGGATGAAGATGGCGGACATGGTGATCGCCGCCACCGTGCCGTTCGGGCTGACGATGACCGCACTGGCGCTGTTCACCGGCGCCGCCTGGGGCAAGCCCACCTGGGGCGCCTGGTGGGTGTGGGACGCCCGCACCACGTCGGTGCTGGTGCTGCTGTTCCTGTACATCGGTCTGTACGCGCTGCGCCAGGCGATTCCGCGGCCGGAGACCGCGAGCCGCGCGTGCGCGGTGCTGGCGGTGGTGGGCACGATCAACATCCCGATCATCAAGTACTCGGTGGACTGGTGGCTGACCCTGCACCAGGGGGCGACCTTCAAGCTCACCGAGGCGCCGAGCATGCCGCCCGAGATGTGGCTGCCGCTGCTCCTGAACGTGCTCGGCGTCTACTGCTTCTTCGGCGCGAACCTGGTCCGGCGCCTGCGCGTCGAAATCCTCGAGCGCGAGCGCAACACCCAGTGGGTGCGCGATCTCGTGGCGGGAGCACCGGCGTGAGCTTCGACAGCCTGCAGGAGTTCCTGGCGATGGGCGGTCACGGGCTCTACGTATGGCTCAGCTACGGCGCAGCCGCGATAATCGTCGCCTACAACGTCGTCTCGGTGCGCGTTGCCGAACGGCGTTTCTTCGAGAACGCCCGCGCCCGCGAACGGCGGCAGACACGCGGGAGCGACGGCCCGGTCGCGAGCTCCGGCGGTTCGCGATCCGGAGACGGCTCCCGGGACGCGATAGGAGAATCCACCCGCTCATGAACCCGAAACGCCGCAATCGACTGCTGCTCGTGCTGTTCCTGCTGATCGGCGCCGGCGCCACGGTCGGGCTGACCCTGGCGGCCCTGAACCAGAACCTGAACCTGTACTACCCGCCGGACGAGATCGTCGGCGGCGACGCTCCGGTCGGCGCGCGCATCCGCGCCGGCGGGATGGTCATGGACGGCAGCGTGGTGCGGGGCGACAACGGCCTCGACGTGCGCTTCGTGCTGACCGACTACGAGGGCTCGGACTTCGAGGTGGTCTACAGCGGCATCCTGCCGGATCTGTTCCGGGAGGGGCAGGGCGTGCTGGTGCACGGTGAGCTCGGCGAGGACGGCGTGTTCCACGCCGACCAGGTGCTCGCGAAGCACGACGAGACCTACATGCCGCCGGAGCTCGCGGACATCCACAAGCCCCGCGCGGAGGCGGCGCGTTGATCGCCGAGCTCGGCCAATTGGCGCTGGCGCTGGCGCTCGCGCTCGCCGCCGCGATCGGCTGGCTCGGGCTGGTCGGCCGGCCCGGCGGGCGCACCGCAGTGGCGGGCCTGTTGCCGTCGCTGGTGGCGGGGCAGTTCGTGTTCGTCGCGCTCGCGTTCCTCGCGCTGGTGCGCGCGTTCCTGACCGACGATTTCTCGGTGGCGTACGTCGCCCACAACTCCAACAGCCTGCTGCCCTGGTACTACAAGGTCAGCGGGGTCTGGGGCGCCCACGAAGGCTCGTTCCTGCTCTGGGTGCTGATCATGGCCGGCTGGACGCTGGCGGTGGCGGTGCGCGGCGTGCACCTGCCGCAGGAATTCCTCGGCCGGGTGCTCGGCGTGATGGGGCTGCTCAACGTCGGCTTCCTCGCGTTCCTGATCTGGACCAGCAATCCGTTCGAGCGCCTGGTGCCGCTGACGCCGCGCGACGGCGTGGACCTGAACCCGCTCCTGCAGGACTTCGGGCTGATCGTGCACCCGCCGATGCTGTACATGGGCTACGTGGGCTTCTCGGTGGCGTTCGCGTTCGCGGTCGCGGCGCTCTTGACCGGGCGGCTCGACGCCACCTGGGCGCGCTGGTCGCGACCGTGGAGCAACGTGGCCTGGGCGTTCCTGACCCTCGGTATCGTGCTCGGGAGCTGGTGGGCCTACTACGAGCTCGGCTGGGGCGGCTGGTGGTTCTGGGATCCGGTCGAGAACGCCTCGTTCATGCCGTGGCTGGTGGGCACCGCCCTCGTACACTCGCTGGCGGTGACCGAGAAGCGCGGCACGTTCAAGAGCTGGACGCTGCTGCTCGCGATCACCACGTTCTCGCTGTCGCTGCTCGGCGCGTTCATCGTCCGCTCCGGTGTGCTGACCTCGGTGCACGCGTTCGCGGTCGATCCGACCCGGGGCCTGTTCATCCTGGTGTTCCTGCTCCTGGTGGTGGGCGCTTCGCTCGTGCTTTACGCGCTGCGCGCCGGGGTCATCCAGTCGCGGGTCAGCTACGGGCTGTGGAGCCGCGAGACGTTCCTGCTGGTGAACAACGTGCTGCTGGTCGCGGCGATGGGCCTGGTGCTGCTCGGCACGCTGTATCCGCTCGCGTACGAAGCGGCGACCGGCGGCGACAAGGTCTCCATCGGGCCGCCGTACTTCAACCGGCTGTTCGTGCCGTTGATGCTGATGGTGGCGGCGGCGGTGGGCCTGACGCCGTTTCTGCAGTGGAAGCGTACCCGGCCGGCGCGGCTCTGGCGCGAGCTGCGCTGGATCGCGGCCGCGAGTCTGGCGGTCGGCCTCGCGCTGCCGCTGGTGCTGAGCGGCGCGGTCGCGTGGCAGGCGATGCTCGCGCTGGTGCTCGGCCTCTGGGTAGCCGGCAGCCACGTGGTCGACCTGCTCGGGCGGCTCCGCCTCGGCGTGCGCCGCGTGCCGCTCGCGTACTGGGGCATGACCGCGGCCCACCTCGGTTTCGCCGTGACGCTGATCGGTGTGGCGATGACCAGCGTGCTGTCGGTCGGGCGGGACGTGCGGGTCTCGCCCGGCCAGACGCTCGCGGTCGGGCCGCTCGAGCTGCGCTTCGAGGGCGTCAGCGAGGTGCGGGGCCCGAACTACGTCGCGAGCCGCGGCGAGTTCGTCGTGACCGAGGGCAGCGCCCGGTACCGGCTGCACCCGGAGAAACGCCGGTACCTCGCGCGCGCCGACAGCGTGATGACCGAGGCCGCGATCGATCCCGGCTTCACCCGCGACGTCTACGTATCGCTCGGTGAACCGCTGCCGGACGGCGACTGGGCCGTGCGGGTCCAGTACAAGCCGCTGGTGCGCTGGATCTGGCTGGGCGGCCTGCTGATGGCCGGCGGCGGCGTGCTCGCGATGCTGGATGCGCGCTACCGGCGCCTGCGCCGGCGGCTCGACGTACCCGATCCGGCGGCGATGGCCCCGGTGCCGGGAGGCGGCGGATGAGCCGGGCGAGCCTTTTCGTGCCGCTCGCGGTGTTCGCGCTGGTGGTCGGGATCGGTTACATCGGATTCAGCCTCGAGGATCCGCACCGGCTGCCGAGCGCGCTGCTCGGCAAGCCGTTCCCCGAGTTCGAGGCGCCGCTGCTCTACGACCCGGAGCGCACCGTGACCCGCCGGGACCTGCTCGGCGAGCCGGTGCTGGTGAACGTCTGGGCCACCTGGTGCCCCACCTGCAAGGCGGAGCACGACGAGTTGCTGCGGATCGGCGCCGCGACCGGCCTCACCATCGTCGGCGTGAACTACAAGGACGACCCGCAGAAGGCCAAGCAGTGGCTCGCCGCGTACGGCAATCCGTACCGGATGGTGATACAGGATCCGGACGGTTCCCTCGGCGTCGAGCTCGGCGTCTACGGCGCGCCGGAGAGCTTCCTGCTCGATGCGGACGGCACGATCGTCTACAAGCGGGTCGGCGACATCAATCCGCGGATCTGGCGCGACGAGCTGGGTCCGCTGGTGGGGCAATTGAAGGATGGCTGACGGCGTCCCGCTTTCCGCCGTGGTACTCGCCGCGTTCGCGCTGGTCTTCGCGGCGTTCGTCCACGCCGCGAGCCCCGTGGATCTGTACGAGTTCGACAGCGCCGAGCAGGAAGCCCGCTACCGCGCGCTGATCGCCGAGCTGCGCTGCCCCAAGTGCCTGAACACCAACCTGGCCGGATCCGATGCGCCGATCGCCGCGGACCTGCGCCGCACCGTGCACCGGCTGATCACGGAAGACGGGATGAGCGACGCGGAGGTGCTCGACTACCTGCAGGCGCGGTACGGCGACTTCGTGCTCTACGACCCGCCGCTGCGGCCGGCCACGTGGCTCCTGTGGTTCGGCCCGCCGCTGTTCCTGCTGATCGGCGTGCTGGTGGTCTGGCGCATGTTGCGCCGGCCGCCGGCGGCGCCGCTCAGCGACGACGAAACGGCGCGGCTGCGCGCGATCCTGGATCGCGACTGATGTTCTGGCCGGCCGCTGCGGCGCTGTTGATCCTGGCGCTGGCGTTCGTGGTGTGGCCGCTGCTCGGGGGCCGCGGCGCCCGGGCGCGCCGGGCCGGCCGCGTCGCGGAGATGCGGGCGCTCTACCGCGACCGGCTGGCGGAGCTGGAGGCCGAGGCGGAGGCCGGGCAGCTCGACGCCGAGACGCGCCAGCAGGTGGTGGACGAGCTCGGCGCCACGCTGCTCGCGGAGCTCCCCGACGACGAGCGCACCGTCGCCGAGGCCGGCGCCGGCGGTGCGGTGCGAACCGTGGTCTGGGCGCTCGCGCTGCTGCTGCCGGTGACCGCGCTGATCGTCTACCAGAGCGTCGGCGAGCCGGCGGCCCTCGAGCTCGCCGGGGCCGCGCGGGTGCTGGACCTCGACCCCGAGGCCGACCGCAGCGAGCTCGAGCAATGGCGCGCGCGGCTCGCGCGCCGGGTCGAGCGCGTGCCGGAGGACGGGGAGAGCTGGTACCTGCTCGGCGTCACCCGGCTGCAGCTCACCGACTTCGCCGGCGCCGCGGCCGCGTTCGCCGAGGCGCACCGCCACCTGGGCCCGGACCCGAACGTCGCGCTGTACTGGCTGCAATCGCGCTACCTGGCCGCCGGCGGCACGCTGGACGAGCAGTCGATGCGGCTCGCGCAGAGCGTGCTCGAGGCGCGGCCGAACCATCCGCTGGTGCTCGAGATGTTCGCGATCGAAGCCTACCGCCGCGGCGACTACCGCCAGGCGGTCGAGCACCTGAACCGCGCGCTCGCGAACCCGCTGCCGCCGGCCCAGCGCGCCGTGCTGGAAGGCGGGCTCGCCCAGGCCCGCGAACGCCTCGGTACGCTCGTGCCCACCATCGACGTGAACATCACCGCGCCCGCGAACGCGCCGAGCCGCGGCGTGCTGTTCGTGATCGCCCGCCCCCCCGGGGGCGGCATGCCCTACGCCGTCGTCCGCCGCCCCGCCGCCACGCTGCCCACGTCCGTCCGCCTCGACGACACCGTCACCATGGCGGGCCTCGAGCTCTCCGCCGCCGAATCCATCGAGGTCGTCGTCCGCCTCTCCCGCGACGGCACCCCCACCGCCACCCCCGGCGACTGGGAATGGCGCTCCCAAACCCTGAACCCCTCCACCCTCGACACCCCCGTCACCCTCACCGCCACCCTGGCTCCGATAGAATCCACCGGCACCTGACTCGCCATTCGCGGCCGGAGGCCGCTCCCACAGCGCTGCGCGACGCCTGAGGCGAACGAAGCTCGCCCGGAGGGCCAGCCCGTGCGCCGTGCACCCGCTTCCACCGGCCGCCGACACCCCCACCCAGGAACCTCCAGACACCACCGCCAGGGAACCTGAAGCAAGGCGCCAAGTCGAACCCCCGTGGGTAGGGTTGAGAGCTCCTCGCCATGCAATTCGAACCGGCCGCCAGTCTCACCGAACGCATCGCCGATCACCTGGGCAGCGAGATCATCTCCGGACGCTTGCGGCCCCGAGCCCGAATCCAGGAGCTGAAAGTCGCCTCCGAGCTCGGCGTCTCCCGCGGTTCCGTGCGCGAGGCGCTGCTGATCCTCGAGCGGCGCTACCTGGTCGAGATCCTGCCGCGGCGCGGCGCGATGGTGAGCTCGCTGGAGGCGGAGGAGCTGACCAACTGTTCCGAGCTGGTCACCGATCTGCAGTCGTCCTTCTACGGCAAGCTGGCCCAGAAGCGGAATCTCGACCTCGAGCCGTTCGAAGCCACCATTCGGGATCTCGCCGCCGCGGTGCAGGCGGGGTCCATCGACGGCGTGCTGGACGCGCGCCGTGCGTTCGCCCGTGCGGGCTTCCAGCAGATCAACAACTTCTACCTCGTCTCGGTGCTGAAGGGCCTGATCCCCGCGGGGCTGCGCCTCACCTACCTGGCGGCCGCGCACCCGGACTACGACCTGCGCGACAACCTGCGCTATCACCGCTCGCTGCTGAAGGCGGTCGCGGAGGGCGACACCGAGCAGGTCAGCCAGCTCGTGCACGCGTTCAACGGCCGCGAGCGCAAGCTCGCGCTGGCGTCGCTGCGCGACCAGCAGCCGACCGCGAACGGCGCCGCCGGCCCGCGCCGCGCGTGGAGCGAACGGAGCGGCGCCGCCAAGTCGATGGACGCCTGAGCGGCGCGGCGCACGTCGAACAATTGCGGGACACGCGGCCTGCGTTTGTTTAGACTGGCGCCTTTGCAGGGATTGGGTGCACGTCCGGACGAATGCGTCTGAAGCAGATCAAACTCGCCGGTTTCAAATCCTTCGTCGATCCGACCACCGTCACCCTCCCTGGCAACCGCTGCGCGGTCGTCGGGCCGAACGGTTGCGGCAAATCCAACATCATCGATGCGGTTCGCTGGGTGATGGGCGAGAGCTCCGCGAAGCAGCTCCGCGGCGAGAACATCACCGACGTCATCTTCAACGGCTCGAACACCCGCAAGCCCACCGCCCAGGCGAGCATCGAGCTGGTCTTCGACAACAGCGACGGCCGCATCGGCGGCGAGTACGCCGCCTACTCCGAGATCTCGATCCGCCGCCAGGTCACCCGCGACGCGCAGTCGAACTACTTCCTGAACGGCAACCGCTGCCGGCGCCGGGACATCATGGACATCTTCCTCGGCACCGGCTTCGGCCCGCGCAGCTACTCGATCATCGAGCAGGGCATGATCAGCCAGCTCGTCGAAGCCAAGCCCGAGGATTTGCGCGTCTACCTCGAGGAAGCGGCCGGCATCTCGAAGTACAAGGAGCGCCGCCGCGAGACCGAGAACCGCATCCGCCACACCCGCGAGAACCTCGAACGGCTGCGCGACCTGCGCGAGGAGCTCGGCCGGCAGCTCGACCGGCTGCAGCGCCAGGCCAAGGCGGCCGAGCGGTACAAGGAGCTGAAGGAGGAAGAGCGCCGGCTCACCGCCGAGCTGTACACGCTGCGCTACCTGAATCTGCACAAGGTGCTCGAAGCGCGCCAGCGCGAGATCCGCGAGCTCGAGGTGGCGCTCGAGAAGGCGGCGGCCGGGCTCTCCCACATCGACACCGAGATCGAGCGGCGCCGTAACCGCCACGCCGACACCTCGGAAGAATTCAACCGCGTGCAAGGGCGCTACTACCAGATCGGCGCCGACATCGCGCGGATCGAAGAGGCCATCCAGTTCAGCCAGCAGCGGGTCAAGCAGCTCGAGCTCGACCTGTCCGGCGTCGCACAGCGGGCCGAGGAGACGGTCCGGCAGCTCGGCATGGACGAAGCGGAGATCGCCGAGCTGCGCGCGCGCATCGACGGCCTCGTGCCCGAGGTCGAGGTCGCCGCCGAGGAAGACGCCGCCTGCCAGGAGCGCCTGACCGCGCTGGAAGCGGGCCACCGCGAGTGGCAGGCGCAGTGGGAAGCGCTGAACCGGCGGGTCGCCGAGCACGAGCGCGACGCCGAGGTCCAGGCCTCGCGGGTGGATCATCTCGAGCAGCTTCTGCAGCGCCTGCGCGCGCGCCGTGAGCGGCTCGACGAGGACGCGCTGAACGTGCCGGTGGTGGACAGCGACCACGTCGACAGCCTGGCTCAGGAGATCGCCGGCCAGGAGGAGCTGCGCCGCCGGCTCGAGGCGGACATCGACCGGTGCCTCGCCGATCTGGCCGCCGCCCGGGAGGAGGTCCTGCACGGCGAGCGGGTGCTCGACGAAGCCCGCGGCGAGGTGCAGACCCTGCGCCACGAGCTCGCGAGCCTCGAGGCGGTTCAGCAGGCGGCGCTCGGCAAGAGCGAGCGCGAGGCGCACGGCTGGCTCGCCGAGCAGAACCTCGACCGCAGCGAACGGCTCGGCGAGCTGCTCGCGGTGGTGCCGGGCTGGGAGCGGGCCGTGGAAGCGGTGCTCGGCGACTACCTGAAGGCGGTGCGGGTCGAGCGCATCGACGATTTCGAGCCGGCACTCGGCCGGCTCGACGACGGCTCGGTGATCCTGGTGGAAGGCCGGGTGGAGCCGGAGCACGACGGCGAGCTGCCGAGCCTCGCGTCGCTGGTACGCAGCCGCGACCTGAAGCTCGGCGCGCTGCTGCACGGCGTCTACGCCGCGGAGACCCTCGAGGTGGCGTTCGGTCAGCGCCATCGGCTGCGGCCGTACGAGAGCATCATGACCCGGCAGGGCGTCTGGATCGGGCCGGACTGGGTCCGGGTGCTCGGGGTCGCGCAGGACGAGTCCGGCATCATCGAGCGGGCCCAGGAGATCGAGACGCTGAACATGCGGGTCGAGGAGGCGGAGCGCCACCTCGGCGCGCTGCAGGGCCGCGTCAGCGAGAGCCGTGCCCGGGTCGAGACGCTCGAGCGCGAGCGCGACCGGCTGCAGGGCGAGATCAACGAGCTCAACCGGCGCCTCGCGGAGCTGAAGACCGATCACGGCGTGCGCCGCGTGCAGATGGAGGAGTCCGACGCGCGCCGCCAGCGCATGGAGCAGGAGCGCGAGGAGATCGACGCGCAGATCCGCCAGGAGAGCGACAATCTGACCGAGGCGCGCACGCGGCTGGTGGTCGCCGAGCAGCGGCGCGAGACCCTGGCCGCCGAGCGCGACGCGTTCGGCCTGACCCGGGATGAGCACGAGCGGGAGCTGGCCGAGGTCCGCGACGCGGCGCGCGCGAGCCGCGACCGCTACCACGGCCTGAACGCCGAGCTCGGCAGCCTGCGCTCGCGGCTCGCGGCGGGCGAGACCGCCCGCGCGCGGCTGCTCCGCCAGCGCCAGGAGCTCGAGGAGCAGCAGCGCCGCCTCGAGACCGGGATCCGGGACAGCGCCCGGCCGCTGCCGGAGCTGAAGGCCGACCTCGAGCGCAAGCTCGGTGAGCGGCTCGCGGAGGAGGAGCGGCTGACCGAGGTGCGCCGCACGCTGGATGCGCTCGATGCGGAGGTGCGCGAGCTCGAAGAGCGCCGCGGCCAGGCGGAAGCCGAGCTCGCGCAGGTGCGCGGCCGGCTCGAGTCCGCGCGGGTCGACCGCCAGGGGCTGGTCGTGGAGGAGCGCAACCTCCTCGGACAGATCCAGGCCACCGGTTTCACCCTCGAGGCCGTGCAGCAGTCGCTCGCGCCCGACGCCACCGAGGAGGCTGCGGCGGAGGCCCTCGCCGCGGTCGACCGGCGCATCCAGCGCCTCGGCCCGATCAACCTCGCGGCCATCGAGGAGTACGAGTCGCAGTCCGAGCGCAAGGAGTACCTCGACCGGCAGAACGACGACCTCGAGCAGGCGCTCGAGACGCTGCTCGCGGCGATTCGCAAGATCGACCGGGAAACGCGGTTGCGTTTCAAGGACACATTCGAAAAAGTAAACGCTCGTCTGGGCGAGCTGTTCCCGAAAATCTTCGGCGGAGGACACGCGTATCTGGAACTGACAGGGGAGGATCTGCTCGACACCGGGGTCACGCTGATGGCGCGGCCGCCGGGTAAGCGAAACGCGAGCGTGCATTTGCTCTCGGGCGGCGAGAAAGCGATGACGGCGGTAGCGCTGATCTTCGCCATCTTCCACTTGAATCCCAGCCCGGTTTGCCTGCTGGACGAGGTGGACGCACCGCTCGACGACACCAACGTCGTGCGTTTCGCCGAGTTGATTGAGGAAATGTCGGCCGACGTGCAGTTCGTCGTGATCACCCACAACAAGATCACCATGGAGATGGCCGACCATCTCATGGGGGTGACGATGCACGAGCCGGGGGTGTCCCGGCTGGTTTCGGTCGACGTGGAGGAAGCGGCGGCGATGGCGGGCTGAAAGCCTCCGCCCTGTGACTCCAACAGGTCGCCGCTCCTGAAGTTCTGGAAGCTGTCGGGCCGCAACGTGCGGCCGAGGAGCCGAACGTGGACATCAAAGACTTCATCCTCATCGGCGGGGGCCTGCTGATCGTTGCCGTCGTGGCGCACGGGCTCTGGATCGCCTGGAAGGCGCGCCGTGATCCGCTGCGGATGGACCTCGTCACCCAGTTCGCCGACGCCGACGACGATGACGACCTCAAGCGGCTGCGCGCCGAGTTGCCGAACGGCGGCGCGCGCATCGTTGCCCGTGCCGACGCGCCCGCGCAGGGGCGGCTCGAGCTCGAGCGGGGGGCGATCGAGCCGCGCCCGGGTCGCGCCGCGGCCGGCGCGAACGTGCGCAAGACCGAGCCGCGTCTCGAGCCGCTGCCGGAGCGGCCCGGAACGGCCGAACGGCACGGCCACACGGACGAATCGGTAAGGGCCGCGGCCGCTGCGCCGGAACCCGCGGACGAGCCCGCGCCCGGTACCGCCGCGCCCGCGCCCCGCGCCCCGGAGCGGCGCGCCGATGCGGGCCCGGCCGCGCCGCGCCGCGGCAAGGTCAAGGACGTGACGCTGCCGGAGCCGCGCGGGGCCGGCCGCAAACGCGGCAGCGCGTCGGCGGCCGCCGAGCCGCGCAAGGCGGAGCGGCCCGTGGAAGAGCTGATCGTGCTGAACGTGCTGGCGCCGAAGGGCAAGCCGTTCACCGGCCCCGGTGTGGTGGAGGCGCTGCGCGCGCGCGGGCTGCGCTACGGCCAGATGAACATCTTCCACCGGATCGATCCGCTGACCCGCGGCACGCTCTACAGCGTCGCGAACGTCGTGGAACCCGGCACGTTCGATCTCTCCGATCTCGAGCGCTTCCGCTCGCCGGGCATCTGCTTCTTCATGCAGCTCCCCGGGCCGGAGCAGCCGCTCGAGGTGTTCGAGGACATGCTGAAGGCCGCGCGGGACGTCGCGGTGCGGGTCGGCGGCGAGGTCAAGGACGAGCAGCGCAGCGTGATGACCGGCCAGACCGTCGAGCACTACCGCCAGCGCATCACCGACTTCTGCCGGCGGCGGATGTCGATGCGTGCCTGAGGCCGAGTGAGACGGCACGGCAGCGATGGCCCGGCAGCGCAAGTCCGGCGGTGCCGCCGGCGGTGAGATCACCCCGGCCGGCCCGCGGCCAGAGACCCCGGACCGCGTGCCCGCGGCCGCGCGGCGGCGCGCGGAAGAACTGCGCGAGCTGATCAACCACCACAACCACCTCTACTACGTGCTCGATGCACCGGAGATCTCCGACGCCGAGTACGACGAGCTGTACGACGAGCTGGTCGCGCTCGAGGCCGAGCATCCGGAGCTGGTCACCGACGATTCGCCGACCCAGCGCATCGGCGCCGAGCCGCTCGGCGAGTTCGCGCCGGTCCGCCACGCGGTGCCGATGCTGTCGCTGAACAAGTGCACGACCCGCGAGGAGCTCGAGGACTGGCTCGCGCGCTGCAAGAACCGGCTCGGCAGCGACGGACCGCTCGAGCTCACCTGCGAGCCGAAGATCGACGGCGTGGCGGTGACCCTGATCTACGAAAACGGACGCCTGACCCTCGGCGCGACCCGCGGCGACGGCCAGGTCGGCGAGGACGTCACCGCGAACATCCGCACGCTGCGCGCGGTGCCGCTGAAGCTGCGCGGGTCGGACCTGCCGACCGTGCTGGAGGTGCGCGGCGAGGTCTACATGTCGCAGCAGGACTTCCAGGCGTTCAATGCCGCCGCCCGCGCGGCCGGCGAGAAGACGCTGGTGAACCCGCGCAACGGCGCCGCCGGCAGCCTCCGCCAGCTCGATCCGAAGCTCACCGCCCGGCGGCCGCTCAGCCTGTTCTGCTACGGCATCGGACGGGTCGAGGACCACTGGCGGCCGAAGACCCAGTACGAGGTGCTCGAGAAGCTGCGCGAGTGGGGCCTGCGGGTGAACCCGGAAGCGCGCCTGGTCGAGGACGTCGACGGGGTCGAGGCCTACGTCGCCGAGATGCTCGAGCGCCGCCATCGCCTCGGCTACGACATCGACGGCGTGGTGATCAAGGTGAACGACCTCGCCGCGCAGGAGCGGCTCGGCGTGCTGAGCAAGAGCCCCCGCTGGGCGCTCGCGTACAAGTACCCGCCCGAAGAGTCCACCACCCGGGTGCTGGCGGTGGAATTCCAGGTCGGCCGCACCGGCGCGGTGACGCCGGTCGCGCGCCTCGAGCCGGTGTTCGTCGGCGGAGTCACGGTCAGCAACGCGACGCTGCACAACATGGACGAGGTCGCGCGCCTCGACCTGCACGTCGGCGACACGGTGCTGGTGCGCCGGGCGGGCGACGTGATCCCGCAGGTGATGGCCGTGATCGCCGCGAAGCGTCCGCGGGACGCGAAGCCGGTCGAGCTGCCGGACGGCTGTCCGTCCTGCGGCAGCCCGATCGTGCGCCCCGAGGGCGAGGCGGTGGCGCGCTGCTCGGCGGGCCCCGAGGTCTGCCCGGCGCAGCGCAAGGAGGGCCTGAAGCACTTCGCCTCGCGCGCCGCGCTCGACATCGACGGCCTCGGCGACAAGCTGATCGAGCAGCTCGTCGAGACCGGTCTGGTGCGCCTGCCGGCGGACCTCTTCCGGCTCGACGCCGAGACGCTGGCCGGGCTCGAGCGGATGGGGGAGAAGTCGGCGGAAAAGCTGGTGGCGTCGCTCGAGCGCAGCAAGGAGACGACGCTCGCCCGGTTCATCTACGCGCTCGGCATCCGCGAGGTGGGCACCGCCACCGCACAGGCGCTGGCGAGCCACTTCGGCAGCCTGGACGCGCTGCGCGACGCCTCCCCGGAGGAGCTCGAAGCGGTGCCCGACGTCGGCCCGGTGGTCGCCGCGCACGTGCACGGCTACTTCCAGGATCCGGAGCGGCGCCGCGCGGTGGACGATCTGCTCGCCGAGGGCGTGCACTGGCCCGCGCCGCCGCGCACGGCCGGGCCGCTGCCGCTCGCCGGGCAGACGTGGGTGCTGACCGGGACGCTCGAGTCGATGACCCGGGAGGAGGCGAAGGAGAAGCTCGTGCGGCTCGGCGCGAAGGTGGCCGGCTCGGTGTCGAAGAACACCGACCGGGTGGTCGCCGGCCCGGGGGCCGGCAGCAAGCTCGCGAAGGCCGAGTCGCTGGGCATACCCGTGTTGGACGAAGCGGGGCTTCTCGCGCTGCTGGAGGAGCACGGTGCGGCGTGAGGGCTGTGGGAGCGGCCTTCGGCCGCGAACCGCCGGGCAAATCGCGACCTGGAGATCGCTCCTGCGGCGCGTGATGGTGATCCCGCTCGCGGCGCTCGCCGCCTGCAGCAGCGCGCCGCCGGGCTCGCCGGACGACGTCTGCGCGATCTTCGAGGAGCGGCCGAGCTGGTACCGGCACGCGCGCGCCGCCGAGCGCGAATGGGGCGTGCCGATCCATGTGGCGATGGCGTTCGTGCACAAGGAGTCGAGCTACGTCTCGGATGCGCGGCCGCCGCGGCGCCGGCTGCTCTGGGTGATTCCGTGGACGCGGCCGTCGAGCGCGTACGGCTACGCGCAGGCCACCCGCGAGGCCTGGCAGGACTACCAGGACGCGCGCGGCCGCTGGCTCGCCGACCGCGCCGACTTCGACGACGCGATCGACTTCATCGGCTGGTACAACGCCCGCAGCGCCCGGCAGCTCGGCATCGCGCCGGACAACGCGTACCACCTGTATCTGGCGTATCACGAAGGTCCGACCGGCTACCGCCGCGGCTCCTGGCGGAACAACCCCACCGTGCAGTCCTACGCGCGCCGGGTGGAGCAACGCGCCGAGAGCTATCGCCGTCAGCTCGCCCGCTGCGAGGACGACCTCGGCGGCGGCTTCTGGTCGTGGCTGTTCTGACGCCGGGCGCTGACAGCCGCGCGGGCGGACGTTGGCCAGCGTCGGGCGGCGCCGGCCCGCGCGGCTGACCGGCATCCGCGGTAAGCTCACCGGCATGGGCGATGCCGTTCTCTCCGATGCGCTGAAGAGCGAGATCCAGCAGGCGTATCGCGCCTGGCTCGAAGCCCGCGGCTTCCGCGCCCGGCGCGGGCAGCGGGAGATGATCGCCCAGGTCGCGCGCACGCTGACCGGGGAAGCGCCGCGCCTCTTGGTGGTCGAGGCCGGCACCGGCACCGGCAAGACCGCCGCCTACTGCCTGCCGGCGATTCCGATCGCGCGCACGCTCGGCAAGGCCGTGGTGATCAGCACCGCCACGGTCGCGCTGCAGGAGCAGGTGGTGCTGCGCGACCTGCCCGACCTGAAGACCCACAGCGGGCTCACGTTCGATTTCGCGCTGGCCAAAGGCCGCGGCCGCTACGTCTGCCTGAAGCGCCTCGACGACCGGCTGCGCTACGCCGGGCAGCCCGAGATCCCGCTGTTCGAGAGCGAGCCGGTGAGCGACGTGACCGTCTACCAGTCGATGCTGCACGCGTTCGCCGAGCGGCGCTGGAACGGCGAGCTCGACACCTGGAGCCAGGGCATCGAGGAATCGGCCTGGCGCGCGGTGACCACCGACCACCGCGGCTGCACCGGCTCGCGCTGCAGCTACTTCCGCCAGTGCCCGTTCTTCAAGGCACGCGCCGAGCTCGAAGACGTCGACGTGATCGTCGCGAATCACGATCTGGTGCTGGCCGATCTCGCGCTCGGCGGCGGCGCGGTGCTGCCGAGCCCGGAAGACACCGTCTACGTGCTGGACGAGGCGCACCACCTGCCGGACAAGACCCAGCAGCACTTCGCCGCCTCCGCGCGGCTCGGCGCCACCGCCGCCTGGCTCGATACGCTGAACACCGTGCTCGGCAGCCTCGCACAGCGTTTCGCCCGGCCGGACGATCTGATGGCGCGGGTGACCCGGGTCGCGGAGCGGACCGCCGCCGCCGACGAGACGTTCAAGGCGCTGCAGGCGGCGGTCGCGACGCTGCCGTTCGCGCCCCGGGACGAGGCGCTCGAGATCCACCGCTTCCCGCTCGGCGAGGTGCCGGAGGCCATCGTCGATCTGGCCGCCGGCGCGCTGGTACCGCTCGACGACCTCGCCGAGGACCTCGGCCGGGTGCACGGGATGCTGCAGGAGGTGCTCGCGGGGGAACGGTCGTGGCCGAGCGCGCACGAGGCCGAGGACTGGCTGCCGGTGATCGGCCAGCATCAGGGCCGGGCGCTGTCGGTCGCGGCGCTGCTCGGCGACTACGCTCGCAGCGCCGACGCCGCGATCCACGCGCGCTGGGTGAACCGCTCGGAGCACGACGTCGAGCTGGTCAGCGCGCCGATCGAGCCGGGGCGGCTGCTCGCCGAGCACCTCTGGCAGCGCGCGTTCGCCGCGGTCTGCACGTCGGCGACGCTGACCGCGCTCGGCAGCTTCCAGCGCTTCTTCGACCGCGCCGGGCTCGACGACGGCGTCACGGCGCTCGCGATCCCGAGCCCGTTCGATTACCCCCGCATCGCGACCTTCACGGTGCCGGCGATGCGCACCGACCCCCGCGACTTCGAGGGCCACAGCGCCGAGGTCGCCGAGCAGCTGCCGGTGCTGCTCGCCGAGGAGGTGAGCGCGCTCGTGCTGTTCACCTCGTGGCGGCAGCTCACCGAGGTGCGCCGCCGGCTGCCGGAGGCGTGGGCCGGCCGGCTCCTGTGCCAGGGCGACGCGGCCAAGCAGGCGCTCCTCGATGCCCACCGGCAGGCCGTGGACCGCGGTGAGCAGAGCATCCTCGTCGGGCTCGCGAGCTTCGCCGAAGGGCTCGACCTGCCGGACGACTACTGCCGCCACGTGGTGATCGTGAAGCTGCCGTTCGCGGTGCCGGAGGATCCGCTGGATCAGGCGATGGCGGAGTGGGCCGAACGACAGGGCCGCAACCCGTTCTTCGAGATCGCGGTGCCGGACGCGGCGCTGCGCCTGGTGCAGGCGTGCGGCCGGCTGATCCGCCACGAGGGCGATCACGGCCGGATCACGCTGCTCGACCGGCGTATCCTGACCGCGCGCTACGGCCGCGCGCTGCTCGACTCGCTGCCGCCGTACCGGATGGAGCTCGGCAAGCGGCTCGGCCGCAACTGAAGGATGAACATCTGGAAGAGGGCATGCCGATGACGACGTTGACGGACGCGGTGACGCACCTCGAGCGCGGCGACTGGGACGCGGCGCATCGCCTCGTGCAGGACGACGAATCGCCGCTCGCCTGCTGGGCGCACGCGATCGTGCACATGATGGAAGGCGACCTCGACAACGCCGGCTACTGGTACCGGCGCGCCGGACGGCCGATGCCGGAGCTCGGCGCGGATCCGGCCCGCGCGCTCCCGGAGGCCATCGCGGCTGAGATCGCGGCGCTCAGGAGCCGGACGTGAGCGCGGCGCTGACGGGTGCCGCCGTGCGCTTGAACTCGCGGACGCTGCCGAGCGCTTCGCCGCCGGACGGCACGTCGTCGAACTGACCGTTGCTGAACACCAGCAGCCTGTCCTCGTCGAAGCGCTCGACCGCCGAGCGCAGGTACTCGACGATGTGCTCTCTGGTCAGCTTCGCCACTTCGTCGGCGAGCTGCCGGTCGAGGTCGAACGTCGTGACGCCGAGATCGAGGTTCGCCCAGAGCCGGCGGCCGCGCTGCGCGAGGTTGTCGTCTTTCTTCAGCAGCGTCGAGATCAGCCCGCGCTTGTAGTTCTCGAAGGTCGCATCCGTCATCGCGCTCACCGCGTCGATCTGCTCGGTCAGGAACGTGCGGGTCGCCTGCTCGAGGCGCGCCGCGGACGCGACCGGTGACTGCACGATGAACGCGAGGCCGGCGCGGTCGCGCAGCGTCTGGTGCGCCACTGCGACCACGTAGCCGAGCTGTTGCTCCGTGCGCAGGCTGGTGAAGTAGGGCTGCCGCAGAATCGCCGCCGCGAGACCGCTGACCGCGCGGCTCTTGATCTCGCTGTCCGGATCCTGCAGGTACAGCACCATCGCCGCGTCCTGGTGGTCCACGTCGAGCTGGTAGCGGCGGGCCTCGGAGAGCTCCACCACCTGCGGTGCCCGGCGGGGAAAAGCGCCGAGCGTGAGATGCTCCTGCAGCGTCGAGGCGAGCGCCCAGGCACCTTCCACCGCGACGTTGCCGTGGTCGAGACCGACGACGTGGAACTTGGCCGCGCGCCGCTCGCGCCAGGTCTCGAGGTCCGCCGCGGTGCGCGGCTCGAGCTCGGCGATCAGCATCTCGGGTGGCCAGCGGTTCGACAGCAACAGATAGCTGAGCGCGCTGTACGCCTGGGTGTACGGGCGCTCGTCGCGGAAGTTGCCCCAGTCGCGGATCAGTTCCGCCTTCAGCGTCTCGAACCGCTCCGGGTCGATGGGCGCGCTGGTGAGCGCTTCCAGCACGGTGCCGAGCAGCGTGAGCTGCTTGTCGCTGTAGCCCGAGATCGCGAGCTGGAAGCCGAATCCGTCGACGTCGAGCCCGTAGCCGAGCCCCGCGAGATGCGCGGGATAGACCGCTTCGCTCAGCACGTCCTGAACCAGGCGCACGTACAGCGTCGCCATCGCGAGGTCGCTCGCGCTCGCGATCCCGTCGGGCACGCCGAGCGACAGATACAGGTTCTTGCGCGGCGATTCGAACTCGGTGTCCCGATCGCTCCACAGCGTGAGCCCCGGCCGGGCCACGACGAGCCGCGGCGGCTCCGGCTCGTCCTCGTGGACCTGCAGGTTCTCCGGCAGATACGGGTTCGGCGGCGGCAGCTTCAGGCCCGTGGTTTCCTCCTGGGTGCGCGGCGGCGGGCCGTGCTCGACCTGATAGCCGACGTCGAACCAGCGCTCGCGCGCGTCCGTCGGCACGTCGGGGCCGGCGATCTCCATCACCACGTTGTCCATCGTCAACGCATCGAGGTAGGTGCGGATCAGCTCCGGGTCGAAATCGGTCATCAGGTACGGCGCGACCAGCACGTCTTCCGGCGGGTAGTCCATGAAGCGCGGTGCCACCTGATAGACGAACGCGCTCGCCGACGACTCCTCCTGGAAGCGGAAGCCGAGCTCGGCCATCCGCGCGAGCTCCCGGTAGCGCCAGGCTTCCGGCGCGCTGTCGCGCAGCAGCGCAATGTAGTCGAACAGCGCCTCGGTCACCCGGGGCAGGTTTTCGTAACCGCTGTCGGTCAGCTCGATCTCCACCGCGAGCACGCTGTTCTGCTCGTCGAACGAGCCGGTGCCGGCCGAGAGCGACACGATCCAGCCCTCCTGCTGCAGGCGCTGGTAGAGGCTCCCCTGTCCCTCGTGGCCGAGCAGGTTGGTGATGTAGGTGGCGGGCTTCTCGCGGTAGTAACGCTCCACCGACGGCACCGGGAAATTGTACGCGACCCGATAGCCCTGCTTGATGGTCTGGTAGCGCACCACGGCGGGCAGGTCGTACTCCAGGAACAACGGCTCGCCCACCGGCGCCGGACCGAGGTGGCGGTTCTCGATCTGGCGGAACATCGGCCGGATCCAGCTCTCCATCGCGTCGAGCGGCTCGTTCGAGAGCGCGACCAGCACCATCTGGTCGGCCGAGTAGTTGTTGCGGAAGAACTCGATCAACGCATCGCCCACGCCGGCGTCCAGCGTCTCGAGGCTCCCGATGCTGAACCGCGATTCCGGGTGCGCCGGATTCATCACCTTCCCCAGCACCGCGGCGCCGCGCCAGTTGTCGGCCTTGAGCTGGAGCTGGTACTCCGAGTGCACGGCGTTCTTCTCACGGTCGACGTAGCCGGCCTCGAACAGCGGGCTCACGAAGAACTGCGCGAAGCGGTCCATCGCTTCCCGGAACTGCTCCGGCCGGATATCGAAGAAGTAGTTGGTGTGGTCGCCGGCGGTGTAGGCGTTCGAGGAGCCGCCGTGCTGCGAGACGAACTCCTGATAGGCATCGACCTGAGGATACTTCTCGGTGCCGATGAACAGCATGTGCTCGAGAAAATGCGCGAGCCCCGGGTAGTCGGCCGGCTCGTGGTAGCTGCCCCGGAACACCACCAGGGACGCCGCGGCCCGATCGGTGTCGCGGTCGTGCACGAGCAGCACGCGCAGACCGTTCTCGAGCGTCAGATAGCGATACTCGCGATCGTCGTTGGGGCTCTTCTGCACCTCCGTGGCCGGGGGCTTCGGCTCGGCCGCCGGCGCGGGTGCCGGACTCGGCTTCGGCGGTGCCGGTTCGTCGGCCTCCACCGATTCCACCGGGATCGGCGACTCGCCGCTGGCCGGGCCCGGTTCCCCGGCTTCCGCTCCCCCCGACGGCGTCTCCACCGGCGCCGGCGGCGCTGCGACGCAGGACGCGAGCAGCAGCGTCAGCCAGACGACCAGCAGGGCACGCAGATGTGTCACGATGGAACTCCTCACTCCTCCAGCGGCGCGCGGGCTGTGCAAGCAACGGACGCCGGATTATACGTGCATTTGACAACCGATTCGGACATCGTGCGGCGATGCTGCTGACCCGGGCACTCGCGGCGCTGGGGCTGCCGGTGAACGATCCGGCAGCCGAGCGCTGGCGCCGCCGGCTCGCCGAGGAGCTGCCGGACGCTCCGGCGGATTGGTGCGCGCTCGCCGCCGCGCTCGTCCGCTCGCTCGCGCCGGACGCCGCGACGCGCTCGTCCGCTCCGTGGCCGCGCTGGAACGACGTTCCGCCGCCGTTCGTGCTGGGCATCGCCGGCGCGCAGGGCTCCGGCAAGAGCACGCTGGCGCGGGTGCTCGAGCACGCGCTGCGGCTCGCCGGCGCGAACGCGGCGGCCTGTTCGATCGACGACTTCTATCTGACCCGGGCCGAGCGCCGTCGCCTCGCGGAGACGGTGCATCCGCGCTTGGCCACGCGCGGCGTGCCGGGCACCCACGACGTCGCGTTGCTCGAGCGCACGCTGCGGGCGCTCGGGCGCCGCGGCGAGACCCGGTTGCCGTCGTTCGACAAGGGAACCGACGAGCGCCGCCCGCGCTCGGCGTGGCGCGCCGTCACCGGCCCGCTGGACGTGCTGGTGCTGGAGGGCTGGTGCGTCGGCGCGGCGCCCGAGCCGCCCGCGGCGCTCGCCGAGCCGGTGAACGACCTGGAGGCGCGGGAGGACCCGGACGGCCGCTGGCGCGAGCACGTGAACGGCTTCCTCGCCGGTCCGTACGCGCGGTTGTGGCGGCGCCTGCACGGGCTCGTCTATCTCGAAGTGCCCGGCTTCGCCGCGGTGCGGCGCTGGCGAACGGAGCAGGAGCAGGCACTGCCCGCCGAGCGACGCATGGACGGGGCGGCGCTCGAGCGCTTCATCGCCCACTACGAACGCCTGACGCGCTGGATGCTCACCCAAATGCCGTCGCGTGCGCCGCTGGTGGTGCGCCTCGACGATGCGCACCGGGCGGTGGAATTGCGGCGCAATTCGCAGTTCTGAGCAGGTTTCCCACCATTCAGAGTCCATTCAGCGTGCTCCCGGCAGACTGCGCCGCACAAGTCGAACAAGAGTCGGAGGTAGTGAGCGATGAACGGGGTGCGTTCGGTGAGCACGCTGATCATGGCCGCGCTGGTGTCGAGCACGGCGTTCGCGGACCACGGCCGCTCGGGCGGCTGGCAGTACGCCACAGTGGTCTCGTCAGAACCGATCTACGAGACGGTCAGTTACTCGGTACCGGTGGAACAATGCCGTGAGGAGACGGTGGCTCATCACGAGCCGCGCGTGCGCTCGGCGACCGCGCCGATCGTCGGCGCGATCATCGGCGGAGCGCTCGGCAACGCGGTCGGCCACAAGAAGCGCAACAAGCAGGTCGGCGCGGTGGTCGGCGCGGTGCTCGGCGGCAGCATCGGTGCGGACATCGCCCGCCGCCGGGCCGGCTACTACGACTACGACGACGTCCGTTACTCGACCCGGGAGGTCTGCTCGGTGGTACACGAACGGCATTCCGAGCAGCGGCTCACCGGGTATCTGGTGACCTACCGCTACGGCGGCGAGACCTACACCACCGAGCTCGACCACGATCCGGGTGATCGGCTGCGGGTCCGTGTCGACGTGACGCCGGTCGGTTGAGGCCCCCGGCGGGGAGAGTAGAATCCGGGCATGGGTAAGCAGCGCAATCGGCCGATGAGCACGCCCGGTACGGCCGCCGCGGCGCGCCGCGGCGGCGCTTCCATTCCGAATGGGAGCGGACGCGTGCGCCGGGCCGCCGTTCTGGGCCTCGCGCTGCTGTCGACGTTGCTCGTCGCCGGCCCGGCCGCCGCGGCGCCGGACTGGCGCCGCGCGATGCAGGAGCAGCTCGAGCCGCACACCCTGGTGGAGAACCTCCCCGGTATCAGCCTGGAGCAGGCGGCCAACAAGGTGCGCCGCGAAACCGGCGGCCGGGTGCTGTCGGCGTCGCCGATCGACCGCGGCGGGCAGCGCGGCTACGAGATCCGGGTGCTGCTCGACGGCAAACGGGTCAAGAGCTACTTCGTCGACGGCCAGGGCCGGATCCGCCCGAGAGACTGATCGCCCGCCATGCGCATCCTCATCGTCGAAGACGACGCCGACCTGGGCCGCCAGCTCCAGGAGAAGCTGAAGAGCGCCGGCAGCGTGGTGGACCTCGCCGTGGACGGCGAGGAAGGCCGCTACTACGGCAGCGAATACGACTACGACGCGGCGGTGATCGACCTGGGCCTGCCGAAGCTCGGCGGCATCGAGCTGATTCGGCGGCTCCGCGCCGACGACCGCCGCTTCCCGATCCTGATCCTGACCGCTCGCGACCATTGGCAGGACAAGGTGGAAGGGCTCGAGGCCGGCGCCGACGACTACCTCACCAAGCCGTTCCAGATGGAGGAGCTGCTCGCGCGGCTGAACGCGCTGGTACGGCGCGCCGCCGGCTACGCATCGCCGATCCTGTCGAGCGGACCGATCGCGCTCGACACGGCGAAGAAGGAGCTGCGGCTGAACGACCAGACCGTCGATCTGACCGCGTACGAATACCGGGTGCTCGAGTACCTGATGCTGAATCCCGGGCGGGTGGTCTCGAAGACCGAGCTCACCGACCACCTCTACGAACAGGACTTCGAACGCGACAGCAACGTGATCGAGGTGTTCGTCGGGCGCCTGCGCAAGAAGCTGGATCCGTTCAATCCGATCCGCACGGTACGGGGCCAGGGCTACCGTTTCGCCGGTGAGCTGGCCGAGGAGGGGGGTGGTTGAAGCCGGGCATCCAGTCCCGGCTGCTGGTCACCACCACGCTGGTCCTCGGTATCTCGCTGACCCTGGCCGCGTTGATCCTCGATCGATCCTTCCGCGTCAGCACGTTGTCCGGCGCCGAGGAGCAGCTTCGGCTGCTGATCTACTCGGTGATGGGCGCGATGGAGATCTCGGGCAACCGCATCCAGGTGCCGGAGCCGCTGCCGGAGCCGCGCCTCGGCCAGCCGCAGAGCGGGCTCTACGCCTGGATCACCGATGAGGACCGCCGGGTGCTGTGGCGCTCGCCGTCGACCCTCGCGGGCGGTGCGCCGCGGCCGCCGATCGGCGGCGACCCGGAGCCGGGCGAGTTCGTGCTGCGGGAGGCCCTCGGCAGCGAGGACGGTCTGCTGCGCCTGTCCTACACGGTGATCTGGGAGGATCCGTTCGAGATCCTGCTGACCTTCCACGTCGCCGCCGACTGGACGCCGTTCCAGGCGCAGGTGGTGAGCTTCCGCCGCAACCTCTACGTCGGCGTCGCCGGCGTCACCGCGCTGTTCGTGCTCGCGCAGATCCTGGCGGTGCGCTGGGGCCTCCGGCCGCTCAGGACCATGGCGCAGGAGGTGCGCGAGATGGAGGAGGGCCGCCGGCGGCGCCTGTCGGATGCGTACCCGAGCGAGCTGATCGGCCTCGCGGAGAACCTCGACCGGTTCGTCGCGCACGAAGAGCGCAGCCGCAGCCGCTACCGGAATGCGATGGAGGATCTGGCGCACAGCCTGAAGACGCCGCTCGCGGTGATGCGCAACGCGCTGGAGCGGGTGCCGGAGGAACCGCGCGCGCTGCTCGCCGAGCAGCTCGACCGGATGCAGAGCACGGTCACCCACCAGCTCTCCCGCGCATCGGTGACCGGGCCGGTGATCGTCGGCCGGACGGTGGACGTGGGCTCGGTGGTGGAGCGGCTCTTGCGCGCGCTGTCGATCGCCTATCGCGACCGCAACATCCGCGTCGACGTGGCGCTGCCGGAGCGCTGCTGCGTGCGCGGTGACGAGCGCGACCTGATGGAGATTCTCGGCAACCTGCTCGAGAACGCGTTCAAGTACACGTCGAGCCGGGTGCGGGTCAGCGGCGCGATCGACGGCGGCCTGACGATCCGCGTCGAGGACGACGGGCCCGGCATTCCGCCCGAGGCGCGTGCCGCCGTGCTGAACCGCGGCACCCGCGCGGACGAAGTGCAGCCGGGCCAGGGCATCGGCCTGTCGGTGGTGGCCGAGCTGGTCGCGCTGTACAACGGACGTCTCGAGATCGACGACAGCCTCTGGGGCGGCGCCCGGCTCGAGCTGACGCTGCCGCTCACCGCGACCGCGGCGATGGGCTGATCACTGATCACTGTGGGAGCGGCCTCCGGCCGCGAATGCGCCGCCGTTCGCGGCCGGAGGCCGCTCCCACAGTGACGAGGTTCGGCTTGGCAGGTGCGCCCCCGGGCCGTACGCTTGCCGGTGCGACCCCACCGAGGAGAGACGTCGTGCAGCCGAGGTCGATGTTGGCACTGGCCCTACTGCTCGGCATGGGCCTTGCGGCCGCGGATACCGAGCCCCTGGAAGAGATCGTGGTGCGCTCGACCCGGCTCGAGCAGGCCGAGGTGCTGGTGCCGCTCGCGGTGAGCGTGGTGGACGAGCGCGACATCCAGCTCGCGCGCCAGCAGCTCGGCATCGACGAGGCGCTGAACCGCGTTCCCGGGGTGTTCTTCCAGAACCGCTACAACTACAACCAGGATCTCAGGATCTCGATCCGCGGGTTCGGCGCCCAGGCGCAGTTCGGCATTGCCGGCGTGCATCTGACGGTTGACGACGTCCCGGTCACGACGCCCGACGGCACCGCGCAGGTGGACGACCTCGACATGGGCTCGATGGGCCGCATCGAGGTCGTGCGGGGCCCGGCCGGCGCGCTCTACGGCACCTCCGCGGGCGGCGCGATCAACATGTACACCGAGGATCCGGCCGACCGGCCGTTCGTCGAGGCGCGCGTGATGGTCGGCGAGTTCGACACCGCGAAGTATCAGCTCAAGACGTCGGGGACGGTCGGGCGGCTCGGTTACCTCGCGAGCGTGCACTACCTCGACTCGGAGGGCTTTCGCGACTTCTCCCGGTCCGAGTCGACGGTGTTCAACTCGAAGCTCGAGTACGAGGTGGACGAGACGCTGAACGTCACCGCGGTGGCGGCGGGCGTGCACTCGCCGCAGGCCCAGGACCCGGGCGCGCTGACTCCGGCCGAGCTCGCTGCCGGTCCGCGCGATCAGGCCCGCGAGCTCAACGTGATCTGCGACGTCGACGAGTCCGTCGACCAGTACCGCGGCGGCGTGGTCGTCAACAAGCAGTTCAACGAGTCCCACGCGCTCAGGGTGCGCGGCTACGCGCTCACCCGCGACTTCGACGGCAACCTGCCGTGTCCGTTCGTCGGACACAGCCAGTTCGAGCGTACGTTCCTCGGCGGCGGCATCGAGCACACCTTCAGCGGCGAGCTGCTCGGGCGGCCGCTGCGGCTGGTGTCGGGGCTCGAGGTCACCGACCAGGAGGACGACCGCCAGGGCCATGATGTCAGCGCCGAAGGCGTGCGCGGTGAGTTGAACGAAGACCAGCTCGAGCAGGTGGACACGCTCAGCGTCTACGCGCTCGCGGAACTGGCCCTGTCCGAGCGGCTGCTGCTGACGCTGGCCGGCCGCTACGAGGACATCGAGTTCGCGCTGGACGATGCGTTCCTCACGGACGGTGACGACTCGGACGACGTGTCGTTCTCCGAATTCACCCCGATGGTCGGTCTCATGTGGACGGTTCGCGACTGGCTGAACGCGTACGCGAGCATCTCGACGTCGTTCGAGACCCCGACCTTCGCCCAGCTCGGCGATCCGGCCGGACCGGGCATCAACGCCGGGCTCGATGCGCAGACCTCGACGAACTACGAGCTCGGGGTGAAGGGTCTGATCGGCACCCGGACGCAGTACGGCGTCTCGGTGTTCCACATAGACCTCGAGGATCAGCTCGTGCCGTTTCAGCAGAACGAGGACATCTTCTACCGCAACGCCGGCGAGTCCTCACGCAACGGCCTGGAGCTGTTCGCCGTGCACCACTTCACGCCGGAGCTGTCGGTGAGCGCCGCCTACACGCTGAACGACTTCCAGTTCGAGGACTTCACCGCGTCGGACGTGGTGCTGGACGGCAACGAGAACCCGGGCATTCCGAAGAACCAGCTCTTCCTCGAGGTCGCCTACGTGCGCTCGGACGGCTGGTACGGCTTCGCCGACCTGCTGCACGTCGGCCGCTTCTACGCCGACGACGTCAACAGCGCCGACGCCCGCGTGGACGACTATCGGGTGGGCAATGCGCGGATCGGCCGGCGTTTCGACTTCGGGGGGGTGTCCGCCAACGTGTTCCTCGGCGTGAACAACCTGTTCGACGAGGACTACTTCAGCAACGTGCGGATCAACCAGACCTTCGCGCGCTTCTTCGAACCGGCGCCGGGCCGGCATTTCTACGGCGGTGTGGCGATCCGGCTCTGACCTCGAAACGGCCGGCGGCGCAGCCGGCTGCGCCGCCGCCGAGGCTCTCGCGGATCAGTTGTAGTCGTAGAAGTACCGCCGGTCCAGAATCACCGCGCGCGTGTCCTCCCAGCCGAACTCGCCGGTCTGCGGGTGCTCGCGGTAGTGCCAGAACATGTAGTCGCAGGCGAAATTGCGCTGGCCGAAGTCGAAGAGCTCGTCGAGCCGCCACGGCTTGCCGAGCACCCAGTTGGGGTGCAGGTCCACCCGGTTGCCGTTCGGGTCGCGCAGGTCGTCGAACTGGAACACGGCCGGCGTGCCTTTGAACCAGGACTGCTGCTCGCGGCTTCGAATCCGATCGACCGTGGCGAAATACGACAGCCGATGCTCGTTGTTCTTCACGTTGACGCCCCCGTCGCCGTGGTCGGCGTGCTGTGCGTGGCAGAACTGCTCGACGTCGGGCATGGTCTTGTGGACGTGGATCCGGTAGGAGGACGCGGATCCCGGCATGCCGGCCACGTCAGGCGTGATGTCCGGCGCGCCGATGACCAGATTGCCGTGCGACAGGTCCCGCACCAGCGCCACGCGCTGATCCAGGTTCATGTCCGGGTTGTTCCCGCCGCCCAGGAAGTTCAGGTAGAAGAAGAACTTCCCGGTGGTGAGCGCTGCCTGGGTCTGCGTCGCGATCTGCGTCAGCGCGTGACGGTACTTGTCGACCGTGTAGTCGCCGCCGGTGTTGCCGGTCGCCGTCTCGGAAGTGGCGATGCCTCCGAACCCGGCGTGGCCGGCATAGCGGTTGGCGATCGCCTTGTACAGGCGGATCAGCCGGTTGTAGACGTACGGATCCCAGCGCTTCGCGACCACGCCGCTCTTGCCCCCGCCGGTGCTCCACAACACGTACTGCGACGGAAAGTAGGTCGGCAGGATGTTCGTTCCGTTGAAGCTGCGGTCGTGGATGGCGACGATGAATTTCAGACCGTACAGACGTGCCACGTCCATGTTCTGATCCAGCACCGACCAGTCGTACTTGCCGTCGGCGACCTCGAGGTCGCGCCACTTGAAGCCCATCCAGATGCCGACGACGGCGGGCAGGCGCATCGCCGCGTCCAGCTCCTGGGCCGCGCTCAGATGGTAGTTCGACGACGCGCTGTGCGGCTGCTGGACCAGATCGAGCATCTCGGTCTTCAGGTTCCGCGCTTGGGCGAACGAGATGTAGTGACCCTTGGGCGTGCCGGCGGGCGCGCCGTCGTGCCTGATCGCCTGCCATTGCTTCGCGACGCTGATGCCCGCCACGCTCACCGCGGCGTCGCCGCCGACCGCCTGGAACGCGAGCCGCCGCTCGCCGCCCTGGGTGATCGGGAAGTCGAAGCGGTAGTCGCCCGGCTCGGTGATGCCGATCATCGGCAGGTCGCCGACCCACAGCCCGACCTTGCCGCGCAGCGCTTTCACGGTGAAGTAGATCGTGTAGCTGTTGTCCGGCGTGAGCGAGCTTTCCCACCAGCTTCCCGCCAGCAGCTCCCCGGACGCCCCGGTCTCGTAGAACCAGCTCTGGCCGAAGCTGTTCAGCCAGATGTTCCCGGTGGCCGTGGAGTCGCGGGACTGCGGATCCGCGGTGCCGCCGGACGGGATTTCGGAGACCGTGATCTCCGAGACGCTGACGCGCACGTCGGTCGACGCGGAGCGGAACATCATCTGCCGCTTGCCGTCCGTCGTGACCGGGAAGTCGAACGAATAGCTGCCCGGCTCGCTGATGAAGATGTCGGCCCGGTTGGCGAGCTTCAGCACCACCTTGCCTTTGAGACTGTTCACCCGAAAGCTCATCCGATAGGTCCTCCCGGGCTCGAGCTCTTTCGCCCACCAGGTGCCGGCGAGGTTCTGGCCCGGCCACGGCTGGACTTCCCAGAACCAGACCGGACCCACGCTGGCGCGCCAGATGTTGGTTCCGGCGCGCGCGTCCGTCGCGGAGAAGGCATTGACGAAGCAGAGCAGGGCCGTCAGGGCAAAGGAACCCCTGGCCCATCGAAACGGGCGGAATCGCGTGTGCATCGAATTACCTCAGAGTTTCGGGCGCGTCGGAGCGGCGGCCGGACGCGCACGTTGAACCCGACCGGCGCGGAACAAGCGCCGGCACACAGGAGCGCGGTCCGTCCGCGCCGGGGCCCGCCTTAGGAATTACAGCGCGGAGCGGTGGTTGCTCTGAGGAAGCCTAGAACCGGACCGATCGATTGCAAGGCGACGGGGAACGGATCGGGAACGAATGGCGAACGGTGAGAACCGCGTCTCGCCGCGGCGCGGAAGGTGTCGACGCCGCCCCTTCGTGGACTCGTCAGAAGAGGTCGCCGAGCGCCGCGAAGAGGCGCTCACGGAGCGGCGCGAACCGTTCGTCCTTCGGGCCGAGCCGGCACCAGTCGGCCGCGAGGGTGAACGGGTCTTCGCCGGAGGCGGCGCCGGTGAGCCCCGCCTGCAGGCGCTCGACCTGCACTTCGAGGCGCAGCGTCTCGTCCTCGGACGCGGATTCGCGGCCGGCCGCGAGCTCCGCCTTGATCGTGAGCCGCCGCGCCGCGTCGAGCGGTGCCGGTTCGCCGGCGCGGCCGCGGCGCTCGCCGGGCAGATCGTCGAATCCGGCCGGCGGGGTCGGCGGCTCGCCGGCGCCGCCGGTTTCCAGCGCGGTCATCGCTTCGTCCCAGCGCGCGAGCGCGAACAGCCGCTCGCGCCGGCCGGCGCGCTCCTGCTCGTCGAGCAGCCGGCCGTAGCGGCGGATCAGCTCCGCGCGCAGCTCCGTGAGGGGCCGCCGGCGGTTCGCGGGCAGGCTGTCGAGCTCGGCCGTCTCCTGCTTCAGGCGGCGCAGCTCCGCGGCCGACGCCTGCTCGGGGGCCAGCGTCTCGAGGGCCGCGGCGAACGCATCGAGCCGGGCCCGCACCCGCGCGGTGGCCTCGTCGAGCGCCGCATCCGCCGCCTGACGGGATTCCTCTCGCGCGGAAAAGATCCGGTCACAGGCGCTGCGGAATTGCCGCCAGAGGCGCTGATCCGGCCGGCGCGGTGTGATGCCGACCTCCTGCCAGCGGCGCTGCAGCCGCTTGGCCGCTTCCACCTTGTCGCGCAGCGGCTGGTCCGCGTCGGCGAGCGCTTCGGCCTCCCGGACGATGGCTTCCTTCGCGGCGAGGTTGCGGTCCCACTCCGCCTTGACGAGGTCGTGCAGGCGCCCCTGGAGCTGCTCGAAGCGCGCCTCCACGGCCTTGCCCGGATTGCGGTCCACCGGGTGGAACCGGCGCCACTCGTCGCGCGCGGCGCGCATGATGCGCTCCGCCGCCTTCATGTCGGCCTGCGCCCAATCCGTCTCGTCGAGGTACTGCTCGAGCTGATCGCAGATCCGGCGGCGCTCGGCCAGATTGGCTTTGCGGACCTGCGCCTGTTCCGCGAAGTAGCTGCGGCACGGTTCGAACGCCTTCTCCGCCTCGGCGTTGAAGCGGTCGGCGAGGCGCCCGTCGGCCGCCTGGGTGATCGGGCCGAGGGCCTGCCACTCCCGGCGCAGCTTCTTGATGCGCTCCGCCTGCTCGCGGGGCTCGAGCGGCGCCGCGGCCAGCGCCTGCATCTCCTGCAGCAGCGCTTCGCGCTTCGGCGTGGTCGCGAACGTCTGCCAGTCCTTCAGCTCGGCGAGCCGCGCCGCCTGTTTGCCGAGGGCCTTTCCCTGGCGGCGCACCGCCGCCGCCGGCAGCGCATCGTGCAGCGTGCGGGCGTGCCCGAGCAGCGTGCGCGCGCTCGTCAGATGACCTTCGTCGATCGCCGCGGCGAGCGCGTCGAGCTGCTCGTCCAGCTTCGCGAGCTCGGCGGCGAGCACCTCGTCCGCGCGGGCGAGCTCGGTCTTGAGCTCGTCCATCGCGGCGAGAATCCGCGCGTACTCGGCGGTCGGGGGCGCCCACTGCGGCCAGCGCACGGTGCGGCGGGTCTGCTCGAGCCGTCGGACCAGGCGGCGCCGCTGCTCCACCGCGTCCCACAGCGCGCGGTGCGCGGCGACGTCCTCCGGCGGGCCGATCTCGAGCGCCGTCTCGGGCAGCTCCGGCAGGTCGGCGGAGGCGAGGCGGTCCATCGCGTCCGCCAGCTCGCGGAAGCGGTGCGAAACCGACTCGAACACGGCGTGCTGGGTCTCGGTGGGCGGGCGGTGGTCGGCCGCGGTGAGCCAGCGGTCGGTCAGGCGCTGGCGTTCGGCGGCGATCTCCGCGAACGAGCCGCCGGAGCCGAGCGCCTCGTCGAGGCGGCGGAAGCCCTGCACCAGGGCCTCGAACGGATCTTCGTCGGCGGCCGTCGTGAGCTCGCCGTCGGCGTCCGGTGCCGCTTCCGGCGGCGCGGGCTCCTCCGCGGGTTCCGCCTGCAGCGGCGGCAGGTCGGCCGGGTCGCTGCGCAGGTGCTCGAGGTCCGGCAGCGTCTCGCCGACCGCGCCGAGCTCGTCCCGAACCGCCCGGTACGCGTCCAGCGTCTGCTCGAGCCGTTCGTGGAGCTGATGCTGGCGCTCGCGCCAGGCCTGGTCCTGCGCACCGGTGTGCCGGCGCTGCAGTGCCGCCGAGAGCTCCTCGGCGCGGCTCTGCAGCACCTGTGCCTCGTGCTGGCGGCCGCGCCAATGCTCCAGGCGCTTGCGCGCGTGGCGATTCAGCGACTTGTCGTGGTCCCGGGAGCGCTTTTCGAGGATGGTGAGCGTAGCGGGCCGCGTGAGCAGCGAATGCTCCAGGACGACGTCACGCAGCGTGCCGCGGGCCTTCAGCGCCAGCGTGACCAGCGCCTCCGGGTCGTCCAGCGCCCGGATGCGGGCCGCCGCTTCGGCCTCCGGCAGCGCGAGCCATTGCTCCGGCCGGACGGGGTCGGGGCCGGTCGGGTCGGGGTCGGAGGCCGGCGGCCCGGCGCCGTGCGCGAGCGCCCGCAGGCGCTGCGAGGCGGCTTCGCCGAGATCGGGGTCCGTCACCAGTGACTCGAGCAGCGCCCGGTCGCGCACGTGCACCAGGCACGCGAGCCGCACCTCCCGGTCCGGATCCTCGCGGAGCATCCGGGCGAGCTCCTCCGCCAGGTTCTCGGCCGCCGCGTCGTCGAGCTGCCGGATCGCCGAGCGCCGCACCGCCGGGTCGGCGTGGTTCAGCGGACTTCGGCTCTTGAACAGGCGACGCAGCATCTGCCCTCACAGATCGTTGTGGGTCCCGTCGCAGAGAGGTGCCTTGCCGGTGCGCTTGCAGCCGCAGAAATACAGCGTCCGTGCCCGCTCCGGCGTGTAGGCGAGCGGTGTCAACCCCGTGCCTTCATGAGATCCGTCGCAGAACGGCTGGTTGCGGCTGCGCCCGCAGGCACACCAGAAATACTTCCGGCCCGCCTCGACCTCCACCGCGTAAGGGCCTTTCTGCGCGATCACGGATTCGGCCATGAACGTCTCCCTCCTCTGCGTCCCCGGTCATTCGAACTCCCGAGGCTGCCACCACGGGAAGAACTCGGGCATGTCCTTCGACACCCGGTTGGGGAAACGGGCGGGGCGCTTCTCGAGGAAGGCTTCGACGCCTTCCCGGGCGTCGGCGGATTTGCCCAGGTAGTAGATCCCGCGGGAGTCGAGCTTGTGCGCCTCCATCGGGTGATCGGCCCCCAGCATACGCCACATCATCTGGCGAATCAGCGCCACGGAAACGGCCGAGGTGTTGTCGGCGATCTCGCGCGCGATCGCGCGCGCCGCCGGCAGCAGCTCGTCCTGCGGGTGCACCGAACGCACGAGCCCGCCCTCGAGCGCTTCGGCCGCGGGGAACACGCGGCCGCTGAAGCACCACTCCAGCGCCTGATTGATCCCGACGATCCGGGGCAGGAAGTAGCTCGAGGCGGCTTCCGGCACGATCCCGCGGCGCGCGAACACGAAGCCGAAGCGGGCGTTCTCGGAGGCGAGCCGGATGTCCATCGGCAGCGTCATGGTCACGCCGATGCCCACCGCCGGGCCGTTCACGGCCGCGATGATCGGCTTCTTCAGCTCGAAGATCCGCAAGGTGAGCAGCCCGCCGCCGTCACGCTGCAGCCCGCCGGGGCGGTCCGGGCGGGCGTCGGCGTCGAACGTGCTGCCGCCGGCCGAGAGGTCGGCCCCCGCGCAGAACGCGCGGCCGGTACCGGTGACGATGACGCAGCGCACGTCGTCGTCGGCGTCCGCCCGATCGAGCGCGTCGATCATCTCCTGCATCATCTGGCCGGTGAACGCGTTCAGCTTCTCGGGCCGGTGCAGGGTCAAGGTCAGGATGCCGTCCTCCACCTGATACCGGATGGTCTCGTAATTCATGGGACTCCTCTTCGCTGTGCCGCCGGAACCCTCCGGGCGGGGCCGGTAATGGTGGCCGAACCGACGCCGGCGCGTCCATCCTGTCCACCCGGACGATCGCGGCCAGCGCGCGCCCGCCGGCTGCGATTTGACGATTCGCAATGGCGGCCGCGCGCCGAACCGTTAGGCTTCCGGCGGGGATTGTTGTCGCCGCTCAGCCATGACGCTGAGCCAAAAGAACGACAGAAGAGGGGGTACGCACATGCGCCGGTACGCTTCCGGTCTCGCTGTCTTCGTCCTGCTCTCGGTATCGAATTCCCTCCACGCCGCGGATTCCGACCGCTACCTCCGTCGAGAGGTCGCACCGGAGCGGCTCGAAGCACTGCGGCTCACGCGGCCGCTCACGATCCACGGCGCGCAGCTCGCGCCGGCGAGCGCGAAGATCCATCCGAGCCTGCGCGGCGCGCGCGGCACCCGGAAAGTGATCGTCCGGCTGCGCAGCCCTTCGGCCGCCCGGATGGCGGACCGATCCCGGGCGGCGGTGGCCGGCCGCAAATGGCAGCTCATGACCGAGCAGGACGCGTTCATCCGCCGCAGCCGCGGACGCGCGGCGTTCAGCGTGATCGGCCAGACCCAGCTCGTGCTGAACGCTGTGTTCGCGGAGGTGGATGCCGGCCGGCTCGACGAGCTCGCGCAGGATCCGATGGTCGAGCGCATCACGCCGGCGGGCGAGTACCGGAAGTACCTGCACGAGACCGTACCGTACATCGGCGCGGCGGCCGTGCAGGCGGCCGGTATCGACGGCGACGGTGTCCGGGTCGCGGTGCTGGACAGCGGCATCGACTACACCCACGCCGACCTCGGCGGCACCGGCACCGTCGAGGCCTACGAGGCGGCGCACTCCGACCCGGTGAATCCCGCGGGCTTTCCCACGGAGCGGGTGGTCGGCGGTTTCGACTTCGTCGGTGAAAACTGGGCGGGCGGGGACGATCCGCTCGAGCCCGATCCCGACCCCATCGACACCGAGGGCCACGGCACCCACGTCGCGGCGATCATCGGCGGAAGGGGCGGGGTCGCGCCGGCGGTGGACCTGTATGCCGTGAAGGTCTGCTCGGCGGTCTCGACGTCCTGCTCCGGGGTGGCGCTGATCCAGGGTCTCGAGTTCGCGGTGGATCCGAACGGTGACGGCGACCCGGAAGACGCGGTCGACATCGTCAACATGTCGCTCGGCGCGGACTACGGGCAGCCGTTCGACGACGATCTCTCCCAGGCGGTGGAAGGTGCTACCCGGCTCGGCGTGCTGAGCGTGGCGGCTGCCGGCAACGCGGAGGACAAGCCGTACGTGCTCGGTACGCCGGCCGCGGCGCCGTCGGCGCTGGCCGTCGCCCAGACCCACGTGCCGTCCGCGACGCAACCGCTGATCCGGGTCAACGGAGCCGGCTTCCCGGCGGTGTTCCAGAGCTGGTCGACGCCGCCCGCGGGGGTCATCCAGGGCCCGCTTCTCTACGGCGACGGCGCCGGCGGCAATCTCGACGGCTGTGCGCCGTTCGCGCCGGGATCGCTCGCGGGCGCGGTGGTGCTGGTCGATCGCGGCACCTGCAACTTCACCGCGAAGATCTTCAACATCCAGAACGGCGGCGGCGCCGCGGGGATCATCGGGCTCGTCGCCCCGGGCGTGCCGTTCGTCGGCGGCTTCGCCGACCCGGGCGGCCAGATCACGATTCCGGGCTACATGGTCAGCCTGGACGATGCCAACGCGATGCGCGCCGCGTTGCCGGCGACCGCGGTGATCGATCCGGCCGACGGACTCGAGCTGATCGGAACCATGGTCGGCACCTCGTCGCGCGGGCCGCAGCACGAGCACACCACGCTGGTGAAGCCGGAAATCGGTGCGCCGGGCGCGTCGGTGTCGGCCGAGGTGGGTACCGGCGATCGGCGTACGCCGTTCGGCGGGACCTCCGGCGCGACGCCGATGGTGACGGGCGCGGCGGCGTTGCTGCTGCAGGCCGAGCCGTGGCTGCGCCCGCCGGAAGTGAAGGCGCGGCTCGTCAACACGGCGTTCACCGACATCGATACGTCGCCCGGCGCAGGCCCTGCGCCCATCACGCGGATCGGCGGCGGGGAGGTTCGGGTCGACGCGGCACTCGCGACGAAGGTCGCGGCCTGGGAGCACGAGTCGCTGCTGCCGTCGCTGTCGTTCGGCTTCGACGACACCGCGCGCCACGTGGAGGTCATTCGCAGGCTCGTGCGGGTGCGCAACTACTCGAACCGGAACCTGTGGCTGGCCGTGGATGCGCAGTTCCGCTTCGGTGACGATGCGGAGAACGGCGCGGTCAGCCTGCACACGCTGCCGCGGCTGTTCGTCGGCCGTCGCAGCGAGGCGTGGCTGCCGGTCTGGATCAAGGTGCGCGGCAATGCGCTGCGCGGCAACGCGATGAATTCCGGCGGCGAAGGCAACAACCCCGCCGCGCTGACGTTGAACGAGTACGACGGCTACCTGCGCCTCGAGGGTTCGGGGGTCGCGCTGCACCTGCCCTGGCATCTGTTGCCGCGGCAGGCGGCGGACGTGCACGCGCCCGACCGGCTGCGCTTCGGCCGCGACGGCACCGACCGGGTCACGCTGGTCAACCGCGGCGTCGGAACCGCACAGAACGACGCCTATTCGCTGCTGGCCGTGAGCGGGAATCTGCCGGAAGGCGGAGCGGGTGAGGGCAGCCCGACGCCGGACCTGCGAGCGGTGGGCATCGGTACGATCCCGGTACCGGCCGGCTTCTGCTCGGCGAACGAGTCGTTCGTCTGGCAGTTCGCGATCACCACCTGGGAGCGTCAGCAGCACCTGCTGCCGGTCAGCCATCAGGTCTGGCTCGACATCGACCGCGACGGCACGGACGACTACGTCGTGCTGAACCGCGATTTCAGCGGGTTCAACACGATCGTCGACGGACGGCAGCTCACCTGGGCGCTGAATCTGGCGACCGGCACGGCTCAGGGTTTCTTCTTCGCCGAGCACGCCACCAACACCGCGAACACGGTGCTGAGGGTGTGTGCCGAGCAGGTCGGGCTCGGAGCGGCGGATCTCTTGACGACGCGGGTGGGCATGGCGGTGGTGGCGCAGGACTTCTACCACGGCGGACCCGGTGACGAGATCAGCGGGCTCACGGTCACGCCGCTCGGCGAGCGCTTCGTGGGCTTCACGGAGGACGTGCCCGGCCTGTCGCGCGGGACGATGGAGGTCGTGGACTTCGGCCCGTTCGAAGGCAACTCGGCGGAGCTCGGTATCCTGCTGTTCACGAACGGCGACCGCGGACCCGGCGCGCGCGGCGGCGCGACGCCGGCCACGGAGGCGCTTCTGATCCGGCACCGCGACGCGGTGAAGGGTCACCCGGGCAAGGGGAAGGGCTGACGGGCCGGCTGAGCTCGAAAGAGCGCCAGCCAACCGTCCGAGGCTCCCGTGGGGAGCCTCGTTCTTTTCGCGGCTCGGCTGCGGCGGGCAGCGCCGCGCAGGGCTACTCGACCGGCGGGTCGTTCACCTGCATGCCCTCGCAGAGCACGAAGTGACCGGACTCCGAGATCCGGTAGTCGTAGTTGCGCCCGCCGTGCCGCAGTACGACCCGGTAGCCGGGCACGATCGCCTGGGTGTAGTGCAGGCCCGGCTGGGGGCAGCCCATCGCGCCGTTCGGCCACTCCACCGCCTCGGCGCGCACGGTCTCGAGCTCGTCGGCAGGCACGCTCAGCCGATCCGCCAGGTGCGCACGGATACGGCCCATCACGTCGGCCGGCACCTGCTCCCGCATCGCGGCCGGTGACTCCGGCGGCAACCGGGCCAGATCCTTCCCCTTCAGCAGCGCGCCGCGGGCCTCGAGCCGCTGCGGGTCGGTGCGCGACGGGGTCGTCGACGAGCCGCCGTCGCCGCAGCCGGAAAGCGTGACGCAGGCGGTCCAGAGCAGGGCCGGAAGAAGCTGCTGCGATGTCATGCCGAGTCTCCCGGTTCGAGCGCGCCGACTGTAGCACCCGGTTCCGGAGGCCGACAGCGCCGGCGTCGATTCTGGCCGTACGATCGGGCAATATTCATCGCTCGCCGCCGATCGTGCCTGGTGGCGCCGGTCAACAGGGGGACGTATGGATTTCTCATTCTCCGACGAGCAGAAGCTTCTGCAGGACAGCGTGGCCCGGTTCATCCAGAACGACTATCCGTTCGATGCGCGGCAGAAGACTATCCGGCAGGAGCCCGGCTTCTCGACGGAGCACTGGCGTCAGTTCGCGGAGCTCGGCTGGCTCGGAGTGCCGTTTCCGGAGGCGGACGGCGGCTTCGGCGGCGGACCGATCGAGACCATGATCGTGATGGAAGAGTTCGGCAAGGGGCTGGTGGTGGAACCGTTCCTGTCGACGGTGCTGCTCGCCGGCCGCGCGATCAGCATCGGCGCGACGGGTGACCACGGCGCCGCGCAGAAGGCGCAGTGGCTCACCGGCATCATCGAGGGCCGGACCCACGGTGCGCTCGCGTTCGCGGAGCCGCAGAGCCGCTACAACCTGGCCAACGTCACCACCACGGCGCGTCAGGACGGTGAGGGCTGGGTGATCGACGGCTACAAGGCGGTGGTCATGAACGGACCGGCGGCCGATGTGCTGGTGGTTTCCGCGCGCACCTCGGGCGATCGGCTCGACCGCAGCGGCGTGACGCTGTTCCTGGCACCGGCGAACGCCGACGGCATCGAGCGGCGCGACTACCGCACGGTTGACGGCATGCGCGCGTCCGAGATCACTTTCCGCGGGGTGCGCCTCGGCGGCGACGCAGTGCTCGGCCAGGTCGGCGAAGGGCTGCCGGTGCTCGAGCAGGTCATCGACGAAGCGACGATGGCGGTCGGCGCGGAGGCGGTCGGCGCGATGGAGGTCGCGCATCGGCAGACGGTCGAGTACTGCAAAACGCGGGAGCAGTTCGGTGTCCCGATCGGCACCTTCCAGGTGCTGCAGCACCGGATGGTGGACATGTTCATGGAGCACGAGCAGGCGAAGTCGCTGATGTACATGGCGGCGATCCGCCTGGACGAAGGTTACGGGCCGGTCGCGCAGAAGGCGGTTTCGGCGTTCAAGGTGCAGGTCGGTAAATCCGGCCGCTTCGTCGGCCAGCAGGCGGTACAGCTTCACGGCGGCATGGGGATGACCGACGAGCTGTCGGTCGGGCACTACTTCAAGCGGCTCACCACGATCGACACGCTGTTCGGCAACGTCGACTTTCACCTGAAGCGGTTCGGAGCGCTGTAGACCGTGGCGCGCTGGGACCGAGGCGGCGGCAACACCATTCCCGACTGGTTCTTTGCGGCGGTCGAGACGCCGTACGAGGAGCGTACGGTGGAGGTGGACGAGTGCGACGTCGCCTATCAGCTCTGGGGCGGCGGCGCGGCCGACGAGCGCGGGCTCTTGTTCATTCACGGCATGAACGCCCACGCGCACTGGTGGGACTTCATCGCGCCGCACTTCCTCCCGCGGTATCGCTGCGCGGCGATGAACCTGACCGGGATGGGCGACTCCGACTACCGCTACCAGTACGACGGCACCACTTACGCCGAAGAGATCCGCGCGGTCTGCGACGACGCGGGCTTCGGCAACGACGTCGTCGTGGTCGCGCACAGCTTCGGCGGCAACATGGCGGTCAAGGCGGCGGGGCTCTTCCCGGAGCGGTTCGGTGCGCTGGTACTGGTGGATTCCGGCATCCGCCATCCGGACGAGCCGGTGCCCGACCGGCCGCCGATGGGCGGGCGCGGCAAGGTCTATCCGGACAAGGCCGCCGCGCTCGGCCGCTTCCGGCTGCAGCCGCCGCAGCCGTGCGAGAACCAGTACATCCTCGAGTACATCGCCCGCCATTCGCTGATGCCGGTGGACGGCGGCGGCTGGGCGTGGAAGTTCGACGACGACCTGCCGGATTCGCTGAAGAACGTCGAGCGCACCCCGGACGACTACCGCGCGCTGCGCCTGCCGCTCGGCGTGATCTACGGCGCCGACAGCGAGCTGTTCTCCGCGCGCACGCTCGAATACCTGCGCGAGCTGGTGCCGCAGGACTTCCCGGCGGTGGCGATCGAAAACGCGCAGCACCACGTGTTCCTGGACCAGCCGCTCGCGTTCGTCGAGGCGCTCGATCGGATGCTCGATACGCTGACGGCGTCATGAGCCGATTTCGGATGCCTCCGGTATGGGCCCCGCACCAGGCGACCTGGTTTTCCTGGCCGCACAACGTCGAGACCTGGCCCGGCGGCCGGCTCGCGCGCGCGGAACGCGCGCTCGCCGAGGCCGTCGCGAAGCTCTCGCGCCACGAGCACGTCTACCTGAACGTGCTGAACGAGCGGCACGCCGAGCACGTGCGGCGCCTGCTGCCGGCCGGAACGAACCTGGCCGCGGTGTCGCTCGAGCCGATTCCCACCGACGACGCCTGGTGCCGGGATCACGGTGCGATCTTCGTGTTCGACGGCGACGGCCGGCTCACCGCGCTCGACTTCCGCTTCAACGCGTGGGGTGACAAGTACCCGCCGTACGACCGTGACGACGCCGTGCCGCCGCAGATGGCGGCGCGCCTCGGGGTGCCGGTAGTGTCGGTGGACTACGTGCTGGAGGGCGGTTCCATCGACGTGAACGGTGCCGGCACGCTGCTCACCACCACGCAGTGCCTGCTGAATCCGAACCGCAACCCGGAGCGCTCGCAGGGCGAGATCGAGGCGATGCTCCACGAGTACCTCGGCGCCGAGCGGGTGCTGTGGCTCGGCGACGGCATCGTCGGCGACGACACCGACGGGCACGTGGACGACATCACCCGCTTCGTCGCGGAAGACACCGTGGTGACCGCGGTGGAGCCGGACCCGGCCGATCCCAACCACCGGCCGCTCGCCGAGAATCGCGAGCGGCTCGATGGGTTCCGGCTCGCGGACGGCCGCGCGCTGAACGTCGTGGAGCTGCCGATGCCGGAGCCGGTCCGCAGCGGCGCCGAGCGCCTGCCGGCGAGTTACGCCAATTTCTACATCGCCAACGGGCTCGTTCTGGTGCCCGTGTTCGGTTGTGACCGGGACGCGGACGCGCTCGGCGTGCTGCGCGGCTGCTTCCCGGGGCGGGACGTGGTCGGCATCGACTGCCGCGACGTCGTGTTCGGGCTCGGCACGCTGCACTGCCTGAGCCAGCAGGTGCCGGCATCGGGGTCATGAGCGCCGCCGGCTGACAACGGTACCCGGGCGGCGATAAAGTACCGCGGATCAGGGGGATCAGGGGCGGTACGGTGGCCTTCGACTACGGTTCGATCGATCTCGGTATACGCAATCCGTTCCGGACGGAGGGCGCGATACGCAGCGTCGGCGGGTTTGTCATTGTCGGCCTGGGGGTGCTCGCCCTGCTGCAGGTGCAGGGTATCGTCGGCGACGGCGAGCGGGAGCGGGGCTTCGCGATGGCGTTCGTCGGGCTGGTGCTCACCGGGCTCGGCCTCCGGATGCTCGCCCGCGGCATGTTCAAGATGTTCCGGTTCTTCGTCGGCCGCAGCGTGCCCGCCGACCTCGCGGAGAACCGCGAGAAGAGCCAGCGGCACAAGAACGCGCCGCCGCCGGCCTACGACGATCGGCAGCTCGAGCAGATGCTGCAGGGGCGGCAGAACATCAGCTTCGAGGAACCCGACGACTGGTTCTCGCGGCTGGTGCACTCGCTGTTCCGCCGGCTCCTGTTCCTGCCGTACGCGTACCGGAACCTGGCCCAACGCCTCGCCCGAGCGGTCGCACAGACCGCGCTCGCGCTGCTCAGCTACGCGCTCGCCTGGTTCTCGGGCACCACCGGCCTCGTCGACATCGCGGGCACGCCGGTGATGGACTGGCTGGCGGTGCTGCTCGGTCTGTATCTGCTGGTCGTCTGGTACAAGGTGAGCCCGCGCCTGGCGATCATCCTGAACGAACGGGCCGGCCCGACCACGAGCTCGAAGACGCTCGCGCTGTGGATCGGCGGCGCGATCCTGCTGCCGGGCGTGCTGGCCTGGATGCACGTGAACGGGCTCGAGCTGCCGGAGCTGCCGGTCTCGCCCGGCGGCTACCTGCTGGCGTTGCTCGTGCTCGGCGCGCTCACCGTGGTGCTGTTCAGCGCGCTGCTCGCGTTCCGCGCGAAGACGACCAATCCGGTGGTGGAGGTCTCCGAATACCGCAACAACTGGCAGGAGTCGATCCATCCCCAGGAGGTCTTCATCCACTTCGAAAGCATCGTGATGGCCAACCGGCGCTACAAGGAGGTGCCGAACCGGCTGTATCGCGGGTTCGATCCGCGGCTGTTCGAACAGGGCAGCGACGACAAGGGAGATTTCGCCGGCGAGATGATTCAGGAAGTACAGCCGGTGTTCCACACCGTGCCCACGGTGCGCACGTTCTTCACGTTGCGCACGGTCGGCACGGCCGCCGGTGCGCTGCTGCTGACCCTCGCGGCCGTGCTGCTGTTCCGGCTGCCGGCGGTCGCGTTCGCGGCCGAGGCGCAGGCCCTGGTGAACGCCGCGCAGATGATTCCGTACCTCGTGATCGTCGCGCTGTTCGGGCGGCTGATGAGCAACGTCGCGGAGACCTTCTGGGCGGAGATGCAGTTCGAGTCGCTGATGGTCTACTTCCAGTGCCGCGGTACCTACACCGAATCGAAGCTCTCCACCGGCACCAGCATCTACGACAGCACCCGCTCGGAGAACATCGTGGTGCGCTCGAGCATGACGCTCTGGCTGATCGCGACGCGCCTGATCACGTCGACCTTCGCGGCGAGCGGCGCGCTGAACCTCGAGCGGCCACGCTACGTGCTGGAGATGCACAAGTCCGATCCCGAGCTGCAGGCGATCGTCGACGAGTTGCGCGCGTTCGTCTCGAAGCGGCAGACGATCGCGGCGCTCAGCAGCGAAGAGGACTTGCGGGCAGCTGCACGGATACACCAGGTGAATCAGAACACCCGGTACCTGCCGCGCGAAGAGCACCCGCCGCTCGACCGGGAGCGGATCGCGCATGCATCCGGGGAGACGGGCGACGAGTAACGCCCCGAACGGTGCGGCCGCTCGAGCGGCCGCATTGCGCCGGCCGGGTCGGAACCGTAACCTAGGCCGCCATTCCATGGAGCCGGGAGCGTTCCATTGGCGGCCATCAAGGATTTCCTCCGTCACCACTACCGTCACTTCAACGCGGCCGCGCTGGTCGACGCCGCGCAGGGGTACGTGGACCATCTCGCCAGAGGAGGGCAGATGATGGTGACGCTGGCGGGCGCGATGAGCACCGCCGAGCTCGGTCTGTCGTTCGCGGAGATGATCCGCCGCGACAAGGTGCACGCGATCACCTGCACGGGCGCGAACCTGGAGGAAGACCTGTTCAACCTGGTCGCTCACGACCACTACGTGCGCGTGCCGAACTACCGCTACCTCACCGCGGCGGACGAAGAAGGGTTGCTGGCGCGGCACCTGAACCGCGTCACCGACACCTGCATCCCGGAGGAGGAGGCGATCCGGCGCATCGAGCACGCGGTGCTCGAAGAGTGGAGCGCGGCCGATCGCGCGGGCGAGCGCTACTTCCCGCACGAGTTCATGTACCGGCTGATCCGCTCGAAGAAGCTCGAGCACCACTACCAGATCGACCCGAAGGATTCCTGGCTGGTGGCGGCCTGCGAGAAGGATCTGCCGATCATCGTGCCGGGCTGGGAGGATTCGACGCTCGGCAACATCTTCGCGGCGCACGTGATCTCCGGAGACGTGAAGAACGTGCACACGGTCCGCACCGGCATCGAGTACATGACGTACCTGGCCGACTGGTACCGGAGCACGACGGCCGACACCACGGTCGGCTTCTTCCAGATCGGCGGCGGCATCGCCGGCGACTTCCCGATCTGCGTGGTGCCGATGCTCGAGCAGGACCTCCTGATGCAGGACATTCCGCGCTGGGCGTACTTCTGCCAGATCAGCGACTCGACGACGAGCTACGGCTCCTATTCCGGCGCGGTGCCGAACGAGAAGATCACCTGGGGCAAGCTCTCGGCGTCGACGCCGAGCTACATCATCGAGTCCGACGCCACCATCGTGGCCCCGCTGATCTTCGCCTACGTGCTGGAGCAATGATGGCCGCCGATCCGCGCGCCGCCACCGCCTTCACGCCCGCGGACGCCGAAGCGCTGTACGCGATGGAGACCTGGTCCGAGGGCTTCTTCCGGGTCAACGCGAACGGCAACGTCGTGGTCCGGCCGCTGCGGGATTCGGATCTCGAGATCGAGATCCCGACGGTGATCCAGGCGGCGCAGCAGGAGGGTGCCGCGCTGCCGCTGCTGATCCGCTTCCAGGACGTGCTGCGTGCGCGGGTCGAGCGGCTCTGCGAGGCGTTCGCGCAGGCGATCGCCGAGGCCGGCTACACCAACCGCTATCAGGGCATCTACCCGATCAAGGTCAATCAGCTCCACGAGGTCGTGGAGGAAGTGCTGGACGCCGGCGAGCGCTTCGGCGTCGGCCTCGAGTGCGGCTCGAAGAGCGAGCTGGTGGCGACGCTGCCGCTGGTGGGCGATCAGCGGCTCCTGCTCTGCAACGGCGTGAAGGATCACGTGATGCTGTCGCTGATGCTGAACGCGCAGCAGCTCGGCCAGCAGGTGCTGCCGGTGATCGAGAAGTACTCCGAGTTCGACCAGCTCATGATCCTGGGCGACGAGCGCAACTTCGCGCCGAAGCTCGCCGTGCGCGTGAAGCTCTCCACCCGCGGTTCGGGTCGCTGGTACGAATCCGGCGGCTACCGCTCGAAATTCGGCCTGACCATTCCCGAGCTGATGCGTGTGGTGCAGGAGCTCGAGCGCCGCGGACAGACCGAGAATCTCGAGCTCCTGCATTTCCACCTCGGCAGCCAGATCGCGAACATCCAGGTGCTGCGCGCGGCGGTGAAGGAAATCACCCAGATGTACGCCGACCTGCGGCTGCGCGGGATCGGGGTCAAGTACCTGGACGTCGGCGGCGGCCTCGGGGTCAGCTACGGCGGCGGCTACGGCTCCGACGAGTCGGCGATCAACTACGCGCTCACCGAGTACGCGAACGCGGTGGTGTACTCGGTGCACGAGATCTGTCAGGCGCGCGAGGTGCCGGAGCCGGTGCTGGTGACGGAATCGGGCCGCGCGGTGACCGCGCATCACTCGCTGCTGGTGGTACCGGTGCTCGGCGTGCATCGGCCGGATGCGCCGTTCGAGGTGAACCTGCCGGACGAGCCGCCGCTCGTGGTCACCAACCTGGCCCGGTCGCTCGCGGAAGCGCGTGCGGCCACCGAGCTCGATCCGTTGCTCGAGGTGTTTCACGATGCCCAGGAAGGCCGCACCGAGGCGGATCAGCTGATGCGGCTCGGCTACCTCGACGTGGAGTCGCTCGCGCAGGCCGACAGCCTGTACTGGAGCATCTGCCGGGAGGTGCTCACGCGGCTGAAGGCGATGGAGCTCGATCCGCCGCCGCCCGAGCAGCTCCAGCTCGAAGATCAGCTCACCGACACGTATCTGTGCAACTTCTCGGTGTTCCACTCGATCATCGACCACTGGGCGATCGATCAGCTCTTTCCGGTGATGCCGCTGCACCGGCTCGACCAGGAGCCGCGCCGGCGCGCGCGGGTGGTGGATCTCACCTGCGACTCCGACGGCAAGGTGTCGCAGTACGTGCGCGCGGGCGGCACCAGCGAGTGGCTGCCGCTGCACGGGCTGATCGACGGCGAGCCGTACTATCTCGGCTTCTTCCTGGTCGGCGCCTATCAGGAGATTCTCGGCGACAGCCACAACCTGTTCGGCCGGGTCTCCGAGGTGCACGTCTACGCGAGCGCCGACGAGCCGGGCAACTTCTTCATCGAGAAGCTGATCTCGGGGCTGTCGGTGCGCGACATGCTGGCCCAGGTACAGTACTTCCCGAACGAGCTGAACAAGCGGATGTCGGAGCTCGTGAAGTCGAAGATCGAGGCGGGCGTGGTGAAGCCGAACGAGGGCATGCGCATCCTGAACCAGTACACGAAGCGCTTCGAGGAGACCACCTACTGCGACCTGCGCGTGCTGCGCCGCCAGTAACTCGCAGGAGCCGCTGTGGGAGCGGTGGCCACCCGCCCAGCTCCAGACCGCGAACCGAAGGCAGAGGACCAACATCATGCCTCAACCGCAGTTTCTCACCCTCGGCGTCGTCCAGATGGCGATGTCCGACGACCCGGAGGCCAACACCGACAAGGCGGAGAACATGGTGCGCGACGCCGCGGGCCGCGGTGCCGAGCTGATCTGCCTTCCGGAGCTGTTCCGCTCGCGCTACTTCTGCCAGACCGAGGACTACGAGCGCTTCCGCCTCGCCGAGCCGGTGCCGGGCCCCACGACCGAACGGTTCGCTGCGCTCGCGAAAGCGCTCGACGTCGCGATCGTGCTGAGCCTGTTCGAGGAGCGCGCGCCCGGCCTCTACCACAACACCGCGGCGCTGGTGGATGGCGCGCTCGGCTACGTCGGCAAGTACCGCAAGATGCACATCCCCGACGACCCGCGCTACTACGAGAAGTTCTACTTCACACCGGGCGACCTCGGCTTCAGAGCATACGATACGCGACGCACGAAGGTCGGGCTGCTGGTCTGCTGGGACCAGTGGTATCCGGAAGCGGCGCGCCTGACCGCGATGATGGGTGCGCAGGTGCTCGTCTACCCGACCGCGATCGGCTGGCACCCGGAAGAGCAGAAGGTGGTGGGGCCGGCGCAGCACGACGCCTGGGAAACGATCCAGCGCAGTCACGCGATCGCGAACGGCTGCTACGTCGTCGCGGCGAACCGCACCGGGTTCGAGCCGGACCCGTCCGGCAACGGCGGCATCCAGTTCTGGGGTCAGAGCTTCGTCGTCGCACCGGACGGTTCGATCGTGGCGCGTGCCGGCCAGGACGAAGAGACGGTGCTGATCGTCGAGCTGGACCTCGCCCGCATCGCCGCGCAGCGGCAGGGCTGGCCGTTCCTGCGTGACCGGCGCATCGACGCGTACGCACCGCTCGAGCGGCGCTTCCTCGACGACGACTGACGATCTTTTGTACGAACGGTCTCCAGACCGCGAACAGGGAGGAGGTATGGCCAGCGGCCTGAACCGACGGACCTTCATCGGCGCGGGCGCCGCCACCGCATCCGCCTTGGCCGCCGGCGCACCGGCGGTGCGGCGCTCCGCCAAGCGTCCGGTGGTGATCGCCTCGGGCAACGGCTTCCAGAGCCGGAGCGCCGAGGGACTCACCTGCGTCGAGCTCGCGTTCCGCCGGATCACGGAAGGGGCGGACGTGCTCGATGCGCTGATCGCCGGCGTCAACATCGTCGAGCTCGATCCCGAGGACACCAGCGTCGGCTACGGCGGGCTGCCGGACGCGAACGGCGTCGTGACCCTCGACTCCTGCTGCATGCACGGCCCGAAGCGGCGCGCCGGCGGCGTCGCCTGCCTCCAGGGCGTGCGCACGCCGTCACGCGTCGCGCAGGCGGTCGCGGACCTGACCGACCATCACCTGCTGGTGGGGCAGGGCGCGCAGGACTTCGCGCGCAACCTCGGCTTCACGATCGAAGACGATCTGAACACGGAGAAATCGCGCGCGCTCTGGCTCGAGTGGAAGCGCCGCACCGACCCGGATCACTACCCGGATCCGAAGACCCGTGCGGCCGTTGGTTACGCGGTCGGCCGGCAGATGGTCACCGAAGGCAGGATCGATCCGGAGCACTTCCACGGCACGATCAACTGCAACGGCGTCAACGCCGCCGGGGACGTCTGCGGCGTCACCACCACCAGCGGTCTCGCCTGGAAGATTCCGGGCCGCGTCGGCGATTCGCCGATTCTCGGCGCGGGTCTCTACGTCGACAACGCCGTGGGTGCCGCCGGATCCACCGGCCGCGGCGAAGCGAACCTGTACAGCCTGGCGTCGTTCCTGATCGTGGAGCTGATGCGCCAGGGCATGCACCCGAAGGACGCCGGCATGGCGGCGCTCGAGCGCATCCGCGAACAGACGGTCGAGCCGCGGCTGCTGCGGGAGGACGGCAAGCCGGACTTCAACGTCAACTTCTACGTGCTCGCGAAGAACGGGGAGTACGCGGGCGTGGCGCTGTACGGGGGGCGGAAGTTCGCGGTCTGCGACGAGAACGGCGGACGGCACGAGACGATCGAGGGGTTGCTCGGCTGATCGAGCGGCATCGGCGGCTGGAGGTGGATCCGTGTGACCCGGCCCCTCGAGCGGCACGCCTCGAGGGGCTGGGTCCTTCCGGCTGGCGACCGGTCAGTCGTCTTCCTCGACGGCCAGGACCTCGCCGTTCTGCGCGTTGATCTGCACCTCGTGCTCGCGTCCCGGCTGGATGGTCTTCACCTCGTAGACGTAGCCGCCGAGCTCGCGGTCGAGATCGATCTCCACCGCCTTGCCGCCGGTGCGTTCCTCGGCGATGCGGATCGCTTCGATGAGCCCGATGCCGGCGTTGCGCACCGCGTCACCCTTCTTCTGGACCTGCCCGGTCGCCATGCCCGGTGCACGGCGGCCGACGACCGCGCCGCTGGCGGGATTCATGTACACGCGCTCGAGGCCCTTCTCGGTCACCACGCCGAGCTCGTAGAAGAACATGTCATCGTCATCGTCCAGCTCGGCCTCGACCACCGTGCCGTTGGTCTCGCGTTCGACCTGCTCGATGGCCTGCGCGAGGCTCAGCTTGGCGTTGTTCACGATCTCGAGCTCGATGCGGTCCGCCCAGACGACCGCCGCGGCGAGCATGGCCGCGACCGCGAGCGCCGAGCGGCGGAGCCATTGCCGCCGGCGGGTGGGAGCCGTGGTTCGGATGTTCATCGGAATCTCCTTCTTCGGATGTGTCAGTGGCGCCACGATAGCGGCGCTGGCTTAAGGGACGCTTAAGCGCGAGGCATTCGTCGCCGGAGGGCGGTCCCGCAACTCGTCCCCGGGTCAGCCGCTGGTGGGCAAGCGCACGATCACCCGCAGCCCCGAGCCTCGGCCCGCCGCGGCCGCGGCCTCGGGCGGCGATGCAGGCTCGAGCACGATGTCTCCGTGGTGCACCTCGACCACGCGCGCGACGATCGAGAGGCCGAGGCCGGATCCCGCCGTCTCGGAGTGTCCGCGGTAGAAGCGCTGGAACACGCGTTCGCGCTCTTCCGGCGGAATGCCCGGCCCCTGATCGGTGACGATCAGCTCGACGGCGCCCGGCCGTGGCTGCACGGTCACCTGCACGACTCCGCCGGAAGGGGAATGGCGGATCGCGTTGTCGATCAGGTTGCGCAGCAGCACCGCGAGCGCCGCGGGCCGGCCGGCCATCGTCGACGGCTCCGCGTCGAGCGCCACCTCCACGTCCCGAAGCCGTGCGAGGCGATCCAGATCCGCGATGACCTCGCTCGCGAGCGAGGCGAGATCGACCCGCTCGAGGTCCTCCGACGCGGCGTCCGGGTCGAGGCGCGCGAGGGTCAGGAGCTGTTCCACCAGATGCGCGGCCCGGTCGACGCCGGCGATGACGCCCTGCAGCGCCTGCTCCCGCTCCGCGTCCGTCCGTGACTTCAGCGCGAGCTGAGCCTGCGTCTTGAGCGCGGCCAGCGGCGTTCGCAGCTCGTGGCTCGCGCTCGCGGTGAAGCGCCGTTCCCGCTCGAAGGTCGCCTGAATGCGCTCGAGCAGCGCGTTCAGTGCGTCCGTGAGCGGGGTGATTTCCCGGGGCACACGCTCGCCGGCGATCGGCGTGAAGTCGTCGGCATCGCGTCGGCGGATGGCTGCGGCAACGGCATCGAGAGGCCGCAGGCTCTGCTGCACGCCGAGCACGATCAGGAGCGCCACCGCCGGCAGCCCGGCGAGCAGCGGCCAGACCGTGCCGAGCACGAGGCTCCTGACCACGCCCTGGCGCTCGGAGAGCGCGTTTCCGACGATCACGTCGAGGCCGCGCAGCGCGTCCACCCGATAGAAGAACCGCCAGGGCTGCCCGTCGATCATGCCGGTGGAGAGGCCGATGCCGTCCGCCATGCGCTGCTCCGGCGCGTTCGCCGAGCGCGCGATCAGCTCCGTGCCGTACCAGACCTGGAACACGTGGTTGACGCCGAAGCGCTGCAGCACGCGGCGCGCGTATGCATCCTGCTCGGTCCGTGCGGGGCCCGCCCCCGACGGATCGGACGCGGCGAACAGCAGCCACAGCACCTGACTGGTGCGAGCGAGCTCGTCGTCGAAGCGCTGCTCGACCTGATCGCGCACGTTCAGGTACGTGATCAGCACCGCGACCAGCCAGACCACGCCGAACGCGCCGAGCAGTGTCACCAGCAGGCGGCGGCGCAGCGACGTCATCGGGACACGGGATCGATCACGTAACCGACACCGCGCACGGTGCGGATCAGATCGGCGCCGAGCTTTCGCCGCAGATGGTGCACGTACACCTCGATGGTGTTGCTGCCGACGTCGTCGTCCCAGCCGTACAGCGTCTGCTCGAGACGCTGCCGGGTCATCACCTGGCCGGGGTGGTCGAGCAGCGCGTGCAGCAGCGCGAACTCGCGGGTGGAGAGCTCGACGGATTCACCGCCGCGGGTGACGGTCCGGCTCGCGACGTTCACCTCGATGTCGCCGTGCCGGATCCGCTCGTCCGCGCGGCCCGCCGAGCGCCGCAGCAGCGAGCGCAGCCGCGCGAGCAGCTCGTCGAGGTCGAACGGCTTCACGAGGTAATCGTCGGCGCCGGCGTCGAGCCCCGCCACCCGGTCGGCGAGCTGATCCCGCGCGGTGAGGATCAGCACGGGCAGCGTCAGACCCGCGCGCCGGGCGCGCGCGAGCACTTCCATGCCGTCCCTGCCGGGCAGCGTCAGGTCGAGGACGCACAGGTCGAACGACTCCACGGCGAGCGCGGCGTCGGCGCTGGCACCGTCCCGCAACCAGTCGACCGCGTAGCCCGCCTGCGCCAGCGCCGCCGTCAGCGCCTCGCCCAACGGAACGTCGTCTTCCACCAGCAGCACGCGCACCGCGCGCTCCTCCTGATCCGCCGGCTCCGGACAAGCCTACCAGCCGGCGGATTCTGCCGCGTCGAAGCTTTCCGGCAGCAGCCGGATGACCATCACCCGGTTGGCGTCGACCTGCTCGCGCGAGTAGAGCAGCGGAAAGCTCGCGTCCTCCGCCCAGCCCTCGAGGAGGTTCCGGTAGAACGGCGAACGCGGGTCGCCCGACTGGCCGGGGGCGTTGGTCATGCGGGCGGCGTCCCAGTTGCCGACGTCCAGCACCATGCGCCACGACGCCCCGCTCCGGACCAGGAAGTCGGCCGGATCGAACGCGGTGTTGTTGGTGGTGTGCTCGCTGCCGCCCCGGGGATGGCTCGGGTAGCGCATCTGCGCCGCCAACGGTCCGTCGGCGCGGTCGAGCAGCGGATGCCGGAAACGGATCCGGTGCAGATCGCCCCAGCGCCAGCCGACGGGATCGCCGTACTCGGCCCGCGCCGCCTCGTAGGCCTCCGCCAGCGTCTCCAGCGCCACCGTCTGGCCGAGGGGGTAGCGGAGCGTGTCGACGATCGTCAGCGTGTCGAGCGGCAGCAGGTCCTCCGGCGCCTCGGGCAGCAGCGCCGCGGCGAGCGCCGGCGGCAGGTAGCGGTAGAACCACAGCGCCCACAGCAGCGCCGGTGCCGAGTCCGGCGTGAGCGCCTTGTTCCAGCCGCGCAGCATCGCGATCGCTTCGCCCGCCGGCGTGACCTCGGCGGGAGCGGTGAGCGCGGCGGGGACGCGGGTCGGGTGGCGTTCGCGGCCGGAGGCCGCTCCCACAGAGGCTGCTCCGGCTCCGGCCGCGCCAACTTCGGGTACGCCGCTGTCGGGCAACTGCTCGATCACCTCGCGGGCGAGCACGCTCTGGTAGTCCCGCTGCAGCCGCAGCGAATCCTCGAGGCTGTGCGATTCCTGGCCCTGCAGGACCTCCCACAGCCGCCGATAGCGCCACGGCGCCGACCATTCGAAGCCGATGCGCCGCTCGGCGATCGGGTAGTCGGGCGGCAGGTTCATCGAGTTCGCGCTGCCGGTGAAGCCGCGCGCCGGATTGTGCTCCACCGGCAACGCGTCCATGTCGAAGTAGCCGTCCCACTCGTAGCGCCCGTCGCCCGGAACCGGCAGCAGCCCGTCCCAGTTGCGCCGGCGCGGGAACAGACCCGCCGGCTTGTAGCCGATGTTGCCGTCGACGTCGGCGTACACCTGATTCTCGGACGGGGCGCCCCAGCGGTTCAGCGCGCCGAGGAACTCGCGCCAGTTGCCGGCACGCATGTACTCCACGCTGCCGAAATAGGGCGCCATGCCCGGCTCGAGCCAGGCCGCACGCAGCGCGAAGACCCGGTCGCGCGTCTCGTGCAGCACGGGACCGTGGCGCGTGAAGTCGAGGCTGATCCGCCGCGGCGCCTCGCCCCTCACCGGAATCGTCTCGGTGATCGTGCGGTACGGCTCCACGCGGCCGCGATAGCGGTACCCTTCGCCGGCGCGTTCGTAGACGTAGAGGTCCTCCTGGTCGATCGGGACGATCGTCAGGCCGAACGCGATGCGTTCGTTGTGACCGATGGAGATGCCGGGCAGCGACGGCTCGCCGGCGCCGATCACGTTGAGCCCGGGCGCCACCAGATGCGCCGCGTAGCGCAGCGACGGCGCCGCGTGCGCGCGGTGCGGATCGTTCGCCAGGATCGGCCGCCCGGTGGCGGTGCGCGAAGGCGCCACCGCCCAGTTGTTGCTGCCCGCCATCCCGCCGTAGGAGCGATCTCGAGATCGCGATTTCCGGGATTCCTTCGGCTTCGCCTCTTCCGTGGAGAACCGCACCGGCGCGGTCGCGAGCCGGTATTCGTGCAGCACCTGCTCCGGAATGCTGCACGGATCGAGCCCCGCCGGGATACGCGGCTGCCAGTCGGGCTGGAGCACCTTCCAGAGCGTCGTCGCTTCCATGCCGTGCTCGCAGGCGAGGCGCGCCCGCTTCACCTCGTTCTCGAGGTTGCGCCACAGCCCGTGGCTGCGGATCCGCACCACGTCCTCCGGCTGCCAGCGCGACGGCCGGTAGCCGAGCAGCTCGAACTCGGGCGGCAGCAGCGCCGGGTCGGCGTCGATCAGGTCGATGTAGGCGTTGATGCCGGCGGTGAAGGCCTCGGCGATGCGCTTCGCGTCCGAACCGTAGGCGAGCCATTCCCGGTACATGTCGCCGCGGTACAGGAACAGGCGCGCGGCGCGGTCCTGGGCGATGTAGCGCTCGCCCAGCACCTCCGACAGCAGCCCGAGGCCGCGGCGGCGCCACAGATCGATCTGCCAGAGCCGGTCCCGGGCGGCATTGAAGCCCTGCACGAAGAACGCATCGTAGTGCGTGCCGGCGTAGATGTGCGGCACGCCCCACGCATCGACTACGATCTCGGCGGGCCGTTCCAGCCCGGCGACGCGGTAGCTCTGCTCCGGCCGTTCGATCGCCTGTTCCGGCACCCGGCCGAGCTCCGCCGGCACCTCGCCGGGTTCCGCCACCGCGGCCTCGGGCGGCGGCTCGGCGCTCTGCACCGGCAGGTCGAGCAGCATCGTGAGCAACGCGACACCGGCCAGGCCGGCGCGTCGCCCGGTGAATCGGCAGCGGATCATGGTTGCCCTCCTTTCGGCGCCAAGGTAGCCGGAACCGCCGGCGGAAGAAAGCCGCCGCGCGGCGGCCGGTTGCGCCTGTGCGGTCGGTCACGACGCGGCGGGGAGCGGGTGCCAGACTGGGAGGGGCGAAGACGATGAGGGATCCTCTGCGGATGGACGCTTCACCGAACGACCCGGGCGACCGGCCGTTCGTGCTGGGCGAGGGCCGGATCGCCGGCTACGTGTCGAGCGCCCTGGGACTGTGCGCGCTGCTCGGGGTGCTGTGCTTCCGCTATCCGGAGTGGCTGACGACCCCGGAGTTTCGCGCATCGCTCTACAGCTTCTCGTTCGTGCGGGGCCTGCTCTGGCTCGGCATCGTGGTCGCGTTCGGTCTCGGCCTGGTGAGCTATCTGCTCTGCGAGCGCAAGCGGCTCGCCGTCGTCGGGCTCGGCAGCTCGCTCGCCGCGGTGCTGCTCGGCGCGTTCGCGGTGACCGAGCGCCCGGTCGCGGACGTGCCGTTCTCGTTCGGGCTCGACTGGTTCCTCCTGTCGTTCGTGTTCTCGATGCTGATCTTCGTGCCGCTGGAGAAGGCGTTCGCGCGTCAGCCGCTCCGGGTGCTTCGTCCGGAATGGCGGACCGATCTCACCTACTTCGCGGTCAGCCATCTGCTGATTCAGTTCTTCCTGCTGTTCACCAACGCGGTGCACCAGCATCTGCTCGGCTGGGCGCAATCGCCCGCGCTCGCCGCGTTCGCCGGCGGTCTGCCTGTATGGCTCCAGTTCGTCGCGTGCGTGTTCGTCGCCGATCTGTGCCAGGCGGTGAGCCACCGCTGGTACCACGAGGTGCCGTGGCTCTGGCGCTTTCACGCGGTGCACCACTCGAGCCGGCACCTGGACTGGCTGGCCGGCTCGCGCATGCACTTCGTGGAGGTGCTGATCACGCGGACCGCCGTGATCGTGCCGCTCTACCTGATCGGATTCAGTCGGGCGGCGCTCGATGCGTACGTGGTGCTGGTCGGCGTGCAGGCGGTGCTCGCGCACGCCAACGTGAACTGGCGCTTCGGCTGGCTCGAATACGTGCTGGTGACGCCGCGCTACCACCACTGGCACCACAGCGACGATCCGGCGCACGCGAACACGAACTACGCGGTGCACCTGCCGGTGATCGACGTGCTGCTCGGCTCGTTCAAGCTGCCGGCGGAAGGCTGGCCGGCCTCGTACGGGCTGATCGGCGAGCCGATGCCGGACGGGTTCCTCCGCCAGTTCGTGCGCCCGTTCCGGCGCGGATCCGCCGCGGGTTGAGTCAATCCCTCGGGATCGCCGAGCGCGCCTCGTCACACTGCTCGCACGCCCCCGGCGCGTGCAGCAGCGCCGTCTCGTCGGTACGCAGCCGGGGCACCACGGTCTGCACCACGTCTCGCGCGCGAACGAGGCGCGCATCGCCGTGGCCGACCGGGCCGCGGCGCTGCCGGCCGGCTTCGTCGAGCCAGCCGTCCACCCGCGCGAAGTGCTCGCAGCAGTGGTCGATCTCGTCGTACTCGATCCGCTCCCAGCGGCCGCCGGCACCGGTAATCGTGACCGATTTGTGTCGCCGATAGCGGACACCGGCGAGCCATTCCGCGAGGTGGATCGTGGTGTCGGCGTCGTGGCCGACCCCGAGCAGCAGTACCCAGCCGTCGCGGTCGTGCAGACGGCCGATCGGGCTGTCGGGTCCATGGGGCAGATCGATCGGATGCGGCGCGGTGAGCTCGGCCGCGAGCGGCCCGGCGGCGGCGAATGCGTGCGGGCTGTCGCTGCGCAGCACGCCCGGCAGCCGACGGAAGGTCTCCGCCACCACGCCCATGCCGTAGCACGGGGTGACGGCCGGTTCGAACGGGTGGTCGTCGTCGTCGGTCATGCTCGGCATCATCAACGTTCCGGCGGGGCCGAGCACCGCGCGCAGCGCGTCGATCAGGCCGAGCGGGCCGCCGGCCACCGGGCCCACCCGGGAGAACGCCGTGTGCGCGACCACCGCCTCCCCGGGCGGTAATCCGAGGCGGCGGAGCTGATCGATCAGCTCGGCGCGCGATGTCTCCGGCCTGGCCATCCGCCGCTCCGGACGCTAACACTCGGACCGCGAACCATACTACCATCCGGGCCCTTTGCTTCGAGCATTGCAGCGTCCTGCGAGCGATGGCCAAGGAAAACCCCCGCGACGACGGCGAGTACCTGACCACTCTCGCGCGCGGCCTGATGGTGCTGCGCTCGTTCACGAAGGAACGCCCGGAGATGACGCTGAGCGAGGTGGCGGCGGCCACGGGCTTGAGCCCGGCGGTGGCGCGGCGCTGCCTGAACACGCTGGTCCACCTCGGCTACGTCGGGAAGCAGGGCAAGCGCTTTCTGCTGACGCCGGAAGTGATCGGCTTCGCGTCGGCCTTCCTCGAATCGATGAACGTGGAGCAGGTAGTGCGGCCGCACCTTCAGGTGGTGCGCGATCAGACCGGGGACAGCTCGTCCCTCGCGGTGCTCTCGCAGCAGAACATCCTCTATCTGGTGCACGTGTCGACCAATCGGATGGTGCGTCTCGCCGCGGGCGTCGGCACGCGCTTTCCGGCGTATGCGACCTCGCTCGGCCGCGTGCTGCTCGCGATGCAGAGCGAGGAGGCCACCGAGCGCCTGCTCGCTTCGCTGAGGCCCGAGCGCTTCACCGACAAGACCGTGACCTCGGTGCCGGCGCTGCGCCGGATCCTCCGGCAGGTGCGCAGCCAAGGCTACGCGTCGATTCAGGACGAGCTCGACTACGGCATCGTCTCGGTCGCCGTGCCGATCCACGGCGACGACGGCCGGGTGGTCGCGGCGATCAACTGCTCGACGGCCACGACCCGGGTCAACGAGGCCGAGATGGTGCGTACCCGCCTGCCGCACCTGAAGCGCGCGGCGGAAGCGATCGACCGGGAGCTGCGCCGGTACCCGGTGCTGCTGCACTCGATCATGGGCGCGACCGGCTGAGCGTCAGGGCTGATAGTCGACGGCGGCCTGAGCGGCCTCCCAGATCGCGGGCGCGGCCGGCGTGCGCATTTCCTCGAACAGATGCCCCACCAGCCCGGCGCAGCGGGCGGTCAGCACCACGCCCCGCATCATCCCGGACGGAATCCCGGCCTCGGCCATCGCCGCCCCCATCGCCGCGCTGATGTTGGTGACCAGCGGCTTGCCGAGCTCGCGGCGCAGCGTGTCCTGCAGCAGGTACATCGCGCGCACGTACTCTCCGCCGGCGCCCGCGTCGCGGACGATCTCGAGCAGCCGCTCGACCCGCGGATCGACGGCCTGGTGGATCGGATGGCCGAATCCGGGAACCGGACGCTTCGCCGCCCGATAGCGGCGCAGCTCCTCCACCGCCGCGTCGGCCCGCCGGGGCTCCGGGACCGCGACCAGCCGTTCGAGCACCGCGCCGCATTCGCTGGCGGTGCCCGCGTAGCGGTCGCCGACGCCGAGCAGGCCCGCCACCACCGCGCCCTGGAACGACTCCGGTGCCCCGTAGTGGGTCAGCCGCGTGACCACGGCCGACGGCACCAGCCCGTGCTCCATGATGGTGACCATCACCGCGTCGACGATCGTCACCTGCAGTCGCGTCGGCTCGGTGCCGAGCGCCTGCAGCAGAAACAGCTCGGTGAAGCCGTAGCGGCCCATGATCTCGGTGGTGAGGCCCTTGCCGCGGATCGAGATGGTGTCGGCGTCGTAGCCGCAGATGCCCGATCGGGCGCGGGTCGGGTGTTCGCTCATCGCTCTGCCTCCTCTGCCGGCGCGGCCCCGCTGTTTCGATATGCGAAGTTGAATTCGATAATCGAAAAATAATACGATTCCGGGCGGCCTGTCCAAACGCCTCGGGGAGAGAATCGCATGGCAAGCTGGACCCGGATACTCGCCGGCAGCGCCGTGGCGGCGCTGGCGGTACCGTGCATCGCTCCGGCGGTGCACGCACAGGCTCAGGTGATCGAGGAAGTCCTGGTGACGGCGCGCAAGCGGGACGAGGCGCTGGTGGACATTCCCGTGTCGGCCCGGGCGTTCACCGAAGCGGAGATCGAGTCCGCCGGCATCGAGACGCCGCAGGATTTCATCGACCTGACCCCGAACGTGACCCTGGTGCAGACCCAGAACGCGGGCAACGCGTTCATCAACATCCGCGGGGTCTCGCAGGCACGCAACAGCGAGATGTCCGCGGCGGTGCTGGTGGACGGGGTACTGATGGCGAACCCGGCGCAATTCAACCAGCAACTCTTCGACATCGAGCAGATCGAGGTGCTGCGCGGGCCGCAGGGCGCGTTGTACGGCCGCAACGCCATCGGCGGCGCGATCACGATCGTCACCAAGCAGCCGACGGACGAGCTCGAAGGCCGCGTCCAGCTCGAAGGCGACTCCGGGCCCGGCATCTCGGCCCGGGGCGCGATCAGCGGCCCGGTGGGCCGTTCCGAGACGCTGAAGTTCCGCGCGTCGGTGTCCTACACGGACACCGACGGCTTCATCAAGAACGAGTTCCTCGACGAGGAGGCGGATCCGTACGAGGACCTCTCGGGGCGCCTGAAGCTCCTGTGGCAGCCGAACGACCGCTTCTCCGCGGACTTGCGGCTGTCGGCGTCGGCGCTCGATACGCAGGCGCTGTACTTCGTGATCGACGCGGAAGCCGACGACACCGATCTGCCGGTTCGGGTGAACAACCGCGGCACGAACGAGCGCGACATGTACACCGTGAGCCTGAAGCTCGACTACGCGACCGACTTCGGCACGTTCACCTCGATCACCGCGTACGACGACCTCGAAGAGCTCCTGACCGGCGACAACTTCAACTTCGTGCCGCCGCAGGAGTCGCTGATCAACTTCTTCCCGATCGGGATCACCATTGCGCAGCTCACCGGCGACGGGTTCGCCGACCTGAGCCAGTCGCAGTACCTCGAAACGGACTCCTGGAGCCAGGAGATCCGATTCATCTCGCCGGCCGAAGAGCGCTTCCGCTGGATCGCCGGCGCCTACGTGATCTCGACCGACCGCTTCATCTCCACCGGCAACCAGGTCGACCGCGGCAACGGCGTGTTCGACGTGAAGAAGGAGCCGCGCGTCTCGGTGTTCGTCGATCCCACCGACCCGAGCCCGCAGCTCTCGCTGCTGGTGGACGCGCAGGACAACCTGGCGTGGGCCGTGTTCGGCGAGGTGGCGTACGACGTCACCGAACGGCTCGAGCTGGCGCTGTCGCTGCGCTACGACGAGGACGAGCGCGAGAACACCACGCTGACCGAGCCGGACTACGACCCGACCGGGCTGAATCTGGTGCCGGGCACGGTGCGGAAGGAAACCTGGGACGCCTGGCAGCCGAAGCTGACGGTCACCTGGCAGCCGCAGGAATCGACCACCGTGTACGGCGGCTACAGCCGCGGCTTCCGCAGCGGCGGGTTCAACCAGACCGGCGTCGGCGGGGCGGTGCCGGAGCCGGGCGTCGACGACGAGTTCGACCGGCAGATCGCCGACACCTTCGAAGTCGGCATCAAGAGCTCGCTGTGGCAGGGCCGCGCCAGCGTCTCGTTCGCCGCGTACTACACCGACTTCGAAGGCGCCTACTTCTTCTTCTTCGATCCGGGCACGAGCACGCAGAACCTCGGCTCGATCGACGAGGTGACCTACACCGGCTTCGAGCTCGAGGGCAGCGCGGTGCTCACCGATCATTTGAGCGCGACGCTCGGCATCGGCTACACCGACAGCGAGATCGAGAAGGCGGCCGACCCGGCGGACGAGGGCAATCAGGCGCCGCTGGTTTCGGAATACACGCTGAACGTCGGGCTGCTCTACGAGCGGCCGCTGAACGTGCTCGGCGGCGTCAGCGCGATCGCCCGGGTCGACTACCAGCGCGTCGGCGACACCTGGTGGGAGCCGAGCAACATCACCAAGCGCAGCCCGATCGATCTGGTGGACGCCCGCGTCGGCATCGCGATGCCGGACGACTGGTCGGTCACGCTGTGGATCAGGAACGCGTTCGACGAGGAATACAACGCCGAGTTCTCGCCGGGCCCGGCACCGGGGCTGAACTTCCTCTGGCCCGCGCTGCCGCAACGCTGGGGCCTCGAGCTCTCGAAGCGCTTCTGACGAGGACACACTGCCGGCTGTGGGAGCGGCCTCCGGCCGCGAACTGTAGGAGCGGCCGCGCGACCTTTCGGTCGCGAAGGCCGCGAACGAACGGAGGTACCAAAGTGCAAGCACCCCGAGTCAAATCCCGGCTCCACCACAACGCCTACGTCACCCGCGACATGGAGGCCGTCCGCCGCTTCTACGAAGACGTGATCGGCTTCCCGCTGGTCGCCACCTGGCGCGAGAAGACGATGCTCTTCGGCAAGGAACGCACCTACATGCACTGCTTCTTCGACGTCGGCGACGGCGAGTGCCTGGCGTTCTTCCAGTTCGCCGACGAAGCCGACGCGCGCGAGTTCGGCCCCGAGCTGCCGCCGTCGGGCTTCCGCCACATCGCGCTCAAGGTGGATCAGCCGACCCAGGACGGCATCCGCGACCGCCTCGCCGCGGCGGGTATCAAGGAACCGGACACCTACATCCTGAACCACGGCTACTGCTACTCGCTGTACGTGGCCGACCCGTCGGGGCTCCTGGTCGAGTTCACCGTGGACGATCCGGACGTCGAGCAGATCAACGCCGAGCGGCGGCCGAAGGCGCATGCCGAGCTCGCGGAGTGGCTGGCCGGCGATCACACGCCGAACAACACTGCGTACCACCGCTGACGCGCCGTGGCGATGTTCGATCCCGCGGCGGAGACGCGGCCCGTCGACGAGCAGTTCCGACTCGACCGGGAGTCGTACCGCGCGCAGATCGCGTATCTGTTCGAGCGCTCGCCGTTCTATCGGCGCAAGCTCGACGCCGCCGGCTTTCCGGATGCGAAGGCGGTGGGCGAGCTCGACGACATCGCCCGGCTGCCGTTCACCGAGAAGGACGAGCTGCGCGCGACCCAGGCGGCCGCGCCCCCGTTCGGCGAGCACCTGGCGGTGGAGCCCGAGCGGCTGGTGCGGGTGTTCAGCACCAGCGGCACCACCGGCGTGCCCTGCTACCTCGGCCTGACCCGGAGCGACCTCGAGATCTACGCGACCAACGTCGCCCGCGGCTACTCGGCCGCCGGCTTCTCGCGCGGCCAGCGCGTTGCGGTCGGCTTCAACGCCGGCCCGTTCGTCGCCGGCGCGGTCTACCACGGCTTCGACCTGATCGGCTGCACGGTCATCCCGGTCGGCACCGGCAACACCGAGCGGCTGGTGTCGGCGATCGTCAACCTGAAGGCCACCGGCGTGAGCTGTACGCCGTCCTACGGCCTGTATCTGATCGACTGGTGCCACGACGCCGGCATCGACACGCGCTCGCTCGGTCTGACGAACATGATCACCGCCGGTGAGCCCGGCGGCGGCGATCCGCTGATCCGCGCGCGCATCGAGGAGGCGTTCGGCTGCCGGGTGCGCGAGTCGATGGGCATCGGCGACATCTCGCTTTCCGCGTGGGCCGAGGACGAAGACGGCGGCGGCATGCACTTCATGGCGCGCGATTTCGTGCACGTCGAGCTGATCGATCCGACGAGCGGCGAGCCGATCGACTGGCGGCACGGGGCCGAGGGGGAGCTGGTCTACACGGCGCTCCGGCGCGAAGCGATGCCGCTGCTCAGGTTCCGCAGCCGCGACCACGTGGTGGTCAACATGGAGCCGAACCCGACGGGCCGAACCGGCCCGCGGATCCGCTGCATCGGCCGCACCGACGACATGCTGATCGTGCGCGGCGTGAACCTGTTCCCGAGCGCGGTGCAGGACCTGGTCGAATCGATGCGCCCGGCAGTCTCCGGGCAGGTGCGGCTGGTCGCCGACTTCGAGGGCCACTCGACGCAGCGCAACCTGACGGTGCTGGTCGAGCGCGCCGAGGCCGAACCGACGGGGCTCTCGCTGCCGGCGCTGAAGGACGAGATCGAACGCCGCATCCGCGGCGCGCTCGCGGTCAAGGCCGACGTGCTGCTGGCGCCGCACGGCAGCATCGAGAAGCCGGGCGCCA
>DASVDC010000036.1:0-25613 GCA_036381275.1 Pseudomonadales bacterium | reverse complement strand
CGGCCTCCGGCCGCGAATCGGATCCGGACATTCGCGGCCGGAGGCCGCTCCCACGGCTGGCGTCCGTCGCTGCCTGTACAAACATACACATACCCGACGGGCGCCCGTATAATCGTCGCGATTCCGACGTCGCGACGCCACCGTGCCGACCCTGGTGCCCCAGCAGCCGCCGCCGCCCGACTATTACGCGCGCAACGTGCGTTTTCTGCTCGACGAGGTCGAGCGGCGCGGCGGCGACCTGCTGAGCGAGGCGGAGCGACGTTTCATCGACGCGTTCCGCGCCGCGAGCACACCGGCGCAGCGGCTGTTCGCCCGGCTTCTGACACGTCGCGGACCCTGGCTGCGGATCGATTCGCTGCACTATGCCGAGGTCGGTGACCTCGGCCGCGCGCTCGAGGAGCTCGCCCGTCTGGGCCTGGTCGAGCCGCTGGCGGAGGCTCCGGCGGCGCAGTTGCTCGGCCTGCTGACCCGCGCCGAGCTGCAGGCCTGCTTTCCGGCCGTCCGCGCGTCGACCAAGCCGGAATGGATCCGGCGCTGCCTGTCGCGCTATCCGGACGCGCTGATCCGGGCGCGGCTCGCCGAGCATCACCCGTGGATCGGGGTCGGCGCCCGGGACGAATTCGCCGTCTGCCAGGTACTGTTCTTCGCCGGTGACGGCCAGGACCTGACCGCGTTCGTGATGCAGGATCTCGGCATCCACACCTATGAGCGCTACCCGCTCGACGGCCCGTCGCGCGCCTTCACGAGCCGCCGCGAGCTCGAGCGCTACCTCGGCTGCCGGCGTCTGACATACCACGCCACGCACCTCGACGAGGTGCCGGCGCTCGCGCCGATGATCCGGCTGGCGCTGGAACACGGGCCGCTCTGCCGGCCCGAACAGCGGGCGCGTGACCGGCTGCTGAACCGGCTCGGGCAGTGGCACGAGCGCCGCGGCGAGGTCGACGAGGCTCGCGCCTGCTACCAGCGCAGCACGAGCCATCCGGCACGGGAACGGCTCGCCCGACTGCTGTACCGGCAGGGCGAACATGCGGCGCTCGACGCGCTGCTCGAGGAGATCCGGCGCGACCCGTGGGCACCGGAGGAGGTGGACTTCGCCGGGCGTTTCCCCGGGCGTCGGCGCGCGTGCGGGCCGCCGGTGACCACTTGTACGCTGCCCGCCAGCACGCCGCCGGCCATCGAACGCCATGCGCTGAACCTGCTGACCAGCAACGGCGGGCGAGGCTGGCACCTCGAGAACCTGCTGCCGCTCGGGCTCGCGGGGCTCACGTTCTGGGACGAGGTGTTCGCGCCATTGCCCGGCGCGTTCAGCCATCCGTTCCAGCCGGGCCCGCACGATCTGTTCTGGCCGGACTTCGCCCGCGTCCGGCGCCGGGCACTGGATGCACGCGTCGCCGCGCTCGGGGCACCCGGCGCGCTCGCCGCGCACCTGCGCACCGTCCACCGCGCCAAGTTCGGCATCACCAACCGGCTCGTGCACTGGGGAGCGTTCGGCAACGAGCTGCTCGACGCACTGCTCGCCAACGTACCGGAGCGGGTGCTGCTCGCGCTGGCGGATCACACCATCCGCAACCTGCACCGCAGCCGCAACGGATTCCCCGACCTGCTCCTGATCTACGGGCCCGGAGCCTGGGAGGTGGTCGAGGTGAAAGGGCCGACCGATCAGTTGCAGCCGGCGCAGCGCGTCTGGCTCGGCACGCTCGAGGCGCTGTCGGTGCCGGCCCGGGTGCTGCGTTTCCGCGCCGCATGCTGAGGGTACCGGTCAAGGCGGTGGCCGAGCTCGTGCACCGCCGCGGGCACCTGCACGCGCGCCTGGACGGCCGCACCCGGGCGGAAGAGGGGATCCTCGCGCAGCGCCGTCTGCAGCGGGGGCGGCCGGAGACCTACCAGCGTGAGCGCAGCGTCTCGTTGACCGTCGAGCTCGCCGGCACCGAGCTGCTAGTGAGCGGGCGCATCGACGGTTGTGATGCGAGCGGCGAGCGCATCGTGCTGGAGGAGGTCAAGGCCACCCGCGCGGACCCGGAGCTCGCCCACGCGCACCTGGCGTCCGTGCACTGGGCCCAGGTGCGGCTCTACGCGGGGCTGCTCGCCCGGGAGCTCGGCGACGAGCGCGACTTCGAGCTGCACCTGCTGTACTGCCACCCCGCGACGCTCGAGACACGCGCGTTCAGCCGAACCGAACCGGCCGCCGAGGCGCTGGCCTTCCTCGATGCAACGCTGGCCGAGTACGGCGAATGGCTCGAACGGCAGCGCGCGCACGAGGCACGCCGCGACGGGGAGCTGCGCGCGCTGGCGTTCCCGTTCCCCGAGTTCCGGCCGTTCCAGCGCTCCATGACCCGACGCGTCTATCGGGCGCTGCGCGACCGCGAGCACCTGCTGCTCGAGGCGCCGACCGGCAGCGGCAAGACGTCGGCCACCCTGTTTCCGGCGCTGCGCGCGCTGGAGTCGGCCGGCTACCGCCGGGTCGTGTTCCTGACGAGCCGCACCACGGGCGCGCTCGCGGTACACGACGCGCTGGCGCGGATGGATCCGGAAGGCGGCTTTCTGCGCCGCATCCAGATCCTGGCCCGTGAGAAGGCCTGTTTCGTGCCCGGGACGCCGTGCGAGCCGGACGCGTGCCCCTTCGCCCACGGCTACTACGACCGATTCCGCCCGGCGGTGATCGAGCTGCTCGAGCGCCGGGCGCTGCACCCGGATGCGGTCGCCGAGGTCGCCAGAACCCATCGGGTGTGCCCGTTCGAGCTGTCGCTCGATGCCGCGGTCTGGTGCGACCTGGTCGTGGCCGACTACAACTACGTGTTCGATCCGGTGGTGCGCCTGCAGCGGCTCGGCGGCGATCCGGAAACGGCCCTGCTGGTCGACGAAGCCCACCAGCTCGCGCCCCGGGTTCGGGAGATGCTCTCACTCGAGCTCGACCGGGCCGCCGTGCGGCAAGCGCTCGCCGAGGCGCCGGCGGCGCTTTCGCCGCGCATCCGTTCGCTCGACCGGGCGTTGGCGACGCTGAAGCGCCAGCACGCGCTCGGTGAAGAGCGGGTCATCGAAAAGCCCGAGGCGATCCTGCGCAGCATGCAGCGCCTGGTCGATGCGGCGGCCGAGCAGGCGCTCGGCGAGCTCGGTGACGCGACGCGCGAGCTCCTGTTCGCCTGCCACCGCTGGCTGCGTTCGGATGCCTGGTACGACCCGGAGCGCTTCCGGTTCCTCGGCCGCGCCGACGGCCGTTCGGTGGCGGTGCGCCTCGTCTGCCTCGACGCGGGGCCGTACATCCGCGAGCGCTTCGCCGAGTACGGGGGGCACGTGCGCTTCTCCGGAACCGTATCCCCGCTCGAGCTGTACGCGCGCCTGCACGGCGAACCCGACGCGCCGGCGGAGCGCGCCGGCAATCCGTTCGCGCCCGAACAGCTCGCGGTGCTGCTGGTGGACGACGTGCCCGTGTACCTGCGTCAGCGCGCGCGCAGCCTCGCCGCACTGGTGCGGGTCATTCACGACGTCCGGTGCGCACGTCCGGGTCATTACCTGGTGGCGTTCCCGTCCTTCGACTACCTGACGCTGGCGGCGGACGCGTACGCCGAGGCTCACCCCGACGCGCACCTGATCCGTCAGGCGCCCGCGATGACCGAGACCGAGCGACAGGCGTTCCTGGACGCGTTCCGTCCGGACGCGCCGGCACGGCTCGGCTTCGTCGTGCTCGGCGGCGTGTTCGGCGAGTCGGTGGACTTCGCCGATGCGCGGCTCGGCGGGGTCGTCTGCGTCGGCGTCGGGCTGCCGCCGCCGTCGCTCGCGCGCCTCGAGCTCGAGCGGCACTTCTCGGCCCAGGGGTTCGACGGCGCCACGGTCGCCTACACCCAGCCGGCCATGGTCAAGGTGCTGCAGATGGCGGGGCGGCTGCTGCGCTCGCCGTCCGACCGGGGTGTGCTGTGCCTGGTGGACGAACGTTTCGGCGCCCCCGCGTACCGTCAGTTCTTTCCCGACCACTGGCGCCCCCGCCGGGTCCGGGCGGCCGCCGTCGCCGGGGAGCTCGACGCGTTCTGGCGCGGCGACGACTACACATGCCCGGGCTGCACCACTAGACTGCCCGCCCGGAAATCGATCGTCTCACCATGAAGACTCGCCGTACCAAGATCATCTGCACCATCGGCCCGGCCACCCACAGCTTCGAGAAGCTCATGGCCCTGTACGAGGCCGGCATGAACCTGGTGCGGCTCAACATGTCCCACGCCGACCACGCCGGCGCGGCGCGCATCATCAACTGGATCAAGACGCTGAACCGCAAGGTGCCGTTTCCGGTGCCGATCCTGGTCGACACCCAGGGGCCGGAGATCCGCACCGGTGAGCGTAACGAGCCGATGGACCTGAAGCCGGGGGAGGTGGTCACCGTCAGCGTCCGTGGCGACGACGTCGAGACCAGCTCGATCCAGGTGAACTATCAGGAGCTGGTGGACATCCTCCAGGTCGGCAACCGCATGACGGTGGACAACGGCCTGATGAACTTCGAGGTGCTGGAGAAGCGCGGCCGGCAGCTCGTCTGCAAGGTCATCGACGGAGGCACGCTCGGCAGCCGCCGCCACGTCAACCTGCCGGGCATCCGGGTGAACCTGCCGGCGATCACCCCGAAGGACCGCAAGGACATCGAGTTCGCCCTCGATCACGAGGTGGACTACATCGCGCTGTCGTTCGTGCGCACCGCCGACGACGTCCGTGAGCTGCGGGGACTGCTGCGCGAGCGTGGCCAGAACGTGAAGATCATCGCGAAGATCGAGGATCAGGAAGGGGTATCGAACATCGAAGACATCGTCCGCGCGGCGGACGGGGTGATGGTGGCGCGTGGCGATCTCGGCATCGAGACCAACATCGCCGACCTGCCGAACGTGCAGCGGCGCATCGTCCACGCGGCCGCGAAATGGGGCAAACGCTCGGTGGTCGCGACGCACCTGCTCGAGTCGATGATCGACAATCCGATTCCGACCCGCGCCGAGGTCACCGACGTCGCGAACGCGATCTACGAAGGGGTCGATGCGATCATGCTGTCCGGCGAGACCAGCGTCGGCAAGCATCCGGTGCGCTGCGTGCAGCAGCTCCACGAGATCGCGCAGCGCGCCGAGCTCTGGCCGGGCCTCGGCTACGAGCGCGAGCTGGTCGCCGACAGCGACAAGCAGCACATCGCGATCAACGCGGTGGCGCTCGCGGAAAGTCTGAACGCGGTCGGCATCGTGGTGATCACCCGGCGCGGCATCACCGCGGACCTCGTCACCAGCGCCCGTCCGCAGCGGGTGCCGATCTTCGCGTTCACCAACCACAGCCAGACGCGCCGGCGCCTCGCGCTGAACCGCGCGGTGTACAGCTACCGGATCGAGTTCAGCCGCGAGCCGGAGAAGACCCTGCAACGCGCGCTGACCATCCTGCGCGAGCGCGAGGGCTTCGCCCCGCAGGACAAGGTGGTGGTGATCTCCGACGTTCTCGCCGAGCGTAACTCCGACGCGATCCAGCTGCGCTATCTGATGTAACGAAGGCCTTCTGTGTGTTGAGGGCCTAGTGTGTGATGAGGGCCTCCTGTGTGATGAGGGCCTCCTGTGGGAGCGGCCTCCGGCCGCGAATTTCCGGCGCTTCGCGGCCGGAGGCCGCTCCCACAGAGAAGGACCCCCACCCCCGCGGAATTACGCGGCCACCCAGGCGCTGTACAGCATCCGGCTCGACGCCGCCACCAGGAGCAGCCCGAACAGCCGCCGCAGCGGCTGCGCGGCGACCGCGTGCGCGGTCTTCACCCCGAGGGGCGCCATCACCACCGCGGCGGTCACGATCGCGAGGAATCCGGGCACGTACAGGTAGCCGATCATCCCCGGGCCGAGCTGCTGATCGAAGCCGACGCTGACGAAGCCGAGCGTTCCGGCGAGCGCGATCGGCACCCCGAGCGTGCTCGAGGTGGCCGTGGCGCGGTGCACCGGCACGTTGAAGTAGATCAGCGTCGGCACGATCACGTTGCCGCCGCCGATGCCGGCCATCCCCGAGACGAGGCCGCCGGTCGTGCCGAGCAGCGCCGACAGCCCGACCCCGGGCGGCTGGCGGTGCGGGCTCGGGCGCCAGCGGGTCAGCATCACGAACGCAACGAACAGCAGGAACACGCCGATGAAGCCGCGAAACGCGCCGACCGGCAGCGCGGTAGCAACCGGCCCCGACAGAAAGCTCCCCGCGACCAGGAACGGCGCCCAGCGGCGCACCACCGACCAGTCCACCATCCGGGCGCGGAGCTGCGCGATCGCCGCCGACAGCGACGTGAACAGCACACAGCCGAGCGAAGTCGCCACCGCCACCGCGGTAACGGCATCCGTGGGCAGGAACGCGAGCAGGTCGAGCAGCACGATCAGCAGCGGCACGATCACCACGCCGCCGCCGATGCCGAGCAGGCCGCCGAGGAAGCCGCTCATCGCGCCTATGCCGACGCAGGAACCGATGAACAAAAAGTGATTCAATTACACTCGGCTATAGGCGAAACCTGGGGAGTCTACTGAAGTTGCGTCGAACACGGAAACTGCCGCTCGCAGCCGTGCTGCTGGCGGCCTGCCTGCTGGGCAGCGCCACCGCGGACGCTGCGCGACGGCGCATCGAGATGCCGAACGGCGACCTCTATCACGGCGAGGTCCACGGGGGCTTCCGCACCGGCGAGGGCGTCTACGTCTGGGCCGACGGGCACCGCTACGAGGGCGAGTTCCTGAACAACCGGATGCACGGCGAGGGCGTCTACTACTGGCCGGACGGCCGTACCTACACCGGCAGCTTCGTCGACGACCGCCGCGAGGGGCGCGGGATGCTGCGCTGGCCGAACGGCGACAGCTACCAGGGCGAGTTCCAGGACAACCAGATGCACGGCCAGGGCACGTTCACCTGGGCGAACGGCGATCAGTATACCGGCGCGTTCGTCGAGGGCCGCCGCACCGGCCGCGGCGAGTTCCAATGGAGCACCGGCGAGCGCTACGTCGGCGAGTTCCTGGAAGGCCGGCTGCACGGCAAGGGCAAGTTCGTCTGGCCCGACGGGCGCAGCTACGAAGGCCGGTTCGTCGACGGCAAGAAGACGGGCGTCGGCGTGTTCCAGTGGCCGAACGGCAACCGCTACATCGGCGAGTTCGCGAACGACGTGCGCTCCGGCATCGGCCGGTTCCACTGGCGTGACGGCACCCTGTACCGGGGCCAGTTCGCCGGCGACAAGATGCATGGCTTCGGGGTCAAGCAGAGCCCGGATGGCCGCAGGGAGCTGCAGCGCTGGCAGCACGGCAACCTGATGTCGTCGCGTCCGCTGGAGGAAGTCGCGCGCTGCACGCTGACCATCGAAGGCGAACCGTGGATGTTCGAGGCGCCGTCGTGCATCAACGGTCTCGCCCACGGCAGCGGCTCGGCCGCGAGCCTCGACGGTGAACGCATCGTGGTGGACGGCCGGTTCGTGCTCGGCCGTCTGGTGGAAGGCGAAATCCAGGTGCTCGATCCCCAGGGATCCTGATGGAAATACCCGGATTCCAGATCCAGCGGGAGATCGGCCGCGGCGGGATGGCCCGGGTGTACCTCGCCGTGCAAACCAAGTTCGGCCGCCTGGTGGCGCTCAAGGTGGTCAGCGACCCGTTCGCGAGCGATCCCGAGTTCCGCCAGCAGTTCCTCCAGGAGTCGCGCATCAACGCGCGGCTGATCCACGCGAACATCGTGCCGGTCTACGACGCGGGTGCCCACGGCGACCTGCTCTACCTGGTGATGGAGTACGTGGGGGGCGGGGATCTGAATGCGCGGCTCAAGCGCGGCATCCGCGTCGAGGAGCTGATCCGGGTCGTCGGCGAGATCGGCCGGGCCCTCGATTTCGCGCACGGCCGAGGCTACATCCACCGGGACATCAAGCCGGAGAACATCCTGTTCCGCGAGGACGGCACCGCGGTGCTGTCCGACTTCGGGCTGGCGACGCTGGTCGACCGCGCGCCCAGCGTCAGCGCGAACGGCACGGTGATGGGCACGCCGCAGTACATGAGCCCGGAGCAGGCCGCGGGCCGGCCGCTCGACGGCCGCTCGGATCTCTACAGCTTGGGCGTCGTGTTCTACCGGATGCTGACCGGCGACGTGCCCTTCAAGGCGGACACCCCGGTCAGCACCGGCATCAAGCATCTGCAGGAGCCGGTCCCGCGCCTGCCGAATCACCTCGCGCCGTTCCAGGAGGTCGTCGATCGGGCGCTCGCGAAGCGCCCCGAGCAGCGCTTCCAGAGCGGCATCGAGCTGGTGCGCGCGCTCGAAGCCGTGAAGGCGCAGCCGGCTCTGACCAACGCGACGATCCGCACCGAGGTGGTGACGACCCAGGAGATCCGCGCGGTCGGTGCGCAGTTCTTCACGGCGCTGGATCCGAGCCGCGCGGAGCGCGCGTCGCGCCGCCGGCAGCGGCGGCGCATGGTGCGCAACGCCGTCTCGGTGATGCTGGTGATCGGCCTGATCGCCGGTGCGTCGTTCTTCCTGATCCAGCAGCCGGAGCTGGTGACGCGATTCTCCGCGGCGGTCGGCATCATCGACGATCCGATGGTGCAGGAAGCCTGGAACAGCGCGCGCTCGCTGCGCGAGGATCCGAACCAGAGCCTCGCCGCGATCGTCGCCGCCTACCGGCGGGTGCTGAACCTCGACCCGAGTCACGAGGGCGCCGCGGAGGCGCTCGCCGGGGTTGCCGATCAATGGCAGGACGAGATCCAGGCCGCGCTCGACCGCAACAACCTGAGCCAGGCCGAGGCCCGGCTCACCGAGGCGACGCTCGCGTTCCCGGACGACGTCCGTCTGCAGGACCTGTCGCGCCAGCTCACCAACCGCAAGCACGCGGAGCGGCTGCTGGCGAGCACCCAGGGCCTGCTGCGCAGCCACGGCCTCTCGGACATTCCGTCGGCCACTGCGGCGATTCAGGCCTACCAGGAGGTGTTGCGGCTGGCCCCGGGCCATCCGGTGGCGAAGCAGGAGCTCAACGCCCTCGGCCAGCATTACGCGGGGCTCGCCGAGCAGGCCGCGGACGCCGGCAACGTCGACGAGGCGATCGCCTACCTCGACCGGGCCAGCGCCGCGAACGACAAGCTGCCGGAGCTGCGCCGCGTGCGCGAGAAGGTCCAGCAGGCGACCACGCTGCAGAGCGCGATCAGCGACATGCTTGCGCAGGCGAGCCGGTTCCGCGCGGCAGGTGCCCTGATCAATCCTCCCGGGCAGAATGCAGCGGAGCTGTACCACCGGGTGCTGGCGACCGACCCCGACAACGTGATCGCGACGCAGGGGCTGGGCGAGGTGGTGTCGCAGCTTCTCGCACGCGCAAACGAGCTGCTGGCGGGAGGCGACCTGGACAGCGTGCGGGCGCTGGTCGACCGGGCGAACGCGGTGGGGCTCGATCAGGAGGCGGTGCAGCGCCTGCGCGCACGGCTCGATGCGGAAATCGCGCGTCGGGCGCAGGTGCGGGAAGCGCTGGATCGGGCGGAGCTGCTGCTGCAGGACGGCTTCATTACGGAGCCGCCGGAACGGAACGCGGTGGCGGTGCTGCGCCGCGTCGAGGGGCTGGACCCGGGTAATGCACGGGCCGCCGAGTTGCTCGAACGCAGCGCGCGGCGGCTCGCGCAGGCCGCGCGGGATGCGCACGAGGCGGGTCTCGCGGCGGAGGCGCGCCACTACCTGGACCTGGCGCTCACCGTGACGCCGGACGTGGCGGAATGGCGCGGACTTCGAGAAGAGTGGGAGAAAGAATACGCAAGCAACTGATATCGAGTACTTCTTCCTTCTCGAAGGAGAATCGATTCCCATCGAGGGAAATCTGACCGTCGGTCGCCACCTGGACAACGACGTGCTGCTCGCGGGGGAGGACGTGCTGGACTACCACCTGCGCATCGAGCTCGCCGATCGAGGTCCGCGGGCGCTGCCGCTCGGCGAGGCGAGCTTGCGGGTGAACGGGCGCGATCTCGCGCACGGGGTGGGGCTGATGCCCGGCGACCGTCTGGAGGTGGGGCAGCACCTGCTCGAGCTCGCGTTCGAGCGCACCGGGCCGCCGCAGGCCGAGGCGTGGTCGCTGCACGGTCAGGACGGCGAGCATCCGCTGGGGGAAGAAGCGGGCGTCGGGCGCGGCGAGGACAACGCGATCCGGATCCCGGAGGACCACATCTCCCGCCGGCACGCGCGTCTGATGATCCGCCAGGGTACGGTCTGGCTGCAGGACCTCGGCTCCTCGAACGGCACCTACGTGAACGGCGAGCGCATCGACGGCGCGTGCCGATTGTTCCACGGCGACGAGGTGCGGTTCGATCAGGTCGGGTTTCAGCTCATCGGCCGCGGCGGCGATCTGACGCCGGTGCGGCCGCACGAGGCCACCGCCGAGCCGGCGCCGCTGTCGGCGGCGCTGCACTCGGGCGACGGCGCCCGCACCGATACCACCGAATTCGTCGCGGTGGACGAGCCGGCCCCATCGGCGGCGCCGCCGGTCCCGGTGCGCGAGACCGGCGCGTTCCTGCTCGGAGCCAGCGAGCCGGTGGCCGGAATGACGTTCCGAACCCCGATCGGCCGGATCCTGATCGGCCGGCAGGACGATTGCGATGTGGTGATCCGCGACCGCACCGTGTCGGCCCGGCACGCCGAGCTGATGGTGCGGGCGGAAGGCGTGACCATCACGAACCTGATGGCGACCAACGGCACGCGGGTGAACGGCCAGGAGGTGCAGACGGCGCGGCTGCACGACGGCGACGTGCTGCGCCTCGGCCGCGTGAGCCTCGTGTTCAAGGACGTGCCGGCCACCGAAGAGGAGCGCCCGTGGCTGCGCCGCGCCCAGCTCGCGCTGCTGGTCGCCTCGCTCATCGTCGCGATCGGGCTGGTGGCCTTCCTCCTCTGAGGCTTCTTCCTGTGGGAGCGGCCTCCGGCCGCGAACTTCCGGCTGCGGGAGCGGCCTGTTGCCGCGATTCGTCCGGTCCACGCCGTGGGCGCTTGGGCGCTTTGCGATCCAAGAGTCGCTCCTACGACCGCGGCACAAACTGCAAAAACCCCTCGCGTTGCTTTTGCCCACCCCCCAACCTATCCTGTCGCGCCTCGAAGACCCGGGTAGGTCAGGTCGATGGCAGTTCAGATTCCGTTCCGTCGCGAGCTGGAGTTCGAGTACGGACGCGCCGATCGGGTTAGCCCACGCATCCGCCGGGTGATCGCCCAGAATCCCAGCCCGTTCACGCTGTACGGTACCGGGACCTACATCATCGGCGACGGCGAGGTCGCGGTGATCGATCCGGGCCCGGCCGATCCCCAGCACATCCAGGCGATCCTGGACGCGACGGCGGGGGAAAGGATCACGCACATCCTGGTCACCCACACGCACACGGACCACTCGCCCGGCTGCGCGCTGCTGAAGAAGAAGATCGACGCGCCAACCTTCGCCTACGGCCCGCACGGCGCCGGCAAGCTCGAGGAGGGCGTGCCGGTGGAAGAGGGCGGCGACATGGAGTTCAAGCCGGACGAGCTGGTGCGCCACGGCGACGTGATCCAGGGCAACGGCTGGTCGGTGGAGTGCGTCTACACGCCGGGCCACACGTCGAACCACATGTGCTACCAGCTCCGCGAAGAAAAGGCGCTGTTCACCGGCGATCACATCATGGGCTGGTCGACCAGCATCATCTCGCCGCCGGACGGTGACATGGCGGCGTACATGGCGAGCCTCGAGCTGCTGCTCGAGCGCGACGACGAGGTCTACTGGCCGACCCACGGCCCGCGCATCGACAACCCGAAGGAGCTGGTGCGCGCGTTCATCGAGCACCGCCACGAGCGCGAAGCGCAGATCCGGAAGTGCATCGCCAAGGGCGTGCACAAGATCCGCGACATGGTGCCGATCATGTACACCAGCACGCCGGAGTTCATGTACCCGGCCGCCGCCCGCAGCGTGCTCGCCGCGGTGGAGTACATGGTCAAGAAGGGCGAGATCGTCGCCGACGGCGCAATCGACCTCGATACCACCTACCACCTGAGCTGACGCCAACTGTGGGAGCGGCCTCCGGCCGCGAATGCTGAGACCAATCCTGTGGGAGCGGCCTCCGGCCGCGAACCGATTTCAGATCCAGCACGCATCCCATAGCGAATACTCCCGAACCGACCTGACCAATCCCGCCCGTACCGGATTCATTACCACGTAGCGAGCGGCCTCGCGCACGTTCTCTTCCCGCCGCAGCGCGTGGTCGTGGAATCCGGGCTGCCATACGGCTCCCTGACGCCCCAGCCGGCGATTGATCTGCTTTGCAGAGAACCACTTGACCCCCTGGACCACATCAGACGGTGGCGCATCGGCCCGAGCTCCACGAGCCAGTGGAGGTGATCCGGCATCACGACGAACGCCCAGGTGCGTGTGAAGCTCTGCTCGTCGTTCCAGCGTAGTGCAGAGACCACTTCCCGGCCGTTGCGTAGGTCAGCGAAGAAGGGACACCGGTCAACGGTCTTCGTCGTGATGAGATAGATGCGGCCCGGCTCCGAGGCTCGGCCGATTCTGAGGGATCTGCTGTGAGCGAGGGCCACTGATCCAGCATGGATTGGGAAGTTCTGCCGGGCGAACAGTGCGCGGCGGGGGTCGTTGTGGGAGATCGGCAGTTCGCGGCCGGAGGCCGCTCCCACAGCGCGTCAGCATTCGCGGCCGGAGGCCGCTCCCACACAGCCAGGGGGGTCCGGTGTCAGTTCGCGATGGTGCGCGTCGGGGATTCGCGGCCGTTGGCGGTGGGTTGGGGAGCGAGCTCGACGCGGGCCATCGGGAGCTGGACCATGATGGCGACGCCGGAGCCGTCGGCCAGGTTCACCGCGCGCACGAAGCCGCCGTGGTGCTCGGCGATCACCCGCACCACGTACAGGCCGAGGCCGAAGTGCAGGCGGTTCTGCGGGCCGCGGTGGCTCACCATCGAATCGAAGAGCGACTTCTCGGCCTTCTCCGGCAGCGTCGGGCCGCGGTTCGCGACCGTGATCTGGAGCTGGTCGCGGTACGCGTCGAGCTGCACCTTGATCGGGCTGTTCGCGCGGTGGAAGTCGATCGCGTTGTCGATGATCTTGTCGAGGAGCTGCTCGATCCGGTAGTCGGAGACGTTCGCGTACACGGGCCGGCCGGGACCGCGGTAGACGAACTCGCAGTCCTTGTGCGTGATCCGGCAGTTGGCCACGTAGTTCTCGAGCAGCTTGGCGATGTCGATCACCTCGCGCTCCTCGGCTTCGAGCGACTCCTCGAGGTTCGCCGCATCGGCCAGGTTCTGCACGATCACGCCGATACGCATCACGCCGCGCTTCGCGCTCTCGAGGTACTTGCTGTCGCGCACGGCCGGATTCTCCTCGGCCAGGTTCTGCAGCGACGTCGACAGCGCATTGAGCGGGTTGTTGATCTCGTGGCGCAGCGTGCGCGGCATGCTCTCGAGGAAGTTGTTGTGCTGGTGCAGCTTCGAGAGCATGTTCGAGACGCTGCGGGCGAGGTCGCCGATCTCGTCGCCGGCGGCCATCTCGTGGCGCAGCTCGGCGATTCGCAGGCGCCCGTAGTCGTCGATGGCGCTGCTCGCCTCGCGGCGGAGGTTCCGGATCCGCCAGGCGAGCCGTGCGGCGAACGCGAGCAGCGCGATGAACACGGCGAACAGGCTGATGATCGACACCAGGATCACCTGCTCGAGCGCCGCACGCTGGAAGCTCAGGATCTCGTTGATGTTCTGCTCGACCACCACGGTACCGATGATCTTGTCCTCCGAGACGATCGGATGGGCGGCCATGATCACTTCCTGCTCGTCGCCGAGGCTGCGCCGCAGCGCGAGCGGATCGCCGCCGAGCGAGCTGTTGATCACCGCATCCGCGGTGGCTTCGGCGCGGTCGCGCACTTCCCGCGCGGGCTCCCAGTCGCCGGTGATGATCCGGTGCACCCACGGCCGGATCCGCGCGAACCAGGATTCGATCAGCCGTACCGTTTCGCCCTCGGCGCTCGGCGCCGGGGCGGTGTAGCTGCCGGTTTCGGCGCGCACCCGCTTCTGCGGGTCGATCACCAGGATCCGCGCGCCCGAGTAGCCGAGGCCCTGGATGATGTTCAGCACCTCCGGCGAGCGCAGCACCACGAGGTTGAAGCTTTCGCGGCCGGCGGTGGGGAGCGTCTGGGTGGTGCGGCGGATCGCCCGCGTCGCGGGGTCGTCGACGTCGACGAACGCGACGCCGAAGTAGCGCGACGAGCCGAGGATCGCGAGCGGCAACCGGAACTCGAGGCGAAAGCCCCGCTCGGTCGGCTCGACGAAGCCCTGGATGCCGTTGGTCGGCGTGCCGGTACGGGCGAAACGCCAGTCGGCGTCCATCTCGTAGGCGGTGATCACGCCGGGCTCGGCGAACGTGATCGCGATCCGGCCGTCCTCGCCGTCGGTCCGGATGTAGCGCAGCCGCACGTGGTCTGCGTTGTCGAGGCGCAGGTACTCGGCGCTGCGGTAGACGCGCTCGGGGTCGATCACGTTGAGGAAGACGTAGAGTTGGCCGCCGCGCTCGCCGAGCAGCAGCTCGAAGTCGCCGTCCAGCTCGCCGCTCTCGCTGCCGAACGACAGCGCTTTGCTGGCGAGCCCTTCGCCCCAGTCCTCGACGCGGCCGTCGAGGCGCACCGCCGTCTGCAGCGGGTGGGCGTAGAGACTCTCGAAATCCTCGATGGTGACCGGGAGGTCGTTGAACAGATCCTCTCGGCCGTTGAACAGCGTGGAGATGCCTTCCGCGGTCAGCAGCAGCGCGTTCGACTGGCCCTGGATCAGCAGCCGCTCCATCTCGACGAGCTGGCGGTAGCTGAACCACGGCACGATCAGCAGCGTGAGCCCCAGCAGCATGATCTTGGTGCCGAGGCGCGGGCCGCGGATCCGGCGGAAGAGTTTCATCGTCGTGTGGGAGCGGCCTCTGGCCGCGAAGCGAACAGGCTGCGGGAGTTCGCGGCCGGAGGCCGCTCCCACAGCGGTTCCGCGCTACAGGTCCGTAGACCAGCGATAGCCATAGCCGTATTCGCTCTTGATCGCCGCGAAGTCGGGGTCGACCTTCTCGAACTTCTTGCGGATGTTACGCATGTGCGTGTTGATCGTGTTGTTGGTCACCAGGCTCTGCATGGTGGCGTGCATCAGCGTCTCGTAGCTGACCGCGTGGCCCGGCACCCGCACCAGCTTCGCGAGCATCCGGAATTCCGTGCCGGAGAGGTCGATGCGGTGGCCCTTCCACGACGCGAGCAGCGCGTCCTGGTCGAGCATCAGATCGCCGATGCGCTTCGCGGTCGGGCTGTCGCGGTTGCCGTCGTGCTCGGCACGCACCTCGCTGATGCGCAGCAGCGACGAGATACGCTCCGCCAGATAGTCGAGGCTGATCGGCTTCGGCAGGTAGTCCCAGGCGCCGAGGCGCAGGCCCGAGATTTTGTCGATTTCGTTAATCCGCTCGGTCAGGAAGATCACCGGCAGGCTGGGCGCCCGGGCCAGCACGTCGCGGCAGAGCTGGAAACCGGCGTCGACCTCCTCGCCGAGGATGATGTCCAGGATCACCAGGTCGGGGAGCGCGCGCTCGAAACCCTCGAGGGCCTCCTCGCGGCTGCCGTAGGCGGACACCTGATAGCCCTTCTTGGTGATCGCGTCGGCGTAATTGGCGCGTTGATCCGGATCGTCCTCGACGATTGCGATGGTTTTCGCCATTCGTCTGTATCCTGCTGTAATGGGGAGAGATTTTAGCCGCTATCGGGGGTCCTCCGTAATAGCCGGCGGCACGGCGGGCGACTCATTCAGGCTTTCTCCACGAATTGCCTGCCGCGGCTCCACGATTCGTCCAGCCTTCTCCCATTCCGCCGCGCTTAGATCATAGCTATGAAAGTGTTCGTACCGTATAGCGAAGAGCTCGGCGGCCAACTGATGGACGAGTTGGGGCTGAATCTCGGCGATCTGGTCCCGTTCCAGCTCGACTACCAGTGCCTGCGGCTCGCCGAGCCGCTGTGCGACGCCGAGATCCACGGGCCCCGCGAGGCCTGGGAAGGCGTCGAGGAATAGCTGTCGTTCCCCTGTGGGAGCGGCCTCCGGCCGCGAACTTCCGGAATTCGCGGCCGGAGGCCGCTCCCACAAGCTCTGCTGAGCGTCGGTTGCACCGCGGCTCGCTGCCCGATAACGTCGCCGCACGATGCGCGGCGCCGAATCCCTGCTGATCTGCGTGACCGGTGCCGAGTGCACCGGTAAGACCACCCTCGCCGAATGGCTGGCGCGCTACCTCGACGTCCCGCTGGTGCCGGAGGTCGCGCGCGAGTACCTGACCGGCCGTGACGGCTACACCCGCGAAGACGTGCTGGCGATCGGTCGGCTGCAGGAGGCGGCGGAGCAGGCGGCCTTGCGGGACGCGCCGGTCGCCGTGGCGGACACCGATGTCACGGTGATCCAGGTCTGGTGGGAGGTGAAGTACGGATCGCCCGATCCGTGGATCGTCGACGCCATGGCGCGGCGCAGCGAGCGGCGCTACCTGGTGCCGCGCCCGGACATCCCCTGGGAGGCGGACCCGCTCAGGGAATCGCCGCGGGATCGGGAGCGTCTGCACGAGCGTTACCTGCGCCTGCTGGGCGCGGGGCCGTACCCGTTCGCGGAGATCTCGGGCCGCGGCCCGATCCGAATGGAGCACGCGGCCGAACGGGTCGCGCAGTGGCTGAGGAACGCTCCGTGCGGCTGATGGCCAGGTCACCCGGGCGCGGCGAGACTCTCGGCCAGGCGCCGCAGGCCGAGCTCCCGCTGGGCGACGATTTCCGGGCGGTCGTTACCGGCCGCGAGCTCGGCCAGCGCCCAGGCGGTCTCGCGCAGCCACAGCGCCACCACGCACCGGCTCAGGCGAAGCGGATCGACCGCCCCGCCGAGGTAGGCGCGCGCCATTGCCGGGAGCTCCGCCGGTTCGAGGTTTCCCGACTGGTGCAGGGTGACGAGGTCGAACAGCGGGTCGTTCCGGCCGACCCACTCCCAATCGAGCGTGGTCCAGCCGTCGTCGGGCGTGCGGATCACGTTCCACGGGTTCAGGTCGTTGTGGCAGGTGGTGAGCTGCTCCGGCTCCCAGCGGCGCTCGGCGGCGACGCGTTCGAGCCACGGCGGCCCGCCGCCGGCGCGCTCGAGCGATTCCCGGGCCTGGGCGAGCGGATCGTAGCGGCGCTCGACCGCCGGTACGTGCTCGTGCAGGTGCCGCAGGTAGGTGACCAGCTCGGTGCCGTCCGTGTGCCGGTCCGTCAGCAGCGTGCCGGCCACCCAGCGGCAGATCATGTCTCCGCTCGCGACATCGAACGCGACGAGCGGCGGCACGCCGGCGGCGGCGCCTTCCTCGTAGATGCGTCGCTCGAGCGCGCGGTCGACGAACGGCCCCGGCCGTCCCCGCGGGACGCGCAGCACGAACCGTTCGCCCCCGTACTCGAAGCGGTAGTTGTCGTTGCTGTAGCCGCCTTCGAGGTAGATGAAGCCGGAGATCCGCCCGCGGTCCCAGTCCGGGCAGAGGCGCGCGACGCGCGCGCGCAGCGCAGCCGCCTGCGCCGTCACCGGCCGCTTCCGTGCCGCCGCGGCGGCGGTGCCGATCTGCGCTCTATCACGATTCGTCTGCGCACCGGTTCAAGATGTTTCAGCCGGGATGTGAGCGGCTGAAGCGACTGTATGAGTGAAGTGTACTGAGGCCCCAACGGGCGGGGATAGGGGCGCTACAATAGGATTCACGGTATTGTTGATCGGGCTACCATGCAGCAGGTTTGCGAACGCATTCGCGATTACATTCTGGAGAACTACCTCTTCACCAACGACACGTCGGCACTCGGGCTCGACGACTCCCTGCTCGAGCAGGGGATCGTCGATTCCACGGGTATGCTCGAAATCATCCTGTTCCTCGAAGAGGAGCTCGGCGTGAAGGTGCAGGACGACGAGATGATCCCCGAGAATCTCGACTCCGTGAACCGACTCGCCCGCTTCGTCGCCTCGCGGCTGAAGGCCGCCTGAGCCATGCCCAAAACGCTCGTTTCGGCCGTGCGGCAGGTGGCCTGCCGGGCGCCGGAAGCCATCGCGCTCGAGTGGCGCGCCGTCCGCTGGACGTATCGCGACCTGATGGACGCGACGGACCGGGTGAGCGGCGTGCTCACGGCGGCCGGCCTCGAGCCGTGCGGCCGGGTGGCGCTGCTGCTGCGCAACTCGCCGCAGTATGTCGCCGCCTACTACGGCGTGATGGCGGCGGGCGCTGTCGCGGTTCCCCTCAATGCGCAGGAGCGCGCGCCGGTGCTCGCCCGGCAGATCGAGCACAGCGGCGCCAGCGTGCTGATCGGGGATCCGGCACACCCGGAGTGGGCGTCGCTGCGCGGTGCGGTCGCGGAGCGGGTGGCGGTCGTGGAGCTCACGCTCTGCGAGGATGCCGGGGCCCTCGATCGGCTGGCGGCGGACCTGGCGGCAGCGCGCCTGGCCGTAGCGGCCGATGTCGCCCCGCCGGCGCCGGCCGACCTCGCCGCGATCATCTACACCTCCGGCACGACCGGGCGGCCGAAGGGTGTGATGCTGAGTGCGGAGAACCTGCTCGCCAACGCGGAGGCGATTGCGTCGTACCTGCGCCTGACGCCGGACGATCGTGGCCTGTGCGTGCTGCCGTTCCACTTTTCGTACGGCAATTCCGTGTTGAACAGCCATCTGCTGGCCGGCGCGCGGCTCGTGCTCGACGACAACCTGGCCTACCCGCATCTGACGCTGCGGCGCATCGGCGAGGCGGGCATCACCGGCTTCGCCGGGGTCCCGTCGACCTTCGCGCTGCTGCTCGGGCGCTGCAATCTGCAGGAGTTCGACCTGCGCAGCCTGCGCTACCTCACGCAGGCGGGCGGCGCGATGCCGCTGGCGCTGATCGAGCGCCTGCGCAGCGAGCTGCCGTGGGCCGAGTTGTTCGTGATGTACGGGCAGACCGAGGCCACTGCGCGCATCACGTACCTGCCGCCCGAGCGGCTGCCAGACAAGGCGGGATCGGTGGGGCTGCCGGTGCCCGGTGTCGAGATTCAGATCCGTAGCGCCACCGGCCCGGTCGCAGCCGGCGAGGTGGGCGAGGTGCACGTGCGCGGACCCAACGTGATGCTCGGCTATTGGCGCGATCCGGAAGCCACCGCGGCGGCGCTGCGTGACGGCTGGCTCGCGACGGGCGACCTCGGCCGCCTCGACGATGAGGGCTTCCTGTACCTGGAAGGACGGCTCGTCGACATGATCAAGGTCGGCGCGTACCGGGTGAGCCCGCTGGAGGTCGAGGAAGCGCTCGCGACGTTGCCCGGGGTACAGGAGGTCGCCGTGGTCGGCATCGCCGACCCATTGCTCGGCCAGGCCGTGAAGGCCGTCATCGTACCGAGGCCGGACGCGGCCCTCGACGTCCGCCAGGTCAAGGCGCACTGCCGCGCGCAGCTCGCATCCTACAAAGTGCCGAAGGAAGTGGAGCTCGTCAGCGAACTGCCGCGAACCGCATCCGGCAAGGTTCAACGTTTCCAACTCGCTTGAAGGACCGTCTCATGGCGTCTACCGCAGAGGTGCTCGACGATCGCGTGCTGCAGATCGACGGGGACGAAACCATCGACCGGATCTGCCGACGCATGCGCGAGATTCTCGCGCGACAACTGTCGCGGCGCGGTTTCGTGATCGCGATGTCCGGCGGCATCGACAGCTCGGTCTGCGCTGCGTTGGCGGTCCGCGCGGTCGGGCCGTCCCGTGTCTACGGATTGCTGCTGCCGGAGCGAGACTCGTCCGACGACAGCACCGACCGTGGGCGCCTGCTGGCCGAGCATCTGGGCATCGAGCACGAGATTCAGAACATCGCGCCGACACTCGAGGCGATCGGCTGCTATCGCTGGCGCGACGAAGCGATCCGTCGGGTGTTCCCGGACTACGGGCCGGGCTGGAAGAACAAGATCGTGATCGGCGGCGGCAGCGAAGGGCGCCTGAACCACTTCCATCTCGTGGTGCAGACGCCCGCCGGTGAAGAGCGGCGCGAGCGTCTGGGCGTCCGGGAGTATCTGCAGATCGTGGCCGCTACGAACTTCAAGCAGCGGGTGCGCAAAACACTCGAGTATTTCCATGCCGACCGGCTGAACTACGCCGTGATCGGCACGCCGAACCGGCTCGAATACGATCAGGGCTTCTTCGTGAAGAACGGTGACGGCAGTGCCGACGTGAAGCCGATCGCGCACCTCTACAAGTCGCAGGTGTACGCGCTGGCCCGGCACATGGGACTACCGGACCGGATCTGCGGCGCAGTGCCCACCACGGACACCTACAGCCTGGCGCAGGGCCAGGACGAGTTCTACTTCGCGCTACCGTACCAGCAGATGGACCTCGCGCTCTGGGCGTACAACCACGGCTGCCCGGCGGCCGAGGTGGCCGCCGCGCTCGGGCTGACCGAGGCGCAGGTCGAGAACGTCTACAAGGACATCGAGGCGAAGCGGCGGGGTACGCGGTATCACCACCTCGGCCCGGTGCTGGTCGAGCCGGTGCCCGAGATCGAGGCGTAGCTTTGAGTTGTGGGAGCGGCCTTCGGCCGCGAAGCCCCTTCGGCCGCGATGCCCGGGAATTCGCGGCCGGAGGCCGCTCTCACAGGAGCCGCTCCCACGGGCACGGACGCGGGCGCTATTCGCTGCCCGTCCGCAACGCCGCCGCCATCGTCCGCACGAACTCCACGGCCGCCCGGCGCTGACCCTCGGCATTCAAATGCGCGCCGTCGTCGGTGTACGGGGGGGCGAGGGTGGGAATCTCCTTTCCGTCGCGGGAGAAGCTGCTCCGTGTGCCGTCGGGCCGCGTCGACTCGACCCGCGCCAGGTCGAAGAGCGGCTCGCCGGCGAAGCGTTCGCGCAGCGCGTCGTTGTATGCGCTGCGAAGCGCGCTGTCTGCATCCAGCGCGGTCGGCAGGCCGACCAACCGCTTGAGCCACGTCTTCTTGCCCGGCGGATCGGCCACCAGCGGCATCGTCACGTGGACCAGACGCACGTCCGGGCGCGCGCGGCGGATCTGCTCGACGAGCGCCGTGTAGCGCTCGAGCATCGCGGCCACCTCGAGCGGCGTGTCGCGGCCGAGGTCGACGTAGCAGAACTTCATCATCGCGAGGTCGTAGCGCGGCCGCTCCGGCCGGTCGAGCAGCCGGGCGAAGACCTCGCACTTCGACTCGGGATCGCCGTTGCGGCCGATGTTCGAATGGAAGATGCCGGGGCCGTCATCCGGCGGGACGCCGTCGATCTCGACGATGCGCAGCGGCACTCCGTGCTCCTCGGAAAGGGCGCCGAGACCGGCCAACAGGTTGCGGCCCACCGACTGGTGGCCGAGCAGGATCCGAGCGGCCGCGACGGCATGCAGATCGTGCGCGAGGGTGGGTAGGGCAACGGCAACGTTCACGTCGGGTTCCTGATCAGGTGGTGTGCAACCGGCGCTTGCGACAACGAGCAGCAGCGCCGCCCAGGCGGTCAGTCGAATGCTCATCACATCGTTCCTTCGGTAGCCACTACAGCGCGGCGGACGGACCTGGCGTGTTCGGATGGACCATCGGCCTCCGGTGCGACGGCTTCGAGCTTCGGAACGACCGGTTCGATGGCTCCGGTGCTAGAGCCGCCCGGCTGCTTGCGCCAGCCGACGACCCGCCCGGGATTCCCGGCCACCAGCGCGTAGGGCGGAATCGATTTGCTGACGACCGCGCCGGCCGAGACGATCGCGCCGCGGCCGATGGTCACGCCGGGCATCACGAACACGTTGGCGCCCAGCCAGACGTCGTCTTCGATCACCACGGGCTTGCGCTCCCAACCCTGCAGCAGCCAGGGTCGATCGGGATCGTCGAACCGATGATTCACTGACCAGATCTTGGTGTCCGGGCCGAAGCCCACCCAGTTGCCGATCGTGACGCCGCCGCCGCCGGTGATGAAAACTCCGTCCGCGAAGTTGCAGTGCGACCCCACTTCGACGTTCTCCGGGTTCACCACCCGGAAGCCCACCTGCATCACCGTCTGCTCGCCGAGGCGCTTCAGCCGCGCGCCGTAGGCTTTCCGCCGGAGCCATTGCCCGCTTCGGCCCGGGACCATGATCACCAATGACAGTGCGATGTTCTTCAGCTCGTCCTTCAGCAGCCAGTACGTGGACTTCAATCGATTCACGGAGTCTTCCTGTTTCATGCGGCCTGACGGGATTCAGCTCGGCCCAGAGAAGAGACGAACTGATGGTGAAGCAGTTGCGCCGAGGTGATGACCGCCAGCGCCATTTCATCGCGCTCGCTGCGGGCGGCGGCGGTGCGCAATTTCTTCAGAAGCATCTGGACGGCCACGGGGTCGGCGAGACCCTGCTCGGCGAGCGCCTCCGGTTCGAGCAGCCGGCCGGTCAGGGTCCCATCGGAGACCAGGCTGTCGACGATCGGTGCCCGGTAGGGCTGCTTCGAACGATGAGCGATGGACGGCGGCAACAGGTCCCTGAAGGTCTCCTTCAGCACGAACTTCTCGTCGAGGCCGCGCAGCTTGTACTTCGGCGGAATCTGGGCGGCCAGCTCGATCAGGCGGTGGTCCAGGAACGGCACCCGGCCCTCCACCGAGCTCGCCATCATCATCCGGTCACCCTGGGTGGACAGCAGATAGCCCGACATGAACAGCGCCATCTCGAGGTGCTGGGCCCGGCACAGCGGATGCCAGTTCAGCCGCTCGGGTTCGAGATAGGTGTCGAGCTCCGCGAGCAGCGCTTCGTCACTCTGCATCTGGGCACGCACGTCGGCGGCGAAGAAACGCCGGATGCCGGCGCCGTTCTGCCAGCGCAGCCGGTGCGAGTAGAACCGGTCGGCGGTATCGGTCAGGCCGCTGCGGAAGAACGCCTGCCAGAACGCGTCGCCGCGCCGGTCGCGCTGCACGTACCCGTAGAGGCTCGACAGCGCGTTGGCACGCCAGCGCGACGCCGGGTTCTTCGCCCAGAAGCGGCGCGCCTTGTCTTCGCGGAACAGGTTGTAGCCAGCGAACAGCTCGTCCGCGCCTTCCCCGGTCAGCACGACCTTGGTTCCATGCCGGCGCACCAGACCGGACAGCCGCAGCAGCGGCCCCGGTGCCGTGCGCACCGTCGGCCGCTCTCCGAACCAGACCACGTCGGCAAAGGTGCGGCCGATGTCCGCCGCATCGACACGGATGGAACGGTGGGCGGTGCCGAAATGTTCGACCGCGCGGCGCTGATGCTCGGCTTCGTCGAAGCGGGCATCGTCGAAGGCCACGGAGAACGTCGCCAGCTCCCCCTTGTGATGGCGTTGGACGAGCCCCGTCAGGATCGACGAGTCGAGGCCCCCGCTCAGATAAGCCGCGACGGGCACGTCGGCCCGGAGCTGCAGCCGCACCGCGTCCTCCAGGGTCTCCCGAACGCGCTGTGTCCAGTAGTCGAGCGTGCGGTCTTCGTATTCGTGTTCGCGGGGGAAGCGGTGCTGCCAGTAGCGATGCTCCCGCCGGCGGCCGTCTTCGAGCACGAGCAGCCGGCCCGGAGGGAGCTCCTCGATGCCCTTGAACGGGGTGCGCGGCGGAATCGTCACCCAGAGCGTCGCGACCTGGCCGAGCGCCACGGGGTCCAGCTCGGCACGCAGCGCGCCGTGCGCGAGAATCGCCTTCATCTCGGAACCGAACAGCAGCGTACCGTCGGCCAGCGTCGCGTGGAACAGCGGCCGGATCCCGACCCGATCCCGCGCCAGCACGAGCCGACGGCGGTTGCGGTCCCACAGCGCGATCGCGAATTGACCGTTCAGGTCGTGGACGAAGTCGAGGCCCTTCTCCTCGTAGAGGTGGACGAGCACCTCGGTATCGCTGCGCGTGCGGAACACGTGTCCCCGCTGCAGCAGGTCCGCGCGCAACTCGAGGTAGTTGAAGATTTCACCGTTGAAGGCGACCCAGATCGAGCCGTCTTCGTTGCTGAGCGGCTGATGGCCGGTCTGCAGGTCAATGATCGAAAGGCGCCGGTGGCCGAGCGCGACGCCCGGCTCCTGGTGGAAGCCGACATCGTCCGGTCCTCGGTGCGTGAGCAGCGTCGTCATGCGCTGCATCGCGACGAGATCCGGAACTCGAAGGTCCGGGTGCCAGATTCCGGCAAGGCCGCACACGTTCTGCCGATTCCCCATGCCACGGCGTGCCGGGCACGCCTTTCCAGACGCCGGGCATTCTATCCGGCAAAGCACCGGTAGGCGCTGCAGCCCTGTGAGATATTTGTGAAGATTGTGCCCAGTCGCCTCCGCTCTAGAATGCCGTGATGCACGTCACACTCGCGAGGCTGGTACACGCGCTGCGCAGCGCCGAGGTCGCGGTGTCGCCCGCGGAGACGCTCGATGCCCTCGCCGTCGTCAGCGCGGTGGGGCTCGACGATCCGTCGCTGCTCCGGGATGCGCTGGCGCTCACGGTTGCGAAGAGCCGCGCGGAGAAGGAGCGCTTCGCGGATTGCTTCGACCGGTTCTTCCACCAGCTCGCGTTCCAGGAGCCGGCCAAGCGCTCGCTGCTGCGCCAGGCAGACCGCGAGCAGGTGCTGGCGGCGCTCGCTCCCGACGCGAGCGGAGATCTGCGCGCGCTGATCGATCACATCCTGAACGGGCGCTACGGGCGCCTCGCGTGGCGCGTGCAGCAGGAGGCCGCGGCGCTGGACTTCGGCGGACTGCGCTCGCTGCGCGACAAGTCGCACTATGCGAGCCGGCTGCTGGAGCGCCTCGGCGTTGCCGCGCTCGAGCGCCTGCTCGAACGTCCCGAGCTCGCCGAGCAGGGGGGGGTACTGGATGTGCTGCGCTACCTGCGCCGGTATCTGCAGGAGCAGGTTCAGGCGTACGTGGAGCAGCAATATCGGCTCTCGGTGGATGCGACCGGCAAGCGCGCGGTCATCGAGGCGGCATTACAGGGACACCTCGATCAGTTGCCGCCGGGCTACCATGCCGAGGCCGATCGCGTCGTGCACAAGCTCGCCGCGAAGCTCGCGCAGAACCACCGTCGCCGGCGGCGGCGAGCGCAGCGGGGCATGCTCGATCTGAAGCGCACGCTGCGGCGCAACCTCGCCTACGACGGCACACCGTTCCATGTGGAATGGCGGCAGACGCGCATCGAACGCAGCACGGTGTTCGTGGTCTGCGATCTGTCGAGCTCGGTCAGCCGCATCGCGCGCTTTCTGTTGACGCTGCTGCACGACCTGGCGGCCGTGCTGCCGAGCCTGCGCACGTTCGCGTTCTCGAACCGTTGCGGGGAGATCACCGAGCTGTTCGCGCGCCACGAGGCGCCCCGCGCGGTGGAAGAGGCACTGTTCGCCTGGGGGCGCGGCACGACCGACTACGGTCAGGCCCTGTTCGATTTTCGCGGGATCGCCGCCGGTGACCTCGACCGGCGGAGCGTGGTGGTGTTCCTCGGCGATGCACGCGGCAACTACTTCCCGCCGCGAGTCGACGTGCTGCGGTCGATATCCGAGCGGGTGAAACGCGTCTACTGGCTGAATCCGGAGGGGCCGGAGCGTTGGGGCGAGGGGGATTCGCTGATGCGCCACTACGCGCCGTTCTGCGCCCGAGTCGAGCGCTGTGCGCGGCTCTCCGACATCGAGCGCTTTGCGGACCGGCTACTGAGGGTTGCGCGGTGACCGTCCATCCCTGTGGGAGCGGCCTCCGGCCGCGAATCCGGATGCCGGATT
>DASVDC010000035.1:0-17716 GCA_036381275.1 Pseudomonadales bacterium | reverse complement strand
CGGCCGGAGGCCGCTCCCACAGCAGCAAGGCCGCGTCAGCCCGCCGCCGCGGCGCGGCGGCGTTGCCGCCGCCGGACCCACAGCAGGCCGATGGCCAGTACCAGCGCGCCCGTCGTGCCCGGTTCCTTCACCGCGAACACCACCGGCGTCAGCGCGACCCGTACCGCCGCGCGCAGGCCTTCCCGCTCGGCGATGTAGTCGGCGATCGGCGGCGAGTACGTGTAGTAGAAGTCCACGAACGCGCGGCCCGGGGCGTTGGTCAGCAGCCATTCGTCACGGAACTGCCGCAGCGTCCGCACCTCCGGCTGCAGGTAGGAGCCGTAGGCCGCGGTCGCGATGAAGCAGCCACCGCCGCCACCGCCGCCGCCATCGTCGTCACTCGGCGGAGCCGGCGGCGGGTCGCTGTCGCCATCGCCGTCGCCATCGCCGTCGCCGTCCCCGTCGCCATCTCCGTCACCGTCGCCGGAGCCGGGATTGTCGTCGGCCGGGTCCAGCGGATCGGTGCCGGCGGCGACCTCGTCCCCGTCGGTCGCGCCGCCGCCGTCGCTGTCCGCATTGGCGGGATCGGTGCCGAGGTCCGCTTCCTCGTCGTCGGTCAGTCCGTCGTCGTCGCTGTCGGTATCGTCGCCCGGATCGTCATCGGGCTCGGGTGTGAAGATGGCTTCGATCCCCTCGCCCTCGGTGATCCGGTAGACACTGTTCGCGGCGACGTCCTCGAAGGTCTCCTCGGTGCCGTTCGGCCAGCGCACCGTGACGGCGGCCGTCTCGTTCTCGCCGAGGCCGAAGTGCAGGCGCTTGTGGTTCTGCGACCAGCGGTGGAAGCCGCCGTTCTGCTCCCGGTACTGCTGCACGTCGCCGGCTGTGACGATCACCTTCGCGCCGATTGCGTCGCGCGGCGTCGTGGTGCCGACCAGATCGAACTGCACCCAGTTGCCGGCTTCGCTCTCGTTGTCGAAGAGTTGGTACGGGCCGCCCCCGAGCGGCTGGCCGTCCCGCGGGTCGGGCACCAGATTGAGGCCGTTGGACACCAGCAGGTCGAGGCGGCCATCCATGTCATGGTCGAAGGTGACCACGCTCTCGCCGTTGCCCGCCTCGTCGGTGATGGACAGACCGGTAATCCCTGCCGCACCACCGGCACCCTCTACCAGCGTGAACACGCCGCTGCCGTCGTTCTCCAGCAGCATGTTCTCCAGGTTCTGCGCGCCGCTCCGGCAGACCAGATAGACGTCCTGATCCATGTCGTTGTCGAAGTCGGCCGCGACGCCGCTGATGCAATGAATCCGCTCGGTGAGTCCCGCGTCTTCGCTGCGGTCCACCAAGCCGTCGGCGGTATTGGCGAGCAGCACGGGTTTCTGCGCCCGGTCGAAGCCGGTGTCGTAGTTGCGCGCTTCCAGATCGGTGATCGCCTCGCTGCTGCGAATGGTGAAGTAGGCGTTCAGGAAGCGGTCGCCCTGGAAGGCGTCGAAGCTCCAGGTGCTCGTGTCCGGATCGAAGCCGATCAGAATCTCGGCGCCGCTGCTGCGGGCCGGCGCGCCGGCATTGGCGGGATCCGCCGGATCGAGCGTGAACGACAGCGGGTCCTCCGGCTCGTGGCCGTCGGCGCCGATTCGCACCGGGCCGGCGGTGACCGCCTCACCCGAGTCGATGGTCACCTCGAGCACACCGCTCGCGGTGAAGCTGAAGCCCCGGTCGCGGTTCGTGTGCAGCGCTTCGATGACCCAGAGATTCTCGTCCGGGCGCTCGGAGAGCACGACCTCGCTCGGCCGCAGCGCGCCGGTCAGCAGCAGCAGATCGTTGCGCAGGTCGTTGTCGAAGTCGCCGATCACGACGTCCACCACGTTCGGGACCTGCGGGATGCTGCCGCTGACGTCCTGGAACGGGCGCGTCGAGACGTCCCAGACCTGCGCGAACGGACCGCCGCTGGCGACACAGAGCACTTCGAGCTGATCGTCGCCGACCAGATCCACCATCACGCCGTACTGATCGTCGCTGCAGGTATAGCCCGCGCTTTCGTCCTCGGCGAAGCTGCCGCCGGACGAGTCGAACCAGCGCGAGGTGCCGACCGTCATCGGAGCCAGCTCGAGCACCCCGTCGCCGTTGCTGTCGTACCAGAGGCTCATGCGGCCTTCGGCGTCGACGTCCTCGTCACCGAGCAGGTCCGGCGTGCCGTGATGCAGCAGTCCGCCGTCGTTCACGAAGAACTGCGGATCGCAGCAGGCGCCGGTGGAGACCATCAGGTCCTCGTCGCCGTCGTTGTCGAAGTCGATCCAGGCGGCGCCGTGCTGGTCTTCGAACGCGCGAATGGGCCGGTTTCTCGGCCGTTCGGGATCGAGGCTCTCCCAGAAGCCGTCGGCATCCACCTCCTGGTGTACCTCGGTGAAGTTGCCGGGATCGTCCGCGCTGTTGCGGTAGATCGAGGGGCGCAGCTGGTGGTTGTTCAGAAAGACGTCCGGAAAGCCGTCGCCGTTCAGATCACCCACCGCGATGCCGTAAGTGGGGGTGATCTCAACCGAGATTCCCGCATCGGCCGCCTCCTCCTCGAACGTGATCTGGGCGTGGGCGACGCTGGAGATGGCAAGGAACGCACAGAGCGCGAGACACACGGCCCCGACGCGGCAGAAATGCGATGCAGTCATGATCACACCTGTTCAGAGACGATGGACGGTGCGCGTCCGAGGCCCCTGCCAGCGAGGAGAGCGAAGTGGGGAATACCCCCTCCCAAGCCGGTCTCCGGCACTTCGGCCAGGACGTCCAGCACCCGGTTCGAGGCGAAGAATGGCAAGTTCCATGCCAGCTCGACCGAGGTCGCACAGCGCGGCCGTCGAGGCCGTTCGGCTGCGGCTCAGCCTCGGTAGCCGATCGGCAATCCAGTCGGTAAACGGCGACAGGTGCGTGTAAAAGCCGGTCGACGGCGAGCCGTGCCCCCGCGGTGGGAGCGCCTGTGCCGTCAGCCGATCAGACGGGCCTGCATGGAGATCGATGCGTTGAGCAGCTTGCTGACCGGACAGCCGGTCTTGGCCTGCTCGGCGGCCTCGAGGAACAGATCCTCGTCGAGGCCCGGCGCGCGCACCTCGACCGTCAGCTCGATGCGCGGGATCGCGTAGCCGTCGCCTTCCCGCTCGATGGTGACCGCGGCGGTGGTCTCGATCCCTTCCGGTTCGACGCCGGACTCGCCGAGGATCAGCGACAGCGCCATCGAGAAGCAGCCCGCGTGTGCGGCGGCGATCAGCTCCTCGGGATTGGTTCCCGCACCGTTCTCGAAGCGGGTAGTGAACGAGTAGGGCGTGCCGGACAAGGTTCCGCTGTCGGTGGTCAGGGTGCCTTCGCCGTTGCGGATGCCGCCGCGCCACTGCGCTTGAGCTCTGCGTTCCATGCTCTGCCTCCTGGTCTCGATGCCGGTGCCGCCCCGGATCGAGGCAAGGCGCGTGCCCTTCCCGCCGGGGGCTAGTAGGGCTCGACGGTGTTCTCGAACCGGAACCCGCCCGGCGCCAGCACGAGCCGGTGCCGCTCGCCGGGCACGTCGGGATCCCCGCTCTCGTAGCCGGCGTCGCCGTGCCACATCGTGACCCGCACGCCGTCGGCGCGCTGGCCGATGCGGGTCTTGTAGAACTTGGTCGGCAGGCTCGCGAGCCGGGCGAGCAGCGTCTCGGTGTCCGGATAGAGCGAGAGCTGGTACAGCGTGACCCAGGTCGGCGGCGCCAGATCGATCTGGCCCTCGGCGTGGCGCTCGAGCGCCAGCGCGGGGCTCAGCCATTCGTGGTTCTGGATCTCGCCGCCGTCGATGGTCACCGCGTGCTCGTCGGCGGCTGCGGCGAAGAACCAGGTGGCGAAGCGCTTCGGCGTGCTCGGCGGCGGCGTCCAGTGCGAGAACCAGACGAACTCGTCGGGCCGCGCGATCAGGCCGGCTTCCTCGCGCGTCTCCCGGGCGGCGGCACGCCGCGCCGCGGCGTCGGGATCGCCGTCCGAGCCGTAGTCCTCGGGGTCGAGGCGGCCGCCGGGAAACACCCACATGCCGCCGAACGCGACCGCCGAGGTCTTGTGCAGCATCAGTACCTCGAGCTGCGGCGCGTCGCGTACCAGCACCACGGTCGCGGCCGGTATCGCGGGCTCGCCGCCGCCCTCGCTGCGCTGGGCGTCGCCGTAGATGTCTCGGATCCGATCGCTCACAGGCCCGATCCGTCGGCCGAGTAGATCACCCAGATCTTGGTGTAGCCGTCGGTCTCCCAGATTCCGGTCCATTCCTTCGGGATGGTCACCGCCTCGCCCGCTTCGATGCGATGCACGGTGCCGTCCGCCGAGGTCAGCGTGACGCCGCCTTCGAGGAAATACATGAACTCGTCCACCCCGTACGGCTCGGTCACCTCGAAGCGCACCGCGCCCGAGCGGTACATGCCCGAGCCGAACCGGCCGTCGCTCGAGAGCAGCGTGGTGACGTCGAGCGTGGTGTTGCCGTCCCGGGTGGTCTTCACGACGTCGTCGCGAGTGAAGATGCCGCCCGCCTGATCGGCGCGGCTGATCTTCACCGGATGCACGGCCGGGTCGGCGGCGGCCGCGGCGGCCAGCGTGATGCAGACGGCGGTGATGAGGGTGCGCATCGAGACGCTTCCGGTCGATCGAAAGCTCGGAAGCATACCACCACCCGTTGGGAGCGGCCCGCTTCCCGCGGGAACGGCCTGCGGCGGTACGAACCGGTCACATAGGTAACACCTGGACCCGGGGGACCCAGGTCGCCGCCGACGCGACTTCCCCCCGTCCTCGGCGGTGAATCGCCCGGACGTCCGCTCCGCGACCGGCCCTACCTCGAACCACACCGCCGAGCTCGCCGGACGAACCGCACCTCGGGCGGCAGCTCGTCGTAATGGTGCCGCCCGCAGGTGCACGCGGTTCTGCCATCGCTGGTCATTCGCACGGTCCCGGCCGGCTTCCGCGCGCGTCGCGCTCATCGGCGAACGCAACATGGCCCGAATCAAGTCGCAACTTCGCCGAGACCGAATCGCGAACATCGCCCGAATCGAATTCGCGACATCGCCCGATTCGATGCCGCGATGTTCGAGGTACAGCGCCCGACCCTCGATCGTCCCGGGCCTCAGCGATTGATTCGGGCCATGTTCCGTGCCCGTGGGGGGTGAGGCGGGATGGTGCGGTGCGAGATCACTCACGCACACCGCCGGCGGCACGCCGGCATCGCGGCCAACGTCGACAGCGGTACCCGGGCTTTGATTCGGGCGATGTTGCGGATTCGCAAAGTCACGGCCGGCTACCGCGCCTCCTGGCCCATCGGCGAGCGCAACATGGCTCGAATCAAAGCGCAACCTGGCTGGGGTCGAATCGCGGAACAGCGCCCGAATCGAATTCGCGAACATCGCCCGAATCAGAGCCGCGATGTTCGAGGTACAGCGCCGGATCTGGATCGCCCGGGCCTTCTCGATTGATTCGGGCCATGTTCCGTCCCGATGTGGCCGAGGCGGATGGTGCCGTGGGAGATCACTCGTGCGCACCCCGGCTGCACGCCGGCGCGGCGGCCGACGTCGGCACCCGTTCCCAGGCTTTGATTCGGGCCATGTTGCGGACCGTGCGCGCGGGAGAACGCGCCGGTTCGTCGCCAGCCCGGCACGCCGCGGCGCGGTTTCCTTACACAGCCGACTACCTATAGGCCGTCTTGCGGCTCATCCCTGCCCGGCGGCACAGCTCGGCGATAGACGTCGCGGGCTCGGTTCTGCGCAATGAACGTGGTAGCCCATGTGAGCGGTCGAGTTGTTGCTCATGTGGCTCGCGACCGGGCGCGAGTGTCCGAAAGTTCGCGGCCGGAGGCCGCTTGTATGTTGCCTTCTGCCCTGATCGAAGGATGATTGGGGCAGCCGGGGTGGGAGGGACTAAGGCCGCTTCTGACCCCGTGGGGTACAGACTGTGGGAGACCTTACCCCCGCCCCTCACCATTGAACGCCGATTAGGAATCTCGCTGCGCTGACAGCCGATTCATGCAAGCTCGCGTCCGGTGAGTCCCGGCTTCACGGTCATGCAACCGCGGAGGTCATTGTGGCAAAGCCCGTCACCCAAATCACGCTCGGCATCGACGTCGCCAAGGATCAGCTGGTGGTGTGCAACTGGGCCGACCCCGAGAGGCGGATCACCGTTGAGAACGACCCCCGTGCGATCCGCGCCTGGCTGCGCCGCTTTCACGGGCCGGTGCGTATCGCCCTCGAACCGACCTCGACCTACCACCTGGCGTGTGTCGATGAAGCGTTCAAGCTCGGCATCGAGGTCTATCTGGTCGGCCCGCGCCAGCTGGCGCACTACCGCGAAGCGGTGGGCCAGCGTCCTAAGACCGATCCGGATGATGCGTATCTGCTGGCCCGCTATCTGGCTCATGAGGGCCACCAACTGCGCCGTTACCAGCCGCGCAGCCGCCAGGAGCAGCAGCTCTGGACGCTGCTCAAGCGCCGCGGGGCGCTGGTGCAGATCCGCCAGCAGCTCGAGCAGAGCCTGACGACGGCGAAGGTGCCCGCCAAGGGCCTGTTCCGCGAGCTCGCCGGCGTCATCGAGCGCCTCGAGCGGCGCCTGAAGGAGCTGGTGCGGGCGCTCGGCTGGTGGGCCGACTACCAGCGCTGCCGCTCGATCCCGGGCGTCGGTGCGGTCAACGCCATCGCGCTCACCGGCGCTTATCATCGCGGTGAGTTCGCCAATGCCGATGCGTTCATCGCCTACCTTGGGCTCGATGTGCGGGTGCGCGACTCCGGCACCTTCAAGGGCCGACGCAAACTCACCAAGCGGGGGGAAGCGGAGTTGCGGCGGCTGAACTACTGCGCCGCGAAGCCCTCACGCTGCCATCGCCGGTTCGATGCCTACTACCAGAACCAGCTCGCCAAGGGGCTTTCCAAGACCGCCGCCAACGTCATTCTCGGGCGCAAACTCGCGCGCATCGCCTTCTCGCTGATCCGCAATCAGCAGTTCTTCGACCGCACGATCCAGATGCATGCGGCATGAGTGCTAAGGCGGCGAGCGCCTGGCGACCCGCGTCGCGCCGTGGCGGCTTTGCTGTTGGCCAACCGAACCGGGGCCGAAGCCAGCGGGTCAAGGGCGGCGCAGCCGGCGAGCTTGCGAGCGCACCCTTGAGGCGCTGGCTTCGGCCCCGGAACCTGCCGGCAACAGCAAAACCGCCCCTCCCATCAACCGAATCTAGGAGTTGCGTACCGCCATAGAATCTCCCACAGGCTGGTGCGTCAGCCGAAGGCGCCCTTGCCGCGGAAGGCCTCGATCTCGTCCCAGCCGAAGCCGTAGTCCATCAGCACCATCTCGGTGTGCTGGCCGATCTCGGGCGCCGGGCCCGCCGGCGTCGTCGGCGTTTCGTCGAAGTGCATCGCGCTCGACACGAGCCGGAACGTGATGCCGTCGTTGCTGGTCAGCTCCGGCAGATAGCCGTTCGCGAGCGCCTGCGGGTGCTCGTGCAGCTCCTTGAACTTCAGCGCCGGCGCCCAGACGCCGCTGAAGTTCGCGAACTTCGCCTTCCATTCCTCGAGCGTGCGGCTCGCGAACACCGCGTCGAGCTCGGCCACGCACGCCTCGCGGTTCTCGAACCGCACCTTCGCGTCGGCGAAGCGCGGGTCGTCGATCAGGTCGGGCCGCTCGATGGTGCGGCAGAACTCCGGCCAGAAGCGGTCGCCCTGCAGGCACACCAGGTACAGCCAGCGGTCGTCCGCGGTGCGGTACCAGTTGGTGATCGGGTTGCCGGGCGCCCTGCGGTCCGGCATCGCCGGCCGGTCCAGGAACGGCGCGCCGACGATGTCCGGCGCGAGCGCCCACATGCCGACGTTCATCAGCGAGACGTCCACCACCGACGGCTCACCGGTGCGTTCGCGCTTGAAAAGCGCCGCGGCGATCGCGCCGGTGATGGTGTTGCCGCCCTGCAGATCGAAGAACGCGCCCGGCATCGGCGGCGGACCTTCCGGGCGGCCGATCGCGAGGCGGTCGGCGAGCCCCGAGGTCGCCCAGGCCGAGGCGAGGTCGTAGCCGCCGGCGTTGCGCATCGGCCCTTCGTTGCCCCAGCCGCTGCCGCGCGCGTAGACGATGTTCGGATTGGCCGCGCGCACGTGCTCCACGTCGATCCGCAGTTTCTTCCGCACCTCCGGCAGATAGCTGGTCAGGAACACGTCGGCGTTCTCGATCAGGCGCATCAGCACGCCGTGACCGGCTTCGCTCGCGAGATCCAGCGTGATGCTGCGCTTGCCGCGGTTCGGGATCTCGGTGAACGGGTTGGCGCCGCGGCCGCTCGTGTTCAGCAGGTTCTGCAGCCCGCGTTGCGGATCGCCCGTCGGGGGCTCGACCTTGATCACGTCGGCGCCCATGTCGGCGAGCATCGCGCCGGCCACCGGCACGAACGTCCACGCGGCCACCTCGATGACCCGAATCCCCTCGAACGGCTTGCTCATCCCAGTCTCCGCGGTTTGCCCGGCGCGGCGCCGAAGTCGCGCGGCGCCCGGGGCGACGGGGCAAGGCTACAAGCTTCGCCGATCAAGTCAACGATTCGTTTAACCTAGTTAAACAGCAGAAGGAGAGAGCGCAGCAGAGCGCGGCAGGCGCCGGGCGGCGCCTGCCGGCGGGGCGATCAGCGATCGCCGAGGTCGTAGGTGAGCGTCAGGCCGTAGGAGCGCGGGCGGCCGACCACGCCGATGGTGTGGCCGATGTTGCCCGAGAAATCCGTGGCCGTGACGAGGTACTCCTCGTCGGCGAGGTTCTTGCCCCACAGCGCCAGCGTCAGCCCCTGCTCGACGAGCTCGTACTCGATCCGTGCATTCCAGAGCCCGTAGCTGTCCTGGACGACCAGGTTCGGCACCGCCGAAGTGGGCGCCAGATTCACGTCGTCCTGCCAGTGGTAGTCCACCTGGGCGCTGAGCAGGTTGCTGCCGATCGGCCACTCGTAGCGCGCCGAGACGCTGTACTGCCACTCCGCGAGGCCGACGTCTTCCCCGCTGCGGTCGATCACGGTCACCCCGTCCTGGGCCAGCGAGTCGAACTTCTTGTACTCGAAGTCGGTGTAGCTGACGGTCGTGAAGAGCGACAGGCCGTCCGTCGGATACAGCCACAGCTCCGTCTCGAAGCCGGTGATCTCGGCCTCGGCGGCGTTGGTCAGGATCGTGACCACGTTGCCTCCGGAGCCGGGCACGATGATGGAGCGCTGGATGTCCTCGTAGTCGGTGTAGTAGACCGAGGCATTCAGGCGCATCAGCGACTCCAGCAGGTCACCCTTGAAACCGACTTCGTAGGTGGTGGCGGTCTCCGGGTCGAACGCCGAGAACGACGTCGGATCGGGATTGCCGCGGATGTTCTGGCCGCCCCCGCGGAAACCGCGGGCGATGCTGGCATAGACCATCGCGGCGTCGGTGAGCTGGTAGTCGGCGGACAGCAGCCACGACGGGTCGCTGAACGTGTCCGAGAAATGGGCCGAGCACTGATCGATCGGTACGTTCCCGGGCGGCAGCTCGCAGTGGAACTGTCCGGTCAGCAGGTTGAATACCCGGTTGTGGGAGGTGAGCTGCTTCTTCTCTTCCGTGTAGCGCAGGCCGGCGGTCAGATCCAGGCGGTCCGTGACCGCGTAGGTACCCTGGGCGAACACCGCCCAGCTCGAGTTCTCGACGTCGCCGTCCAGCACGTTCGGCTGCGCCGGGTTGATGGCCGCCACGGCGCGGGTGACGCTGCCGTCGGTGCCTTCCTCGGTGCTGTAGTAGGCGCCGAGCACCCAATCGAGCCGCCCGCTCGAGCCGAGCAGCTGGAGCTCCTGCGAGAAGAAGTCCGCGTCGACCGCGAGCTCCGGGTGCAGGATCGTGAACGGCGTGCCGTCCAGGTCGAGCAGCCGGCTGGTCTTCCAGTTCCGGTAGCCGCTGACCGACTTCAGCTCCAGCTGATCGGTCAGCGCGTAGGTGACCGTCAGGCCGCCGCCCCACAGCTCCGCCTCGGTGTAGACGTCGGCGTTCGAGCCGGTCTCGAACATGTCGCCGCCGACGTAGCGGGTCAGCGCCTCGTAACCGGCCGTCAGGCCCGGCACGAAGGTCGGGCCGCCCGTCGGATTCGCCGCGGAGGGGATATCGAGCGGGTTCAGCACGCCGAGCTCGACGCCCGCGACGATGGCCGGCGTCGGTGCCAGCGGGTTGCCGATCAGCGGATTGCCGCCGGGCTGCAGCAGCTTCTCGGTCGCGCCGCCCTCGTCGACGTCCAGATAGTCCGCCTGCAGCAGGATGCTCAGCCGCTCGGTCGGGTCGAACAGCAGCGAGCCGCGGACGAACAGCTCGTCCTGGTCGTAGAGCTCGTTACCGGTGACGATGGACTTGCCCCAGCCGTCCTGATCGGTCTTCTGCACCGCCAGGCGCGCCGCGGCGTTGTCCGCGAGCGGCACGTTCACGGCGCCCGCCACCTGCACGAAATTCTCGTTGCCGGTGGAGCCGGACAGGTAGCCGTGCCAGCCGTCGTAGTCGGGCTTGCGGGCGATCAGGTTGATCGCGCCGCCGGTGGTGTTGCGGCCGTACAGCGTGCCCTGCGGCCCTTTCAGCACCTCGACGCGCTCGAGGTCGAACAGGTTCGCGTTCAGCCCCTGCTGGCGGGGCAGGTTCACACCGTCGACGTAGACGCCGACGGAGGAGTCGGTGGTGAGCAGCGTATCCGCCTGGCTCTGTCCGCGGATGCTGATGATCGCGGCGCTCGGATCGCCCTGGACCTGGCTGATCTGAACCCCCGGCAGGTGGGCTCGCAGGTCGACGAACTCCTGAATCGTCTGATCCTCGAGCTCGGACTGGGAGAACGCCGAGACGGCGATCGGCACGTCCTGAATGTTCTCCGCCCGCTTGCGGGCGGTGACCACGACCTCCTCGATCGCGGCGGTGGCGGCGGCCACCTCCTGCGCACCCACCGCGGCCAGCGCCAGCCCGGCCGCCCACTTCAGGCGTATTCGCATTCGAATCCCCTCGTTGTTTCGAGAAACGGCGCCGCATCCTAGCCACAACCGGCAAACGTGGTCAACTTAGGTAAATGATTATGGGTCTCGTGGTCCCTATTGTGACTTAGCATAAAGATATATAGGATTTCCGCGGCGATGCCGGCTCGGTGGTGCGCGCGTCGGGGAGAGGCTCAACGTACGAGATCTTGGGGGGAGCGTGAAATGGACCGACCGTCCGAAGCTGTCATTTCTACTTCCGCGCTGCTGTCACGGTCGTTCGCCGGGCCGATGTGCCTGGCGGTGCTGGTCGGGGCAGTTGCCGCGGGGCCGGCCGAGGCCGCGGCGCCTGCAGAAGGTACCCGAGCCAGCGCGATCGAGGAGATCGTCGTCACCGCGCGCAAGCGCGAAGAGAGCATCCAGGACGTGCCGCTCGCGGTCACCGCGTACAGCGGCCCCGAGCTGGACCGGCAGGGAGTCCACGACCTGACCGATCTCGATCAGCAGGTGCCGAGCCTCGCGATCGGCCGGGCCCAGGGCTCGCCCACCGGCATCGACATCAGCCTGCGCGGCATCACCGCCGCGGACGACCTGCTGACCACCGACCGCGCGGTCGGTCTGTACATGGACGGGATGGTGGTTCCCCACCCGTTCGCGTTCGCGACGAACCTGTTCGACCTCGAGAGCGTCGAGGTGCTGAAAGGGCCGCAGGGCACGCTGTTCGGCAAGAACACGATCGGCGGCGCGATCAACGTGCGCGCCCGCAGGCCGGACTACGAGGGCGTTCACGGGTACATCGGCGGCGACTTCGGCAACGAAGGCAACACGGACGTCAGCGCCGCGGTGAACGTGCCGCTGGTCGAGAACCGGGCGGCGGTGCGCCTCGCCGCGCAGGTCAACCGCCGCGACGGCTTCGGCAGGGAAACCGACCGGGTCTACTGCGGCACCGACGACGGCACCCCGGACGGCGTCGACCTCGGCGCGCCGGGCGTGAACTGCTTCGAATCCGGATCGTCCGAGCTCGGCGACGACGACGAGTGGGCGGTGCGGGGCAGCCTCATCCTCGACCCGACCGAGCGCCTGCACCTGTCGCTGGTGGTCGACCACAACGAAACCAAGGAAAAAGGCAACATCGAGCGGATCGCGCACTGGTATCCGTTCGAGCCGGGCGCGTTCCAGCTCGGCTTCGATCTCGGCATCCTGAGCGCGGCGGATCTCGGCGCCATCCTGACCGGTGCGCCCACCCCGGAGGCGATCGCCGCCGTGATGGCGACGGACGCGTGGGTGCGGAACGTGCTGATCCCCGACGATCTGTACCGCGCGCCCACCGGCGGGAACGACACCAACCTCGGCTTCGCGCTGGCGCCCGGCGGGCTCGGCACCTTTCCGATGGGTCACAAGTTCGCCGATGCCGAGACCACCGGCTTCCTCGGCACCATCGAGTTCCAGCTCACCGACAACCTGTTGCTGAAATCCGTCACCGGGTTCCGGAACATGAAGGTGGACCGCTCCGACGACGTCGACGGTACGCTGTTCGTGATCACCGACGCGCCGCTCGATACCGAGTCGGACGTGTTCACCCAGGAGCTGACGTTGAGCGGCGCCACGCTCGACGAGCGCCTCGACTGGGTCGTCGGCGCCTACTACGACAACGAGGACGGCACCGACGGCAGCCGCGCTGCCGCCGTGCCGGCATTCAACCCGGGCAACCGCAACGTCTTCGACTTCGACGTCGAGAACGAGAGCTGGGCCGTGTTCGGTCAGGGCACGTACTCGCTCACCGACCGTCTCCGGCTGACGGCGGGCGCCCGGTACACCGAGGAAGACCGCAAGTACGTCAGCCGCAACCGCGCCCAGAACATCTTCTCGCCGATGGACACCTGCAACACGCTGCCGGGCGTGGTGTCCGGTCCGGACGGCGCAGAGTGCGAGATCAGCCGCAAGACCGGCGCCGAGGAATGGTCGTGGCTGGTCAGCCTCGACTACGACCTGACCGAGACCGCGATCGCGTACGTGAAGACGGCCCGCGGCTTCCGGGGCGGCGCGTTCTCCGGACGGGCCCCGACGGCACCGCCGGTGGAGCCGGAGATCGCCACGGACATCGAGGTCGGTCTGAAGGCCGACTGGTGGGATGGCCGCATCCGGACGAACCTCGCCGTCTACCGCACGAACTACGACGAGCGTCAGGTCACGGTGATCCTGCGCAGCGAAGAGGGCACGCCGTTCACGCTGCTGCAGAACGCGGCCGAGACGGAGATCGACGGGGTCGAGCTCGAGGTCACGGCGCTGCCGGTCGAGGGTCTGACGCTGCGGGCGACGGTCAGCTACATCGACAGCACCTGGGAGAAGTTCGTCGGTCAGTCCCAGGCGAACTGCTACCTGCCGGGCACCACGCTGCCGGACGACGTGATCGACGGCACGCCCGGCCAGTTCCGCGGCCCGTGCAGCCGGCTGCGCGACGGCGACAAGGTCGACGGCGAGCGGCCGTGGACCTACAGCCTGCACGGCCGCTACGAGCGGCCCATCGGTGACCTCGGCGTGCTCGGCCTTCAGGCGGACTGGTCGTGGGTGGACGACGCCCGTACCGACAAATACAACTCGCTGCTGAGCCCGGTGGGCAATCTCGAGCTGCTCCACGATCTCGAGAAGTCCTACGGCGTGCTGAACGCGCGCATCGACTTCGACATGCCGCAGTACGGCGTGAACGTCGCGCTCTACAGCACCAACCTGCTCGACAAGGAAATCCAGGTGCCTGCCGCGGACGTGTCGCTGAGCTACGCCGCGGTGCTGGTGCGCGAGCCGCGCTTCTGGGGCGTGAAGGTGAGCAAGCGGTTCGGGGACGGCTGAACGCCGGGGCGGGCTACCTGTCCGAACGGCATTTCGTGGGAGCGACCTCGGGCCGCGAATCGTCCGGTATGCGCGGCCGGAGGCCGCTCCCACAGTTGCGCGCGATCTCGAGCGCTTCCTGCAGCCCGCGATCCGCGGGATTGCCGCCGAGGAACTGACGCACGGCGATCACCCGCACGTGCGCCGGCACCTCGTGGGGGTAGTCGTCCACCAGCGTGCCGGGCCGGTGCTCCGGACGCAGGTGATCGATCAGATAGCGCCCGTCGGGGCCGCGCGTTTCCTTGTGGTAGTACGCGGCGACGTGGTGCTGGAGGCCGAACTGGCTGAGCATCCGCTCGGCGTACTCGGCGCCGCCCGCGCTCCAGACCACGACGGTCGTGCCGTTCTGCGACAGCGTCTCCAGGAGCTCCGCCGCACCCGGCCGCAGCCGGTCGCTGCGGATCGAGCCGATCAGCGTGCCGTCGACGTCGAACACCCAGACGGCGTCCGGATCGTTCACGCCGACGCCGTCGTGCGGCGCGTTCATCGGCGCTGCTTGCGCTCCGCGAGCAGCTCGTTGTGGCGCGCGAACATCCGTGCCGCCTCGCGCTGCAGATCCACCGGCACCGGCGGCAGCGGCGGCAGGCCCGCTTCGCGCGACGGCAGCGACACGGTGGCCGAGCCGTAGGCGGTTTCGGTGTCGCGCTGGTTCACCATGTGCAGCTCGAGGTCGACCAGGTAGCGGCCCTCGTGCTCGCGCTTGCCCACCACCTTGCCGGACAGGAACTGCGTGTCGCCCTGGTAGTTGAACTTGCGGATCGAGTCCTCGAGCCGCTCGATGAACGCATCGTCTCCGGCCCAGTCCGAGACCATGTGGTACAGCCAGCACTGGCGCATCACGCCGTAGTCGTAGGCGAGCGGGTTGCCGATGGCCTTCGCCCAGTCGTTGTCCCAGTGCAGCCGCTGCGCGACGTCCCAGACACCCATCTCGTTCTTGATGTAGAACGGCGCGATGCGTTTGCGGTTCTTGTAGCCAAGCCGGGACGCCTTCAGCCCGTACGGGACGAAGCCGTACCCGCCGGCGTGGAACGCGATGATCTCGGTGACGGTGAGCGGACCCTTGACCATCGGCGGAAGCTCGTCGCCCACCTTCACGTCTTCCCAATAGCGCTTCTCGGCGCCGCGCGGCCGCTCCTGCTCGTAGATCGCGTCGATGCGCTCGTAGTCTTCGTCGGTGTAGCTCGCCGGCTCGATGTTCGCGTACTTGCCCTTCTCGCGGGACTTACGGCGCTCGGTCTCCACCCGCAGCGTCCGGTACACGCCGACCACCTCGCCGAACTGGTTCAGGTTGACGCTGCGGCTGACGCGGATCACCGAGCGCTCGGCGAATTCCGACTTCTTCTCCTGGATCGACTCCTCGCCGTGGTAGGTGTAGATCCGATCGCCGGCGCGCAGCGGCCGATACCAGTCCCAGGTGCCGCCGGAGACGAACACGTGCACGCCGCGGAACAGGCCCTTGGTGGCCTTCTTGATCTCCTCCGGCATCGGGTCGCCGAGCATCGGCGTCTTGATGTGGCCGACCTGGGTGCCGTGGCCGATCTGAACGCCCCAGCGCGTGGTCGGTCCGTAGTCCTCGTCGCAGTAGAGCGGGTTGTCGTCGCCGACGCCGTGCGCCCAGTTGCGCAGCGCATCCGGCGTCGCGACCGAGTACAGCTCCCGGGCGCCGCTCGCCACGTTGACCCCGATCAGCAGCTTGGCGCGCTCGATGTCCTCGTCCTTCAACTCGTACTTGAGCGCTTCCTCGAAGCTCTTCTCGAGCTTCTCGTCGACCTGGAAGGCCTTGTCGATGCGTGATTTCTGCTCGGCCATGGGAATTCCCGCCCCGTTGGATCGGTCAGGATAACGCGGCAGTCCGAGCAGTCAACAGGTAGGTAACGTAGTTATATGATGGTGGAGCCTCCCCTGTGGGAGCGGCCTCCGGCCGCGAACCTCGCTGTGGGAGCGGCCTCCGGCCGCGAATTCCGCTCACCGCGTCGTTCGTTTAGATTAGTTAGCGAACTCGGCATAATGACCCCTTCGAGCACGCGCGGCACGAGACGCAGGGGCAGGACATGACGGAATCGACCACGCCCGCAGAACCACCGGTGATTCTCACCGAGGTCACCAACCGGATCGGCATCGTCACGCTGAACCGGCCGCATCGGCGCAACGCGCTGAACGGCGAGCTGATCGAGGCGCTCGACCGGGCGGTTCAGCAGATGGCACAGGATCCCGGCGTGAAGGTCGTGATCCTCACCGGCGCCGCTCCGGAAGGCGGTCACGGCGGGTTCTGCTCCGGCGGAGACGTGAAGGACGGCGGGCTGAAACGTGCGCCCGGCGACGACCGGCCGATGGGCGCGGCGCCGGGAACCACCGACGCGGACCTCGACCGCTTCGACCTGCACGCCCCGATGCTGCTGCACACGATGCCGAAGCCCACCATCGCGATGATCGGCGGCCCGGCGGTCGGAGCCGGTTTCAGCCTGGCGGCCGCCTGCGATCTGCGCTATGCCTCGGACGACGCGGTGTTCGCCGCCAACTTCTCGGCCAACGGGCTGTCGGGCGACTACGGCGGCACGCTGTTCTGGACCAGCATCATCGGCACCGCGAAGACCCGCGAGCTCTACTACCTGAACGAGAGACTGACCGCCGATCAGGCGTACCAGTGGGGGATGGTCAACAAGGTGCTGCCCGCGGCGGAGCTGCGTCCGTACACGCTGTCGGTCGCCGAGCGCCTCGTGCGGATTCCGGCGACGCTGCTCGCGCTGGTCAAGGACAACCTCACCCAGGCGGAGCAGGAAGCCGACCGGCGCCGCCGACTGTTCGCGAACGAGACCCGCAATCAGCAGCAGGCGGCGCGGGACATCGCCGAGCGGCTGCGCCGGCGGGCGGAGGGGACGAGATGAGTGAGTCAGCCACGCAATCCGGCAAGGAATCGTTCGACTACGAGATCAAGGACGAGGACATCGAGCGCGCGAAGCTGCTCATCGGCCTCGAAGCCCCGCAGGGCGCGCGCGAGTACTACTCCGAGGTGACGCCAGACGGGATCCGCAACTTCGCGCGCGGCTACGGCGACGACAACCCGCTCTACAACGATCCCGAATACGGCAGGTACACCCGCTGGGGCAGCCAGATCGCGCCGCCGATGATCCACATCGCGCTGTCGAACCCGACCTATGGCGACCCGATTCCGGAAGACGTGCGCAGGAAGACCAAGGGCCTGTTCTCGGGCGTCCACCTGTTCGTCTCGGGCCAGTCGACGGAGTGGTACCGGCCGCTCTACCCGGGCGATCGGCTCTTCGGCTTCGGCGGGCTGGAGTCGGTGGAGGAGAAGAAGAGCGAGTTCGCCGAGCGCTCGGTGATCCGCGTGCACCGCAGCGTGCGGATGAACCAGCGCGGCGAGATCGTCTGCGTGAGCCGCGGCCTCTTGATCGCGACCGAGCGCAAGAAGTCGCGCGAGCGCGGCAAGTACATGAACATCGAGCCCGCGAGCTACACCGACGAAGACATCGCGAAGATCGACGAGATCTATGCGAAGGAGCGCGCGCGGGGCGCCGAGCCGCGCTGGTTCGAAGACGTGGAAATCGGCGAGCCGCTGCCGAAGATGGCGAAGGGGCCGCTCACGCTGACCGAGGTGATCGTGTTCCACGCCGGCGGCTACGGCTTCGCGCCGTACAACATCTCGGCTTCGCGGATCGCCTACAGGAACCGCCAGCGCATCCCCAAGTTCTACATCAAGAACGAGGCCGGGATTCCCGACGTCGCGCAGCGCCTGCACTGGGAGAACGCGTGGGCGCAGAAGATCGGCAACCCGATGGCGTACGACTACGCGGTGATGCGCCAGTGCTGGATCTCGCACTTCCTCACCGACTGGGTCGGCGACGACGGCTGGGTGTTCAGCCAGCACGACGAGATGCGCAAGTTCAACTA
>DASVDC010000034.1:0-11282 GCA_036381275.1 Pseudomonadales bacterium | reverse complement strand
AAGGCGGGTGCCTCTGACGCGTTCGTCGAAACGCCGATGCCGCTGTTCGGATGCGCAGCCACAAACGGGAGCTTGTGATGGAAATCGCTGATCCCGGATTGCCATCTGACGAGCCGTCACGCCGCGAGCGGCTGATGCTCGGCGTGTGTCCCGCGCTGGCATTGGTCACACCTCTGCTGGAGGCGTACGGAACGCTTGCCATCCCGCTGTTCGCATGGCAGGCCGCCGCGCTGGCCGGCAGTCTGGCGGCGCTTGGGTTGTGCCTGGGGCTGGCGGCCGCCTGGTTGATGCCGTCCGCCGTGCACAGACCCCTGCGCGACGGGGCGTTCTGTGCGGTCCTCACCGTGAGCGCGGTGGCGGTGCTCGACGTGTCCGCGGGGGGACACGCGCTGCTGATGGCTGCGGCGCCCGGGAGCAGGATGGCGAGGCTCGTAGTCCTGCTCGCCGCCTTTTCCGGTCTCGCCGGACTGTTCTGGATCGTGCGCCGGCGTATCGCTCCCGTGCTCTTCGTCGCGTGCCTGGCGTTTTTCGGGTCGACGGTCGTCAAGAACGCCGGAATCCTTTCCGCCGGCTCCGGTGACACACTGCCTGACGCGCTGCCGCCGGCACGTACGAGCGCACCGCCCTTTGTCTACCTCGTCGTCGACGAGGCGATGGGCATCGAGGGACTGCGGGCCGTCCCGGGCGGACACGCGCTGGCGTCCGAGTTGCTGGACCTGCTGACCCGGCGCGGGTTCCGGACGCACGGGGGAGCCTTCAGCCGCCACGTCGTGTCGGCGCGGTCCATTCCGAACGTGCTGAACTTCGATTTTCGCGACGACAGCCACGGGGCGATCGTCCGGCACGAGATCGCTGGAAAGGTGAAATCCGCGCTGTTCAGCGCGCTGGCGGCCCGTGGGTACGAGGTGATCAGCTACGGCACGACGCACATCGATTTCTGCTTCAACGAGACCGTGCGCTGCGAGGTACTGCCGTCCTTCAATCCCCTCAGCCCGTTCATCGTCGGCTCGCGGCTCAGGAGCCGGGCCCTGGTCCAGGTGATCTGGAGCGCGTTCACGGAAAGCTACCTCATGTACCGCTACGGCGAGTTCCTCGTGTCCCTGATCGGCGAGGCACTTCCGTCGGGTCTCACGGCGCTCGACACGTACGCCTTCCCGCGGTGGTTCGACCGGCTCGAGTCCGACATCCGCGCCAATCCCCGGGGCCGGGCCTACTTCGCGCACCTCCTCATGCCGCATGCGCCGTATGTCTTCGACGAGACATGTGGGGAGACCGGGCGGTTCACCGTGGCGTACTCCCTCGACGCGCACCATCGGTTGACGCCCGCGGCGCTTGATGCCGCACGGGCCGCCGCCTACAAGGACTATCTCGCACAGTACCGCTGCCTGGCGCGCCGCCTGGACGGGCTGCTGGAGCAGCTGGATCGTGACCCCCGCTTTGCCGATGCGACCATCGTGATTCACGGCGATCACGGGTCCCGGATCTCGGCGGGACTGGACGCCGAATCGCTGTCGCCCCGTGACCTCGTGGACAACTACTCGGCGCTCTATGCGATCCGTGCGCCCGGCGTTCCGCCGGGGTACGACACGCGGATGACCTCCATCCAGCGGCTGACCGCCGAGTACTTCAGCGGTGAACCGCTGGGACCGGACTATCCCACCGTCGCGATCGACTCGCGGGAGAAGGGTCAGGTACGTGTTCTGCCCATGCCGGTGCCGGCAGAGCTTGCCGGGGGAGGTTCCACGGCACCGGCGGTAACGGTCGCGGAAGACAGGACGAGATGACACGCCTGCAGCACGCTGCTTCGTTCCGGGATCCCTCAGGGTTCGTCTTCTCCGAGAACGGAATCCTCTACCGCCAGGTGAACCGGGAGTACCAGCCCCACTACGACCGTCTCATGTCGTCGGGGCTGTACGACGAGCTCGTTCGGAAGGGCTGGCTCGTGCCTCACGACGAGGTCGACGCCGCCGCGGGACACGGCGACGCGTACCGGATCCTCCGGCCCGAGCGGATCCCCTACATCTCGTACCCGTACGAGTGGTGCTTCAGTCAGCTCCGTGCCGCCGCGCTGCTGACGCTCGACATCCAGATCCTGAGCCTCGCGCGCGGCATGACGCTCAAGGACGCATCGGCCTACAACATCCAGTTCATCGGATGCCGTCCCGTCTTCATCGACACGCTGTCGTTCGAGACGTACGACGAGGGGACGCCCTGGGTGGCCTACCGGCAGTTCTGCCAGCACTTCCTCGCGCCGCTCGCCCTGACCGCCCACGTCGACGGGCGGCTCCGCCGACTGCTGACGACGTATGTCGACGGCATCCCGCTCGATCTCGCCAGCTCGCTGCTGCCGGCCCGTACCCGCCTGCGTCCGGGCCTGCTCGCGCACATCCACATGCACGCCAGCAGCCAGCGCCGCCACCAGGATGCCGGCGCCAGCGGCGCGCAGCCGGTGCCCTCGCTTTCGAAGCCGCGGCTCCTCGCGCTGCTCGAGAACCTGCGCGCCACGGTGCAGCGCTGCGCGATCCGCCCCGGGCGCAGCACGTGGAGCCATTACTACGAGGACACGAACTACTCGACCAACGCCATGGAGGCCAAGGCCTCGCTGGTCCGTCGCCTGGTCGATCTGGTCGCCCGGCCCGGGGAGGTGATTCACGACATCGGCGCCAACACGGGCCGGTTCAGCCGGCTGCTCGCGGGAAGCGGCCGCTACGTCGTCTCGCACGACATCGACGAGCTCGCGGTCGAACGGAACTTCCACGAGACCCGGGCGGAGCATGCCCACGGCGTGCTTCCGCTCGTGCTCGACCTGGCCAACCCATCGCCGTCCATCGGATGGGCACTCGACGAGCGGATGTCCGCGCTCGAGCGGCTGCAGGGGGGCACCGTGGTCGCGCTCGCGCTCGTGCATCACCTGGCCATCGGCAACAACGTTCCGCTGCCGCAGCTCGCGGATCTGTTCGGCCGCATCGCGCGCGGCCTGGTGATCGAGTTCGTGCCGCGCGAGGACTCGCAGGTCCGGCGTCTGCTGGCCACGCGGCGGGACATCTTCGGCGGCTACACGGTCGACGCGTTCGAGCACGCGTTCCGGACGTCCTTCGATGTCGTCGCCCGCGAGGACATCCCGGGGACCTGCCGGACGCTGTTCGCGATGCGCCGGCGGGAGTGAGGATGCGGCGCGGTGCACTCACGGGCCGGCTGCTGAGAGACGGCGGCTGGAACCTGGCGGGACTGCTGCTGCCGCTTCCGGTCGCCGTCGTCGCCGTTCCCTGTCTGCTGCGCGGTCTGGGCGACGCACGCTTCGGCCTGCTGACGCTCGCCTGGGCCGTGATGGCCTACTTCACGCTGTTCAATCTCGGGCTCGGGCGTGCCAGCACCCGCGACATCGCGGCGCTGCCCGCGGAAGACAGCGGGGAGCGGCTGCGCCGCATTGTCTGGACGTCGCTCGCCGGCCATGCGGCGCTCGGCGCGGTCGGCTGCGTGCTGCTGCTCGGGCTCTCCGGGCCGCTCGCCTCCGCATTCCGGCTCGAGCCGGCCCTGGAATCGGAATTCCGCACCGCCCTGATGCTCCTCGCCGTGTCGGTACCGGTGCTGCTGCTCACGTCCGCGCTGAGCGCCGTGCTCGAGGGGTTCGGCCGGTTCGATCTCGTCAACGCCGTCAGGCTGCCGGCATCGCTGTGGACGTACGCCGCTCCGCTGGCCGTCGTGAGCTGGTCTCCCGGCCTGCCCGCGGTGATCGGTATCATCGTGCTGGGACGCGCGCTGGCGCTGCTCGCGTACGTCGCGGCCGTGGGCCGTGTCGCGGCTGACGTCTGGCATCCGATCACGCCGAGTGTCGAGGTGCTGCGGCCGATGGTCGCGCTCGGCTTCTGGGTGACGGTGGGGACGATCGTCCTGCCGCTGATGGCCGCGTGGGACCGCTTCGCGCTGGGTGTCCAGATGTCGGCCGAGGCGGTGGGCCACTACGCGGCGCCATACGAAGTGGTCACGAAGCTCTGGGGCATCTCGGGCGCGCTGATGAGCGCCGCCTTCCCGGTGTTCACGTCGGTCTGGACCTCCGACGGCCGGCATGCGGGCCCCGTACTGCGACATGCGGCGGCGGCGCTTTACATGGCTGCGGCGCCGGCGGGCGTCGTGCTCGTCGCGGCATCGCCGCTTCTGTTCCCCTGGTGGCTCGGCGATGCGTTCGCAGGTGACGCGGTTCCGGTCGCGCAGTTCCTGACGATCGGGGTGGTGGCCAGCGTGCTCGCGCAGGCGGGCCTGACATTCCTGCAGGCGACCGGCCGTGCCGGCTGGGTCGGCAGGCTCCAGGTCTCGGAGACGCTGGTCTACCTGGTCGCCGTCTGGTTCGCGGCAGGGAGATGGGGAGCATCAGGCGTGGCGGTGGTCTGGTCGGTGCGCGCGCTCGTGGACTGTGTGGCGCTGCTGGTCGCCGCCGACCTGCAGGTGCGTTCGGCCGGCGTGCCGGCATTCACGCGCGACCAGTGGGTGGGCCTGCTGCTCGTGCCGGCGATCGCCTTCGCCGTCGTGCTCGGTGCCCAGGCGGCGGAGGCCGGCGCCGGCCTCCGCACGGCATTGACCTGCGCGGCCGTGGTTGGCACGCTCGCCTGGGGATGGTGGGGACTGATCGACAGGAAGACACGGACGGGATGGCGCCTCAAGCTGCAGGGCACGCCGTGAACGCACCGCACGCGGCGCCTGATTCGACGGGGTTCTCGACGCCTACACCGCTCGTGACGGTTGCGATCCCCGCATACAATCACGGACGCTACCTCGCCGAGGCCATCGACAGCGTACTGGGGCAGGACTATCCCGCCGTCGAGATCATCGTCATCGACGATGGGTCGACGGACGAGACGCCGGAGGTGCTGGCCCGGTATGCCGGGCGGGTCGAGGCCGTCTCGCAGGCGAATGCCGGCCAGTCCGAGACGATCAATCGTGCGTGGCGCCGTGCGCGCGGGGAAGTCGTCGCGTACCTGAGCGCCGACGACCGGCTGAAACCCCATGCCGTTTCCACCGCCGTGGCGGCGTTGCGCGCCGACGCAACCCTGGTGATGGTCTACGGGGACTTCGACCTGATCGATCCCGAGTCACGGCACGTGCGCAGGGTGAGGGCGCCGGAGTTCGAATATCGCGCGCTGGTGTCCGACCTCGTCTGCCCACCCGGGCCCGGGGCGTTCGTGCGGCGGAGCGCCGTGGAACGGGCGGGCGGGTGGGACCCGTCGCTGAAGCAGAGCCCGGATTTCGAGTTCTGGCTCCGGGTCGGGCTGCTTGGACGGTGTGCCCGCATCCCCGACGCGCTGGCCGACCTTCGCGTGCATCCCGGATCCATCTCGTTTGCGCCATCGGACGAGTATCGGTGCGAAGAGCCGATCAGGATCATGCGCCGCTATTTTGCAGAGACCAGCGCTCTCCCGGCCGGGATCCGGGCTCTCGAACGTGAGTCGCTGGCCTCCGCGCACCTGCTGGCCGGGAGACTGCATCTCCGGGCGGGCCGGTACAGGCAGGCTGGTCGGGCGGCTCGTGCAGCGGCCGCACTCTGTCCACGGAAACTGATGAGTCTCAGGGCCGGGCGGCTGCTCGCCAATGCCCTCGTGAATCGCGCGGCACATGAGTGGCTCTGGCGCATCAGAGGCGCCGGAAGGAGGAAGCGGGGAGGACATGGTGGCGGGTGATACACGGCGGAGGCCGCACGGCAGGGCCGTGGCGGGTGGTGTTGCCGGAGGACTGGCAATCCTCTGGGCCGCCCTCGGCCATGATGGCAGTGCAGGCATCTATGTGCTGTTCAGTGCGGCGACGATCGCGCTGATCGCCTCGGCCTTCGTGCGACCTCATTCGTACGGCTTCGTCGCGCTGGTGGTCTTCCTGACGCTGGGCTTCTGGGTCAAGCACGCCGCGTGGAGCATTGCGGGCATCCCTCCGATCGAGCCGCTCGGCGATTTCACGGGCGAGGCACACGAGTGGGATCGAGCCCTGTCCTTCACGGCGGTGGCCTTGCTGGGCCTGACACTCGCGAAGCTCTCGCTGTATCCGCTCAGGATGTCCAGGCCGGGTCCGGTCGCCCGGGTGCTGCCAACCTGGTATGAGCGGGCTCCCCTGCTCGTCTGGGTCGCGACCGCCATGCTCGTGATCGCCGGCAACGTCCTGAACTGGCGGTATCGCTTCTATCAGGTCGCCGTGCACGAACGGGTGATTCTCCCGTTCCACCTGAACGCGGTGATTGTGTGGTGGCTGACCGTGGCCACGTCGATGTGGCTCGCGGTGCTGCTCGAATTCGAGCGGCGACGGCGCGGGTTCACCAGGCGCTGGATGATTCTGTCAGCACCCATCCTCGAAGCCGTCGTGACCTCGGCCGTGATGCTCAGCCGCGGGTTCTATCTGATGCGCACGCTTCCGTACGCGCTCGTGTTCGCGAGGCCGTCGCTCCGGCGCTCCTTCCAGCTCTCACGCGTCGTCGTCCCCACCCTGGCGGTGGCGACCGTGCTCGGGTTCGTGATCAGTCTCGCCGGAGCCTCCTGGCTGCGGCTGACGGTCTTCCCCCCGATGGTGACTCCCGGCCAGCCGGCGCAGGCGGGCGCGCCTCAGGCGCCTCCCGCGGATGCTGGTGTGGGACCGACAGGACGCATCCCGAGCGCTGCCGAAGTCAGGGCGGCGATCCGCGAGATCGGCACCATGGTCGTGGGAAGGTGGATCGGGCTGGAGGGCATACTGGCCATCTCCGCGTCGCACCAGCAGGGGCTGGGGTTGTTCGTCGCGGGACTGATGGAGGATCCGCGAAGCGGCACGGAGGCGCTGTTCCAGCGCATCTCGAAGGCGGAGTACAAGGAACTGGAGGGCTTCACGTTCATGACGTTGCCCGGCATCGTGGCGGTCCTCGCGTACTCGGGGTCACCCGTCATCATCTTCGCAGGGATGTTCCTGGCCGGGATCGTGGTGCTGCTGACGGAACGCGCGTTCCGCCACGCCTTCGACAACGACCTGCTCTGCGCGGTGGTCGGCGTGTTCATGGCCAACGCCATCGTGCAGATGAACTTTCCCTATCTGACCGCCGTGTTCTTCATCGAGATGTGGGGCAGCCTGCTCATCCTCTGGATTCTGTGCCGCCTGGACATCGGGGGGCGCTCCGCCGATCGGAAAGTGGGCGCGCTCGCCGCGAGCAGCACTGCCACGCCGTGAGGCGGCCGACCGCAGTACGGTGCCAGACGTGACGAAGCCCTTCGATCAGCACGCGCGCACGCGCATCGTGTTCGGCCCCGGCGTCAGTGCACGCCTCGGCGAGCTCGCGGCCGGGCTTGGCGCGGCCCACGCCCTCCTCGTCGCCGATCGCGGCATGGTGCAGGCCGGGTACGTGGAGCGCGCCGTGCGGAGCCTGGAGGCCGCCGGAATCCGGGTGACACCCTTCCACGAATTCGGCGAGAACCCGGATTCCGACATGATCGCGGCCGGCCGGGACGAAGCCGCCGCGCACGGCGTCGATCTGATCGTCGGGCTCGGCGGCGGCAGCTCGCTGGACTGCGCCAAAGGCATCAACTTCCTCGTCACCAACGGCGGCGACATCGCCGACTACCGCGGTTACGGCAAGGCGTCGCGGCCCATGCTGCCGATGATCGGCATCCCGACGACGGCCGGGACCGGCAGCGAAGCGCAGTCGTATGCGGTGCTGTCGGATGCGCGGACCCACGAGAAGATGGCGTGCGGCGCGCCGGGTGCGGCGTTCCGCATCGCGATTCTCGATCCGGAGCTGACGCTGACGGCACCGCCCGGCGTGACGGCGGCGGCGGGCATGGACGCGATCGCGCACGCGGTCGAGACGTGGGTCACGACGAAGCGCAACGCGCTGTCGGACATGTACTCGCGCGAGGCGTGGCGGCTGCTGAGCGGCAGCTTCCTGCGCGTGCTCACGAACCCCGACGACCTCGACGCGCGCGCCGCGATGCAGGCCGGCGCGTATTTCGCGGGCGCCGCCATCGAGGCGTCGATGCTCGGCGCGACGCACGCCTGCGCGAACCCGCTGACGAAGCGCTACGGCACGGTGCACGGCGTCGCCATCGCCCTGCTGCTGCCGCACGTCGTCCGGTGGAACAGCGGGGTGGCTGGACGGCGGTACGCCGAGCTGGCCGCCGTCGCAGGCGATGCCGCACGTGCGGAGGCGCTGGCCGCGCGGCTCGAGGACTTCGTCGCGGCCGGACGCTTCCCGGACGGCCTGCGCGCGGCCGGCGTGCCGGAGCGCGACCTGCCGGCGCTGGCGGAGGAGGCGGCCCGCCAGTGGACCGGCACGTTCAATCCGCGCCCCTTCGATGCCGCCGGGGCGCTCGAAATCTACGCGGCGGCGTACTGAGATCCGGTCGGCGTGCCGGTCCGGACTCCGGCGTGCTGGCCGGCCAGACGGAGTTGCAGGATGACACGGACGCGAGTGCTGACGGTTCTCACGATCATCGTGGCGGCCGGCCTGCTGCAGCCCGTCCGCGGGCAGGCGCCGGCCGACGCCTGGCCGCAGTTCCGCGGCGCGCCCGCGCTCACGGGTGTCAGCGCTGCACGCGTGCCCGACACGCTGAAGGTGCTCTGGTCGTACGAGGCGGGTGAGTCGATCGATTCGTCGCCGGCCGTCGCCGACGGTGTGGTCTACGTGACGTCGGCGTCGGGCGATCTGCTGGCGCTGAACCTTGCGGACGGACAGCTGAAGTGGAAGTACACCGTGGAGCTCGGCTTCGGCGAATCGTCGCCGGCCGTGGCGAACGGCCGCGTCTTCGTCGGCGATCTCGGCGGCGTCTTTCACGCCGTGAACGCGACGGACGGCAGGGCGGCCTGGACGTTCAAGACCGGCAGCGAGATCAAGTCGTCACCGGTCGTCGTCGGCGACCTGGTGCTCATCGGCTCGTACGACGGGACGCTCTACGGGCTCAACGTCGCCGACGGCAAGGTGCGGTGGCAGGTCAGGACCGAGAACTACGTGCACGGCACGCCATCGGTGCTCGACGGCGTCGCGTACTTCGCCGGGTGCGACGAGGTGTTCCGCGCGGTACGGGTGTCCGATGGGCGCGTGCTCTTCGAGGTGCCGGTGGGTGCGTACGTCGCGGCGTCGGCCGCGCTGCAGGACGGCGTCGCGTATTTCGGGACGTTCGACAACGAAGTGCTCGCGCTCGAGCTGAAGTCGCGCCGGATCCGGTGGCGCTACTCGCACCCGGATCGCAGCTTCCCGTTCTATTCCTCGCCGGCGATTGCGGGCTCGCGCGTCGTCGTCGGGGGCCGCGACAAGCTGGTGCACGCGCTGGACGCGGCCACGGGGAAGGCCGCCTGGACGTTCGCGACGCGTGCGCGGGTCGACTCGTCGCCGGCCATCGCCGGATCGCGCGTCTACGTCGGCTCGGGCGACGGGCGATTCTACGTGCTGGATCTCGACACCGGCGCGAAGCTCTGGGAGCACAACCTCGGTGCCGGCATCTCCTCCTCGCCGGCGGTCGCCGGCGGCCGGGTCGTCGTCGGCACGCACGACGGCCGGATCGTCTGCTTCGGGTGAGGGTCGGCCGTCCGCCCGGGACGGCTCAGCGGGCGCATCAGGTGTCGGGCAGATACGCGCGCGGATGACGCGCCGCATGACCCAGCGAGGGCAGGCCGTCCAGATCGGCGGCAAGCAGCGCGAAGATCGGGTCCATGGCAGCGCGGGCCCGTTCGAGCAGGGTGCGATACTTGCGCGCCTGCCGTTCGAGCGCGGCGCGGTCGTCCTCCGGCAGGCGCTCGAAGATCTGGCGGTACCGCGAGGCGAGGAACGCGTAGAGATACGGCGCCGCGGGACTCGCCGGGCGACTCCGCAGCATCGCCTCCGCCCATTCGGCCTCCCGTTCCGGATCGCCCCACTGAGCCGCCGGCGGCAGCTGACGCGCGAGCTCGGCGGCCTCGTCCTCGATTCCGGTCGTCTCGACGATCGAGACGAGCTCCTGCTCGAAGCGGATCCGGTGTGCCTCGCCTCCTGAGCGCGGCTCGAAACCGTTGCGGCGATTCAGATAGGCCTGCAGGCGCATCCGGTCTGCCGACGCGAGGTCGGGCGACAGATCGGCCGCGGTGAGAGGATGGCCGCCGAGCAATGCCGACTCCGCCAGCCGGCCTCCGACCGGAGGCGGCGGCACTGCATGATGCTGCGCCGGCAGCGTGGTCGCGACGAGCAGCACGATCGCCGAGGCAGCGAGCGTGCGGCGGATGCGTGACCGGTTCATGCCACGTCCTCTCGCGCTGCGCCGCGCGAACGCGTCGTGCGAACCGGTGCTGCGACCAGCAGGGCGGCAAGACCCGGAAGGTACGCGAACGTCCAGCACGCGAAGTTCCAGAGATAGTCGGGGCCATCCGGCGAGTGCCCGGTCCAGATGCCCGAGATGAGCCGGAAAGCGATGCCGGACAGGACCGCGGCCGTGAGACCGCGTGCGACCGCGCTTCGCCATCCCTGCCGCAGGCCCGTGGTGAGCCGGGCGTTCACCACGGCGAAGAGCTGCCAGAGGACGACCCACGCGGCGATCAGCGCGCCGAGGTACCCGAACCCGAGCGCCGCGGCGAGATAGAAGGAGGCAGCGGCGAGGAGACCTGCCACCGCGCCGCCGACGAGCCCTCGAACGGTCCGTCCTGCGTGCCACCCGAGGACACCGCCGAGGGCCGACAGCAGCGAGGCGCCGTGCACGAGGCCGTAGACCATCCGGTGCCGCGGAATCCACGCCGCCCAGATCGCGTCGTAGATCGTGCTCAGCGCCCCCAGCAGCACGGCGCCGCCCAGTGTCGCCGTGACGGCCCTGTTCACGCCTGTGGTTCCGGCCGCCCGACGTCCGCCTGACCGGCTGGAACCGCGCGGCTCATGATCCCCGGCTCGGGGAGCCAGTGCGTCAGCACGGCGCCGATGAGCGCGTAGGCGCCGGCGACGCAGGCGCTCACGACCGCCATCTTCGCGGGATCCGGCGGCCTCGACTCGGACAGCGTGATGGTGATCCACGCGGCAGCGGTTCCGAGAATCCGTCCGCCGATGTTCGCGGCGAAGCTCTCGCCCGTGCCGCGCAGGTGCAGCGGGAACACGTGCGGGATGTAGTTGCCCCAGAAGCTGAACTGCGCGACGGTGAAGAAGCCGGCGAGGAAGATCCCGGCCTTGACCCAGGGGAGCGTCGAGTCGTCGCCGAGGTGCGACGAGATCCAGTAGAACAGCATCGGCACGAACACCAGCGCGGGCAGCTGGAACACGCGCAGGAGCGCGCGGCGACTGACGATGTGGACCGCGAGCAGCGCGAGGGCCAGGCGGCCGATCATGCCGC
>DASVDC010000033.1:0-42916 GCA_036381275.1 Pseudomonadales bacterium | reverse complement strand
AAAGGCCAGTCGGCGGAGGCATTCGCGGCCGGAGGCCGCTCCCACAGCGGGAAAAGCCGCTCCCACAGTGGCGACGGCCGCTCCCGCCGCTAACGGTGACGGATCGAGCTCTCCCGCGGGATGAGTTTCGGCGTCAGCACGATGGTGCGGGAGCTGCGCTTGTCTTCCGCGGTGGCGAGCAGCTCCGCCGCGACCCGGCCGATCTCGTAGGCCGGCTGGGCGACCACCGACAGCGGCGGGCTGGTGAGCGCGCACCAGGGGGAGTCGTCGAACGTGACCAGCGCGACGTCCTTCGGAATCGACAGGCCGAGCTCGCGGATCGCGCGCAGCGCCCCCACCGCCATCGGGTTGTTCGCGATGAACAGCGCATCGGGCGGATTGCGTGAGGTCAGCAGCGACAGTGCCGCCTCGTGGCCGCCGGTCTCCTTGTAGTCGGCGCGGCGGATCAGCTCCGGCTGCGACGGCTGCCCGGCCTCGGCGAGCGCGCGGCGGTAACCCTCCAGGCGCTCGTTGGCGGTGTTCACCCGGGTGGGGCCGGTGATGCAGGCGACCCGCCGGCTGCCGTTTTCGAGCAGATGCCGCGTGGCTTCTTCCGCGCCGAGCCGGTTGTCGACCACGACTGCGTCCACGTCGCGCCCGGCCGCGCGGTCGACCGCCACCACCGGCACGTGCGCGTCGAGCAGCGGCTGCAGAGACGATTCGCGCGCGGAGGCCACCGCGATCACCACGCCGGCCATCCGCTCCGCGAGCGCCACGTCGATGTACGCGGCTTCGCGCTCCAGATCCTCGTCGGAGTTGCACAGCACCAGACGGTGCTGAACCTTGCGCGCGACGTCCTCGATGCCCCGCACCACCGCGGTGAAGAACGGGTTCTCGATGTCCGAGACGATCGCGGCCCAGACCCGGGCGTGCTGGCGGCGCAGCGCACGCGCCGAGCTGAACGGCACGTAGCCGAGGTCCACCGCCGCCTTGTGGACCTTGGCGGCGAGGGCCTTGCTGACGCCGCTCGAGCCGTTCAGCACCCGGGACACGGTCGCCGGCGAGACACCGGCCGCCTTCGCGACGTCGGTGATCTTGGGGACGTGACTGCGGATGTTCACGGCGCGGCGGACCGACCGGAAGGAGACGCACTTCGCATGGTCGTGAAAACGATTTCTGGACCTGCTACCATCGACGCCGGCATCATACCGCATCGCACGGAGATTGGGCCGTGGCGTATCCTCAGGCGACCGCACGGGAGATCGAGTTCTTTCGGGAGCACGGCTGGATCGTGGTGGAGGACGCCATCGACCCGGCCGACATCGACGCGCTGGCCGCACGCTGCGACGAGATCCTGGCGAACAAGGAGAAGCTCGCGTTCGACTGGGCCTGGCAGAAGGGCACCCCGCGGGAGGCGCGCGCGTTCCGGATCGTCCAGGCGAGCCCGACGCGGTTGTGGCCGGATCTGAACGAGAGCCGGTTCCGCCGCTGGGCGATCGAGTTCGCGGGCGCGCTGATGGGGCGGCCCCTCGAGTTCTGGTACGACCAGTTTCTCGCGAAGCCGCCGCACAACGAGCAGCCCACTTACTGGCACCAGGACGAGGGCTACTGGGGGCGGAACCTCGACGAGCGCGGCATCACCTGCTGGATGCCGTTCCACGACGTCGACGTCTCGAACGGCTGCATGCATTTCATCGACGGCGGCCACCGCATCGGCATCCTGACGCATCGCCAGCCGGAGGACGTGGCGAGCGACCTGCTGTATTGTGAGCCGGACGAAACCCGCGCGGTGGCGTGTCCGCTCCGCCTCGGCAGCGTGACGTTCCACCACGGCAAGACGCCGCACATGACCACCGCGAACTCGAGCGACCGCTGGCGCCGGGCGCTGACCCAGCACCTGCGGGTGGTCGGCTCGAAGGGTGAGGGCGATCACTACCCGTGGAAGGTGTACGTCAACCAGTTCACCGGCGAGCGCATCGTGCCGGAATCACGGTGAGCCATCCGCGGCAATCGGGAGGGGAGGATCCATGGCACGCATCACGATGTTCCTGCCGGGCGACTACCGGCCGAAGCCCAACGAGCTCGCAGAGCCGAACGTGCGCGGGTTTGTCGACGCGCTGCGCCGGGCCGTCACGCACCTGGGCCACGAAGTCCGCCTGATCGACCGGTTCCTCACCAGTCCGGCCGACGCGATCGATGCGCTGTCCGGCATCGACGAGCCGATGATCGGCGTCTACGCCCACTGGGTGTACGGGCCGCACACCACCGAGGGCGTGCTGCAGAACGAGGCGCCGCTCCTGCTCGCGTCGAACTTCGACGGCACCTGGCCGGGCCTCGTGGGGCTCTTGAACACCGGCGCCTGCCTCACGAGCCTCGGCCGCGAGCACAGCCGGCTCTGGTCCGACGCCGCCGACCTCACCGCCGACGGCGAGTTCATGGAGCGGCTCGACGGCTGGATCCGCCGCGGGCGGATCGACTACGACACCGCCTGCATTCGCGAAGCGCCGCCGCCGCGGCAATCGCGCGCGGTGGATGCGGTGCTCGAGGGGCTGCGCCGCAAGCGTCCGCTGGTGCTGATGCTCGGCGACACCTCGATGGGCATGATCAACGGCTACTTCGGCCCGCAGCGGCTCGCGCGCCACGGGTTCTCCGAGCACAAGGTGGATCAGGCGTGGCTGATCGAGGCGGTGAAGGGCATCGATGACAAGCGGGTCGACGATGCGCTCGCGTTCGTGAAGGATCGCGGCGTGACCTTCCACTACGGCGGCGATTTCGGCGAAGCGGCCACCTGCGAGCAGCTCCGCGCGTACTGCGCGGTGCTCGACTTCCTCGCCGAGTTCCGCGCCGACTGCATGGGCTGGCAGTACCAGCTCGGCCTGATCCGCTCGATGGCGCCGTCGGATTTCGCCGAGGGCCTCCTGAACTCGGCCTGCCGCCCCGAGAGCAACGGCAGCACCGTGGTCTGTGCCACCGAGGCCGACCAGGGCAACGTGCTGCCGATGGAGCTGCTCAAGCGCCTGCTGCTCGAGCACGGTCTGCACGAATCGGTCGCGTTCCACGACGTGCGCTGGGGCGGCGAGCACGGCGGACGCTTCCTCTGGGTGCTGCTGAACTCCGGATCGGCCGGCGCGTACGCGTTCAACCACGATCCCGATACGCTGCGCGGCGTGCACTCGTACCGTCAGCCGGCCGCCTATTTCCCGATCCCGGGCGGCACGTTCGCCGGCGAGAGCCTGGCCGGCGGCATCACCTGGGCCCGCGCCTGGCTCGACACCGACGGACTGGTGATGGACGTCGGCCGCGGCGAGGTCGTGCAGCTTCCGCCGGCGAAGCGCGACGCCTGGTGGGAGGGCACCACGCGCGAATGGCCGTTCATGGCCGCGGATCTCGGCATCGGCCGCGACGATCTGATGGCCCACTACCAGAGTAATCACGTCGCGGTCGCGTACGGCGACGTGTTCGACGACATGGTCGAGCTGTCGCGGCGGCTCGGCTTCCGGGTGCGGGTGCTGTCGCGCGCGGCCGTCGGGTGACGCGCGGTGGCCGGATCGGCTGAGCGGCTGCTGCTCGGCGTCGACGTCGGCACCGGCAGCGTTCGTGCCGGGCTCTTCACCGCGGGCGGCCGCCAGGTCGGCCGCGGCGAGCATCCGATCCGGCTCTGGCGCCCACGCCCCGATCACGTCGAGCAGTCGTCCGAGAACATCTGGCAGAGCGTTCGTGCCGCGGTCGCCGAGGCGATGAACCAGGCCGGCGCCGCGCCGACGGACGTGGCCGGCCTCGGTTTCGATGCCACCTGCTCGCTGGTCGCGCTGGACGCGAACGGCCGGCCCGTGACGGTCAGCGTCGACGGAGAGGACGGGCAGAACGTAGTCGTCTGGATGGACCACCGCGCGGTCGCCGATGCGGCGGCGATCAACGCCACCGCGCATCCGGTGCTCGACTTCGTCGGCGGCGCGATCTCGCCGGAGATGCAGACGCCGAAGCTCCGGTGGCTGAAGCGCGAGCTGCCGGAGACCTGGCGGCGCACCGCGCTGTGGCTCGACCTGCCCGACTACCTGACCTGGCGCGCCACCGGCTCGGACGACCGCTCGCTCTGCACCACCGTCTGCAAGTGGACCTACCTCGGGCACGAGCGCCGTTGGGATCCGGAGTACTTCGAGCGGATCGGCCTCGCCGATCTCGCCGCCGACGGCTTCCGCCGGATCGGCCGCCGGGTGCGCGTGCCGGGCGAGTGCATCGCGCCGCTCGCGGCGGATGCCGCGCGCGACCTCGGGCTCGCGCCGGGCACGCCGGTGGCGGCCTCGCTGATCGACGCGCACGCCGGCGCGCTCGGCACGCTGGCGGCGCCCGGGATCGACGCGCCGCTGACCCGGCGCCTCGCGGTGATCGCGGGCACGAGCGCGTGCCACCTCGCGGTCACCGCCGAGCGCCGCGCGGTGCCCGGCGTCTGGGGACCGTATTTCGAGGCGCTGATGCCCGAGACCTGGCTGCTCGAAGCCGGCATTTCGGCGTCCGGCGCGTTTCTCGATCACGTGCTGCAGTCGCATCCGGCTCGCGCGCAGTTGCCGGCCAGCGCGTTCGCCGCGCTCGAAGAGACGCTGACGGCGCTGGAAGGGCGCGGCGCGAGCGAGAGCACGCTGACCCGCGACCTGCACCTGCAGCCGAACCTGCTCGGCAACCGCGCGCCGCTCGCCGATCCGTCGCTGACCGGCGGCGTCGCCGGCTGGCGCCTGCGCGACGACGTCGAGGATCTCGCGCGCTGGTACCTCGCAGGGCTGCAGGCGCTCGCGTACGCGACGCGGCACATCGTCGAAGCGATGGCCGAGCGGGGCGTCGAGGTGGACGTGCTGATCGTGTCGGGCGGCAGCGCGGCGAGTCCGCGCTGGCGCCGCATCCATGCCGACGCGCTCGGGATTCCCGTGGTGCTGCCGGCGGAAGCGGACGGTGTGCTGCTCGGCTCGGCGATGCTGGCGGCCACCGCGGCCGGCGTGCACGGCTCGCTCGCCGACGCGATGACCGCGATGACCGGCGCCGGACCGGTGCTGACGCCGGACCCGGCGCAGCGCGGCTTCCACGACCGCAAGTACCGCGTGTACCGGCAAATGATCGACGATCAGCGCCGCTACGACGCGATCATGGACGGCTGAAGCGTCGCGGACGCCGGTTCGGCCCGACCGGCCGTGCGGCGGGCGTCGAGGCGCGCGCGCACTTCCCGCACCCGGCTCTCGGTCAGCGGATAGGCGAGCAGGATCACGAACGCGAACAGGTAGCCGCCGCCGCGGAACCACGCGAAGAACACGCGCAGCCATTCCAGCGTGAACGGCGACTGCTGCGCAGCGCCTTCCTCGAAGCCGATCAGGTTGAGAAACGCCCCCACCAGCAGCAGGCCGAGCGCGCTGCCGAGCTTCGAGACGAAGGTCTGCATCCCGAAGAACGAGCCCTCGCGGCGCCGCCCGCCGCTGCCGAGCTCGTCCTCGTCGACGATGTCGGGGATCAGCGAGGCCACCAGGAAGTTGATGCTCGCGATCGCCCAGCCGAACAACACCATCACGATCCAGATCAGGCCGGGGCTCGCCGGGGTGATCATCGGATAGTGCAGGAACAGGGTCACCGCGCTCGCGACGCTGCCGATCAGGATGGTGGTCTTCTTGCCGATGCGCCGGCTGAGGCGGGTCCAGAACCAGACCGCGGGGAACGTCACGAAGAACAGCGGCATCATCAGCCACAGCAGATTGTTGTTCATCGCGGTCAGGTCGCCCTGGTAGTACCAGAAGCCGATCAGGAACGGGAAGATCGCGAAGCCGACGGTTTCGAGCAGCGACGCGAGCAGGAACGCGGCGATCACGACCACGAAGCTGCGGTTGGTCAGCGTGCGCAGGTACGAGCCGATGAACCCGGTGGTGTGGCTGCGCTCCGCGGCCTCGGGCTCGCGAACCGTCAGCGCGGTCCAGGTGAGCGTTGCCACCGTCGCGAGGCCGAACACCACCGCGCACATCGCGTAGCCGTCGCGGAAGGTCAGCACGCGCTGCCAGGTGCCGCCCAGATCCGCGCCCACGTCGAGCATGAGCTGGTTGATCCACACCCCGACCGCGCCGACGAACCAGCCGACCTGGTAGAACAGCATGCGGATCGCCGCCACCTTGGTGCGCTCGTGGTAGTCGGTCGCGAGCTCCGCGCCGAGCGACGTGTACGGGATCATCACCACGGTGATCGCCGTGTTGAACAGCACGTCGGTGAGCGTGAGGTAGACGAACAGCGCCCCCTGCGACCAGCCGATCGGCGGAATCCAGAGCGCGACGTACGCGAGCGCGAGCGGCAGCGCGCCGTAGAGCAGGTACGGGCGGCGCCGGCCGAGCCGCGAGCGCGTGCGGTCGGAGATCTCGCCCATCAGCGGATCGGAGACCGCGTCCCACAGGCGCCCCAGCGTCAGCGCGATGCCGGCGAGCCACGGATCGAGACCGACCGCCTGCGAGTAGAAGAACAGCAGAAACGAGCGCGAGAACACCCCGAGCGCGCTCGGCGCCGTCGCGCCCAGGCTGTAGTTCAGGTGAGTGCGGAGCGGAAGCTGCGCGGCGGCGACGGTCACCGCCGCATCAGAAGTTCATGCCGACGCGCAGGCCGTACTGGCGCGGCGGCGCCGCGTAGCGCAGCGTGCCGTTGTTCTGGATACCGCCCGCGTACTCCTCGTCGGTGGCGTTGGTGACCCACAGGTTCGCGTACCAGTTGCCCGAGACCGGCGCGAGGCGGAGCTGCGCGTTCACCAGGTCGCGCGCCTCGAGCGTCAGCAGCTCCGAGTCCCAGAGGCCCGCCTGGGTCTCGGCGATGTGCGCGTAGTCGACCCGCGGCCGCAGGGTCAGGTTGCCGCCGAGCTGGAACGTGTACTCGACGCCGACGTTCACGGTGAGGTCCGGCGCGAACGGCGACTGCGCGCCGGTCAGATCCACCACCTCGAGCGTGAACGGATCGATCACGTTCTCGAACGTGCCGAGCTCGCTCTCGAGCACCGCCACCGCGAAGTCGAAGCCCCAGTTCGCGATCACCGCCTGGCCGGAGAGCTCGGCGCCGTAGATCTCGCTCTCACCGGCGGCGTTACGGAACGTGGCGATGTTCGCGGGCCCGGTGCCGGTCATCGCGAACTGCGCCTGATAGTTGTCGAAGGTCTGGAAGAAGCCGGTGAACTGGGTGCGCAGCCTGCCGGCGGCCCAGTCGGCCTTCCAGCCCACCTCGTAGTTGAGCACCTCCATCTCGTCGTACGCGAGGAACGGGGGGAACACGTTGATGCCGCCGGTCACGTGACCGCGGGACACCAGCGCGTAGACGAAGTGCTCGTCGGTGACCGTCCAGTTGATCCCCACCTTGCCGTCCACGGCGTCGCCGCTCATCTCGTGGAAATCGCCTCCGGGAGTCGCGAACGGCAAGGTCGGCGGCGCGGTGCCGGGGCCGATGACCCACTCGGTGAACTGCTCGAGCTCGTAGTCGCTGTAGCGCACGCCGAGCTCGAGCTCGACGTCCTCCACGAGATCGAACGAGACGTGGGCGAACGCCGCCCAATCGGTGTCTTCCCGATCCCACGGCGTCGCGATCCACGGGAACTCGCCCTGGAACGGCCCGCCGGTGAACGTGAACCCGCCGTGCTCCCAGGTCGGGATGTCGATCTCCTGCTGCTGGTAGAACGCGCCGAGCACCCAGCGCACCCGCGCATCGTCGGGTGAGATCAGGTTCAGCTCCTGGGAGACGATGCGGATGTCGCCGTGGCTGTTGAACTGATAGAACAGGTCGACGGTGCCGTTCAGGTCCAGGTTGTTGGTGGTTTCGACGTCCTGATAACCGGTCAGCGAGCGCAGCTGCACCGAACCGAGCTGCACGCCGACGTTCAGCACCGCGCGCACCGATTCGTCGGTGTAGTCGAAGTCGGCGTTCTGATCCACGTCGAACAGCGGATCGCCGAACGAGCTCGTGACGTTGCCGCCGAAGTCGAGGTCGCTGACGTCGACCTTGAGCAGCACGTCCACCCGTTCGTTCGGCACCCAGAGCGCGCCGATGCGGCCGCTGTGCAGATTCCGGGTGCCGGGCTCGCCGGTGAAGTCGCCGCGGATGTGGTCGTAGAAGTCGTTGCGCTGCAGGTGGTGGTAGGCGAAGCGCAGCGCCAGCGTGTCCCCGACCGGCACGTTCACGACGCCGGTCAGCTCGCCCTGATCGAAGCTCGCCGCGCCGAGCTCGAGGAACGTGCTGTACTCGCCGAGCTCCGGGTTGCGGGTGTTCAGGAACACCGCGCCGCCGGCCGCGCTCTTGCCGACGAAGGTGCCCTGCGGCCCGCGCAGCACCTCCACCGAGCCCATGTCGAAGTACGGTTCGTTCTGGAAGTAGCCGGCGAGGGTCGGCGCGCCGTCGCGGTAGATCACGACCCCGGACGGCAGGTCCACGTCCACCTGGCTGCGGCCGATGCCGCGGATGTTGAACACGTTGGCGGAGCCGTAGTCGGCGATGGTCACCGACGGCGCCGCGTACTGCAGCGCGGTGAGGCCGAACACGCTCTTGTCGACCAGATCCTCGCCGGTGAGCACCGACGCGGCGACGCCGGTCTTCTGCAGGTCTTCGCTGCGCCGCTGCGCGGTGACCACCAGCTCTTCGAGCAGGCTGGCGTCCGAGGCGGCACCGGCCGGCACGGCCGGCAGCGCGACGGCACAGCCCAGTAGCAGGAAGGGCGTCCAGCCGCGAACGCGGCCTGAAACGTGTTCGGCGCGCATCGTCGTCCCTCCCCGCCTTACAGGAAGACGGACGCAGCTTCGCACCTTCTGAAAACGATTTCAAGAAGTTCCTGCGGGCGCGCGGAAGGCACGCCTGCCGGCGTCCTCGCGGCGGCTCAGCCCCGCCGGGCGGCGGTCAGCGCCTGGAGCTGGGTACGCCGCCCCGGCGGCTGGTAGCTGTAGAGCAGCGCGCGCCGCTCGTGCTCCGAGGTGTTCGGCGCGGACTGGTGCACCAGGAACGGCCCGAACAGGATCAGCGACCCGGCCGGCAGCTCCACCGGCACCGGCGCCACGTCCGGATACGCGGCGCGGTCGATCTCGTTCGCGGCGAAGCGGTCGCCGTCGCGGCGTCCCTGCCAGACGCCGTTCCGGTGGCTGCCCGGGACGACCTGCAGGCAGCCGTTCGCGAGGGTGGCGTCGTCGAGGAACAGCATCGCGGTGACGATCTCGCTGGCCTCCTCCGCGACGTTCACCCAGTAGGGATAATCCTGGTGCAGCGGATTCACGCCGCCGAGGCGCGGGCGCTTCAGGTTCAGCTTCTCGGTGAACAGCTCCGGATGCTGCGTGCCCAGCAGGTCGCGCACCGGGTCGACGAAGCGCGGGTCGTAGGCCCAGGCGCGCAGCTCCTCCGACAGATGCGCGAACGGCTCGATACCGTGCACGACGTCGGTCTCGCCTTCCCACTTGATCACCACGCCGCGCGCGAGATCGGCGTCGAACACGTAGCTGCCGTACGTGTGCCGCTCGGCGCGGCGGTTCCGCACCAGCCGATCGACGAGCGCCTCGCACGCCTCGCAGATCGCGGCGACCTCGGCCGGGCCGAACACGCGTTCGCGCACGAGGTAGCCGTCCTCGTGGTAGCGGGCGAGCTCGCTCGGGGTCAGATGGGCGGTGGCGGGTTCCATGGCGCCTCCGGCGACGCGTTGGGGTGAAAACGATTTCAAACCTATGCTAGGTTACGGTCTGCCGGCTCGTCCGGCAACCGGTGGTGAAAGGGAGGGGATATGAGCGAATTCTCCGGGCTGGGTCTGCATCTCGGTAACCTGTCACGGCTGTCGCGCGCGCAGTCGCGCTCGATCAGCCCGGAGAACTTCACCGGCGAGAAGGGCCGCGGCGGCATGGCCGTCGACGGCCCCGCGGCGGAGCAGGCGCGCGGCCTCGGCCAGGGCTGGAAGGTCTCACCGTACGTGCTGATCGGGCCCGGCGAGACGTTCACGCTGGCCGACATCCACGGCTCCGGCGCGATCCAGCAGATCTGGATGACGCTCGCGCTCGGCAAATGGCGGCACACGATCCTGCGCGCCTATTGGGACGATCAGGAGCAGCCGTCGGTGGAGTGTCCCGCCGGCGACTTCTTCGCCTGCGGCTGGGAGCGCTACGCGCCGGTGTCCTCGCTCGCGGTCTGCGTGAATCCGGGACGCGCATTCAACTGCTACTGGGAGATGCCGTTCCGGCGGCGCGCGCGCCTCACGATGGAGAACCTGAACAGCGAGCCGATCCGCGTCTACTACCAGGTCAACTACACGCTCACCGAGGTGCCGGAGGACGCGGCGTACTTCCACGCCCAATTCCGCCGCGTGAACCCGCTGCCGTACAAGGAGGTCTACACGATCCTCGACGGCATCGCGGGCCGCGGCCATTACGTCGGCACGTACATGGCCTGGGGGGTGAACAACAACGGCTGGTGGGGCGAGGGCGAGATCAAGTTCTACCTCGACGGCGACGAGGAGTTCCCGACGATCTGCGGCACCGGCACCGAGGACTACTTCTGCGGCGCGTACAACTTCGACCCCGGATCGATGGAGCGCCGTCTGCCGAACGCACCGGCACCGGGGTATCAGGAGTTCAACACGCCGTACGCCGGCATGCCGCAGGTGATCCGGCCCGACGGGCTGTACCTGTCCCAGCAGCGCTTCGGCCTGTACCGCTGGCACATCATGGATCCGGTGCGCTTCGAGCAGAACCTGCGCGTGACGATCCAGGCGCTCGGCTGGCGCACCGAGCAGCCGCCGCGCTATCTGCCGCTGCAGGACGACATCGCGTCGGTCGCGTACTGGTATCAGACGCTGCCGACGGCGCCGTTTCCGCCGTTGCCCGACCGGGACTACCTCGAAGTGATCTGAACCGCCGCCGAGGGTCGCCGATGCGCGCCGTCTCAGACCTCGACGACCTTGCCATCCGCCACGTAGACGAGCGGCCTCGGGCCGATCGCGGCGCGGAATTCGTTCACCCACGGCATGTGCTCGGGCACGGCGCGACGCACCGGCGTGAGCTCGAACTCCATCGGGAATGCCAGCCGCGGCTGATCGGTCTCGTTGGGCGCCGTGTAGTGCAGCGTCTCGGAATGGTGGAACGTGCAGCCGCCCATCCTGAGCGGGCAGGCGACGGCGCGCGAGCCGTCCACCGGCTCGGCCACGGCAAGCACGTTCATCGCGGGGTGATCGTCGTGCCGGTGCGGCAGCAGCCCGAGCCGGTGCGAACCGGGGATGAACTGCATCGCGCCCATCTCGGTCGGGCAGTCGTGCAGCGGCAGCCAGACGCCGAGCGCGCAGTAGTCGAGCTCCGGCTGCCAGTACGCGTGATCCTGGTGCCACAGCGCCGCGCGTCCGCCCGGGGGCTTCCTGATCATGTGGCCCCAGCTCGACAGCGCCGCTTCCGGAACGCCGAGCAGCGCCGCCGCGTAGCGCCGGGCGTTGCGCCGGAACGCGGTGTCGAGGATCGCCGGGAACCGCATCTCGGGGAAGAACGCCTGGGAAAGGCGGCTCGGCTCGTCGGGCCCGAGTGTGCCGGAGCGGTCGATCGGCGCGCCCGGCCCGTCCGCGTGCTCGGGATCGAAGATGTGCTCGAAGATCGCGCGCAGCCAGGCGATCTCCTCGTCGGTGGTGATGCGCTCCACCACCAGATAGCCGTTCGTGCGGAAGAACGACACCTCGTCGTCGGTGGGAACGACCGTGAAGTCGCTGACCGGAGGCCGACCGAAGTCCACGTGCACCTCCCGTTCGCGCGCGGCGCTGAGTGGGCGGCCATGTTAGTCCCGCCGCGCGACGGGCCGCAAGCGTCGGTCGCCGACGGCGGCGGTTGACGGAGCGGGCGATGGCCTACGACACCCGCCCGCCGCTCGACACCCGAACCCAGGTCACCTACGGCCTCGGCACGCTCGCGTACGGCGTGAAGAACCAGGCCATGGGATCGATGCTGCTGCTCTACTTCAATCAGGTGGTCGGGCTGCCGGCGGCGTGGGTCGGCGCGGCGATCGCGATCAGCCTGGTCGTCGACGCGGTGCTCGATCCGCTGATCGGCTACGCGTCGGACCATCTGCGCTCGCCGTGGGGACGCCGGCATCCGTTCATGTACGCGGCGGCGCTCCCCGCCGCGGTCGCGTTCCATCTGCTGTTCAATCCGCCGGGCGGCTGGAGCGAGCCCGCGCTGTTCGGCTACATGCTGGCGTCGATGCTGGCGCTGCGGGTGCTGATCTCGTTCTACGAGGTGCCGAGCGCCGCGACCGGCGCCGAGCTCACGCTCGACTACGATCAGCGCACCGCGGTGATGTCGTACCGGTTCTTCTTCGGCGCGCTCGGCAGCGCGCTGATCGCGGTGCTGACGTTCTCGGTGTTCCTCGAGCCGAGCGACGAGTTCGCGGTCGGGCAGCTCAACCCGGAAGGCTATGCGGACTTCGCGTCGTTCGGCGCGGTACTGATCGCGTTCTCGATCCTGATCTCCACCTGGGGCACGCACCACTTCATCCCGTGTTTCCACAAGCCGGAGCCGCAGCCGTTCCGGCCGCGCGCGATGCTCGGTGAAATCGTCGAGACGCTGTGGACGCGCAACTTCGGCGTGCTGCTGCTGTGGGGGTCGCTGTCGGCGATCGTGGTCGGCCTGACCGGCGGGCTCGGCATGTATTTCAACACCTATTTCTGGGAGCTCACCGCAGACCAGATCGGCTTCATCGTCAGCGCGGGCTTCGTCGCGCCGTTTCTCGCGATCGCGCTCGCACCGCGCGTCGGCGCGCGGCTCGGCAAGAAGTGGGCGGTGGTGGCGCTGTGGATGGTCGGCGCGGTGATCGCGATCCTGCCGATCTCGCTCAAGCTCCTCGGCCTGCTGCCGCCGAACGGCTCGCCGGTGGTGCTGGGGCTGCTCTTCGCCGATGCGCTGCTGGTCGGCACGTTGTCGCTCTCCGGCCTGATTCTCGGCGCGTCGATGGTCGCCGATCTCGCCGAGGAGACCGCGGTGAAGACCGGCCGCCGCTCGGAGGGCGTGCTGTTCTCGGCGGATGCGATCATCAAGCAGACCATCGTCGGCGTCGGCACGTTCCTCTCCGGGCTGATGCTGACCTGGGTCGAGTTCCCGCAGCACGCGGTGCCCGGCGAGATCGATCCGGCGATCATGGTCGAGCTCGCCTGGCTCTACCTGCCGGTGAGCGTGGCGTTGACGTTCGCATCCATCGGCGTGCTCGGCCTCTACAGCAACGACCGGCAGCGCCACGAGGCGCACCTCGCGGTGCTGCGGGCGCGCGCCGCCGCCAACGGCACCGACCGCGCGCCGGAGGCGTGACACGTGTCAGCCGTTCGCGACGAGCTCGTTCAGCGCCGTCATCCAGCCCCAGCGCGGATCGGGATTCTGTCCGTCCCAGACGAGGTTGGTGCAGGCGTAGCCGACCGCGTAGCCGGACTCCGGATGAGCGAACGCGAGCCGGCCGCCGGCGCCGGGATGACCGAACGACCCGGGCCCCAGCATCGGCAGGGTCGGGCGCGGCAGCTCGAAGCCGAGCCCGAAGCGCTGCGGCGCGGCGGTGCGGATCGTGAACGGCGGCGGTCCGTCGAGCGCGTCGGTCTGCGGCACGCAGGCGTGCGCCACGGTCTCCGGCCGCAGCAGCCGCACGCCGTCCACGTCGGCGATGCAGGCGGCGTAGAGGCGCGCCAGCGCGCGGGCGTTGGCCACGCCGTTGCCGGCCGGGATCACGGCGGCGCGTCCGTCGCGGTGGTTCATCCGCTCGATCAGCGCTTCGGTGGACGCGATTGCGTGGATCACCGTACGAACGAGCCGCGAAGCGGTGTCGATGCCCGCGGCACGCAGCCCCGCTTCCAGACCCTCCGCGGTGAGCCGGGGCGCGGAACGGAAGTGCGGCGCGACCCGCGGTTCCTCCGCCGCGGGCAGGCCGATCCAGAAGTCGAGGCCGAGCGGCCGGGCGATCTCGTCCGCGAACACCTGCTGCACCGGCCGGCCGGTGACCCGCGCGATCACCTCCCCGACCAGGAATCCCCAGGTGATGAAGTGATAGAGGTACGCCTCACCCGGCGGCCACAGCGGCTCCATGTGCTCGAGCGCGGCGACGCACCGCGCCCAGTCGAGCACCTCGTCGCCGCCGATCCCGCTTTCCGGCTCGAACCCGGCGTACCCGGCGCTGTGGCCGAGGAGCTGAGCGACGGTCACGCCGCCGGCGCCGAACTCCGGCCAGTACTCGGCCACCGGCGCATCGAGCGCGAGCGCACCGCGCTCGGCCAACCGGTGCGCCAGCACCGCCACCGCGCCCTTCGTGCAGGACATCACCACCGACAGCGTCTCGGGGCCGAACGGCCGGCCGTTCGCCGCGTCGCGGCCGGCCCAGACGTCGAGCACGGGGACGCCGTGGCGGTAGATGCAGAGCTGCGCGCCGCCCGGATCCAGGGCCTGCGCGGCGAAGAACGCGGCGGCCACCGGCTCGAGCTCCGGGGTGATCAGCACCGCCGGATCGGGCGCGATCGGCTCGGGGACGTCGCGCATGGTGGTCCCTCGGTGGGCCGCCGGCGCAGCGGCGGGGTTTCCGGGATTAGATTCGGTATTAGGATGTGACGCAACGAGCGCGACGCGAGCCGCGCCGAACGAACAAGGGAGGGATCATGGACAGCTACGTCACCGGTGCGAGCGCGCCTCCGCTCCTCGAGTACACCATCGGCACCGCGCTCGAGCGCGCCGCCGACGCGTGGCCCGACCAGCCCGCGCTGATCTCCGTGCACCAGGGCATCCGGCTCACCTACCGTGAGCTGCTCGAGCGCAGCGACGCGCTGGCCGCCGGTCTCGCGGAGCTCGGCCTCACGCGCGGCGACCGCATCGGCATCTGGTCGCCGAACTGCGCGCAGTGGACCCTGACGCAATTCGCCGCCGCGCGCCTCGGCCTGATCCTGGTCACGATCAATCCCGCGTACCGCCTCGCGGAGGTCGAGTACACGCTGAACAAGGTGGGCGTGAAGGCGCTGGTCGCGGCCGAGCGGTTCAAGTCGAGCGATTACGTCGGGATGGTCGAGACCCTGGCGCCCGAGCTCGCCTCGGCACGGCCCGGCGCGCTCTCGAGCGCGCGCCTGCCGCAGCTGAAGGCGGCGATCAAGATCGGCGGCGGCGCGCGCCCGGGCTGGCTCGAGTTCGGCGAGGTCGCGGACGCCGCGGACGCGGCCGCGCGCGCTCGCGTGGCCGGTATCTCGGGGAGCCTCGACGCCGCCGATCCGATCAACATCCAGTTCACCAGCGGCACCACGGGTCTGCCGAAGGGCGCGACGCTGTCGCACCGCAACATCCTGAACAACGGCTTCTTCGTCGGCCGCAGCATCCGTCTCGAGGTCGGCGACCGGCTCTGCATTCCGGTGCCGCTGTACCACTGCTTCGGCATGGTGATGGGGAACCTCGGCTGCCTCGCCCACGGCGCGACGATGGTGTATCCGGCGGAAGTCTTCGATCCGGGCGCGGTGCTCACCGCGGTCGAGCAGGAGCGCTGCACCGGCCTCTACGGCGTGCCGACCATGTTCATCGGCGTGCTCGGCCATCCGGAGTTCGAACGCTACGACGTGTCGAGCCTGCGCACCGGTTGCATGGCCGGCTCGCCCTGCCCGGTGGAGGTGATGAAGCAGGTGATCGAGAAGCTGCACATGCGCGACGTCACCATCGCCTACGGCATGACGGAGACCAGCCCGGTCAGCTTCCAGAGCTCCCCGGACGATCCGATCGAACGGCGCGTCTCGACGATCGGCCGGGTGCAGCCGCACCTCGAGGTGAAGGTGGTCGACGAGCAGGGCCGCACGGTGCCGCGCGGTCAGCCGGGCGAGCTCTGCACGCGGGGTTATGCGGTGATGCTGGGCTACTGGGAAGACCCGGAGAAGACGGCCGAGGCGATCGATGCCGACGGCTGGATGCACACGGGCGATCTCGGCACCATCGACGAGGAGGGTTACGGCAACATCGTCGGCCGGATCAAGGACATGGTGATCCGCGGCGGTGAGAACCTCTACCCGCGGGAGATCGAGGAGTTCCTGTACCGGCATCCGAAGGTGGCCGACGTGCAGGTGGTCGGCGTTCCGGATCCGAAGTACGGCGAGGAGCTCTGCGCGTGGATCCGGCTGAAGCCCGGCGAGCGCGCGGACGAGGAAGAGATCCGCGCGTTCTGCCGCGGTCAGATCGCGCACCACAAGATTCCGCGCTACGTGCGTTTCGTGACCGAGTTTCCGATGACGGTGACCGGCAAGGTGCAGAAATTCCTGATCCGCGAGCAGATGATCCGGGAACTGGGGCTGACGGTGCAGAAAACCGCCTGAGCCCGGCGGAGGGCCCCGGCCCGATGTACCGGCGTCGTCGAGTGGGCTAGAGTCCGCACCATGCCCGAGTCGCCTCGATTTCCGGGATCGGCTTCGTCTCAGGCGGAGCCATCCGGTCGTCGCTTCCTCTCCGGCGGCGGTGAGATGGGCGCGCGCATGCGCAGCTACGACTGGCGGCGCTCGCCGCTCGGCGACCCGCGCGACTGGCCGCTCAGCCTGCGCACCACGGTCGGCATCCTGCTGAACTCCCGCTATCCGATGTTCCTCGCCTGGGGGCCGGAGCTCGCGCTGATCTACAACGACGGCTACCTGCCGGTATTCGGTGACAAACATCCGGATGCGCTCGGACAGCCGTTCCCCCGGGTGTGGGCGGAGATCTGGGACGACATCCGTCCGCTGGTCGAGCGTGCGCTGGCCGGTGAGCCGACCTGGTCGGAGAACCTGCAGCTCTTCATGCAGCGGCGCGGCTTCCCGGAAGAGGTGTACTTCACCTTCTCCTACAGCCCGGTGCGCGGTGACTCGGGCGGCGTGGAAGGCATGTTCTGCGCCTGCACCGAGACCACCGGCGAGGTGATCGGCGAACGGCGCCTGAAGACGCTGCGCGACCTGGCGGCGGTCGCCGTCGAAGGACGCAGCGTGGAGCAGGTCTGCCACCAGGCGGCCGAAGTGGTCGGGGCGAATCCCGCGGACGTGCCGTTCGCGCTGATCTACCTGAACGACGCGGACGGACGATGCGCCCGGCTGGTCGCCGCGGCCGGCTGCGCGGCGGGCGAGCCGTTCAGCCCGGAGCGGATCGGGCTCGGTGAACCGGGCGTGCCCGGCTGGCCCGAGCAGCCGCTGCTGCTCGGGCAGGAAACGATCCTGCGCGGTCTCGCCCCGGAGCTCGAGCTGCCGGGCGGACTTTGGCCGGAGCCGGCGCACACCGCCGCGATCCTGCCGCTCGCCGGCAGCGGTCACGCGCCGGTGCGCGGCCATCTGGTTCTCGGTGCCAGCCCGCGGCTGCCGTTCGACGAGCGCTACCAGCGCTTCTTCGCGCTGCTCGCGAGCGGTCTCGCGAGCCGGCTTGCGAGCGCCGAGGCCTACGAGGCCGAGCGTCAGCGCGCCGAGAAGCTGGCCGAGCTCGATCGGGCGAAGACGGTGTTCTTCTCGAACGTGAGCCACGAGCTGCGCACGCCGCTGACGCTGATCCTCGCGCCGATCGCGGATCTGCTGGACGACGGGCCGGGCGCCGAGGTCGCGGCGCAGCTCGAGCTGGTGCAGCGCAATGCGCTGCGGCTGCTGAAGCTCGTGAACACGCTGCTCGATTTCTCCCGCATCGAGGCCGGGCGCATCCGCGCCGCCTACCAGCCGACCGATCTGGGCGCGTTCACGCGGGATCTGGCGAGCAACTTCCGCTCGGCCTGCGACCGGGCGGGGCTCGAGCTCGAGGTGCGCTGCGACGATGCGATGCCGCCGGTCTACGTCGACCGGGAGATGTGGGAAAAGATCGTCCTGAACCTGATCTCGAACGCGTTCAAGTTCACGCTGCGCGGCCGCATCACGGTCGAGCTCGCCGAGCGCGACGGCAACGCGCAGCTCGAGGTGACGGATACCGGAATCGGCATTCCGGACAGCGAGCTGCCGCGCATCTTCGACCGTTTCCACCGCGTGCAAGGCAGCGGCGGGCGCACGCACGAGGGTTCGGGCATCGGGCTCGCGATGGTGGCGGAGCTCGTGAAACTGCACGGCGGCACGGTGGCGGCGGAGAGCGAGCCGCAGCGCGGCACCGCGGTGACCGTGCGGATCCCGCTCGGATTCACGCATCTGCCGCCCGAGCACGTCTCGCACGAGGGCGGCGCGGGTGTCGTCGGCCACGTCGCGGAGGCCTTCGTGCAGGAAGCGCTGCGCTGGCTGCCGGACGAGCCGGCGCCGGACGACCGCGAGCCGCCGGCAGCGCCCGCCACGCAGTCGGCGCGCGTGCTGATCGCCGACGACAACGCCGACATGCGCGGGTACCTCGCGCGGCTGATCCGCCAGCACTGGCAGGTCGAAACCGCCGCGGACGGCCGGGAGGCGCTCGAGCTCGCGCGTCGCTCGCCGCCCGACCTGATACTGACCGACGTGATGATGCCGAAGCTCGACGGCTTCGAGCTGCTGGCGGCGCTGCGTGGCGATGAACGCACCGAGGCCGTGCCGGTGGTGATGGTCTCGGCCCGCGCGGGCGAGGAAGCGCGGATCGAAGCGCTGAAGGCCGGCGTCGACGATTACCTGGTGAAGCCGTTCAGCGCCCGCGAGCTCGTCGCGCGCGTGAGCGCGCAGCTCGCGCTGGCCCGCAACGCCCGCGAGCGCGCGGAAGCCCGGCGGCGCGAGGAAGCGGCCCGCGAGGCGGCCGACCTGCAGCGCCGGCACCTGCGCACGCTGTTCATGCAGGCGCCGGCGCCGGTGGCGGTGATGCTCGGCGCCGAGCACGTGGTCGCGCTGGCCAACGAGCACGCGTGCCGGGTGTGGGGCCGCAGCGAAGCGCAGCTTCTCGGCCGGCCGCTGTTCGAAGCCCTGCCGGAGCTGCGCGGGCAGCCGGTCGAGGAGCTGCTCGATCGGGTGCTGCAGAGCGGTATCCCGCACATCGGCACCGAGACCCGGGCGGAGCTCGATTGGAACGGCGACGGCGTGCTGACGGAGACCTGGTTCAACCTGGTCTGCGCGCCGCTGCAGACGCAGCCGGGAAGGACCGACGGCGTGCTCGTGATCGCGTTCGACGTCACCGAGCAGGTCAACGCCCGTCACCGCACGAACGAGCTGCGCCGCGAAGCGGAGCAGGCGAACCGCGCGAAGGACGAGTTCCTCGCGATGCTCGGCCACGAGCTGCGCAACCCCCTCGCCCCGATCCTGACGGCGCTGGAGCTGATACGGCTGCGCGACGACGGCAGCTTCGAGCGCGAACGCTCGGTGATCGAGCGGCAGGCGAAGCAGCTCGTCGCGCTGGTCGACGATCTGCTCGACGTGTCCCGGATCGCTCGCGGCAAGATCGAGCTGAAGCGGCAACCGGTGAACCTGAACGACGTCGTCACGCACGCGGTCGAGATGGTGAGCCCGCTGCTCGAGCAACGCCGTCACAACCTGACGCTGGACGTTCCCGACGCCGGGCTCACGGTTCAGGGGGATGCCGCGCGCCTCACTCAGGTCGTCTCGAACCTGCTGTCGAACGCGGCGAAGTACACCGAGCCCGAAGGACGGATCGAGCTCAGCGCGGTGCGATCCGCCGACGAGATCGTTCTGCGGGTACGCGACAACGGCACCGGCATCTCGCCGGACCTGCTGCCGCGGGTGTTCGACCTGTTCTCCCAGGAGCGCCAGGGCATCGATCGCTCGCTCGGCGGCCTGGGGCTCGGGCTCACGATCGTCCGCAGCATGGTGGAGCTCCACGGCGGCGTGGTCAGCGCAGCGAGCGACGGACCCGGCCTCGGCGCCGAATTCACGGTGCGGCTGCCGGCGCTCGACGCCGAGGCCCTGCCCGACGAGCCGGCGGTGCCGGAGCGGGGAGTGGTCGGCCCGCCGCGGCGCGTGCTGGTCGTGGACGACAACGAGGATGCGGCTCAGGCGCTCGGCGACTTCGTGCGCGGCGCCGGCCACGCGGTGCGCATCGCCTACGACGGCCCGTCGGCGCTGCGCCTCGCCGAGTCGTTCGAGCCGGACGTGGTGCTGCTCGACATCGGTCTACCGGTGATGGACGGCTACGAGGTCGCGGGCCGCCTCGCCGCCGCGGCCCGGACGCCGCGTCTGATCGCGGTGACCGGCTACGGCCAGCCGGCGGAACGGGAACGGGCCCGCGCCGTCGGATTCGATGCGCATCTGGTCAAGCCGATCGATCTGAACCGGCTGGTCGGGCTGCTCGAAGAGCTCGGCCGCGATTGACCTGCGCGGCCCCTGTGGGAGCGGCCTCCGGCCGCGAATGCCGGCGCACCCGATTCGATTCGCGGCCGGAGGCCGCTCCCACAGGGGAAGATCGCTCCTACCGGCCTTGCGTCAGCGCCGCTTCCAGCGCCGCGTAATCCGGATAGCCGAATCGAGCGGTGATCTGCTCCTTCCACCGCGCGTCCATCGCCGCGCGGATCTCGTCGGGCAACTCGTCACGATGCGAGCCGACCCGGCCGAGGCGCACCTTGGCCGAGTCGCTGCCGGGCGGCAGCCCGCAGCGCGCTTCGCTCAGCATGCGCATGCGCAGGTCGTCGAACTTGTTCTTGTGCGCCAGCATGAACTCGAGCGACGAATGCCGCCGCGTGATCGCGAGCAGCTCGTCGTCGAGCGCGATGCCGCAGTGGCGCGCGACGCGGCGGATCGTTCCCTCCGGGTCGCGGTGCATCTGCTCGTAGGACAGGAGCAGCACGGCCGGATCGTGGCGCACCTGCCACCAGGACGCGAGGTGCGCCCAGTAGGAACGGCCCTCCGGCCCGCCGAGATAGCCGGCGCGCGCGAAGTCCGCGATCGACACGGTTCCGGGCGCGATGAACCAGCCTTCCATGAAGCGGTAGGCGGAGACCAGCGCGTCCTTCGGATCGCGGATCGAGACGATGTAGCGGCCGCCCTTCGGCACCGCGTCCCAGCCGAGGTGGCTCTTGAAGCCGCGCGGGTTCGCCTTCTGGTCGGCTTCCAGATCCTGACCGAGCGCCGCGGCGGTCTCGATCCACGGCACGACGTCGGAGATGTCGTCGAAGTCGGTGTCGCCGCGCGTGCGCAGCGTGTGGAAGATCTGTTGCAGCCAGGTGGTGCCGCTCTTGCCGAACGGTGCGATGATCACGTCGGTGGGGCGGGGACGGAACGCGAGTCCCTTCGCGATCTCCTCGCGCGTCAGCAGGCGCGACTGGAGCGCGTGCAGCTCGGCCATCGTGGTGGCCCGCGGTGTGTAGGGCATCGAGGCTCGCCGGCGGCGGTGGACGGCTGATCCTACCGTATCCGCGCCGGCCGCTCGATGGCCGGCGCGCTGAAAACCTGACAGGAGAGTAGAAGCGTGGTGACGAGGTTCGCGTGGATCGTTCTGCTCGGCGCTCTGGCGGCGGGCTGTGCCGGGACCGGCTCGGTTGACATACCGACGGACGTTCCGGAGCTTCGCCCGGGAATCCTGCAGGGCTACCTGCCGCCCGAGGCGCTGCCGGACAGCGCAGCCCTGCTGCCGCCGCCGCCGGAACCCGAATCGGCGGCGATGGCGCGCGACCGGGAGGCAATGGAAGCGGCCCTCGCGCTGCAGGGTACGCCGCGCTGGGAACAGGCCCGCGCGGACGCGGTGCTGCGATTTCCCGCGGCGGTACGGAGCTTCTCCTGTGCGCTCGGTGCCCCGATCACCGAGGAGGCCACGCCGAACCTCTACATGCTGCTCAGGCGATCGCTCGCGGATCTCGGGCTGTCGACCTACGGCGCGAAGAACCGCTACCGGCGCACCCGGCCGTTCATGGTCAACGAACAGCCGACCTGCACACCCGACGACGAGGAGGCGCTGCGCGCCGACGGCTCGTATCCGTCGGGCCATGCGGCGATCGGCTGGGGGTGGGCGCTGATCCTGGCCGAGCTCGCGCCGGAGCGCGCCGACGCGCTGCTCGCCCGCGGCCGCGATTTCGCCGAGAGCCGGGTGATCTGCAACGTCCACTGGTCTTCGGATGTCGCGGAAGGCCGCAACGTGGGTGCCGCGGCGGTGGCGCGGCTGCACGGCGATCCGGTGTTCCGGGCGCAGCTCGAGCAGGCGCGGGGCGAAGTCGCCGACGCGCCGGCCGGCGGCGCAACGCAGGACGTCGATTGCGCGGCCGACGAGGCCGCAACCGGCGGTTGAACGCCGGCGCGGGCCGCCCGTCCGGACTCAGCCGTCGCTCGCGCGGGATCCCGCGGCGGGCGGCAGGTTCTCGCCGGCGACGAAGCGCCGCCAGCGGTCGATGGCGGCCGCGTCGAAGCGGTCGTTGCGGATCATCTCGTCGCCGAGCCGCTCGAAGTCTTCCGCGAGCGGCGCCGGTTTGGCCTCCCACCACGCGCGCATGCCCGGGTGCGAGAGCCACCAGCCGATGGTCGCCTCCCAGCGTTTCCAGACGACGTCGGGCAGCGTCCGCTCGAGGGACTGGTGGTACATGAACTCGGCGGTGCCGAAGAGCTCGTACAACGCCCAGGAGAACCGCACGCGCTGTGCCCGCGTCAGCCGGCTCGGATCCTCCGCGCCGACGATGAACAGGTGGTTCAGCTCCGGGTCCACGGCCAGCCGGGACTGCAGGGTCGACATCCGGTCGAGCAGCCGCGCGTAGTTCTCCGAGCGCAGCGACCGGGTGTTCTGGCGCACCTGAAAGGCCAGGTACACCAGCGAGATGACCACGAATACCCCGCCGACGAACTCGCCGACGTTGGCCAGCGTCTGCAGATCCATGATGCGCCTGCTCCCCCGAACCCTGTGCCCGAGACTCTACGGAGGATCGGCAGCGTACGGGATCGTGGGTTCCGCCGCCATCAGCAGGCGGCGGCCGGGCCGGGCCGCGGACGAAGCCATCGCCCGGAAGTAGGCGTTGGTCTCCGGATCCACGGCGAACACGAAGCACCCCTTCTGGCCGCGCGTCATCAGCGTCCGATACGTGTTCTTGATCACCCGGTCCGCGGCGGCGCGCGCCGCATCCGGATCCCGGCGCAGCCAGCTGCGGTAGCCGCGCACGGACTGATCCTGCCGGGAGCGTTTCGCCGCATCGGTGACGATCCGGCCGTCGCGCACCACCAGATCGGGACCGACGATCACGCCGACGTAGTCGAGCTCGAGCCCCTGGCAGGTGTGGATACAGCCGACGTCGTGCTCCGATCCCGGCGTGACGATCCACAGCTTGCCGTCCGTGTCGAGGTTCCAGCGCGCCTCGTAGCCGTGCTCCTCGATCCGGATGTCCCGGATCGCGGGATTCCGCCGGCCCTTCCAGTCCCAGCAGTAACCGGCGACCACGCGGCTCCTGTTGTTGATCCGGTTCAGCTCGAGGATGCGATCGTGCAGCTCGCGCGGCGAGTCGAAGACTTCGAACCGGTAGTCGATCCCGGACAGGTCTTCGTTCGCGGTCGGGCGGATGCCGAGCACGTGGTCGAGCCAGGCGAGGTAGCCGTCCGAGCCGTTGCAGCGGAACTGCGACGTGAGCTCGTGCTCGCCGACGTCGGCTCCCAACGATATCGCAATGTCGCGGATGAGCGCCTTCCGGCCGACGTCCCTGAACGTGACGCGCTGGTCGTCGTCGACGAAGAACACGGCGCACCGGGCGGCTCGGATCAGCTCGGCGATCTGGTGATCGCCCAGGTTGCCGTACAGACCCGACTTCTCGTTCAACCGGTGCGCCTCGTCGACGATCAGCACGTCGATCGAATCGGGCTCGGCGTCGACGTACGAGCCCGACGACTTGAACAGGTTGCGGACGCGCGTCTTGCGCACCGATCCGGTGAGCTTCTGCTGGTACACCTCCCGGGGCGCGGCGTTGCGGGTGACGTACTGCGCCACGAGCCCGCGCCGGGTCAGCTCGACGAGCAGATGGATCGCGACCACCGATTTGCCCGTGCCGGGGCCGCCTTCCACGATCAGCACCTGCTTGCGGCCGCTCTCGCACGCGAACCCGGCGTTCGTGAGCGCCGTCTCGTACACGACCTTCTGCTCGTCGAGCAGGATGAACTCCCGGTTGCCGTGCAGCAGCGAGACCAGGTGGTCGGCGAGGTTCTTCGAAGGCCTGATCCGGCCGTTCTCGATCTGATACAGAACCCGCTTCCGGTCGCCCTTGCGGATGTAGCGACTCAGGAACGCCTGCAGGCGCTCGGAATCGGCCCGGGCGAACAGCGGCGCCTCGTTGGTGTACGGCTCGTAGAACGGCGTGGTCAGTTCCGTCGCATCTTCGAGGTTGTGCAGGTACGCGCACGGGCGCAGCAGGATGCGCTCGTCGTGGACGGCCTCGTTGTAGTCGCGGATGAACCAGGCGTAGCTCCAGGCCTGATAGGACGGATGCTCGACTTCCCGCCGCGCGCCGCCGACGAAGGTCTCGACGATGCCGTCCTTCGCGGTGGCCGCCGCCGTCGTCCATTGCTTCAGCTCGACGATGACGGCCGCGTCCCGGCCGGCATCGTCCAGCCCGGTGAGTATGAAATCGATGCGCTTGGCCGTCTGAGGGATCCGGAACTCGATCGCAACGCCCGCGTCCGCCGGTATGCCGGCGCCGATCAGCGCGTTGTTCATGTAGACCATCGAGTGCTTCCAGGCCTCGACTTCCGCGCGGCTGGTGGAGTGCCCGAGGCGGCGCTGGAACGCCGACAGAATCCTCGTCTCGATCGCGTTCGAGAGCACGTCGTCGGTGAACTCGCCGCGGGTGGCCTCGTAGACGATCACGCGATCAGCTCGCGTCGTCCCCGGTGTACTTCGCCGCGCTGCCGCGAACCCGCTCGGCGGGATACTTTCGCGCGTTCACGGCGATCTTCTCGTCGACCGCACGCGGGATGTCGATGCCGAGCCGGTCGGCCAGCCGGACGAGGTAGATCTGCACATCGGCGATCTCCTCGGCGACCGCGGCCCGGCTGGTGTCGTCGAGGTCGGCCGATTGCGCCTCCGTGAGCCACTGGAAGATCTCCACGAGCTCCGACGCCTCGACGGAAAGCGCCATGGCGAGATTCTTCGGCGAGTGGAACTGCTCCCAGTCGCGGTCGGCGGCGAACTGCCGCAGGACCTGCTGCAGGGCGCGGATGTCGAGCGTGTTACTCATCGGAGGCCGTCATCGGAATCCCGAGTATATCGGGCGGGACGGGGTGCGTCAGGCCGATCGAATTGACAGACTAACCGTTTGGGCAGTAAGTTCTGCCGGAGCCCGGCGGGTGGAGAGAGAAGATGCGCAACGCCTTTTTCGCTGGAGTCGTTCTGTCGGTTCTGGTCGTGACACCCGTTGAAGCGGCGCAGATCGAGGAAGTGGTGGTCACCGCGCAGAAGCGCGAGGAGCGCCTGCAGGACGTACCGATCGCGCTCAGCGTCGTGGACGGCGAATCGATGGCGAGCCTCGACTACGCCAACGTGGCGGATCTGCAGTACGTGGTGCCGAGCGTCAAGTTCGCCGAAGGCGTGCACCCGCGGGGCGAAGGTTTCGCGATTCGCGGTGTCGGCAGCAGCACCTTCGCCGAGACCGTCGAGGGCAGCGTCGGCGTCGTCGTGGACGGCGTCGTGATGGGCCAGCAGGGCGCGGGTGTGTTCGACTTCGCGGACCTTGCGCGGGTGGAGGTGCTGCGCGGGCCGCAGGGCATGCTGTTCGGCAAGAACGCCACCGCAGGGATTCTCAACATCGTGACGAACCGGCCGGATCTGCAGTCGAGCTCCTACTCGCTGCGGGCGAGCGGCAGCTTCCGCGACGACGACTTCGAGAACAAGCTGGAAGGCGTCGCGAACTTCGCGCTCAGTGACCGGGTCGCTCTACGGCTGGTCGGCGTGCGGACCGACCGGGACGACTTCGTGAAGAACGTCTTCCCCGGCGGCCGGGACGCCCATGGCCTGGAAGAATGGGGCCTCAAGAGCAAGCTCCTCTGGCAGGCCTCGGAGAATCTGGACGTCTACTTCACGGCCGACTACGCCGAGCGCGATTCGAGCTGCTGCATCTGGACGACCCGCATCGCACCCGCCGGGAACACCATCGTCGACGCGCAGGCGCCGGTCGTGGCGAGCCCGCACAACGAGCGGATCAACCAGAACGCGCCGTCGTACCACGACATGAAGCACTACGGAGCCGCGCTCGAGCTCGAGTACGACTGGGGCGACTACGTCATCACGTCGATCACCAGCGCGCGGGAGTGGCAGATCGACCTGAACGCCGACACCGACCAGCAGCCCATCAACGTGTTCGACCGCAACTTCGGCGACAGCGAGCACCAGCAGTTCACCCAGGAGATTCGCATCGCCTCACCGGCCGGAGAACGGTTCGAATACGTGGCGGGGCTCTACTACTTCTATCAGGATTCCGAGTCGTTCACGAGCCAGGTGTTCGTCGTGCCCGGCGTGACGTCCCTCGGACGTGACGCGCGCATCCTCTGGGATACGGAGAACTTCGCGCCGTTCGTGAACCTGACGGTGAACGTTTCCGACCGGCTCCGGCTGATCGCCGGCGGACGGTACACGTTCGAGAAGCTCGACGGGGACTTCGATCGGGTGATCACGCCCGGCAGCCCGTTGCCGCTGACGGTGCCGACTCCGTTCGCGTTCGAGTTCGATACCGACATGGAGGAACCGTCGTGGCGCTTCGGCGTGCAGTACGACGCGGCCGACGAGGTCATGGTCTACGCGACCGCCACCCGCGGCGTCAAAGGTCCGTCCGCGAACATCCTGGCCGATTTCAACAGCGACGATCCGGATCTGATCCTGGTCGACCCGGAGAAAGCGACGAGCTACGAGCTGGGGCTCAAGGGCGCGTGGCTGGACAACCGGCTCGTCGTCAACCTGGCGCTGTTCGACACCACGTTCAAGGACTTCCAGGCGCAGACGCTCGATCGCAACGCCGAACCGGCGATCTATCGGATCGCGAATGCCGGCAAGCTCAGCACCCGGGGTGTCGAGGTCGACTTCACCGCAGTGCCGGCCGAGGGTTTGACGCTGACCGGCGCGGTCGCGTACGTCGACGCCGAGTTCGACGATTTCCGGACGAGCTGCTGGCCGTTCCAGACGGAGGAGCAGGGCTGCGTCGCGGGACCGGGTGGCTCGGACACCGACGCCGCCGGCAACGCGCTGAACGGCTCGCCGGAGTGGACGGCCTCGCTCACCGCGCGCTACGAACGGCCGGTCGGGCGCAGGCTCGCCTGGCACGTTCAGGGCAACTACTTCTGGCAGGACGACGTGAACTTCTCGGCGAACGGCGATCCGACCACCGTGCAGGACGCGTACGGGTTGTTCAACCTGAACGTCGGCATCGGCCGCGCCGACGGGTTGTGGCGAGTGAGCGCGTTCGTGCGGAACCTGTTCGACGAGCATTTCGTCGGATCGGTGTTCGGCACGCCGCTGTTCGCGTCGCCGCCGCAGCCCGCTCCGAGCTACAGCCAGATGCCGGTATGGAACTCCGAGCGCATCCTCGGTCTCAGCCTGGAGATCAACTATTGATGGACGATCGCGAGCTCGGCGAGCCCTACGAGCTCGACGCCGAGCGGGTCGCCGCGTACCGGCGCGACGGCTACGTGAAGCTTCCGCAGGTGCTGAGCGCGGCGCTGCTCGGGCGGTTTCGCGAGGAGATCGTCCGGGTGGTCCGCACCACGCCGGCGAAGGACGCGTTCCCGCCGTCTCATCTCGCGCTGCTCGATGAGGAGGGCCGGCAGGTGCTGCGGTCGCTGCAGGCCGAGAAGCCCCGGCGCGGCGCTTCCAGCACCTATGCGCGAGCGTTCACCCAGCGGTTCAACCTCTGGAACCTGAGCCCGGTGGTCGAGCGGCTGGTACGATCGACGCGGCTCGCCCGGATCGCGGCGGAGCTGATGGGGGTCGACGGCGTGCGGCTCTACCACGATCAGGCGCTGTTCAAGGAGCCGCGGGGCGGCCATACGCCGTGGCATTGCGACCAGTACTATTGGCCGTTGTCCAACGACAACACCGTCACGGCGTGGATTCCGCTGCAGGCGGTGCCGCGGGAGATGGGGCCGGTCGCGTTCGCCGTCGGATCCCATACACTGGACGATCCGGTCGCGCGCCGGCTGGCGATCAGCGACGAGAGCGAGGCGCACATCGGCAAGCTGCTGCAGGGCAGCGCGGTGGACGACACGCCCTACGCGCTCGGCGACGTGAGCTTCCATTCCGGGTGGACGTTCCACCGGGCGAACGCCAACGACACGGACGAGGTGCGGGCGGTGTTCACGATCATCTACATGGACAGGGACATGAAGGTCGAGCAGAGGCATCCGCGGCAGAAGATCGATCTGGCGCTGTGGCTGCCCGGGGCGCGCAGCGGCGATCCTGCCGCCACGCCGATCAATCCCGTGCTGTACGAGCGGAGCTGAGATGCAGCAGCAGAGCGAACGCCCCGTCAGGCATCCGTGGAACGTGGATTTCCGCTGGCGGATTCCGCCGGGGCCGTACCGGGCGCTGAGCGCCGAGCAGGCACGTCGGTTCGACGAGCAGGGTTACGTGGTGCTCGAAGACGTCTTCGACCCGCAGACGATCGCCGAGGTCACCGCCGAGCTCGACGCGTACGAGCGGGAGACCGAGGAGGTGCTGCGCCGGCAGCCGGACGGCCGGATGCGGATCGCCGAGAGCGGCGCGATCACGTTCAGCATCCAGCTTCTGCGCCGCTCGATGCGGCTGCGCCGGTTCGCCACCAGCCCGATCCTGCTGGACCTCTGTCACGATCTGATCGGCCCGGACGTGAACATGTATTGGGACCAGGCCGTCTACAAGAAGCCGGAGAAGCCGCGCCGGTTTCCCTGGCACCAGGACAACGGCTACAACTACATCGAGCCGCAGAGCTATCTCACCTGCTGGGTCGCTCTGGTGGACGCCACCGTCGAGAACGGCTGTCCGCAGGTCGCGCCGGGCGTGCACCGGATGGGCACGCTCCAGCACCACTACGTCGAACCGCTCGGATGGGAATGCTTCAGCCACTTCGACGGCGCCGTCGCGGCCCCGGTGCGGGCCGGCGGAATCGTCGTGTTCTCGTCACTGACGCCGCACCTGACCGGGCCGAACCTGACGAACGACGTGCGCAAGGCCTACATCCTGCAGTACGCGCCTGCGGGCGCGAAGCGGCAGATCGGCGATGCGGCCGCCGGCCCGCCGACGGCCGAAGCGCCGGTGGACGATCCGGAGCATCAGTTTCCGGTGCTGCGAAACGGTGAACCGGTACCGCCGCCGCTGCTCGCGTAGCCTCGCGGGCGGCGGCTCGAGGAGCTCACATCAGAGGTCGAAGATCAGATCGAAGAGCTGATCCGACCACTTGAGCATTTCCTTCTCGGTGATCACGGCTTTTCCGGTGACGTGCTCGTACAGCGGCCGGTTCGCAACCAGGAGTTGCAGCCAGCCGGTGCGTATGGACGCGAACTTCAGCCGGTCGTAGGGCAGGCGCGCGCGCTTCGCCACGCGGCTGTACGCCTTGGCGCCGAACGCGTGGTGCCGCTTGATGTGACGCTCGGCGAGCCAGCGGACCCGCTCGTTGTCCTCGGTGCCTTCCACGAGCGGAATGCGCACGTAGCCGGGGAAGCGGAAGCAGGCGCGCACGTACACCTGCTGCATGCGTTTCAGGTCTTCGACGGTCTCGGGAGGTTCGCGGCCGTACTCTTCGATGAAGAAGGCGTCCACCCGGGCGTAGATGTCGTCGACACACTCCCGCCACAGTATGTCCTTCGTGGGGAAGTGGTGCATCACGAGGGACTTCTTGATGCCGGCCAGCTCGGCGACCTCGGCGATCGACGTGCCCGCGAATCCTTTCAGCGAAAACAGCGCGATGCCCGCGTCCAGCACCTTGCGCCGTGAAGCATCCCGTTGCTGCTGGCGCTGATTGGGTCTGGCTTCGGAAGGTTCCTCGGCTCTCGTTACCGATCTCTCTGACGTCACTTGGCTTGTTCCCCTTCGAGTGCGCACAGTATAACGCACAGCTCTCGTCGTTGACGGACCATTCGGTTAGTCAGTATATTCCATCGAGTTCGGGAGGCTGACTCATGAGCACCGGGTCGCTGCGTGCCGCGTGGGATCGGGACGGGTATTTCTTCATCCGCGGGATGATCGATCCCGACCGCGCGCGGGCCATGGAGCAGGAGATCTTCGAGGTGATACGCCGGGATCCGCCGGCGGATCATCCCGGAGAATCCTCCTACTTCACCGACGACGATCACCTGATCTTCCCGGAAGTGGCGCCGAGCCCCCGTGCCGTCCATCCCGAGGACACCATCGCCAAGGTGTTCAATTGCCACACGGGCGGCATCGCCCGCGAGATCGCCGAGCATCCCGAGATCGTCGAGCTGGTGGCCGGGCTGCTCGATCGGCCCGACATCGACTGCTTCCAGAGCCAGTTCATTCTGAAAAACCCCGGCGTCATCGGTCAGCCGTGGCACCAGGACGCCTACTACTTCCGGTTCGACCGTCAGCCCCAGGTGGGCGTGTGGCTCGCGCTGGAACGGGCGACGCGCGAGAACGGCTGCCTCTGGGTCGTGCCGGGATCGCATCGCGAGCAGCGGGTGTTCCGGCACGTGCCCGACCGGCGGCCGGCGGCGGTGCAGGCCTACATGGAGATCGTCGACGAGGACACGTCCGGCGAGGTGCCCGCGCTGATGGAGCCGGGCGACGTGCTCTTTTTTCACAGCTACCTGATGCATCGCTCGACCGACAACGTGGCCGACACGCGTCGTGCCGCGATGGTCTACCACTACGGCGAGGCCGGTACCCGTCCGCTCACGTTCGAGATCGCGCGCGCGCTCGCCCGCGTGAACCGGTGGCTGCCGGTGCGGCGGGCGTGAGCGCGCCGCGCCGCCTGCGGGCGGGCCTCTGCGCGGTGACGCTGCAGGATCTGCCGGAGGATTCCAGCGGACCGCGCGGCGAGCTCATCGAGCAGCTCCACCGGGTGCGTGAGGCGGGGATCGAGGCACTGCAGTCGCACCGGCCGAACGTGCTCGAGCTCGCCCAGCGCGCCGGGCTGCAGGCGACCGGCCTCGCGCGGGTCGACAAGCCGGAACACGCTCGAGCGGTCGCGCGGCGCGGCCGCGAGCTCGGCTGCGATTGCACGACGCTGCACGTCGGCAGCGGCTTCGAATCGGACGACGAGGCGCGCGCCCTGATCGAGGCCATCGTCGAGGCGAGCGACGCGGAAGGACACCCGCTGTACGTCGAGACCCACCGCGCGACCCTCACCCAGGACATGAAGCGCACGCTCGACCTCGTGGCGTGGGTGCCCGAGGTGCGCTTCAACGGCGACTTTTCGCAGTGGTACACCGGCCTGGAAATGAGCTACGGCGATCTGGAGGACAAGTTCATGCGCCTGGCGCCGGTGCTCGAGCGGGTGCGCTTTCTACACGCGCGCGTCTCGTCGCCCGGCTGCATCCAGATCCCGGTCGACGGCGAAGCGCGGGCGCCGCACGTCGAGGTGTTCGAGCGGTTCTGGACGCACAGTTTCCTCGGCTACCTCGCGGATCCCGGAGCGGACGAAACCATCGGCGTGTACCCCGAGCTGCTGCCCGCGGCGTTCCACTACGCGCGGCTCGTGCCCGGGCCCGACGGGAAGCTCCGCGAGGAGACCGACCGCTGGCAGCAGGCGCTGCGGCTCATCGACCTCGCGCGCCGCTGGTGGGAGCGCGCGGTAGCCGCGTCGAGCGGCCGGGCCGCCGGAGCGTGAGCCGGACCGGTTGATGGCGGATCGGCTGAGCCTCGGGCGCAAGCTCGGCTTCACCGTCGGCGACTTCGCCTGCAACCTGTACTGGCAGAGCGTGTCGCTGTTCCTTTTGTTCTACTACACCGACGTGGTGGGCCTGTCGGCGGGCACCGCGGGCGCGATCTACATGGCCGCCTCGATCTGGGACGGCGCCACCGATCCGGTCATGGGCATGATCGCCGACCGCACCCGCACGCGCTTCGGGCGTTACCGGCCGTACATTCTGTTCGGCGGCGTGCCGCTCGCGGTGTCGTTCGTGCTGATGTACACCGCGCCGGACTGGGAAGGCACGGCGCTGGTGGTCTGGCTGCTCGTCACGCACCTGATCTTCCGCACCTGCTACACGGTGGTGTCGATACCGTTCACGTCGCTCAATGCACGGGTGACGTCGAGCTCGTCGGAGCGCTCCACGCTCGCGGGGCTGCGGATGCTGTTCGCGACGCTGGCCGCGCTGCTGGTGGCGTCCTCCACGCAGCCGCTCGCCGCGGCAATGGGCGACGGCTCGGCGAAGGCCGGCTATCTGCTCGCGGCCGGCGTGTTCGCGCTCGTCGCCACGCTGGTCTTCCCGGCGGTGTTCCTCGCGGTGCGCGAACCGCCCGTCGACGGCGGCGAGCGTAGCCCGCTCAGCGTTGCCGAGTACTGGGCGTCCGTACGCTCCAATCGGGCCTTCTGGATCGTGATGCTGGCGATCGCGAGCGCCGTCGTCTGCAGCACGGCGCTCGGCAAGGCGGTGCTCTACTACTTCAAGTACTACCTCGAGGACGAAGGCTCATCGAGCCTGGCGCTCAGTCTCAACGCGGCTTCCGGCCTCCTGATCATTCCGGCGTGGATCCTGATCTCCCGATTCATCGACAAGCGTCAGGCGTGGTTTCTCGCCACCGGCATCGGACTCGTCGGGCTCGGGTTCTTCGCGCTCGTCGACATCCGCTCCTCGCCGCTGATGATGGCGTTTCTGGTGTACATGCACGTCGCCTCTCTCGGGATGTCGATGACCTTCTGGTCGATGCTGCCGGACACGGTGGAATACGGAGAATGGCGCTCGGGCCTGCGCGCCGAGGCGATGGTGTTCGGGCTCGGGCAGTTCTTCGTGAAGGCGTTTCTCGGCGTGGGCGCCGGGTTGTTCGGTCTGGCGCTGGATCTGGTGGGCTATCAGCCGAACGTCGTTCAGAGCGCGGCGACGCTGGCGGGGCTCAAACAGATCATGCTGGTGCTGCCGGCCGTCGGCATGGGCTGCGGTCTCGCCGCGATGTGGTTCTATCCGCTCCGCGGCGGCGTGCACGAGCGCATCGTCGCCGAGCTCTGGCAGCGGACGAACCGCCAGCGGGAGGTGCCGGCGGCGCCGCACTGACGCGCGTTCGTTGAAAACGATTTCAGCCTATGCCAAGCTCGCGCCGGTCAGAGCGCCGGAGAGGGTCGTGCTGAACCGTGTGGAGCCGACCGATGTGACGTCGCCGGCCGCCCTCGAGCGGCTGCACCGGGACGTTGCGGCCGGGTACCTGCTGCCGACGCGCTGGTATTCGGACCCACAGCTCTTCGCGCTCGAGCTCGAGCGCATTCACCGCCGTGCGTGGCATTTCGCGGCTCATACCGGGGAGCTGAAGGAGCCCGGCGACGTGCACGTGCGCGACCTCGCCGGCGTGCCGATCGTGCTGGTGAGGCAGCCGGATCGTACCGTTCGCGGATTTGTCAACATCTGCCGGCATCGCGGTCATCCGGTGGTCACCGAGTCGGGTCGCTGCGACCGGCTGCGCTGCCCGTACCACAGCTGGACGTACGCGTTCGACGGCTCGCTGAAGCACGCGCCGCGTGCCGCGGGCGATCCGACGTTCGATCCCGCCGAGTTCGGGCTCGTGCCGATCCGCGTGCACGAGTGGGGGCCGATGATCTGGGCCAATCTCTCGGCCACCGCGCCGTCGTTCGAATCGTGGATCGACGGCATGCCGGAGCTGATGGCCTCGCGCGGTCTCGACGTGACGGCGCACGCGTTCGGCTTCGAGCACACCTGGGAGATCGACTGCAACTGGAAGGTGTTCCAGGACAACACCATCGAGTGCTATCACTGCCCGTCGTCCCATCCGGAGCTCGCCCGAGTGCTGGAGATGCGACCGGCGCTGCAGGACATCCAGGTGGGCGGACGCTACTGGATTCACCACACGATCCCGTTCCGGCCGAGCTTCGAAGGCAGCCTCACCACCCGGAAGGTGCCGGGCGTTCCGTTCAACTACTACTACCACTGGGTGTTTCCGACCACCTACCTGCAGTACGCGGGCCGCGGCTTCGACATCGGCAGCGTCGACGTCGTCGCAGTGGATCGGATCCGCTTCCGGCACATCTGCTTCATGCCGATGGACACCCCGGAGGAGATGCTGGCCCTCGGGCGGCGCCGCCTCGCCGAGGATCCGACCATCTGGCAGGACGTGGGCCTCTGCAACCGCGTGCAGCGCAGCCACGCCACCGGCATCGCGCCGACCGCGCGCGTGCTGCGCGAGCCGGAATCGCTGCTTACCCACTTCCAGCACGTCATCGTCGACATGATGGCCGACGGATAGCGCCGCGGAAGCGCCCTCCGCTGTGGGAGCGGCCTCCGGCCGCGAATGCTCTCCGGCGATTCGCGGCCCCTACGAACCGGCCGCACAGGTAACACCTGGACCGGGGCAGCCAGGTCGCCGCCGACGCGACTTCCCCCGTCCTCGGCGCTGAATCGCCCGGACGTCCGCTCCGCGACCGGCCCTTCCACCACTCGAACCACACCGCCCAACTCGCCGGATCGCGCCGCGCCTGGGGTGGCGGCCTCCCGCTGCCGCTCGTAGTAACGGTGCCGCGCGCAGGTGCACGCGGTTCCTGCAATCAGCCGATCATTCACACGGCCACGGCCGGCTTTCCGCGCTCCTCGCGCCCATCTGCGAACACGCAACATGGCCCGAATCAAATCGAAATCGCGAACCTCGCCCGAATCGAGCTCGCGAACATCGCCCGAATCAAAGCCGCGACGTTCGAGGTACAGCGCGCCGGATCTCGATCGCGCCCGGGGCTTCATCGATTGATTCGGGCCATGTTCCGTCTTGATTTGGCCGAGGCGGATGGTGCGGTGCGAGATCACTCCCGCGCACCGCCGGCCGCGCGCCGGCCCTGCGGCCGACGTCACCACCCGTTCGCGGGGCTTTGATTCGGGCGATGTTCTGGATTCGCACGGTCACGGCTGGCTACCGCGCCCCCTCGCCCATCTGCGAGCGCCGCATGGCCCGAATCGAATCGCAACCTCGCCGGGATCGAATTCGCGAACATCGCCCGAATCGAATCCGCGAACATCGCCCGGATCAAAGCCGCGATGTTCGAGGTACCGCCCTGGATCTCGAACGCCAAGGGGTCTATCGATTGATTCGGTCCATGTTCCGTCCCGATGTGGCCGAGGCGGATGATGTGGTGCGAGATCACTCACGCGCACCGCCGGCTACACACGGCGCCGCGGCTGACGTCGACAGCCGTTCCCGGGCTTTGATTCGGGCGATGTTGCGGACCGCGCGCGCGAGAACGTGCCGAGTCACCGCCGACCGGGTACGCCATGCGCCGTTCTTTGCACCGGGATAGAGCGCCGCTGGGCTCGAGGCGCCTGTTCTCGAGGCCGGCTTTCGTCAGGTAACAGTCAGTCCGATCAGATGAGTAACACCTTGGCCGGTTCGGGGCGGCCGCGAATGCTCCGCCGACCATTCGCGGCCGGAGCTGGGCGCGTAGCCGCCGCTCCCCCGGGGATCAAACCGGCGCCTCGGGCATGACCCACGGGTAGGCGCGATACGCGAGCTCCGTCCAGCACGACGGCGCCGGCGGCAGGTGCGGCAGCAGCGGCGGGTTGCGCGGCGCGAACACGAAACGCAGCCGTAGCCGGCGTTTGCCCCGGGTCAGCCGCGCCGGCAGCAGGAACTCGTCGTCGCGAAAGCGACGGTTCGACGTGACGACTTGCGGCCGCGTCGGGGCGAGCTCGCCCTCGAGCCACGGGAACGAGTGATACACGGTGCTGGAGCCGGCCAGGTACCAGACGCCGGCCGGGGCCCACGCGCCGTCGTGCTCGACGTACACCTCGGCGCGCTGATTCGCGTAGGCGTAGTCGAGCGTGCGTCGCAGCAGCACCCCGTGGTTGTCCGGCACGATCGCGAGGCTGAGCTCGGACGTGCCCTGCGTGCGCCGTCCTGTCATCTCGTGGGCCGGGAAGATCTCCATCTGCGGCGGAGGTTCGGTGAGCGCGATCGCGAAGCCGCCGGGCGCCGCGGCGTCGCGCACGATCTCGAAATGGCCGCGCACCCGGGAAACGTGCGCGGCCGTCAGGATCCGTTCGTCGGTCGTCGGCGTGAAGTCCGGCTCCGGCCGGCGGTCGCGGTGCGGGCTCAGCAGGATCCGGCTGAACCGGATCGCGCCGTGGCGCGGCTGCACGCGCAGGCGCTGACGGCCTTCCGGCAGCGTCACCCGGCTCACCGGCGGCCAGCCGGTGGTGAAGCGGTACGCGCCCGGCGGCCGGCCCAGATCCGCGAAGCCCATCGAGCCCATGCAGCCCGGCTCGAGCACATTCGTGCCGACGTGCTCGCCGAGCTGCGGCCAGAGCGCCGCCTCGAACGGCTCGTCGCCGGTGCGCACTTCGATCCAGAGGTAATAGCGGCCCGCCGGGGCGGTGAACGCGTAGTCGACGCAGTCCCGCGGATCCGCCAACGGGCCGGCGATGGCGACGGGCAGATGGTCCGGACCCCACTCGTAGCGCGAGCGGATCGTGTACGGCTCGCTCGCGTCGGGCGAGACGTAGTCGTGCGCCCGCTCGCTCGCCGGATCGCCCACCTGCAGCTCGTCGGTGAGCACGAGGCTCGGGCTCGGCAGCCCGTACCAGTAGGTGACGCTCTGGTAGTGCTCCACCGACTCGTTCTCGCCGCCGTGCTCGAAGCAGACGCGCGCGCGGCGGCCGAACGGCAACAGGTCGGCGAGCAGAAAGCGGTAGCTCGAGTGGATCAGCTCGTCCGGGTGCCGGGCTGCGGCCGCGTCGGCGACGCCGGTCGGATGCCCCACCAACGGCAGGCTCATCGTGCGCCCGCCCCAGTAGTCGCCGCCTCCGCCCCACTCCTCCGTGCCGGTGCCCTGCACCTGCGGGGTGAGGCTGTCGTCGAAATAGAAGCGCGGGTCGCCCTCCAGCGTGGTGAACACGTTGCGGCGCGTGAACACGAGCGACGTGCCGATCACGCTGCCCGACCATTCGTGCGCCCCTTCCGTCCCCGCGGTGTCGAGAAACTCGAGATCCTGGCCCGCGCGCGGGTCGCCGTGATCGCGGTAGGTCGCATGGAAGTAGCCGACGTGGTTCGCTGGGCCCTGATACGGCTCGGTGCCGACACGCCAGTGCACGTCGGCGATCGCACGGTCCGCGCCAACGAGCTCGACGCAGGCGCGCCGGAAGAACGGCATCGGAAACCAGCACGTGAGATGCACGCGCCCGCCGGGCCGACTGCCAGCGAAGCGGATCGACACCGGCAGCGCCCGCACCAGCCACTCGCGGCCGTCGGGGTTGTGCAGCGCGCCGGCACCGAAGAACAGCGCGAGCGGCGCGTCGACGGACGGGTGCTCCCGACCGTCCCAGGTGATCACGAGGCGGCAGCCGCCGAACTCGGCTGCTAGCGCGGCGGGTGCCGAGAAAGCGAGCTTGCGCACCGTCGCCGGCGCATCGTCGAGCTCGATCAGCGTGGTACGCCGCGCCGCCGCGACCGTGACGGTGCCTTCCGCGACCGCCAGCGCGGTCTCGTCGACGAGATCGCCGCCGGCCCGGCGCAGCAGCGCCAGCGCGTCGTCGTCGGGTACCGCGCCGAGGTCCCACGGCGGCAGCGGCGGCGGATCCGCGAACAGGTGGTAGAGGTAGTTGCCGGTGCCGTAGTACGTGCGCGAGTGCGCGATGCGCAGACGTCGATGGAACGGCATCGGCACCCACGAGAGGTCTGAGCCCCGGGTCGTGGCATAGGTGTACGCGAGCGGCTCGGGGAACGCGGCCTCCGGCAGGAACCGCGCGTCGGTCAATGGCTTGGTCGGATCCGCGGTGGTGGACTCCCGGACGATCCGGTCGCGGCCGTCGATCTCGTAATGCCACGGGCTGCCGTGCCAGCGGTTCGCGCGGGTGAAGTACAGGATGCCGCGCCCCTCCACGTCGAGGGTCACGTTGAAGTCCTCGGCCTCCTGATACAGGTAGTGCGACGCGTCGGCGGTGCGGTTGTGGCCCGTGCGGTCGTAGGTGGAGCGCAGATACGCGCGCACGCCGAGGCGCTGAAGCGGCCAGCGCGCCCACTGCCGGTAGGCGTCGAGGCCGACCGGCGCGTCCGGCGGCGCTTTCGCGGAAGCGCGCTCGACGCGAGGTCTCTTCCGGCGGCGCGAGGATCTCATCAGGTGTGGCAGGCGCCGATCAGCGCGTCCCAGAGCTCGTCGCCGCTCGGCGTCAGATTCGGCAGATGCCGCGGCGGCAGACTGTCGCCGTCGATCGGAAACAGGAAGCTGGTCGGCAGCAGATACTGGAACACGAGCGTGTAGCGCATCGGCTTTTCCGGGTGCCGCGGCCGTCCGCCGAAGTGCAGGCAGCGCGAGCTGTCCGCGAGTGCCACCGTGCCCGGCGGCCCGGTGAAGCGTACGACGGAGCCGAGCCCTGCGAGCCGGTTCACCGTGTCGTCGGAAACCCGGTCGATGCCGCGGTAGCCGACCGCCTCGAGCACGTGCTCCGTCCGGTCGGCCGGCAGCACGTGCAGCGGCCCGCAGTCGTCATCGACCTCGGTGAGGTGGATGAACGCCTTGTGCGAGATGACGTCTTCGGGGTCGATGTGGAACATGTGCGACGAGTTCGGGATAAACCCGGTCGTGTGGGCGCGCGCGACGAAAACATTGAACAGCACCGGAAGCATGCCGAAGTAGCGCACCATCGGCACGAGCAGCAGCGGCGACGTGGCGAGCTGCACCGCGGCGGATTCCGCGGGAAAGTCGCGTCCGAGCACGGTGAACTCGAGGCTGCGGTTGTTGGCCTGGGCTTCACGACCCGCCGCCAGTGCGAGCGCTTCCTGCCTTGCGTCCTTCGTGGCGTCGGGCAGGTCGAGGCGCAGGACCCCGCCGTGCCACGGTACGGTCGATCCTTCCGGATGACGTTCGAGGTAGCGACCCCCGAGCGCGCGGCGGGCTTCGAGCGCCTGTGCCTTGCGCTGCGCGACGGCCCGATGGATCGCCTGCCGTTCCCGCCAGTCGGCCGCGAGGAACGCGGCGCGCCGCTCGGGATTGATCGGCGGGCGCGTCGGCTCCGGCGGCGTCGCGGCGGCCACGTCAGCTTCTCGGGCCCTGATCGCGGCGGCGCGCGAGATCCGCCTGCACGCGCGCCAGCGCGGCGCTGGTCAGTCGGTAGCGCATCATTATGGACACCGAGAGGAACGAGATGACCGCGGCGCCCGGGCCGTAGATGATGCCGAGGTTGCGCACCGTCTCGGCGTCGACGACCTGGTCGGGCCGCGCCGCGAGGTCGGTCGGAAACCCGATCAGATCGAGACCGAGGCCGGCGATCAGCGCGCCGAGACCGATCGCGCACTTGCCGCCGAGCGTGAGCCCGGAAAAGTACAGGCCTTCGCGCCGCGTGCCGAAGCGCAGCTCGTGCTCGTCGGTGGCATCGGCCATCATCGAGCCGAACGTGATCCCGACGCACGTCATCGCGAGCCCCGGAATGAAGTAGAACACGCACAGCACCGCGAACACGATCCGCGGCGATTCCGGCAGCAGCCCGGTCAGCGCCAGCACCGGGGGAATGAACTGACTGACGCAGAACGCCGCGATGCCGCCCGCGGAGATCTCCTTCTTCTCGAATCGCGTGAGCAGCAGCGCGCACAGCGGGATGCCGGCGACGAGCCCCGCCGTGTGGGCGTAGAGGACATTGCGGATCAGCTCCGGCGAGAGATCCCAGAAGTGCCGGAACGCATGCACGCCGAGGCTGCCGTGGGTGCCCTGGGCGACCCAGAACACGACCACCGTCAGCGCGAGCACCCGGAACGAGTGGTTCGCGAGCACTTCGCCGAGCTCCGTGAAGAGGCGTCGGAACGGTACCCGCGGCACGGCGCTCACGTTCTTCAACCGGTGCCGCAGCGGATAGGTGCTGCCGGCCGAGACGAGCGCCGCGATCAGCACCAGCGCGGCGCAGACCCAGCCGAACGGCACGTAGGCCTCCCGGGATTCCAGCGCGCCGGCGCCGGCCATGAACACGCCGAAGCCGAGCGTCACGGTGGCCACGTTGGCGCATATGTTCAGGAAGTTGCGGTACGTCATCAGCACCGAGCGCTCGGCGTAGTCCGCCGACAGCTCCGCCGTCATCGCCGCGTACGGCAGCACGAAGGCGGAGAACGCGATCCGCAGCGTGAGCAGCACGACGAGCACGTAGGCGAACCGGGCCCAGACCGATTCGAATGCCGGCACCGAGAAGAGTAGCCCCAGCGCGATCGCGAACGGAAACGCCGCGACGAACATGAACGGATGGCGCCGGCCCCAGCGCGTGCGCGCGTTGTCCGACAGGTAGCCGACCAGCGGGTCGGTCAGCGCGTCGACGAACAGTGCGATGAACAGCGCCGCGCCCGCCATCGATCCCGAGAGCCCGCAGACCACCGTCAGGTAGTACAGCAGGAACTGAGCGAGCGCGACGTTCTTGATGCCGTCCGCGATGTCGCCGAACGCGTAGAGTCCCTTCTGCCGGGCGGTGAGCGGGGGCTCGGTGGCGGGCAGTTCGCGGCCGGAGGCCGCTCCCACGGCGGAGGCCGCTTCCAGAGCGGAGGCCTCTCCCACGGCGGAGGCTTCTCCCACGATGCGGCCGTGCACGCTCAGGAGCCGAAGCTCCGGCTCACGCGCAGCCCGTAACGCCGCGGCTCGTTCGCGTAAGCGTCCGGATGGAACGCGTCACCGCTCATCGCCTGGATGTATTCCTCCTCGGTCGCGTTGGTCACGAACGCCTGCACGCGCCACGGGCCGATCGTCAGGTTGAGCTGTGCGTTGACGAGCTCGTGCGAGTCGATCCGGTCGATCGGCACGCCGTTGATCACCCGGTCGGTCGGCGTGACGAGCTGCTCGTCCACCCACGAATAGGTCACCCGCGGGGTCAGCACCGCGCCGTTGCCGAAGTGGAAGTCGTAGTGGACGCCGGCGCTGAACGTGTACTTCGGCGCCCACGGGAGCCGATTGCCGCCGGTCTCGATCAGCCGGTCGAGAGTGGCGTCGTAGATCAGGTCGTCGCCGAGCTCGCTGTGGATCCAGGCCGCGTTCAGGTCGAATCCGAGGTTGCCGAACTGCGATTGGGCCTGAACCTCGACGCCCCAGGTCTTCGTGGTGCCGTCGAGGTTCTGGAACGTGCTGGAGACCTGCGGCGGGCTGCTGTTCGCATCGATCACCGCGGAGAAGGTGGCCTGGTAGTCGTCGATCAGCGTGTAGAAGCCGTTCACCTGGGTGAGCAGCCGGCCGTCGAACAGCGTGCCCTTCCAGCCGACCTCGAAGTCGGTGGAGCGCTGATTGTCGAAGCTCGGTACGCCCGGTATCACGCTCGACCCGCCGCTGGTGTTGCCGGTGGCGACGAATGCGAACAGGTAGTGTTCGTCGGTCGCCTGCCAGTTCAGCGCCACCTTGTAGTTGAACGTGGTCTCGTCGTAGGAATCGATGCGGGTCAGGAACGGCAGACCGCCGAGCAGGATCCGCGCGTCCTGCTCCGACTCGTAGTACTGCAGGCGCATGCCCACCTCGAGCTCGAGCGATGGCGTCAGGTCGAACGCGACCTGGCCGTAGCCGGCCACCGTCTCGCGCGGCGTGTCCCACAGGATGCGCAGCGTTTCGACGGCCGGGCCGGGTCCCTGTCCCTGGAAGATCACGAAGCCATCGTCGTGCGGAAACTCCAGGTCTTCCATCCGGTAGAACGCGCCAACGAGCCAGCGCAGGCGGCTCTCCTCCGGCGAGAGGTAGGTGGCTTCGGAGGTGTACACGCGGAAGATCGGCCGCAGATGCAGGCGCAGATCCTCGTCGACGCTGCCGTCGTCGTCGTTGCGGATGTAGGTGTCGATGTACTGCGCGCCGGAGATCCAGCGCAGCGTGCCGCCGCCCTGGAAGTCGTAGTTGAGCTGGACGATACCGCGCGCGATCCGATCGCGGGCGTGCACGTCGATGAAGTTGTTGCCGACGGTGTACAGGTCATCGGAGATGTTGCCGTAGGGCTCGCCGGTGATGCTGCCGACCGGATACGGGAAATCCGGTACCGTGCCGAACACGAAGCCGCCGTGATCCAGGTGGTTGTAGTCGGCCTTCAGCAGGATCTCGAGCGCGTCGGTCGGGTTCACAAGCAGGCTGACGCGGACGCTGTCGTGGTCCTTGTCACCGGGGCTGCGAGGATGGGGAACGGTACCGTCCGGGTCGATGAAGACGTCGTAGAAGCTGTCGCGCTGCATGTGCCGGCCGGAGATCCGCATCGCGGCCTTCTCCCCCAGCGGCACGTTCACCGCGCCAGTCACCTCGGCGGTGTCGTAGTTGCCGAAGCCGACGTCGATGAAGCCGGCGAAGCCATCCTCGAGGCTCGGGTTCCGGGTGTTCACGAAGATCGCGCCGGCGGCGGCGTTCTCGCCGACGAACGTGCCCTGCGGGCCGCGCAGCACCTCGACGCTCTCGATGTCGTAGTACGGCTCGTGGTTGAAGAACCCGGACACCGTGCCGACCCCGTCGCGATAGGTCGCCACGGCCGACGTCGACGTCCCGCCCGAGTCGAACTTGCCGATGCCGCGCAGATTCATCTGGTTGGACTGGCCCGCGGTGGCGATGGTCAGCGAGGGCGTCGCGAACTCCAGGTCGTCGACCTCGTCGATGCTGTTCTGGCGCAGCAGGTCTTCGTTGAACGCCATGCCGGAGATGGCGGCCTCCTGGAGGCTCTCGGTGCGTTTCTCCGCGGTGACGACCACCACTTCGATGGGGCGACGCGACGGGTCGGGTGCTTCGGCCGCGTGGATCGGGCCGATCGAGGCCGCGATGGCCGCCGCCGCAGCGACGGCACGGAAGCTCCGGGTCTCCATAGTCTCTCCCCTCATGTGCTGGGTACGAGCCGGAACTGGCGCTCGCCGACGCTAAAGTGCCCCTCCTTGAAAACGATTTCAACCGGGAATTTTGCAACGTTGTGGGAGCGGCCTCCGGCCGCGAACGGGGGGATCGGCTTCGAGTTCGCGGCCGGAGGCCGCTCCCACAGAGGAAGGCCGCTCCCACAGAGGAAGGCCGCTCCCACAGAGGAAGGCCGCTCCCACAGAGGAAGGCCGCTCCC
>DASVDC010000032.1:0-31258 GCA_036381275.1 Pseudomonadales bacterium | reverse complement strand
GTCAGTGCGCCATCGCCGGCTGCGCCGAGCCCGGCTTCACGTTCTCGTCTGCCCAGTGGAAATAGCGGATGTAGTTCGCGATCTCCTCGTCGGTCAGATGCTGGTTCGGCATCGGCACCTTCCATTGCTCCAGCAGCGCCTTGGCGTCGGGATCGTCCTGCAGCATCACCTCCGGCTCCTTCAACCAGCGGGTGAGCCATTCGTCGCTGCGCTGGTTCGTCACGCCGAGCAGGTCCGGGCCGAGCTTCGGTCCGCCGCCGATGGAATGGCAGGCGAGACACTTGCTGTTGAAGTCCCGCATCGCCTGCGCCGCCCCCGGGTCGGCGGGCACATCGGTTGCGGGGATGTTGTGGTGCTCGGGGTCGCCCGGGGCGCTGGGCTCGCCCGCGACAATCAGGCCCACGGCGCCCTGGGATGCGTTCGCGAAGTGGTGATCGACCATCGTGTAGGTGCCTGCCTCGGGCAGGTAGAACTCGACGATGGTCCCGCTCGATGAGCCGAGCAGCACGGTCTGCATGCCGCGGAACTCGTTGTCCGGGTTTCCGTCGAGCCAGACCCGGTCGAAGATCGTGCCGACCACGTGGAAGCTCGACGTGTTGGATGGGCCGGCGTTCAGCACGAACAGCCGGACCCGATCGCCCGGCTCGCCCCGGAGCGGCTCCTCCACCATGCCGTTGTAGCGACCGTTGAACACGGTGTAGGTCGGTTGCTTGCTACGCAACCGCTCGCCGTCGAGTACGTGAAGCGGACGCCCGTCGATCTTCTGCTTCGACTCCTGGGTGTAGAACTCGCTCTGGACGATCGTATACTCCCGATCCACCTGCGTCGGATAGCCGTCGCGGGGCTCGACGATGAACATGCCGTACATGCCGGACGCGATGTGCTCGAGCACCATCGGCGTTCCGCAGTGGTACATGAACACGCCCGGGTAGTTCAGCGTGAATTCGAATCGGATCGTGCGGCCCGGCGCGATGGACCGGTACTTGTCGTCCGGCGCCATCATCCCCGAGTGGAAGTCCATCGAGTGCATCATCGGCGGCGTCGCGAGCCGCACGCCGGGCATCGTCATGTCGCTGCGGTTGGTCATCTCGAAGCGGACCCGATCGCCCACGCGGGCGCGAATCGTCGGGCCCGGCACCTGGTTGCCGAAGGTCCAGGCGGTGTAGTTGAGCCCGGGCGCGATCTCGATGATCGTGTGGGTGACGTCCAGCCGGATCACCTTCACATCGTCGTCGACCAGCGGCTTCACGGCGGCGTCGAGGCTGAGCGAGGCGCCTTCGGCGTAGGTTCCCGGGTCCGGTCCGGCATCCGTCACCTCGGCCGGTGGGCCGCCGAAGGTCATGTTGGCCGCGTCGTAGGGATCGCTCGGCGATTCGGCCTCGGCGTCTTCGGCGGCCCGCGAGCCGCTGTCACAGCCGATCAGAGCAAGGACGAGGATCAGCGCGGTCAGGCGGACGGCGGTCATGGAGGCGTCTCCGTCCAGGGAGGGATGGGTCAACGTACCGGCCCGAGGCCGGCTTGTCACCCGCAGACGGCGTTGCGCCCGGATGCCTTCGCGCGGTAGAGGGCTTCGTCCGCCAGCTTCAGCAGCTCGAGTCCGTCGCCCGTGTCGATGGTCGCGAGCCCCGCGCTCGCGGTGACCGTGAAGGGACGGCCGTCGCCGCGCTCGATGACATGCGCCTCGATCGCGGAACGGATCCGTTCGGCGACGGCGCGCGCCGGGGCCGGAGGCGTTTCGGGCAGTAGCACCGCGAACTCCTCGCCGCCGAGCCGGGCGGCGACATCGCCCCGGCGAATGCAATCGCGAATGAGCCGGCCCACCGTGACCAGCACTTCGTCGCCGGCCTCGTGACCGTAGGTGTCGTTCACGCGCTTGAAATGATCGAGGTCCACGAGCAGCACGCTCAGCGCAGCGCCGGTCTCCGGCAGCCTGGCCGCCTCCTCCTGAAGACGCGACATGAAGTAGCGCCGATTCGGCAGCTCGGTCAGCGGGTCGGTGTGTGCCAGGTACTCCATTTCCTGTTTCATCCGGCGCAGCTCCGCCTCCGTGCGGAGGCGCTCGGTCACGTCCCGGAACACCATCGCGGTCATCGCCGGCGTGCCTTCATCGCCGTTCGCGAGCTGCGTCCGACGTACGTCGTAGCTGCGGCCTTTGATCACCGCGTCGCGGCACGGCGATTCCGCGGAGAACGCCGATCGCAACCACGCATCCGCTTCCATGCCGAACATCGCTTCCGCGGCGGCGTTCATCTCGATCACGTTGCCGTCGCCGCCGAGGATCACGACCGGGTCGGCGAGGTTCTTCAGCACTTCCCGGTGCAGTTGCGGCGAGACTTCGAGGGACGGCGCGCGCAGCAGCGTGAGATAGAGCACGACCGTGCTGATCGCGAAGCCGAGCGGAGTCAGGTCGATGAAGAGCGGACCGTTGCCCGACAGGTGCAGCAGATTCAGCGCAGCGACCACGGCGGGCGCGAGCACCACGCCGGCGAGCGCCCGGCGGTGATGCGGCGAGCCGGAGAGCTCGTAGGCGAGGATCAGCGTCCCGGCGGCGACCAGCGCGTAGCTGTAGACGGTCTGAACGTGGAACCAGGCGCCGTAGCGCAACGACAGCCCGACGTAGCCCGGTGCGTTCTTGAGCTGCACGTCGCGCCAGATCAATCCGTGCAGCTCGTTCGTCCAGGCGAGTGCGATCGTGATCACCGGCACCGCGAGCAGCAGCGCCAGCGCGTGCAGCCGGATGGAAGAGACCCGCCGCACGTAGCAGAGCGCGAACACGAACCAGATCGCCGGGAGCAGCGTGATGCCGGGGTATTGAGCCTTCGATGCGAGTATCTTCAGACCGAGGTCGGTGGTGAGCGTGCCTGTGAGCTGACCACCGGCCCAGAGCGCGACGCAGCCGCACAGCACCTCGAGTGCGACGCACCCAGGGGCCGGGGCGGCACGCCGGACCCGCAGAAACGCCCCGATGGAGAGAAGCAAGGCCGCGAGCGACGGGAGCGACCAGAACGTCAGCTGCAGCATCAGGGGGCGTTCGTGCTCCTTGAACGGATCAATGATGAGGCCGGCTCATTCAGCATAGCACCGGGATCACGATGTGCGGGAGGGAACGGACCGTGGCTGGCCGTTCGGCACCCGAGGGCGTTAGGCTTCCCACTGACTCAGGAGAGGGAGGACTCTGATGAGCACCGCCGCGACGACCCTGAACCTCTCGATTCCCCAGCACATCGCGCCGCTGCGCCAGAAGGTGCTCGACTTCATCGAGCAGCGCATCTATCCGATCGAAAAGGAGCTTGCCGAAGGCGACCCGGTGGAGCGGCGCCGCCGCATGCGCGAGCTGATGGACCAGGCGAAAGCCGAAGGCCTGTGGGCGCTCGGTCATCCGGAGGAGATCGGCGGCGGCGGGCTGCCGTTCATGGATTACGTGTTCGTGAACGAGGTGATCGGCCGCTCGCCGTTCGCGACCGTCGCCCTCGGCACCCACTCGCTGCAGGATTCCATCATGCTGCACCGGTACGCGTCGGACGAATGGCGCGAGGCGTACCTGAAGCCGCTGGTGGACGGCGAGGTATTCCCGAGCTTCGGCATGACCGAGCCGGACGTGGCGAGCTCCGACCCGACGCAGCTCCAGACGCGTGCGGAGCTGGTCGGCGACGAGTGGGTGATCAACGGCCGCAAGTGGTTCACCAGCGGCGCCGCGTCAGCCGCCTACACGACGGTGATGTGCCGCACCGAGCCGGAGGGCACGCCCGACCATCAGGCGTTCAGCCAGATCATCGTGCCGACCAACACCCCCGGCTACAACATCGTTCGTGACGTGAAGGTGATGGGCGAGTACGAAGGCCATTACGAGGTCGTCTACGACAACGTCCGAGTGCCGAAGAGCAACCTGCTGGGCCCGCGCGGCCAGGGGTTCAAGATCGCACAGGACCGGCTCGGTCCCGGCCGCATCTTCCATTGCATGCGCTGGCTCGGCCAGTCGCAGCGCGCGTTCGATCTGATGTGCGAGCGTGCCAACGAGCGGGTCGCGTTCGGCAAGACGCTCGGCGAACACCAGCAGATCCAGAAGTTCGTGTTCGATTCGGCCGCCGAGATCCAGGCGAGCCGGATGCTGACGCTGCACGCTGCCCAGAAGATCGATCAGGGCGACGAGGCGCGCATCGAGATCGGCCTGATCAAGGTGTTCGGCGCGCGGATGCTGCACAACGTGATCGACCGGGCGATCCAGGTGCACGGCGCGAAGGGCGTCACCGAGGACACGCCGCTCGAGCGCATGTACCGACACGCCCGTTTCGCGCGTATATACGATGGAGCGGACGAGGTGCACGTGCAGACCACCGCGCGCCGGATCCTGCGGATGTATCGCAATGGCGAGGGATTCGATTTCGGGCTGCGGTGAGCCCCGGCGGATCGCGCTCGCCGAAGACAGGGAGGTCACGCGTTGGCGGCAAGGACACCCGAGGAAATCTGCCGGTTGTTCCAGCGTCACCTGGCGCAGGGCGACGTCGATGGGGTGCTCGCCCTCTATGATCCCGAGGCCGTGTTTCTGAGGCGGGACGCCGAACCCACCCGCGGGCGGGACGAGCTGCGCCAGGAGCTCGCGGCGCTCGTCGCCGGGAAGCCGCGCTTCGAGTTCGACGTTCGGCAGGTAGTTCAGGCGGGGGACATCGCGCTGATGCACACCCGCTGGCAGGTGCCGGTGCCGGCGCCGATGACGGTGCATGCGATCGAGGTCGCACGCCGCCAGCCGGACGGCACCTGGTGCTGGCTGATCGGCGATCCGTTCACCGTCGGACGGGAGACGAACCCGGGTTCGGAGTGATCCGCCACCGGTGAACGCGGTGTTCGGCCGAGACTGACAGGCGGCCGCACGCGCACTCCGCGGTCTCAACCGCGTTCCCCCGGAAAGTCGCGCGTTTTCAGTGACTTGACGTCCAACGGGCGTGTTGGCACAGCCGCTGCTTCAGGACTTCGTCGTCGACGATCCCGGAGGAGGATACGACGATGAAAGAGCCTGCGCGGTGGGTGCCGGCGGCGGCGTTGACGATGCTGCTGTCCACGGGTCCCGGCTGGGCCGCGATTCCCGTGCTCAACAGCGACTACAGTGCGCCGCACGTGCTGTATCTCGACTTCGATGGCCACTACGAGCCGGCCTCGAACTATCGCTGCCCGGATGGCCGGCCCGCCGGCTGGACCGTCGACTTCATGACCACGGACGTGAGCGGGCAGATCACGGCCGATCAGGTGCGTGCGATCTGGCAGGCGGTGGCCGAGGATTTCGCGCCGTTTCGCGTGAACGTCACCACGGACCCACGCTACGAGCCGGACCCCGATTCGCCGGAGTCGCCCAAGGCGCTGCGCGTCGCCATCGGCCCGTCGTCGCTCGACTCGCTCGGCCTGGCGCCCGCGATCTGCGGTGAGTCGCCGCTCGAGGATCCACCGTACCTCGATCCGAACATCAGCAACGTCGCCGTGGTTCACCTGGATCCCTACGCGATCAAGCCGCGCGATACCGCGAAGAAGATTTCGCACGAAGCCGGCCACGTCTACGGCCTCGCGCACCACACGGCGGCGCCGGCAGCGCTCGAGGATTGGATCATGGCGCCGCTCGCGCCCGCGACACGCTACATCTGGCGGGTCGGCACGAACGAGCAGAAGCGGCTGCAGAACGACGTCGCGCATCTGGCGAGCCTGCTCGGGCTGCGCGCGGACGAGCTGCAACCCTCACCCTTGCGAACCACCGGGCCGAGCGTGAGTGGCGGCGCTGAAGTGCTCTATGCACACGGCACCCTGACCGACCGTGACGACTTCGACGACTTCAGCTTCGCGTCGGCCCGCGCCGGGCTGTTCGAGTTCAAGGTTTCGCCGGGGATCTGGGCAAGCCCGCAGAGCCCGATGCCGGGTGCGGAACCGAACGCGAAGTACCAGCTCGTCATCAAGGACGCGAGCGGCCGGCAGACCATCGTCTGTCCATCCCAGCAGACGTTCACGATGTCGGTGACGACGCAGCCGACACTCGGACTGGATTGTCTGAACCATCCACCGGCGCTGAGCGTGGGTGTGACGTACCGGCTGCGCGTGTACCATGGCGGACCGAACCGACTGCCGGGCAACATCGGGCGGTATACGGTGACGGTGCGCGACGTGACGCCGCGGCCGGAGCTGCCGATGCCGATGCCCCGGTCCATTGGACGGTGATGGATGCAGCTGCTGATCAGCCCGCCGGCGGAGCGCAACAAGGAACCCATACTTCAGGTACTGAAGCGGGTGCTCCCGCCGACGGGTACCGTGCTGGAGGTCGCGAGCGGCACCGGGCAGCACATCGTGCACTTCGCGGCAGCGCTGCCCGATCTCGAGTGGATTCCCTCGGATCCGGATCCGGTGCACCGCGCGTCCATCGCGGCGCACACGGCGCAGGCCCGACTCGGCAACGTCGCGCCGCCGTTGAACCTCGACGTTCGGGACGACTGGGCCGTCGAGGCCGTGGACGCGGTGATCGTCGCGAACCTGCTGCACATCGCGCCGCGTGAGGTGCTGCCGGCGCTGTGCCGCGGCGCGGCGGCGGTGCTGGCCCCCGGCGGAATACTGCACGTCTACGGCCCGTTCAAGCGCGGCGGCCGGCACACGTCCGAGGGCAATGCGCGGTTCGATGCGTCGCTGCGCGCGCAGGACCCGCGCTGGGGGCTGTGGGACGTGGAAGACGTGCTGGAGGCCGCGGTCCGCTGCGGTTTCGCGCTGGAAGAGGTCGTCGAGATGCCGGCCAACAACCTCTCGCTGGTGCTGCGCAAGGCAGCCGACAGCGGCGCCTGCGCCCGGCTCGGGGCGATGAAGGCGCCGGGCGCAGCGGGACGACTAGCGGCCTGGCTGATCACGGTACTGGCGTGCGCGCCGGTGGCGGCGGCGCAGCAGGGCGAGGAATGGATCGCGCTCTTCGACGGCCGGAGCCTGGACGGCTGGACGCCGAAGATCGCCGGTCATCCGCTCGGGGAGAACTTCGCCGGCACGTTTCGCGTCGTAGACGGGCGTCTCGTGGTCTCCTACGACGGGTACCGGCGCTTCGACGATCGCTTCGGGCACCTGTTCTACCGGACGCCGTTCTCGTACTACCGGCTGCGGATCGAGTATCGCTTCGTCGGCGATCAGGCGCCGGACGCTCCCCGCTGGGCGGTGCGCAACAGCGGCGTGATGATCCACGCGCAGCCGCCCGAGACGATGACGCTGAACCAGAGCTTTCCGGTGTCCATCGAGGCGCAGTTCCTCGGCGGCCTGGGCGACGGCCGTGCGCGCCCCACCGCCAACGTCTGCACGCCGGGAACGCACATCGTCTACGACGGCCGGCTGCACCCGGAGCATTGTCTGAATTCCACGTCCGCGACCTTCGACGCTGACCAGTGGGTCACCGTCGAGCTGGAGGTGCTCGGCGGCGCGCAGATCCTGCACCGGGTGAACGGCGAGCCGGTGCTCGGCTACGCGCTGCCGCAGATCGGCGGGCCCGGCACCGAGACGCTCGAGTCGCGCGCCGGTGAGGTGCTCGAAGGCGGTTATCTCGCGCTGCAGAGCGAATCGCACCCCATCGAGTTCCGCCGCGTGGAGCTGCTCGACCTGGAGGGCTGTCTGGACCCGGCGTCGAGCAGCTACCGCTCGTACTTCGTGAAGTCCCGACCGGAGGAATGTGCATATCCGGATTGACCGCGGCACAATGACGGCTCGCCATTCGAGAGGATCGTGCCAGTGCCGAGTCGACGCCGTTTCGTGGAAGGATGCGCCGCCGGGGCCGTGGGTATGTACGCGTTGCCGGGGCGCGGGAGTGCGGCCACGAGCCGCCGCGGTCCGCTCGGACGGCCGATCGGCTTGCAGCTCTACACGGTTCGCGAACAGGCCGCGGCCGATCTGCCCGGAACGCTGGCCGCGATCGCGAAGATGGGCTATCGCGAGGTGGAGCTCGCGGGCCTGCACGGCCGCACGGCGGCCGAGGTGGCGACGCTGCTGCGCGAGCACGGCCTGTCGGCGCCCGCCGCACACTACGGCCTGTTCGAGCTGCTGAACGGTCTCGACGAGAAACTCGCCGATCTCGACACGCTCGGCGTGCGTTACCTGGTTTGCTCGTTCCCGTGGGCGCCGGATCCGGCGCGGCTGCGGGATCGCCCGGGCGGCCCGGGCGCCGCGATCTTTCGCGGTGAGCTCACGCTGGACGAGTGGCGCTGGAACGCCGAGCAGATCGAACGGATCGGCGAGGCGGCCGCCGGGGCGGGGCTGCGCTTCGCGTACCACAACCACGCGATGGAGTTCGTCGACTACGACGGCACCGTCGCCTACGACGAGCTGCTCAGGCTGACCGATCCGGAGCGGGTGTCCTTCGAAGTGGACTGCGCCTGGGTCGCCGCGGCCGGGCGCGATCCGGCCGAGCAGATCCGCGGCATGCGCACGCGGGCGCGGCTGCTGCACGTGAAAGACGTGGACCCGAACGCCAACGAGTTCGTTACGGTGCCGGTCGGGAAGGGCAACATCGACTGGAAGGCGGTTTTCGCCGCGGTGGACCCCGCGCGGCTCGACCACTACTTCGTCGAGCAGGAACATTTCACGACCGCAACGCCGCTGCAGGCGGTGGCCGAGAGCATCGATTATCTCGAGCAGCTCGGGAGGGGTTAGCCGATGCGCACGATCAAGGGCCCGGCGGTGTTTCTCGCCCAGTTCGTCGGCATCAACGCCCACTGCCAGGACCTGCCGTCGATGGCACGCTGGCTCGCCGACCTCGGCTATCGCGGCGTGCAGATTCCGACCTGGGATCCGCGCCTGATCGATCTCGACCGGGCGGCCGAGAGCCGCGACTACTGCGACGAACTGAAGGGTCTGCTCGCGGAGCACGGGGTCGAGATCACCGAGCTGTCGACCCACCTGCAGGGACAGCTCGTCGCCGTCCATCCGGCGTACGATGCGATGTTCGATGCGTTCGCGCCGCAAGCCCTGCGGGGCAAGCCGGAGGCGCGCCAGCGCTGGGCGGTGGAGCAGCTCCGCAAGGCGGCGCGCGCGTCGCGCAACCTCGGCCTGTCCGCGCACGCGACCTTCTCCGGCGCGCTCGCCTGGCCGTTCCTGTATCCGTGGCCGCAGCGTCCGCCGGGACTGATCGAGGAGGCGTTCGATGAGCTGGCGCGGCGCTGGCGGCCGCTGCTCGATGCGTTCGACGAAGCCGGCGTCGACCTGTGCTACGAGATCCACCCCGGCGAGGACCTGTTCGATGGGATCACCTTCGAGCGCTTCCTCGAGCGGGTCGATGGGCATCCGCGCTGCAACCTGCTCTACGACCCGAGCCATCTGCTGCTGCAGCAGCTCGACTACCTGGGCTTCATCGACGCGTATCACCAGCGCATCCGCATCTTCCACGTGAAGGACGCGGAGTTCCTGCCGTCGGCGAAGCAGGGGGTGTATTCCGGCTACCAGCCGTGGATCGACCGGGCGGGGCGGTTCCGCTCGCTCGGTGACGGCCAGGTCGATTTTTCCGGGATCTTCTCTCGCCTCGCGCAGTACGACTACCCCGGCTGGGCGGTGCTCGAGTGGGAGTGCTGCATCAAGTCCCCGGAGCAGGGCGCGGCGGAGGGCGCGCCGTTCATCCGCCGGCACATCATCGAGGTCACCGACCGCGCGTTCGACGACTTCGCCGGGGGCGCCGGCGACCGCGCGACCAACCGGCGGCTGCTCGGGCTGTAGCCGTGTCGGGAGCGGCTCGGCGTCTGCGGCTCGGCATGATCGGCGGCGGCCGCGATGCGTTCATCGGCGCGGTGCACCGGATGGCCGCTCGTCTCGACGACCGCTACGAGCTGGTGGCCGGCGCGCTCTCGTCGGATCCCGAACGGGCGCGGCAGAGCGGCCGCGATCTGCGCCTCGATCCTGAGCGCAGCTACGGCTCGATCGACGCGCTCATCGAAGGCGAGCGTCGCCGTGACGACGGGGTGGACGTGGTCAGCATCGTCACGCCCAACCACCTGCACTACGCCGCGGCCCGGGCGTGCCTCGAGGCCGGCTTTCACGTGATCTGCGACAAGCCGATGACCACCACGGTGACGGAAGCGGAAGCGCTCTGCGCGGCCGCCGAGGCCGCCGGCCGCGTGCTCGCGGTGACGTACAACTACAGCGGCTATCCGCTGGTCCGCGCGGCCCGGGAGCTGGTCCGGCAGGGTGAGCTCGGCCCGATCCATCGGGTGCAGGTGGAGTATCTGCAGGACTGGCTGCTCGAGCCGCTGGAGCGGACGGGGAACAAGCAGGCGAGCTGGCGCACCGACCCGGCCCGCAGCGGCCCTGCAGGCTGTATCGGCGACATCGGTACGCACGCGTTCCAGCTCGCCGAGTTCGTCACCGGATTGCGCGTTCGCCGGCTCGCCGGCGCGGTGACCTCGGTGGTTCCGGACCGGCCGGTGGACGACGACGCGCAGGTGCTGCTCGAGTTCGACGGCGGCGCGCGGGGGACGCTGTGGGCGAGTCAGGTGGCAACCGGCCATGCCAACGGGCTGCGTCTGCGGGTCTACGGCCGGCGGGCGGCGCTCGAATGGTGTCAGGAAGACCCGAACCGGCTGTATCTGAGACCGTTCGGCGAGCCCGCGCGCGAGCTCGTCCGCGCGGGTCCCGGAACCGCATCCCCGACGGCGCCGATACGCATCCCGCCGGGACACCCGGAAGGTTTCCTGGAAGCGTTCGCGCAGATCTACCGCGACGTGGCCGACCGGATCGAGGCACTCGAGCACGGGACGCCGCCTCCGGAGTCGGCGCTGCTCGCGCCGGACGGCCGGGAAGGCCTCCGGGGCGTGCGTTTCGTCGCTGCGGTGCTCGCTTCGAGCGCCGGCGGGATGCGATGGGTCGAGCTCTGACGGAGGGCTGCGCGTATGTGGCGCTGCTGTTCGGCATGCTGACCGCGAGCACCGGCGCCCACGGTGACGGCTGGCGGCCGCTGTTCGATGGCCGCAGCCTCACGGGCTGGGAGCAGGTCGGCCCGGGCCGTTTCGTGGTCGAGGACGGCGTCTTGCGCAGCGAAGGCGGCATGGGCCTCCTGTGGTACACGGCCGAGACGTTCGGCGACGTGGAGCTGCACGTGGCGTTCAAGCTCGGCAACCCGGACGCCAACTCGGGCGTGTTCGTGCGCATTCCCGAGCGGCCGGAGTCGCCGTGGGACGCGGTGCACGGCGGCTACGAGGTTCAGATCGACGAACGCGGCGACGACTTCCACCGTACCGGGGTGCTGTACTCGCTGACCGAGGCGCTCGCGCGGCCGGCGCTGCAGGAATGGAACTCGCTTCGGATCACGCTCGCCGGCGACCGCACCCGCGTCACCGTGAACGGGGTGCTGGTCACCGACTTCCGCGAGGGCGATCCGGTCCCCCCGCGGCGCCGCGACTACGAGCCGGAGCGGGGGCCGCGGCCGGCGTCCGGCTACGTCGGCCTGCAGAACCACGGCGCGAACGACGTCGTGTACTTTCGCGACGTCCGGGTGCGGCCGCTCTCGCCGGACGATCCTGCGGGCGAGCGCTGACTCGGTACGCATTCTGCAACCTTCCGGGCCTCCGCATCGGGAGGACCTGAACAGGCGCATGAGGAGGTCGGCGTGCATCTCGCGATGATCGGGCTCGGCCGGATGGGCGGCAACATGGTGCGGCGGCTGCGGCGCGCGGGCATCGAGGTGTCGGGGTTCGACAGGGACCTCGACGCGGCACGGGAGCTCGAGCGCGAATGCGGGATGACGGCCGCGGGCAGCCTCGAGGAGCTGGTACGTCGTGTTCCGCGGCCGCGCGCGGTATGGCTGATGCTCCCGGCCGGCGCGGCCACGGAAGCGACGCTCGATGCGCTGCAGCCGCTCCTCACCGGCGGCGACACCGTGATCGACGGCGCGAACTCGCATTTCAAGGACTCGATGCGCCGCGCGGAACGGCTGCAGGCGGCGGGCCTCGCGTATCTCGACGTCGGCGTTTCCGGCGGCGTCTGGGGCCTCAGCGAAGGATACGCGCTGATGATCGGCGGTGCGGCGGACGCGGTCGCGCGGCTGCGGCCGGTGTTCGAAGCGCTCGCCCCCGCCGCGGATCGGGGTTGGCTGCACTGCGGGCCGTCGGGCAGCGGGCACTTCGTGAAGATGGTCCACAACGGCATCGAGTACGGCATGATGCAGGCGTATGCCGAAGGTTTCTCGCTGCTGAAGGCGCGCGACGACTTCGGCCTCGACCTCGCCGCGATCGCCGAGATGTGGCGCCACGGCAGCGTGGTGCGAAGCTGGCTGCTCGACCTCACCGCCGACTTCCTGAAGCAGGACCAGCTTCTGACCCGGGTCGCGCCGTATGCGGGCGATTCCGGCGAGGGCCGCTGGACCGCGATCGAGGCCATCGAGCAGGGCATCCCGGCGCCGGTGATCAGCACCGCGCTGATGATGCGCTTCGCGAGCCAGGGGCATTCGGATTACGCGGCGCGGCTGCTGGCGATGATGCGTCTCGCGTTCGGCGGCCACAAAGTCGAGGAGTTGCCGGGCGATGAGTGAACCGTGCCGATTCGTGATCTTCGGCGCGGCCGGGCACCTCGCGCGCACGAAGCTGCTGCCGTCGCTGTACGACCTGGAGTGCGCCGGCCGTCTGGCGGACGGGCTCTCGTTCACGGCGCTGGCGCGGCGCGAGATGGACACGGACGGCTGGCGCGCACACCTGACCGAGGTGCTGGCGGAGCGGCGCGGCGAGCACCCGAACGAGGCGGCGGCGCGACGGCTGGCCGGCCGCTTCGACTATCTGTGCGGCGACCACCAGGATCCGGACCTGTACCGGCGATTGCGCCGATCCATCGAAGCGACCGGCGCCTGCCGCAACGTCGTGTTCTATCTCGCGGTGCCGCCGAACCAGTTCCGCTACATCGTGAGTGGCCTCGCCGACGCCGGCCTGAACGAAGCGGGTGATGCGCACCGCATCGTGGTCGAGAAGCCGTTCGGCCACGACGTCGCGAGTGCGCGGGCGCTGAACGCACAGCTCCGCGCTCACTACCGCGAGCGGCAGATCTACCGGATCGATCACTACCTGGGCAAGGAGACGGTGCAGAACCTGTTCGTGTTCCGCTTCGCGAACTCGGTGATCGAGCCGCTCTGGAACCGTCACCTGATCGATCACGTGCAGATCATCCTGGACGAGCAGGAGGGCATCGACACCCGCGCCGGTTACTACGATCAGACGGGGGCGCTGCGCGACATGGTGCAGAGCCATCTGCTGCAGGTGCTGTCGCTGGTGGCGATGGAGCCGCCGGCGGCACTCGATGCCGACCAGCTCCAGGCGGAAAAGGTGAAGGTGCTGCGCTCGATCCGTCCGCTGGACGACGCGGTGGACGCGAGCGCGGTGCGCGGCCGGTACGCGGGGTATCTCCAGGAACCCGGCGTGGCTCCCGACTCCAGCACGGAAACCTACGTCGCGATGAAGCTGTGGGTCGACAACTGGCGCTGGCACGGCGTGCCGTTCTATCTGCGCACCGGCAAGCGGCTCGCGGAGCGTCAGTCGCGGGTCGCAATCCGCTTTCGCGATCCGCCGCAGCAGCTCTTCCGGCAGATGTCCGGGGGGCGCCGCGAGCCCAACTGGCTGATCCTGAGCCTGCAGCCGGAGGAGACGATCCACTTCGAGCTGCAGGCGCGTCAGCCGGGGCTCCGGATGTCGCCGCGGCTGCTGCGGGTGTCCACCGCGTACCGCACGCCGCAGGAGCAGGCGCTCGACGCCTACGCGACGCTGCTGCTCGGCGTGATCGAAGGCGACCGTTCGCTGTTCATCCATTTCGACGAGGTGCAGCTCGCCTGGCAGGTGCTCGACCCGCTGCTGCGCCGCTGGGAAGGCAATGGCGACGGATTGGTCGAGTATCAGCCGGGCACCTGGGGTCCGGAGCAGTCGGCGCGGCTGTTCGAGCGGCCGCACCAGCACTGGCGGAACGACCGATGACCTCCGGCCCCGAGATACGCTGGCATCGGCACCGTGATCTCGCCGCGCTGACCGCGGCCGTGCTCGAGCGGCTCGGCCAGCACGCCCAACGCGCGATCGCCGCGCGACAGAGCTTTCACGTAGTGCTCTCCGGCGGCTCCACGCCGCGGCCGCTCTACGGGGCAGCCGTCGGGATCGAGACGGACTGGTCCTGCTGGCACATTTATTTCGCGGACGAGCGCTGCCTGCCGCGCGGGCATGCGGAACGTAACGACCGGATGGCGAGCGAGGCGTGGCTCGACCGGATGCCGATTCCCCCCGGCCAGATCCACCCGATTCCCGCGGAGCTCGGCCCGGAGGCCGCGGCGGAGGCGTATCGGCGCACGCTGGCCTCGGTCGGTCCGTTCGACCTGGTGCTGCTCGGCCTCGGTGAGGACGGCCACACCGCGAGCCTGTTTCCCGGTCACGATCCCGGTACGGGGGCCGGCGCGCCGGCCGCGCTCCCGGTGACCGACGCACCGAAGCCGCCGCCGCAGCGGGTCAGCCTGAGCGCCGCCCGGCTTGCCGATGCGCGGGCGGTGGAGGTGCTGGTGAGCGGCGCCGACAAGGCGGAGGCGGTCCGACGGCTCCGCGACGGAGAGGCGTTGCCGATCCGCGCGGTGACACCCGCCGCAGGGCTCGACGTTCACGTGGACGCGGCTGCCGCCCGATGGATCTGATGCCGCTGGCGCTCCGTCAGAGATTCGTTTCGTCGCCCCGGTCACCCGGCAGCGTGGGAGCGCCTTTACCGCCCGGCGCTGCGGCGGCGAGCGGTGCGCCGAGGCTGTAGGCGGTCATCGACAGCGACCCCATCGCGTAGCCCTCCACCAGCAGGTCCGCGGACGCGTTCGCTCGGCTCGCGAGCCCGGCGAGATGGAGCAGCGGAACGAAGTGGTCGGGCGTCGGCACGGCCGCCGGATAATCCGGGTGCTCCGCCAGCCGGGGCACGTCGGCCGGGCGCGTGGTCATCAGCTCGCGCGCGGCCTCGTCGAAGCGCCGGGTCCAATCGAACGCCGCGTCCGGCCGATGCCAGTCGATGCAGCGCAGGTTGTGCACCACATTGCCGCTGCCGAGGATCAGCACGCCACGCTCGCGCAGCGGCGCGAGCCGGGCGCCGAGCTCGAGGTGGAAATCGAATGGCTTCAGCGCGTTGATCGAGAGCTGCAGCACCGGCACGTCCGCCGCCGGGAACGCGTGCACGAGCACCGACCAGGTGCCGTGATCGATGCCCCAGCTATCGCGGTCGAGTCCCACGTTCACCGGATTCAGCAGCGCTGCCACCTCCGCGGCCAGATCCGGATCGCCCGGCGCCGGATAGCTCACCTCGAACAGCTCCGGCGGAAAGCCGTAGAAGTCGTGAATCGTCCGAGGCGCGGTCATCGCCGTCACGGCGGTCGCATTGATGTACCAGTGCGCCGAGATGCAGAGGATCGCGCGCGGGCGCGGCACGCCGGCGCCGAACCGCTGCCACGCGTCGGTGTAGCGGTTGCGGTCGAGCGCGTTCATCGGCGTGCCGTGGCCGAAGAACGCGGCCGGCATCGGGCGCGGATCCATCGCAGCCTCCTGCGCATCGAGTCGCCCGACTATACACCCGCGCCGGAGGGCACCGCATGCGCCGCTTGCTGCTCGGCCAGCGCGCGTTCGAACTGCGCTTCGAGGCGTGCCATCAGCGCGGGGAACGCGTGCGGGTCCACGAACGGGACCGGATCCGCCGGATGCCGCTTCGCGCCGCGCTTCTCCAGCAGATCGAAGAACTCCGGGTGCGCGGCCAGCGGAATGTCGACCCGCAGTGAGCGAGCCCGCTCGAACGTGCGCCGGTAGTCGTCGGCGATGCCCGGGTACTGGGGCGGCCCGACCAGCCGATTGGCGGCCACGGTGGCGGAGCAGAAGAACAGCACCCGGTAGCGTTCGTCGCCGTGGCGCGCGGTGGTGCCCCAGGACGAACAACCCGGTGTGTGCCCCGGCATGTGATGGAGCACCAGCTCGCGGCCGCCGAGCGCGACGACGTCGCCATCCTGCAGCGCCCGGTCGACCTCCACCGGCGGCGTTCGCCAGTCCTCGCGCTCCTCGCTGCCGAGATAGAAGCCGCCCTCCAGCGCAGCGACGTCCGCTGCGTGCGCGAAGAGCTGGGCGCCGGAACGGCGCTTCAGCTCGGCCAGCCCGCCGGAGTGATCGAAGTGCGCGTGACTGTTCAGCAGGATCTTCACGTCGCTGAGGCGAAAGCCGAGACGCTCGACGTTCCGCTCGATCTGCGCCGCGGCGTCCGGCAGCGTGCCGTCGATGAGCACGTGTCCGGCGTCGCTGGTGACGAGGTACGCGGCGAGGCCCCGGGTCCCGACGTAGTAGATGCCGTCGACGATCTCGAACGGTTCCGTGGCCGTGCGCCAGGCCGGGGGCCAATCGGCGCCCAGGCAGCCGACGGCACAGAGGATCGCGGCGAGGCGGGTGATCTTCATCGATGGCTCCTCGAAAGGCGGGCCGATGATACCGGATCGCGTACACTGCCTCGGGTATGCGCGCGATTCGATGGATCACGGCGGCCGCGGTGCTCGGCGCGCTGGCGGCAGCGGCGGCGGAGCCGTTGCCGTCCTGGCAGGACGTGGTGCGCAGCACGCCCTACTGGGAGAGCCAGGGCGTGCACGCCAACCTCACCACGATCCGCCGCTGGGTGCTGGCCGGGGAGGGCTACTGCGGGCGGATCGACCGGCACATCCTGTTCGACCGGCGCATGCGCTTCATCGGCTATCTGAGCGACGTGGGTGCCCGGGAGGACAACCAGGCGCGCATCAACGCCGAGCGCCGGCGGCTCGCCGAAAAGGGCACCGTCGAGGCCTGGGTGCCTGGCGGCGACGGGCGCATCGGCTATCCGTTCGTGCTGGCGTGCAATCAGCCGGATGCGCGGCTCGAGGAGTCGTTGGCGCGGTACGCGGGTGACGATCGGAGCGCACGGTTGTGGGGTACCTGGGACGGCATGCGCGTCGGCAGCCCGGATGCCCGGGTATCGCTGCACGAAGCCGTGCGTCTGGTCTACCGTGACCGGCGCGAGCGCGGGCGTATCGGGCTGCCGGAGCACCTGCTCAGCATGCTCGCGGGCAAGGTCGTGATCGAGAGCGGCGGGCTTCGGGAAGCGCTGTCACCGGCCGGAGCCGTCGGGATCATGCAGCTCGCGCCGGCGGCGCTCGACGACTGCCGGCTCGACCGGCGCTTCCATCTGCACCGCCTCGCGCAGATCGATTGCGCGCTGTATCTGCTCGAGCAGAACCACCGCAACCTCGAGCCGGCGTTCCGTACGCGGTTCGGCCACCTGCCGCCCGACAAGGCGGACGAGCTCTACCGTCTGCTGATGCTGCAGGCGTACCACAGCGGCGTCGGCCGGGTGATCGCGCTGCTCGATGACGACACGCTCGGCCGGCCGGCGCGCTACTTCGCCGAACACCACGCGCGCTTCAGCGCCGGCGACATCGCGCTCGGCATGGTGTACCACAACCTCGGCCGCAACCGGCTCGGCTTCGCCTCGCTGTACTACGTCACCGACGTCACCATCGCCGCGCAGGCGGCCTGTGCGCGGCTCGACGATCTGCCGGGCTGCTCATGAGCCCGACGCGTCGGCCGCCAGCATCTCGGCCGGCACGCGGGTGACTCGGTCGCCGGCGAACGTGCCGAGGTAGACGGCGTCGCCGAACGGCAGCGCCACCGTGGCCGCGCCCATCGGCGCACCGGCGTGATCGATCAGCACCCGGCCGGTCATCGTTTCGGGATCGATCGAGACGATCTGAAACCGGAAGCCGCAGCTTCCCTGCTCGAGATCCTGGCAGGCGAGCACGTCGGAGAGGCCGGCGTGGTGGGAGGCCACGAGCAGCTGGCCGTCGGCCGACCAGGTGACGTTGTCGGGGCTCGCCACCGGTGCCGACGCCACGACCTGGCCGCGCTCCACGTCCACCTTGTGCACGGCGTCGCCGAAGTAGCTGTTCATGAACAGGAAGCGTTCGTCGTCGGATTTCTCGACGCCGTTCGCGAACGCCGTTTCGGTGCCCGGGATCGGCTGGAAGCCGCCGTCACGGCTCCAGTGGTAGACGAAGCCCGGCTCGTAGCCGGTGAGCTGCATGCGCAGCACCGTCCACAGCGCGTTGGCGTCGCGCGGGTACATCTGCGAGACCCAGAAGCCGCCGTCGCGCAGGATCACCACGTCGTTGAAGTTGCCCTCCTCGGGCGCCAGCACGCAGCCGCGCCAGGTGAGCCGTACCCGACCGGCGGCGTCGGCAGCGGCCTCGAACATCTCGATCGACTCGCGGCCGCCGTGGTTGACCACGTACAACGCGTGCCGGCCGTCGAGGCGCTGCTCCACGTCGATCCCGTGGGGCGTGAACTGCTCGGGCGGAGGGCAGGCCGGATCGCCCCATTCGGCATCCGCCGGCGAAGTCGGCGAGTCGGCCGTGAACAACCGCTCGATCGTGCCGTCCGCCGGATCGTAGGCCACGAGGCTGCCGGGTTTGCTGCCGTCCATCGACCCGAATTCGCTGACCAGCAGGAAGCGGCCGCCGGGAGCCGGTGCCAGGTCTTCCGGGTTCGCGAAACGGCAGTCGGGGGTCATGCCGGCGGCCGGCTCGCAGTCGGTGATCGGCGGCGTCTCGCTCGAGCAGCCGCCGAGTGCGGCGAGGAGCACGACCGCGGCCAGGCCGAACGGCCGGTCACGGTCCGAGGTTGCGGGCAGAATCGTCATGGTCTCTCTCCTGGGAATCGCGGCCCAAAGCCCGCGACGTCGGAACGCGAGCGGCAGGCAGCATGTTAGTGCCCCGCGGCACGGGTTGCGATGTCGTTCCTGGCGCATTCGGACGTCTGACCTATGCTGTAGCCGGGTTTTTTGAGGGGCGGATCGGCACAGCATGGGGCACCTGAACGGGATGCGGCTACCGGCGGCGCCGGCCCTTGCGCAGCGGTTCGATATCGACTGGTCCACTTCGCCGCTCGGTCCTCCGGCCGAATGGCCGGCGGTGCTCGCCACCACGGTCGAGCTGTGCCTGAACGCGTGCACCGGGATGCTGGTGGTCTGGGGCAGCGAGGAGGCCGTCATCGCCAACGAAGCCGCGGTGGCCATCGTCGGCGGCGATCTCACTGCCCGGCCGGGCCGTACGCTCACGGCGGCGAGCCCTGCGCTGGCGGAGGTGCTCGAGCCGCTGCTCGATCGGGTCCGGCAGCGGCGCACCGGGATCGGCGCCCAATACCGGCGGCTGCTGGTCGAGCGCGCCGGCCGCCGGCAGGAGGCCTGCCTGCGCTTCTCCGCGAGCCCGCTGATCGATGCTGATGGTTCGGTCGGCGGCGTGTTGTGCCTGCTGCACGACGCCACGGAGGAGCATCTGCGCAACCGCCGCGCGGCGACGCTCGGCCGGCTCAGCTCCGCCATGTCGAAGCTCGCCGCGCGGGATCGGATTTTTCCCGAGATTCAGCAGGTGCTGGCCGAGAACGGCCTCGACTTCGCCCGCACCGCGCTGCTCGAGCTGGACGGTGATGCGGCGGCGGTGCACTGGTCGACCCCGAACGGCTACGCGGACGAGCTGATCCGTGCGGGCGTGGTTCGCGACCTGGCGGGCGCTCTGCCCGAGCACGGCGCGCATCGGCTGGTGCAGCCGCTCGGCCCGCGCCGCTACGTGCTCGCGGTGGTGGAGGACACGCTGCTCGAGCGGCGTCGCTTCGCGATGGTCATCGAGCCCGATCCGTGCGTGCGGGTCGATCGCGACTACGAGCTGCTGCTCAGGATGCTGCTCGACACCAGCGTCGGCGCCGCCTATCGGGTGCTGCTCGAGCGCCAGGCGGTGGCGAACATGGAAGTCGAGCTCGGCGCGCGGGATCGGCTGTATCGGGCGCTGTTCGAGCACAGCCACGACGGCGTGCTGATCTGCGCGCCGGGCGGCCGCATCCTCGCGGCGAATCCGGCCGCGTGTGAGCTGCTCGGCTACTCCGAAGACGAGCTGCGGGTGATCGGCCGCAGCGGCATCGTCAACGACGAGGACGGCTCGCTCGCGCGCGCGCTCGCCGTTCGGGACCGCGAGCGGCGCTTCTCCGGCGAGCTCACCTTCTTGCGCCGCGACGGCACGGGCATTCGCGTGGACGTCACCTCCACGTTGTTCGAAGACGAGCGGACCGGCCATGGCCGGGCCGTGGTGTTCTTCCGGGATGCCTCGGCGCGCATCGCCTCGCAGCGCCGGATCGCGAACGATGCGCGCCTGCAGGCGATCGGGGAACTGACGGGTGGCATTGCCCACGATTTCAACAATCTGCTGAACGTGATCATCAACGGCGCGGAAATCCTCGCCGAACGGCTCGGGACCGACAGCGCGTTCCGCCAGGACGCGGAGCTCGTGCTGACCGCCTCGCTGCGTGCCGCCGAGCTCACCCGGCAGCTCCTGGCGTTCAGCCGCCAGCAGCCGATGCGGGTTGCGGCGGTGGAGCTCGCCCGCACGCTGCGCGAGATGGACCAGATCCTCGATCGGGCCATCGGCGGCAGCATCGCGGTGAGTCTGGCGGTCGACGAAGGCGTCGCCGTGCGGGCGGATCCGGCGCTGCTGCAGAGCGCGATCCTGAACCTGTGCATCAACGCGCGTGATGCGATGCCCGACGGCGGTCAGCTCAGGATCCGAGGCAGCGCCGAGCAGGTGGAAGGCGCCCTCGCCGAGGAGCTCGGCGTGCCCGCCGGCTGTTACGGCGTGCTGAAGGTCGAGGACGACGGTGTCGGCATCCCTCCGGAAGCGATCGGGCGGGTGCTCGAGCCGTTCTACACCACCAAGCCGGGCGGCAAGGGCACCGGCCTCGGCCTGAGCTCGGTGTTCGGCTTCGTGCGGCAATCGGGCGGCGGCATGCGCGTGTCGTCGGTGCTGGGGCAGGGGACCACCGTGGCGCTGTACCTGCCGCGCGCCGACGTTCCGGCACCGACGGTCGCGGCGGCGCCGGTCGAGGAAGCGCCCGGCGGGTTCCGGGGCGAGCCGCAGGTGCTGCTGGTGGAAGACGACGATCTGTTCTCCGAGATGCTCGCCGGCATCCTCGAGCGGGCCGGCTACCGGGTCACCGTGCGCTCGAGCGGGGAGGCGGCGCTCGCACTGCTCGACAGCGACGCCCCGCTCGATCTCGTGATCACCGACATTCTGCTCGGGCCCGGCGCCGACGGCTGGGCCGTCGCGGATCACGCGCGGCGCGTCCGTCCGGGCCTGCCGGTGATCACGATGTCCGGATTCGCACCGGCACGTTGCGGCGACGGCGCGGGTGAGCCGGTGACGCTGACGAAGCCGTTCCGGCCGGCAGAGATGCTGGCGGCGGTCGCGCGGAGCCTGTCCGCACAACCGCAGCCCGCCGGCTGAGGATCCTGATCGCGCGAGGCGATCGGATCGCGCGCCGCTCAACCAGCGCCGCGGGTGGCGGCGTTCACGTGCCGCTCGGCCATCAGCTCCTTGGACGCATTCATCAATTCCATCAGGTCCGTGGTCAGCGAGACGTCGAACAGCCCGTCGATCTCCGTGACGGCCTCGCGCAGCGGCTCGAGAATCGCCTCCGCGCCGGTCGCGATGTCGGGTGCGAACGGCTCGGCCCAGCCGAGCGCATCGCCGAACGCCACCGGGTCCTGTTCCAGCACCGCGTCCGCGAGCACGCCGGAGCAGGCGACGCACCAGCAGAGATCCGGTGCTTCGGGGGCGCGGCTCAGCATCGCCAGCGCATGGCTCTTCTCCACCGCGTCGATGACGTAGCGGGGGAAACGCCAGGTTTCGAGCAGCCAGGCGCCGACTTCGGGGTGGCTCGTGTGTGCGCGGCCGCGCTCGACGACGCTGAGCATCAGGTGGTCCGACTGACGGTCGAGCAGCCCGTCGTAGACGCCGATCCCCGCGCGGTCGAGCGCCATCATGCCGATGTCCTGCAGCAAAGCCGCGAGAAGCGCTTCTTCGACCCGGGTCACGCCCAACGTGTTCGCCAGCACGCGTGCCGCCGCGGCGGACAGCAGCGCCCGGCGCCAGAAGCGCTCGTAATTCAGCGTGCCGCTGCTCGATGGACGCAGCGCATCCACCAGCGAGAAGCCGAGCGCGACGATCACGGTGGTGTCGAGCCCGAGCTGCAGCAGCGCCGGCTTGATGGTGGCGATCGGCTCCGCGCGGGCATAAGCGGGGGAGTTCGCGTAGCGGATCAGCCGGGCGGCGAGCGCCGGATCGTTGGACACCACGGGCACCAGGTCCGCGAGGCCGCAGTCACCTCGTACGAGCTCGAGTATCCGGGCCGCGACAGCCGGTATCGTCGGGAGGGATCGGGAGTCGAGAAGCGCCCGCTTCGTTGCTTCGTCCATGCTGACGCATTACCGCCTGCGCGTCGTCGATGACCTCAGTATAGGCGTGCGATCCGGAACCCCGCCCGGCGATCGCGGTCCGACGGGATTCCGTCCCTCCCGTCCGTGAATCCGTTCACATCTTCCCGGCGATAGACAAAGGCTATCGAATCGGTTCTGATAATCGATTGGAATTATCTATCGTTGGTGCGTAGATTGCGCATCAGCATCTATCGACAACGATTCCAGGAGGTTTACCCGATGTCTCTGATCAACACCGAGATCAAGCCGTTCAAAGCCAAGGCCTTTCGCAACGGCGAGTTCGGCGACGTCACCGATGCGGATCTGCGCGGACACTGGTCGGTCGTGTTCTTCTACCCGGCGGACTTCACGTTCGTCTGCCCGACCGAGCTCGAAGACCTGGCCGACCACTACGAGGAGTTCCGGAAGCTGGGCGTCGAGATCTACAGCGTGTCGACCGATACGCACTTCGCGCACAAGGCGTGGCACGACACGTCGCCGGCGATCGGCAAGATCCGCTTCACGATGATCGGCGACCCGACCGGCACGATCAGCCGCAACTTCGGCGTGCTGATCGAGGAGGACGGTGTGGCCGACCGCGGCACGTTCGTGATCGATCCGGAAGGCCGCATCCAGATCATCGAGATCAACGCGGGCGGCGTCGGCCGTGACGCCAGCGAGCTGCTGCGCAAGGTCAAGGCGGCCCAGTACGTCGCCGCGCACCCGAACGAAGTTTGCCCGGCGAAGTGGAAGGAAGGTGACGCGACGCTGGCGCCTTCGCTCGATCTCGTCGGCAAGATCTGAGGAATGGCGATGTTGGACGACAACCTCAAGCGTCAGCTCGCGACGTACCTCGAGAAGGTCTCGGAGCCCGTGGAGCTGGTGGCGTCGCTGGATGACGGCGCGAAGTCCCGGGAGCTGAAGACGCTGCTCGACGAGATCGCGGGCCTGTCCGCGAAGGTCGGCGTCCGGTACGACGGCGACGAGGCGCGCAGGCCCTCGTTCGCCGTCACCCGTGCCGGTAGCGATGTGGCGGTGCACTTCGCGGGCATCCCGCTCGGCCACGAGTTCACCTCGCTGGTGCTGGCGCTGCTCCAGGTGGGCGGTCATCCGGTGAAAGCGAGCGACGAGGTGCAGGAGCGGATCCGCGCGCTGCCCGGCGAGTACCGGTTCGAGACGTACTTCTCGCTGTCGTGCCAGAACTGCCCGGACGTGGTGCAGGCGCTGAACGCGATGGCGGTGATCAACCCGAACATCCACCACGTCGCGATCGACGGCGCGCTGTTCCAGGACGAAGTGGAAGCGCGCCAGGTGATGGCGGTCCCGAGCGTGTTCCTGAACGGCGAGCCGTTCGAGCAGGGCCGCGTCGGCCTCGAGCAGATCCTGGCGAAGCTCGACACCGGCGGTGCCGAGCGCGAGACCGCGAAGATCCGCAGCAAGGCGCCGTTCGAGGTGCTGGTGGTGGGCGGCGGTCCGGCCGGCGCGGCGGCCGCGGTGTACGCGGCGCGCAAGGGCATTCGTACCGGCGTGGCGGCCGAGCGTTTCGGCGGTCAGGTCCTCGATACCCTGGGCATCGAGAATTTCCTGTCGGTACCGTACACGGAAGGGCCGAAGCTCGCGGCCGCGCTGGAAGAGCACGTCAGGGAGTACCCGGTCGACGTGATGAACCTGCAGCGCGCGGTCGAGCTCGTTCCGGCGGAGGAGCCCGGCGGGCTGCACGCGGTGCGCTTCGCGAGCGGCGCGGAGCTGCGCGCCCGCGCGGTGATCATCGCCACCGGCGCACGCTGGCGGCAGATCGGCGTGCCGGGCGAGAGCGAGTACCGCAACCGCGGCGTGGCGTACTGTCCGCACTGCGACGGCCCGCTGTTCAAGGGCAAGCGGGTCGCCGTGATCGGCGGCGGCAACTCCGGCATCGAGGCCGCCATCGACCTCGCGGGGCTCGCTTCGCACGTCACGGTGCTCGAGTTCGATCCGGCGCTGCGGGCGGACGCGGTGTTGCAGCGCAAGCTCGCGAGCCTGCCGAACGTGACCGTGCTCACCTCGGCGCAGACGACCGAGATCCGCGGCGATGGATCGCGCGTCAGCGGCCTCGTGTACCGCGACCGCGAGAGCGGCGGGACGCACGAGCTCGGCCTCGAGGGCGTTTTCGTGCAGATCGGCCTCGTCCCGAATACCGAGTGGCTGAAGGGCGCCGTCGCACTGTCGCTCCGCGGTGAGGTCGAGGTGGACGAGCGCGGCCAGACGTCCGTGCCCGGCGTTTTCGCTGCCGGTGACGCCACCACGGTGCCGTACAAGCAGATCGTGATCGCGATGGGCGAGGGTTCGAAGGCGGCGCTCGGTGCGTTCGACTACCTGATCCGGACGCCGGTGCCGGCGACCGCCGCGGAGCGGGCCGCGTGAACGGCAGCCTCGCAGATCCGCGCGCCGGTCGGCTTGCCATCGCGAGAATGATCGTTCATTCTTTATTCGGTCGCGGCCGGTCCCGGCCGCGTCGTTCCCGTTCCAAGCGATGCGCCTCGAGGTCGGCCGCTGCGGTTCCGGCCCGCGCGTCGTTGCCGCAACGGGCAGAGCAGTACAGGGAGGCATCATCGTGACTGAGGAAAGGCCGATTCTGCGGCTGAAGCGTCCGCGGTCGACGCAGCGTGCGCCGATCGTGTCCGGTGGCCGCCGCGGACGCCCGACGGCGGTGCCGATCCGGCCTGCGACGGAGGACGATCTGCTCGCCGATCTGCAGGCCGCGGCCCCGGCCGTCTGGGATCCGGAAAAGCCGGTACCGCTGGCGGTGGGTGTTCACACCCAAATCAATCCGGTGGCGGAGAACCGCGGTCTCAGCCGGCGGCGGGTACGGCGGTTCCTCGCCCGGTGGACCTCACGCGAGGCGTATCTCCAGGCGCTGCTCGAACCCGGCGCGCAGCGCCGGAACGCCGACGGAACGCCGGCGGAACCGGTGCTGGAGCGACACCGCGAGCGTGCCCGGCAGCGTCTGGCGCGCCGGCAACCCGGCTGCGGCAGTGCGCCGGCGCGCCGCTCTCCGCAGCAGGACTCGACCCGTCGGCACGCCGGCTGACGAGCCGGTTCGGTGACGCGCCGCACGCGTTCCGGGCGTTACCGCGTTCGAAACAGCTTGAAATAGAATGAACGATCATTCATTCTTCGCGCGCCATTGCGAAGTCGGCGGCTCGCGTCCCCTGAGCCGCTGACCTTCACTCTTCTCATTCTTCGAGGCTCGAAATGATCGTTACCGAACGCCCTGGCCGGCGATTGGCGGCCGCGTTGTTGTTGGGTGTGCTGCTCGGGGGTTGCGCTCGAGAGCCGCAGCCGGCGCCGACGCCGCCGGCCGAGGTCGCGGCGTTCACGCTGCGCCCCGAGCCGGTGACGCTGGTGCGGGAGCTGCCGGGCCGGGTGCGGCCGTATCTGATCGCCGAGGTTCGGCCCCAGGTGGACGGCATCGTACAGTCGCGCCTGTTCGAGGAGGGCCGCGCGGTCGAGGCCGGTCAACCACTCTATCAGCTCGACGATGCCCGCTACCGTGCCGAGCTCGCGAGCGCGCAGGCGACGCTCGCGCGCGCGCAGGCGACGCTGCACGCCGCCCGGCTCGATGCGGAACGGGCCGAGGAGCTGGTCGCACGCCAGGTGATCAGCCGCAACGACCACGAGGACGTGATCGCCCGGCTGCGTCAGGCCGAAGCCGACGTGATGGCCGCCGAGGCCGCGGTGCGCTCGGCCGAGATCCGCGTGGCCGACGCGCGTATCGCCGCGCCGATCGGGGGACGCATCGGCAAGTCGTCGGTGACGCCGGGTGCGCTGGTCACGGCCAATCAGCCGAATCCGCTCGCCACGGTGCAGCAGCTCGATCCGGTGTACGTCGATCTGACCTGGTCGAGCCGGGAGCTGCTCGAGCTGCGACGGGAGCTCGCGCTCGGCAACCTGGCCCGGGCCGATGACGTGCCCGTGACGATCCTGCTGGAGGACGGCAGCCGCTACGAGCACGCCGGAACGATGCGGTTCGCCGATCTGACCGTGGATCCCGGCACGGGCTCGATTTCGCTGCGGGTCGAGGTGCCGAACCCCGACCATCTGCTGTTACCGGGCATGTACGTGCGGGCGCTCGTCAGCAACGCCGAGCGCCGCCATGCGCTCCTCGTGCCGCAGCAGAGCATCACGCGCGACGCCCGCGGCCGCGCGTTCGCGATGGTGGTCGCCGACGACGGCGCCGTGCAGCGGCGCCTGGTCGAGGTGAGCCGCGCGGTCGGCCAGCGCTGGCTGGTGGAGAGCGGCCTCGAGGCCGGCGAGCGCGTGGTGGTCGAAGGGCTGCAGAACCTGAAGCCCGGCGTGCCGGTGCAGGTTGCCGAATGGCGCGAACCGGGCCCGCTCGAGCTCGGCCGCGCCGATGTCGCGAGGAGCCGCTGAGCGTGGCGGCGTTCTTCATCGACCGGCCGGTCTTCGCCTGGGTCATCGCGATCGTCGTGATGCTGGCCGGCGGCCTCGCCGTCACGCAGCTTCCGGTGGAGCGCTACCCGACCATCGCGCCGCCGATGGTGCGGGTCGTCGCCAACTATCCGGGCGCCTCGGCGGAAGCGGTCGACCGGTCGGTGACCCAGACCATCGAGCAGAGCATGAAGGGCCTGGACGGGCTGCTGTACATGTCGGCCTCGAGCGACTCGAGCGGCCGCGCGATCATCAATCTGACGTTCGACAGCGCCACCGATCCCGACATCGCCCAGGTGCAGGTGCAGAACAAGCTGCAGCTCGCGCTGCCGCTGCTGCCGCAGATCGTCCAGGAGCAGGGGGTGAACGTCAGCAAGTCGCGCACCGGCTTCCTGATGATCGTCGGGTTCGTCTCCGAGGACGGCTCGATGACCGCGGCGGACATCGCCGACTACGTGAGCTCGAATCTGGTGGATCCGCTCAGCCGAGTGCCCGGCGTCGGCGAAACCCAGGTGTTCGGCACCAAGAACGCGATGCGGATCTGGCTGGATCCGCACCGGCTGGACACCTACCAGCTCACGCCGGCGGACGTGATCGGCGCGATCCGCGCGCAGAACCAGCAGGTATCCATCGGTCAGCTCGGCGGTACCCCGGCGGTCACGGGCCAGCAGCTCAACGCGACCATCACCGCGCAGGGGCGGCTCGAGCGGCCGGAGCAGTTCCGTGACATCGTGCTGCGCAGCCGCGCCGACGGCTCCGTGCTGAAGCTCGGCGACGTCGCGCGGGTCGAGCTCGGATCGCAGACCTACGAGTTCGTCAGCCGCTACAACGGCCAGCCGGCGACCGGAGTGGCCATCTCGATGGCGACCGGCGCGAACGCGCTCGCGACTTCCGAGGCCGTGCGTGCCGCGCTGCGCGAGCTCGAGCCGTCGTTCCCGCCCGGGCTCTCGGTGGTGATCCCGTTCGACACCACGCCGTTCGTGCGGGCGTCGATCGAGAGCGTGGTGCAGACGCTGCTGGAAGCGATCGTGCTGGTGTTCCTGGTGATGTACCTGTTCCTGCAGAACCTGCGCGCCACGCTGATTCCGACGATCGCGGTACCCGTGGTGCTGCTCGGCACGTTCGGTGTGCTGGCCGCGCTCGGCCTGTCGATCAACATGCTGACCATGTTCGCGATGGTGCTGGCGATCGGCCTGCTGGTCGACGACGCCATCGTGGTGGTGGAGAACGTCGAGCGGCTGATGAGCGAAGAGGGCCTGTCGCCGAAGGAGGCGACGCGCAAGTCGATGCGCCAGATCACCGGCGCGCTGGTGGGCATCGGTCTGGTGCTGTCGGCGGTGTTCGTGCCGATGGCGTTCATGCCCGGGTCGACGGGGATCATCTACCGGCAGTTCTCGGCGACCATCGTTTCCGCGATGGCGCTGTCGGTGCTGGTTGCGCTGGTGCTGACGCCGGCGCTGTGCGCGACGATGCTGAAGCCGCCCGCCGGCGGTGAGCATCGTGCCTCGCGCGGCTTCTTCGCCTGGTTCAACCGCGGGTTCGACCGCGGCGGCCGGCGCTACCGCAGCGCCGTGCGCTGTCTGCTCACGCGCGGCGGCCGGTTCATGGGCTTGTTCGCGGTGCTCTGTGCAGGACTGGTCGGCGGCTTCGTCTCGCTGCCGAGCTCGTTCCTGCCGGACGAGGATCAGGGCGTGCTCAGCGTGCAGGTGCAGGGGCCCGTGGGTGCGACGCAGCAGCGCACCCTGGCGGCGCTCGACGAGGTGCAGCGGCACTTCCTCGAGCGCGAGGCGGGCCTGGTGGAGTCGATCTTCACCGTACAGGGCTTCAGCTTCGGCGGGATCGCCCAGAACAACGGCATGGGTTTCGTGAAGCTCGCCGACTGGAGCGAACGCGACGGCCGCGGCGAGGACGCCGCCGCGATCGTCGAGCGCGCGCAGGCGGCGCTCGCCGCGTACCGGGACGCCGAGCTTCGGGCGATGGCGCCGCCGGCGATGCCGGAGCTCGGCACCGCCGCCGGCTTCACGCTGTTCCTGAAGGACACCGGCAACGTCGGCCACGAAGCGCTGCTGGAGGCGCGCGATCGCTTTCTCGCCGAGGCCGAGCAGAGCGCGCTGCTCACCAACGTGCGGCACAACGGTCAGGACGACATGCCGATGCTGCGGATCGACATCGATGCCGACAAGGCGAGTGCGCTCGGCCTCGCGATCGCGGACATCAACACCACGCTGTCGGTCGCCTGGGGCGGCCAGTACGTCGACGACTTCATCGACCGCGGCCGGATCAAACGCGTGTACGTGCAGGCGGACGCGGCGTTCCGGATGCAGCCCGAGGACTTTCGCCACTGGACGGTGCGCAACGCCGCCGGCCAGATGGTGCCGTTCGCGGCGTTCGCTTCCACCCGCTGGGACTACGGGCCGCCGCGCCTCGAGCGGTACAACGGCGCGCCGGCGCTCGAGATCCAGGGTGAAGCGGCGCCGGGCGTCAGCACGGGCACCGCGATGGCCGAGGTGGAGCGCCTGGTCGCGGAGCTCGGTCCGGGCATCGGCATGGAGTGGACCGGGATCTCCTACCAGGAGCGCGAAGCCGGCGCGCAGACGCCGCTGCTCTACACGCTGTCGCTCCTGATGGTGTTCCTGTGCCTGGCGGCGCTGTACGAGAGCTGGTCGATTCCCACCGCGGTGCTGCTGGTCGCGCCGCTCGGCATTCTCGGGACCGTGCTCGCGGCGGGTCTGCGCGGGATGGAGCGGGACATCTACTTCCAGGTCGCGATGCTGACGACGGTGGGTCTCACCAGCAAGAACGCGATTCTGATCGTCGAGTTCGCGCGCGCGAACCTCGTGCAGGGCATGGAGCTCGTCGAGGCGACGATGGCGGCCGTGCGGGACCGGTTGCGGCCGATTCTGATGACCTCGCTCGCGTTCGGGCTCGGCGTGCTGCCGCTCGCGCTCGCGAGCGGCGCCGGCTCGGGAGCCCAGCGGGCGATCGGTACCGGCGTGGTCGGCGGGATGCTCGGAGGCACGCTGCTCGGCCTCTTTTTCGTCCCGCTGTTCTTCGTGCTGGTGAACCGGCTGTTCGCGCGGCGCCGGCCCGCCGAGTTGGCGGGGCAGGGCGGCGAGGTTACGCTCTAGCGCGAATCGAAGGATGACACGACCGATGACGCAGGAAGAACGGGTTTCGCGGGCGGAGGTGCGCACGCAGGCGCAGCGCGAGCGCATCCTCGCCGCGGCGGAGGCCTGCTTCACCGAGCGAGGGTTTCATGCCGCCAGCATGGCCCACATCGCCGAGACGGCGGAGATGAGCCCGGGCCTGATCTACCGCTACTTCGACAGCAAGAGCGCGATCATCCTCGCGATCATCGAGCGTCAGCTCGAGCTGGCCCGCGCCGAGATCGCGAACCTGCACGACTCGGTGGACCTGCCGCACGGGATCTGGGAGACGACGCTGCCGCGCGAGGCGCGCAGCGACGGCCGGATGAATCCGGCGCTGTACGTGGAGATGTCTGCGGAAGCTTGTCACGACCCGGAAATCGGCGCGGCGGTACGTGAGGCCGACCTGATCCTGCGCACCGAATTCGCCCGCTGGCTCGGCCGCAGCCGCGAGCAGGGCGGGCTCGGTCTGACGCCGGCCAAGGCGCGGGCGGCGGCGCTGATGATCCAGTGTCTGGTGGACGGCCTGCGGGTGCGTCAACTCCGCGAGCCGGACGTGGATCGGGCACTCGTGAAGCGGGCGCTGGAGGAGTTCCTCGCGCCGATGCTCCGCCCGCGCGACTGACCGGCTCGCCGGTGGGCTCTTCTGTGGGAGCGGCCTCCGGCCGCGCATGCTCTTCAGGGATTCGCGACCGCTACGAATGGCCACATAGCCAACACGGTAGCACCTCGACCCGGGCAGCCAGGTCCGCGGCCGGCGCTTCCACCCCTCGAACCACACCACCGAGCTCGCCGGATCGAACCGCACCTCGGGCGGCAGCCTCCGGCGCTGCTCGTCGCAATGGTGCCGCGTGCACGCCGTTCTGCAATCAGCCGATTCGCACGCTCACGGCCGGCTTCCGCGTCCCTCTCGCCCATCGGCGAACGCAACATCGCCCGAGTCAAAGTGCAACCTCGCCTGGACGCTGGGGATCATCTGATGAACCACGCCTCGAGTCGCGAACATCGCCCGAATCGAATTCGCGGACATCGCCCGAATCGAAGCCGCGATGTTCGAGGTACAGCGCCAGATCTCGATCGCGCCGGCGTTATCGATTGATTCGGGCCATGTTCCGCCCCCGTGGGGGCGAGGGGGATGGTGCTGTGCGAGATCACTCACGCACATCGCCGGCCGCACGCTGGCGCGATGGCGGACCTCGACACCCTTCCCGGCTATGATTCGGGCGATGTTGTGGACGGTACGCGCGGGAGAGCGCGCCGATTCATCGCCGGCCCAGTTGTGTACGTCAATGTGTGCAAATTCATGATCAGGGTATTCGGCTGATCCTCTCTTCCCGCCGATACCGCGAAGGGCCCCGATAGAGCCCGTAGCGGTATCGGCGGGGCGGCCGTCAGGCCGCGCTCTTCAGTAGCTC
>DASVDC010000031.1:0-20290 GCA_036381275.1 Pseudomonadales bacterium | reverse complement strand
AAGGCTCAGCCCGCGAGCCGGGTCGCGATCTGCCAGACGTTGTCCCAGGGATCCTGCACGGTCGCGCGACGGTCGCCGTACGGCGTGCGCAGCGGCGCCTCGATGGTCACCGCGCCGCGCATCACCGCGCGCTCGTAGGTGACGTCCGCGTCCGGCACGTACACGTAGAGGAAGGCCGGCACCGCGCCGCGCACCTCGTCGCCGCTCACCATCACGATGGAATCGCCGATGCGCAGCTCCGCCGGCACCGACCGGTCGTACTCGCCGCTGGCATCGAAGACCGCCTTGATGAACTCCACCAGGCCCGGGGCATCGCCGCAGAAAATGCGCGGGATCACGGTCGGCCACCCGGGCGGCTGATACTCGGCCATACCCCCTCCTCCCTCTTCCGGAATCCGGCGACCCGTCAGAGCAGCTCGGTCGCCTCCAGCGTCAGGCCGAAGCCCTTGACCCCGACGTAATCCACTTCCCGGCCGGCGATCAGGCGGATCTTGCCGAGGCCGAGGTCCCGCAGGATCTGTGCGCCGACACCGATCTCGAGCCACTGCGCCCGGCGCGCGTCTTCCCGCTTCTGGCTGGTCAGCTTGTCGAGCGGCACGCCGACGAAGCCGGAGCGCAGGTAGATCAGCACGCCGGCGCCGAGCTTGCCGATTCGGTCGAGCGAGGCATCCAGCAGGCTCGCATCGTGGGCCGTCTGCGGGCCGAACACGTCGTCGATCAGCTTCTCGCGATGGATGCGCACCGGCACGGAATCGAGCTTGTGGATGTCGCCGAACACCAGCGCGAGGTGTTCCGCCTCCTCGAACTTGGTGCGGTAGGCGTACGCGCGCGCCTCCCCGATCCGCGTCTTGACCTTGAACTCGAGCGTGCGCTCGACGAGGTGCTCGCGGCGCTGCCGGTACGCGATCAGGTCGGCGATGGAAATCAGCTTGAGCTTGTGCCGGCGGGCGAACTCGACGAGTTGCGGCAGCCGCTGCACGGTGCCGTCGTCGTTGACCAGTTCCGCCAGCAGCGCCACCGGCGGGCAGCCGGCGAGCGTCGCCAGGTCGACGCCGGCTTCGGTGTGTCCCGAGCGCACCAGCACGCCGCCCTGGCGCGCGATCAGCGGGAAGATGTGGCCGGGACGCACGAAGTCCTCCGGGCCGACGTTGCTGTTGGCGAGCGCCTGCGCGGTTGCCGCGCGCTCCTCCGCCGAGATGCCGGTGGTCAGCCCCTTCACGTAGTCGATCGAAACCGTGAACGCGGTGCTCATCGGCGCGTCGTTGCGCGCCACCATCGGCTCGAGGTGCAGCCGCTTCGCCTGCTCCTCCAGGATCGGCGTGCACAGGATCCCGCTGGTGTGCCGGATCATGAACGCGACCTTCTCCGGAGTCGCCTTGCAGGCGGCCATGATCAGATCGCCCTCGTTCTCGCGATCCTCGTCGTCCACCACCACGACCATCTCGCCGGCGGCAATGGCGGCGAGCGCATCCTCGATCGGATCGAATTGCGTCGGGAATTCGGACACGGCGCCGGACGGCTGGGTCATCATCGAGGTGAGCCTGTGCGGATGGAGAAAACGGGCCGCGAAGGATACCACGGGCCCGCAGCGCTGTGGGAGCGACCTGTCTCTGTGTGTGGGAGCGGCCTCCGGCCGCCTGTGTGGGAGCGGCCTCCGGCCGCGAACTTCCGGAGATTCGCGGCCGAAGGCCGCTCCCACAGGAAATAGGCGTCAGGGACGCATGAACATGTGGTCTTCGTCGCCACTCGCGTTGTCGAGCTGAAACTGCAGCACCGCACGCAGATCGTCGACACCTTTCAGCTCGCGGTAGCGTTCGGACAGCGTCGCGAGCAGCGCGCGCAGCAGCGCGTCGGCGTCGATTCCGGATTCCGCGGCCTCGGCGAGGCTCGCCTCCACGTGGCTGCGGGCGATCTTGTAAGCGCTCAAGATGACTTCTCCGTCTCGATACTTCAGATGGCGCCTTCGGATTCGAGCGCGCCGAGCTCGGCCTCCGTCAGGCCGAACAGGCCGCAGTATACGGTCCGGTTGTCGGCCCCCAAATACGGAACATCCGTGAGCGCCGGCAAGGCCACGTCGGCCCAGCGCAGCGGCGAATGACAGATCGCGATCCGGCCGAGGCTCGGATGATCGAGCCACTCGAGCGTCCCGCGGGCGTGGAGCTGCGGGTCGTCCACTACCTCCGCCAGCGACTTCACCGGGGCGCAGATCACGTCGTGCTGCTGGGCGATCCGGAATACCTCCTCCTTCGGCAACGACCGCGTCCAGCGTTCCACCTCGGCGTCCAGCGCATCCATGTTGCGGCAGCGCGCCGCCACGTCGGCGAACTCCGGCCGCTGCTGCAGCTCGGGCCGCCCCATCGCGCGCGTGAGGTTCCGCCAGTGTCCCTCGCGGATGCAGATGATCGCGACGTGCCCGTCCGCCGCCGCGTAGACGTTGTACGGCGCGGCCGACAGCCCCGGGTGCCGGTTGCCGGTACGCGGCGGCTGATATCCGGCGAGGAAATACGCGCCGAGCGCGGTACTGAGCGTCGGGAACAGGCAGTCCTGCATCGAGATGTCGACCACCGCACCCTCTCCGGTCACCGTGCGTCGGTACAGCGCCGCCACGATGCCGCCGAACAGGTGCACGCCGCCGAGGAAGTCCGCGAGGGCCGGGCCCGCTTTCGTCGGCGGCGTCCCGTCCTGGCCGGTGATGGTCATCACCCCGCACATCGCCTGCAGCGTGATGTCCATCCCGAGGTAGTCACGATACGGCCCGGTGCTGCCGAAGCCGGTACTGGCCGCGTAGATCAGGCGCGGATTCTCGGCCCGCAGCGCGTCGGCGCCGACCCCGTAGCGGGCCATCGTGCCGGGCGAGAAGTTCTCGAGCACGACGTCGACCCGGTGCACCAGGCGCTTCAGCAGCCGCTGACCGGCTTCGGATTTGATGTTGAGCGTGATGCAGGACTTGCCGGCATTCAGCAGCGCGAACGGATAGCTCGCCGAGCTCGCCTCCGCGCGGCCGCGCAACGTCTCGCCGAGCGGCGATTCCACCTTGATCACCCGGGCGCCGGCCTGAGCGAGCAGGAAGCCGCAGTACGGCCCGTTGTAGACCTGCCCGAAGTCCAGCACCGTGACGCCTTCCAGCGGCAGTCCCGCCATGACGGCTCCTCGTTCGATCGACCGGCTGGGAAGCTATCCGAGAATGCGGGGCAAAAAAAGGAGGGCCGGGATGACCGGGCCCTCCACCATACGGTTGCGGGGCAAGCACCTCCCCCGAGTGGTCGTGTGGGGTACACACTGGGAGGTAGATGCAGCAGGCCTAGAAAAGGTTGCAGCTCCGGATTCGCGGCCGGAGCTGGACGGGTAGTCGCCGCTCCCACGCATCCTGGTCGCCCCCCGCAGGTCCGGGGATGCTCAGGACCGCAGCAGCCGCCCCGGCGTCGCGCCGCTCGGCTCGTTGTCGGTGAGCAGCACCTCGCCGTTCACGATCACGTGGCGGATGCCTTCCGCCGTCTGCTTCAGGCGCTTCGCGCCCGCCGGCAGATCGTGCACCACCGCCGGCAGGTGCGCCCCGACGGTATCCGGGTCGAATACCACCAGGTCGGCCGCGAAGCCGCGCCGGATCAGGCCGCGGTCGTGCAGGCCCCAGACGGTGGCGGTGTCGTAGGTGATGCGGCGCACCGCCTGCTCCAGCGTGAACGCCTGCTTCTCCCGCACCCAGTGGGACAAGAGGTGAGTCTGCAGCGAGCTGTCCATGATCTGCGCGACGTGCGCGCCGGAGTCCGAAAACGTCACCAGCGCGCGCGGGTGGCGCATCATCTCCAGCACGTGATCCTGATCCTCGTTCGCGATCGGCTGCCGGAAGAAGATCTTGAAGTCGTGCTCGAGCGCCAGGTCGATCATGAGCTCCGCCGGGCGCACGCCCCGGGCCGCGGCCAGCTCCGCCATGCTCGGCTGGTCGTAGCGCATCTCGGCCATCGGGTAGACCCACCGCCATTCCGGCGGCCGTGCCTCCGCGCCGACTACCCGCGGGCCGCGGTACTCGCGGCTCGCCACCTCGACCAGCGCGGCCTTCACCGCCGGGTCGCGCAGCTTCGCCTTCTGCTCATCGAGCGGGAGGCTGCGCACGTCGCGCCAGACGTCCCACTTGTCGAACGGCGTGTGCGCCTCGAACGACAGCAGCACGTTCAGAGCGCGGCTGTGCACCTGAGCGTACATGCGTCCGCCGGCCGCCGCGGTCTCGTCGAGCAGATCGAAATACGGCCGCCACAGCTCCGGCGCGAGCCGGGTGCTGAACATGCCCCAGGTCTGCGTGACGCCGGACTCCACCGCCAGGTCGCGCAGCCGGTCGAAGTACTCGCGCACGCGCTCGGGATCGCGCCCCGGCGCCTCGCAGGCGAGCTCGAAGATGCCCTTGCCGGTCTCGCCGACCGCGTTGACGATCGCGCGAACCTCGTCCCAGTCCGCGAGCCGGCTCGCCACCGGCCGATCGTCCGCGGTGAGGTGGTTGAACGTGCGTGACGTCGAGAAGCCGACCGCGCCCGCCTGCATCGCCTCCTTCACCAGCGCACACATCCGCTCGAGGTCCTGCGGATTCGCCGGTTCCTCGAACGCGCGCTCGCCCATCACGTAGGTGCGCAGCGCGGAATGGCCGATGTAGCCGGCGTAGTTGATGCCCTTCGGCAGCGCCTCCACCGCGTCGAGGAACTCGGGGAAGCTCTCCCAGCTCCAGCGGATGCCCTCCAGCATCGCGTCGCGCGACAGATCCTCGGCGCGCTCGAGGTTGCGGAACACCAGATCGGCCTGGTCCGGCTTGCAGGGTGCGAGCGTGAACCCGCAGTTGCCCATCACCGCGGTGGTGACACCGTGGTAGCAGGAGCAGGAGCCGAGCGGGTCCCAGAACACCTGAGCGTCCATGTGGGTGTGGCCGTCGACGAAGCCCGGCGAGACGATCAGACCGTCGGCATCGATGACGCGCCCGGCACGCTCGTTCAACCGGCCGATCGCGGCGATGCGACCGCCGCTTACCCCGACGTCGGCCCGGTATCGGGGGCCGCCCGAACCGTCCACCACGGTCCCGTTCCGGATCAGAAGGTCGAGTGCCATGGTTCCCCTCCTGGATGCGGCCTCCGGGCAGGATACGAGGCGATGGATCGGGTGTACACCCGAGCTGCTGCAACGCCAGGGCAGCCGCCTAGCGCGGGGTTACGATCTCGATGTTCCGTTCACGGCATTCGGCCTCGGTCGGTTCTTCCCAGAAGCTGTCGGCGAGATCGAAGATCTCGTCCGACACCTCCATCTTGAAGCTGCCGCTCCTCCGCCGGTTCCGTTCACGCACACGCTGGCGTCTCTGCTCGAGCGGCGTGTCGAGCAGGTACACACGCAGGGGGTAATCCGTTGCGTCCACCCGTCGATAGAAGTTCTCGCGATCGGCGCGCTGCACCAAGCCCAGCTCGAGAATGACGCTCGTACCGGTATCGAGTATCTCGCGCGCCACGTTCCAGATCTGCTGGATACAACGCGCCTTCCGATCGAGATACCACTCCATGAATTCCTCGCGCGGCCGGTCCGGAGAGAACATCGTGAGCATCCACTCATCCAGATCCAGATGCGGCGCCCGGAGTGACAGGGAAAGCGCTTTCGCGAAGGTCGACTTGCCGGCCCCCACGGGGCCTTCGACGAGGTGCATGGCGGCCACGGCCGGCTCCGATCTGCAATGAATCGTCGCGAGGATACGAGGCTGGCGAGAAGGCCGACAGTCTGATAGTTTGTTGAAAGTCTTGCGCACGGGCCGGGCCCGACGCTCCCTTCCCGCGAGGATCCCGCCAGATGCTCCGCTGCGAAGGCGCCGCACGCGGCGCCGCCTTCGCCGGCGGGTGCGCGATCAGTTGTGATCGTAGAAGTACGGGTTGTTCAGGATCACGTTCCGCGTGTCCTCCCAGCCGAACTCGCCGTGCTTCGGGTGCTCGCGGTAGTGCCAGATCATGTAGTCGCAGCCGAAGTTGCGCTGGCCGAACTCGAACAGCTCATCGAGCTGCCAGAGATCCCCGAGCACCCAACTCGGGTGCAGATCGACCTGGTTGCCGTTCGGATCGCGCAGATCGTCGAAGTGGAACACCGCGGGCGTGCCCTTGAACCAGGGCTTCTGTTCGTTGCTGCGAATGCGCTCGACGCTCGCGAAGAAGGCCTCCCGATGTTTGTTGCTCTTCACGTTGCTCCGACCCTGACCGTGATCGGTGTGCTGGGCGTGACAGAACTGCTGCAGGCCGGGTTTCGTCTTGTGCAGATAGCCGCGGTAGGACGAAACGGATCCGGGCATGCCCTGTACGTCCGGTGTGATGTCGGGCCCACCGATCACCAGGTTCGCGTGCGGCAGGTCCTGCACCAGCGCCACCCGCTCGTCCACGTTCATGTCGAAGCTCATTCCGCCATTGAGGAAGTTGAGGTAGAAGAAGAACTTCCCTTGATCACCCAGCGCCGCCTGAGTCTGCGTCGCGATCTGGGTCAGCGCGTGGCGATACTGCCCTATCGTGTAGCCGCCGCTCGAGGTGCCCGTCGCCGTCTCGGACGTCGCAATGCCGCCGAAGCCGGGATTGTCCGCGTAGCGCTGCGCTATGGCATTGTGCAGGCGGATCAGGCGGTTGTAGACATACGGGTCCCAGCGCTTCGCCACGAAGCCCGCCAGCGCGCCGTTGCCGCTCGGCAACACGTACTCTGACGGAAAGTAGCTCGGCATGAAATTCGAGCCGTCGAAACTGCGATCATGGATGGCGACGATGAACTTGATGCCGTACTGACGCGCCACTTCGACATTCCGGTCGAGCATCGTCCAGTCGTACTGCCCGTCGGCGATCTCGAGGTCACGCCACCGGTAGCCCATCCAGAAGCCGGCGACACCGGGGGTGCGTAGGGCAGCGTCGAGCTCCTGCGCGACGCGCAGATGATAATCGGACCTCGCGGCGTGCGGATTCTGAACCAGGTCCAGCATCTCGGTTTTCAGGTCCCGCGCGTGCGCCAGCGACAGGTAGTGACCCTTGCCCGTGCCGGAGCGGCTGCCCGTCTCGGGCGCGGTCCAACGCTTCGCCACCGAGATGTTGCTCACGCTGACGGCCACGTTGGAGCCGATCGATTGGAACGCCAGGCGCCGCGCCCCCGTCTCGCTGATCGGGAAGTCGTAGCTGTAGGTGCCCGTTTGCGTGATCTCGATCATCGGCAAGTCGCCGATCAGCAGCCCCACGCCGCCGCGCAGTGCCTTCACGCGGAAGGTCATCGTGTAGGTATTGGCCGGCGTCAACGCGGCCTCCCACAAGGTGCCTGCCAGCAACTGCCCGCTCACGGCGCTCGTCTCGTAGAACCACGCCTGGCCGAAGCGGTTCAGCCAGATGTTGCCTGCGGGCGCAGGTGTATCGGAGCCGGTTTCGGGCTCGGGTTCGACACCACCCACCGGCGGCGGCGACGCCTCCCTGACGTCGATTTTCGTCACGCTCACGCGGACGTCGTTCGAGGCGCTGCGGAACATCATCTGTCGCTTGCCCTGGGCGGTGATGTCGAAGGCGTACGAGTAGTCACCGGGTTCGCTGATGGTGATGTCGGACAGGTCGGCGAGCTTCAGCACGATCCGACCCTGCAGGCTGTTCACCTTGAAGCTCATTCGATAGGACTTGCCCGGCTGGAGCTCGCGCGCCCACCAGGTGCCGACCAGGTTCTGGTGCGCCCAGGGTTCGGCTTTCCAGAACCAGCCTTCACCGACGCTGGATAGCCAGATGTTGCCGCCGGCACGGGCGTCGGCCGCCCACAACGTGTTGACGAACAAAAGAAGAACCGTCAGGCCAAAGGCATTCCTTGCCCCGCGGCCCGGGGTGAGTGGTGCGAACATGGATTGTCTCGGAATTGGAAGGGGTAGGTTTCAGGGGGAGCAATGGATTCAGGGACGGTGCCCTGGGGTTCCAGCTCCTGCTCCGTCTCGAAGCCCGGTCATCGCGAGCTGACGGAACGTGCCTCGGGACGAACGGATGTCGGCGGCGAGTCTTTCCTGTACTCGAAGCGCCGGCGGCCGGTTCGTCCCTTGCCCCAAAGATAGAACCGATTAAACCGATGGCAAGTCGGCCGCGCTCACCGTTTCGGTTTCTACGGAGGGCCCTTCCCGCGCGCACGATCATTGCTTGGCGGAGACATGCCCTCGGACACCGTTGGCACTCGGAGAGACCCGCTTTGCCTGGCCGTGGACGACGACGTCCATGTGCGGCTGCTGCTGCTCGACGCGCTGTCCCGCAACGGCTATCGGGTGATAACCGCGTGTGACGGCGCCGAGGCACTGAACTTCGCGCGCCAGGTACCCCTCGACGTGATCGTCCTCGACAAGCAGATGCCCGGGCTCAACGGCTACGAGACCGCCGCCGCGCTGCGGGCGATCGACTCGGTACGGCGGGTGCCGATGATTCTGATGACGGGGGTTCCGACGGCGGACGAGGCCGATCAGGCGGCCTTCTGGGGCTTCCAGGCGTACATCGAGAAGCCGTTTCGCGTCGCCGACCTGCTGCGGCTGATGGCGCAATGGGTCCGCCGCGACTGACGCTACAATCGACACCCCGGAGTGCTCGCACGAGCAGGGAGGCGCCACCATGAACGCCGCAGACTGGCCGGCCATCGACTATCGGGAGTGGCGCGAGACCTGCGCCGCGCTGCATCTCTGGACGCAGATCGTCGGCAAATACCGCCTGGCGAACACGCCGTGGGTGAACCACTCGTGGCACGCGACCCTGTACGTCACTCCTCGTGGCCTCACCACCGGACCCGTGCCCGACCGGGGCGGCACGACGCGGCTGTCGTTCGACTTCTGTGACCATCGGCTGCTCGGCGAAAGCGAGCGCTGCGGGTCGGGAAGCTTTCCCCTCGAACCGATGAGCGTGTCCGGGTTCCTGCACCGGACCATCGAGCTGATCGAAGCGCTGGGCGGCAACACGGCCATTCACGGCTCGCCGAACGAGATCGCCGCGGCGGTTCCGTTCGCGGAAGATACGCAGCACCGGCCCTATGACCGCGGCGCAGTGGAACGCTTCCATCGGGCCCTGCTGCGGGTCGAGTCCGTATTCCAGCAGTTCCGCACCGGCTTTCTCGGCAAGGTGAGCCCCGTCCATCTCTTCTGGGGAGCGCTCGATCTGGCGGTCACCCGGTTTTCGGGACGTCCGGCGCCGCGCCATCCCGGAGGCATTCCGAACCTGCCGGACGCGGTCACCCGGGAGGCCTACAGTCACGAGGTGTCGTCCGCCGGGTTCTGGCCCGGGGGCGGAGGCGTCGACGAGGCCATGTTCTATTCGTACGCCTACCCTGAGCCGCCGGGATTTGCGCAGCAGCCGATACTTCCCGACGGCGCCGGGTATCACGCCGGGTTGCGCGAGTACCTGCTCCCCTACGAGCAGGTTCGATCGGCCGCAGACCCCGAGGGGACGCTGCTGCAGTTCCTTCAGTCGGCCTACCTCGCGGCGGCCGATTGCGGCGGCTGGGATCGGGCCCTGCTGGAGTGTGATCCGGGCCGCGTGCGCGTTCCGAGAGCGGTCCTCTGAAGCGCGGCCGCTTCGTCGGATTCGGCCCGACATCCTGATCGAGGTGTGATCCCCGAGCCGACTCGCGCGGCGATCGTCCGACGCGGCGGCAGGTGCCGGCCGTCCGCGAAAACTCATGGGCTTCAATCGGTTGGCGATCGTTCGCTGCCCGCGTGGCGCGCTGGCGCGGAACCTGCTCCCGGCCGACTCGCGGCATTCGGACCGCTCAACCATTCGGGAGGCGCCATGAGCAACATCACGATCAACGACCTCAGCGAGGATCTGCAAGCGCGCGAGCTCACCGAGACGCGCGGCGGAATCTGGGACAAGTCGAATCGCCTCGGCCTGCTCGGCGAGCACCTCGAAGCTCGCGACAAGTCGCCTTTCGAGGAAAGCGGCGGTATGAGCATCGAGGATGCTGCGAACGCGGGCGACGACTCGATGTACTACCCGGGGCTGCGGCCGCTGCGCTGAGGAGCGCACCGTACGCCGATTCGGCGGGGGCCGCCCCGCGAGGTTCTGAACTTCGCGGGCGGCCCCCGCCGGACCAGCGCCGCCGAATCGGTTATGCTGCTCCCCGGCTCCCCGGAGGACGCGGCATGACCGTCGAGAACCAGCGCGACATCGAAGGCCTGATGGCGGCGGGACAGGTCGTCTCGCGCGTGCTGAACCGCATGCTCGATGCGCTGGAACCGGGAATGACCACGGCCGAGCTCGACGCGTTGGGCGACGAGCTGTTGCGGCGTCACGGTGCCCGCTCCGCACCGCGGATCACCTACGACTTCCCCGGCGCCACCTGCATCAGCGTCAACGAGCAGGTGGCGCACGGTGTGCCCGGCAGCCGACGGATCGAACCGGGCGACGTGGTCAACGTGGACGTTTCGGCGGAGCTGGACGGCTACTTCGCGGATACCGGCGGCACGCGCGTGGTGCCGCCCGTGACGCCCGTGAAGAAACGCCTGTGCCATGCCACCCGTCGGGCACTCGAGGCCGCGATGAGCGAAGTGCGCGCAGGGAATCCGATCAACCGCCTCGGGCTGGCGGTGGAACGCGTCGCCCGCACCTACCGCTTTCGCATCATCCGCAACCTCGCCGGCCACGGTGTGGGCCGGAGTCTGCACGAGAGCCCCGCGGAGATCGTCAGCTACCACCGGCCGCAGGATAGGCGGTTTCTGGAGGAGGGGATGGTGATCGCGGTGGAGCCGTTTCTCTCCACTCGGGCGACGGCGGCCGAGGAAGGCGACGACGGCTGGACGCTGACGGCGCCTCCCGGCAACCTCTCCGCCCAGTACGAGCACACGCTGATCGCCACGCGCGGCCGTCCGATCGTCGTGACCGCGCCGCCGGCGACATCGTAGACATGGCCTCCGTCATCGATCATGTGACCCTCGGCGTATCGGACATCGAACGCGCAGGGCACTTCTACGACCACGTGATGGCGGCGTTGGGCTTCCGGCGCCTCTGGGAAAAACCGTCGATGATCGCGTACGGGCTCGAAGGGGCCGACGATTTCGGGCTGCAGGTCGACGCCGGTGGCCCGCGCAGGGGCACGCACGTCGCGTTTCGCGCCCCCGATCGGGCGAGCGTCGACCACTTCCATGCCGAAGCGCTGGCGGCAGGCGGCCGGGACGACGGCGCACCGGGGCCGCGCCCGCAATACCACGCCTCCTACTACGCGGCGTTCGTCTTCGACCCCGACGGCAACCGCATCGAAGCCGTGTGTCACGAGTGAGCGCGGATCCGGCGCCCGCTGCGCGGCGCCCGCTGCGCGGAGCCCGCTAAACCCGCACGAAAACGTTGTGTTCCTTGTCTTTCGCGACACGATCGCCGGCGAACACCTGCCCGTTCATCACGATGTAGACGCCCGGCGGCAGCGTCTGCACCGCAGCGAACGCCATACCGACGTTGAACACCGCGTCGGTCTGCGCGAATCGGGCCGGCGACAGCGAACCGGTGAGGACGATCGTCCGGTCGGGCAGCCCGGCGAGCACCCGCGCGGTCTCGACCATCGTGTCGGTGCCGTGGGTGACGATCACGCGCCGTTCCGGACGGGCGGCGATCCGGTCGCGGATCATCGCGCGCTCCTCGTCGGTGATGTCCAGGCTGTCCTTGCGCAAGAGCGGCAGCAGCTCGAACGGCAGATGCACCTTGGCCTGCCGCAGCAGATCGCCCACCACCGACTCGCCCACTTCGTAGTTGCTGCGCGCGTCGAAGTAGACCTTGTCGATGGTGCCGCCGGTGGAGACCACCAGCACCGGCTCGGGAGTCGGATCCGACCAATCGGACGACAAGGCAACGCTCCGGCGGTACGACGCCGTCATCATAGCCAGTTACCCGCGGGCACCCAAGCCGCCACTGGCTCCGCGGCGGACGATTCGGGTATGTTGCGGCGATCCGGAACGGGAGGAACGCAATGAACGCTGGTTTCCGGCCCCTGACGGCCGGGCTTCTGCTGCTCACCGGGCTCGCGCACGGCAACGTCCCGCTCGATCCCACCGCCGAGGACGAGCTTCCCGCGGCGATCCTCGGCGAGGGCGGCGAGCCGCGCGGCGAAAGTGTCGCGTATTACCCGGCGAACGACGCCACGCGCGGTTACCTCGCGCGGCCGGAGGGTCCGGGCCCGTTCCCGGCGGTGATCCTGATCCACGAGTGGAACGGCCTCGTGGACCGGATCCGCCAGACGGCGGACGCGCTGGCGGCCGAGGGCTACGTGGCCCTCGCCGCGGATCTGTACAGCGGCCGCACCGGCAACAGCCGCGAGGAGAATCTCGCGCTGGTCCGGGAAACGTTGGCCGATCCGGACGAGATCATCGCGAATCTGGAGGCGGCGGTGCGTTTCCTCGAAGCGCGCGAGGACACCACCGGCAAAGTGGCGACGATCGGCTGGTGCTACGGCGGCGGCGTCGCGCTGTCGTTCGCGCTCGGCAGCGACGCGCACGACGGCACCGCGATCTTCTACGGCCGGCTGCTCGACGACCCGGAACAGATGCGGAAGATCCACCACGAGATCTACGGCACCTTCGCCGGCAACGACGACGGCATTCCGCGGGAGCAGGTGGAGAAGTTCGTCGAAGCGCTGCGGGCCGCAGGTGTGAAGAACGACGTGCACATCTACGACCACGTCGATCACGGGTTCTGGCTGTACGTCGACCGGGACCCGGAGACCAACCGTGGTCCCGCGCTCGACGCGTGGCAGCGCCTGAAGGCCTACCTCGAGCGAACCCTCGGCGGCTGACGGTGGAGCTCGGCTACGAAGTGCATCCCGGCCGCGGTCCGCACCTGCTGCTGGTGCACGGGTTTCTCACCGGGCCGGGCCAGTGGCTGGCGAACCTGCCGGCGCTCGCCGAGCATTGCACGCCGGTCACCGTGTCGCTCTGGGGTCACGCCGGCGCGCCGAGCCCGCCGGAGCTCGAGCGCTACCACCCCGACGCGTACGTCGCCGAATTCGAGCGCATCCGGGCGGCCGTCGGGGCCGCAGAGTGGTTCCTGCTCGGCTACTCGCTGGGCGCCGGCCTCACCATTCGCTACGCGCTGAACCATCCCGACCGCGTGCTCGGACACGCGTTCACGAACTCCACCTCGGCGATGGCCGACGCCGATCAGCAGCGCGCCTGGCTCGTGGCTGCGGCGGCCAGCGCCGCGAAGATTCGTGACGGCGGCCTCGCGGCGATGGAGCGCATCGCCGTGCACCCGAAGCATGCGCGCCGCCTCCCGGAGCATCTGTACCGCCGCCTGTGCGACGACGCGGGGCGGCACGATCCGATCGGCATCGCCAACACGATGCTCGGCACCAACCCGTACGCGTCGGTCCGCGCCCGTCTCGCGGAGAACCGCCGCCCTGCGCTGCTCATCTGCGGCAGCCGCGAGCGACGCTTCCGGCCGCACCGGGAGCACGCAGCCGCGCGGATGCCGCAGCTCGAGGTCGTCGACCTGGACGCAGGCCACGGCATGAACATGGAGGCTCCGGAGGCGTTCAACGCGGCGCTGATCGCGTTTCTCCATCGGTGTGGCGTCCCGCCATGCCCCACATCGTCGACGTCCTGATCGAGGAACGCGCCGAGAGCCTGCGCCGGCGCCCGCTCCTGTGGCAGAGCCTGCGGCCGTGGCTCTATCCCCTGCTCGGCTACCGCGAAGCGGTGCGGATGGCCGACGACATCGCGCCGCTCGGCGCGCTGGACGTGTTCCGGTATCTGAGCGCGCGTCTCGAGCTCGACGTGCGCTGCGAGGGGCTCGAGCACGTGCCGCCGGAAGGGCTCGCCGTCGTGACGGCCAATCACCCGTCGGGGATCGGCGACGGCATCGCCGTGTTCGACGCCTTGTCGAAAGTGCGCCGCGACATCAGCTTCTTCGCGAACCGCGACGCGATCCGGGTGTGTCCCGGGCTCGCCGACATGGTCGTGCCCGTGGAGTGGATGGAGGCACGCCGCAACCACGCCCGGCGGCGCGAGACCGTGCGAGGCATCGCGCAGGCGTTCCGGGAACGCCGGCTGATCGTGATCTTCCCGTCGGGGCGTCTCGCCCGTCCGAGCCCGCGCGGGCTCGTCGAGCGCGACTGGCAGCCGGCGGCGCTGAATCTCGCGATCAAGCACGGCGCGCCGGTGATCCCGATGCACGTCCGCGGCCGAAACTCGTGGCTCTACTACCTGTTCTACGCGATCCACCACGAGCTCAGGGACATGACGCTGTTTCGCGAGCTGCTGAACAAGCGCGGGCGCCGGTACGACATCCGCATCGTCCCTGCGTTCGAGCCGCAGGGTGATCCGCAGCAGCTCGCCGCGGCGCTGCGCCGCTTCGTCGCCGAGGAGATCCCCGCCGGTGCGCCCGCGTTCAATCCGCCCGATACGGGTGCACCGGCGCGGTCCGCTCGTCGCCGCAGCTCTTCAATACCTCGCTAGGCGTTTCGGCCCGCCGCACGCGCACCGCGTGCTCTCCCCCGGGGCCCGCGAACCGCACGGTGGCGGCGGCATCGTCGCCGTCGAGCCCGAGAAACTCGAGGCCGGACACGCCGCAGAGCGCTTCCGCCGCCTGCACGGCCGGCGGGTACCAGGCACGCCCGCGCACGTGCGGGAACGCCAGGCGGTCGTTCTCCACCGCGTCGAGCAGCGCGGCCACGTCGTCCGGCCCGACGCGGCCGTACACGACTCCCTGCGGCAGAGCGAGCACGTTCGGCGCGAAGCGGTGGCCGCCGAGGTGGGTGATCTGCCAGGCGCGCTCATCGACGCGCTCGCGCAGCGCCGCATACACCGGCAGCCCGAAGCGCGCGCAACACAGATCGCGCTGCCCGTTGGTGCAGACGAAGTACTGCGGCCGGGTCAGCCGCGGGTAGGCGTCGGGCCGGCGAACCACCGCGGCGAGATCGATGTCGCAGACCCAGTCGTAGCCCTCGCCGCCGAACTGCACGAGACCCTGCCGGACGCCGACCAGCAGCCGTAATTCGCCGCTTTCGCGTTCCGGCTGACGGACGAACTGCGCCCGCGCCTTGAGGCCGCGCTCGGCGAGCGCCGCGAGGCTCCCGTCGAGCCACGCCCGTACCGCCGGGGACAGGTCGCTCTGCTCCACCGCCCGCGCCTTCCACGTCGGCCGGTACTCGAGGAGCACCCAGACATCCACCGGATCGGCGGTGCCGATCATCGGCTCGTCCGGATTCTGCTGGCTGCAGTAAACGCGTTCCATGAGCGCGGTTGTGCCGGAATAGTCCAGGCGCTAGTGTAATCGACCCGGCGGGAAGCGGTCGCCGACCGCGCGCCGGGGCTCGACGATCGCGGCCGATGGCCGCTCCCACGGACGAATCGGGGAAGGCGCGGTGGGACCTACGCTGGAATTGGCGGAACGTATCGCCCGTACGCGTTTCGACGCGCTGTCGGGTGAGGCGTGCACGGTGGCGAGCCAGGCGTTGCTCGACTTCATCGGCGTCGCGCTCGCCGGCGCCGACGAGCCGCTGGTTCGGTTGCTGCGCGAGCAGGTCGACGAGGAAGGCGGCCGCCCCCAGGCGGGGCTGATCGGCAAGACGGCACGGGTCACGGTCCGTCAGGCTGCTCTGGTCAACGGCGCCGCCGGCCACGCGCACGACTACGACGACGTGCACGATGCGATGCTCGGCCATCCCACGGTGCCGGTGGCTCCGGCGCTCTTGGCGCTCGGCGAGCACCTCGGCCGTACCGGCGCGGATCTCCTGACCGCGTTCTGCGCCGGCGTCGATACCGAGTGCATCCTCGGTCGTTACGCCGGCCCGTCGCACTACGGCCGGGGCTGGCATGCCACCGCGACGCTCGGTGCATTCGGCGCCGCCGCAGCCTGCACGCGGCTGCTCGAGCTCGACCCGGAACGCACCGCCGCCGCGCTCGGCATCGCCGGCACGCAGGCCGCGGGTCTGAAATGCCAGTTCGGCACCATGTGCAAGCCGCTGCACGCGGGACACGCGGCGGCCACCGGCGTCGAGGCGGCGCTGCTGGCGGCGCGCGGCTTCACGAGCCGGCTCGATCTGCTCGAGACGCGCCAGGGCTTCATGGACACGCAGTCCGACGAGCCGTCCCTCGACCGCTTCTACGCCGCGCTGGCGGCTCCGGAGTACGTGCCCGACATCTGCTTCAAGTACCACGCCGCCTGCTACCTGACCCACTCGGCCATCGAAGCCGCGCGCGAGCTCGCGCGGGCGAATGCGCTGAGGCCCGACCGGATCGAAAGCGTCGAGGTGCGGGTCAACCGCGGGCACTTCGACGTCTGCAACATCGAGGCGCCGAAGACGGCTCTCGAGGCGAAGTTCAGCCTGCGCTTCACGGTGGCACTCGCGCTCGCCGGCGAAGACACGGCCAGCATCCGGCTGTTCACCGACGAGCTGACCCGACGGCGCGATCTGGTCGCGCTCCGGGATCGCGTGCGCGTCGTCGCACACGAACGGCCGCGCCCGGAGACCCGGGTACGGGTGCGCACCGGCGACGGCCGCAGCTTCGAAGCCGAGGCGAACGTGGCGATCCCGCTCACCGACCTCGACACGCAGTGGCAGCGGCTGACGGAGAAGTTCCACACGTTGACCGACCCGGTGCTCGGCAGCGCCGGCGCGGACCTCGTGGAAGACTGCTGCCGGCGCCTGCCGGACCTGGACGACCCGGCGCCGCTCTGGCAGGCGCTTCAGCCGGCGTCCGGATCGAAACCGCCGCGCGCCCGACGACGCGAGCAAGCGCCCGTATGAGCGACGCGCAGCAGACCCTCGACGATCTGCGTGCCCGCGCGGTGCCGAAGCGCAAGGGCCACCGGTACGAAGACATGACCGTCGGCCGGGTGTTCGAGCACCACTGGGGTCGCACACTGACCGACGGCGACAACGCGGCGTTCACCACGCAGACGTTGTCGTTCTGCCCGCTGTACTTCAACGAGCCGTACGCGCAGTCGCTCGGCCATCCGCGTCTGGTGGTGAATCCGCTCCTGGTGTTCAACACCGTGTTCGGGCTGTCGGTGGAGGATCTGTCGGAAGGCGGCGGACCGTTTCTCGGCGTCGACGGCTGCCGGTTCCTCCAGCCCGTCTACGTCGGCGACACGCTGACCGCCCGCAGCACCGTGAAGATCGCCCGCGATTCCAAAGGCCAGCCGGGCTTCGGCATCGTCACCTGGCATACCGAAGGCTTCAACCAGCACGGCGAGCGGGTGATCGAGTTTCACCGCACCAACCTGGTCCGCAAGCGCGAGTCCTCGGCCGGAAACTGACGATGGCGCTCACCGGCAACGACAACTACTTCGAGGACTTCGCACCCGGCCAGGTGCTGCGTCACGCGCGCGGCAAGACGATGTGCGAGCAGGACAACGTCGGCATCACCCTGCAGGTGCTGAACACCGCCGAGGCGCACTTCAACGAGGACGTGATGCAGAAGAACGCCGCGCAGCGCGAAGGCTGGAACCGGCGCGTGCAGTTCGGCGGCGTCACGATCGCGATGGTGATCGGGCTCGCGATGCAGGATACCGGCGAGAACGCCCTCGCCGAGCTCGGGCTCGACCGGATCCGGCTGAAGTCGCCCGTATTCCACGGTGACACGCTGTACGCCTACAGCGAAGTGCTCGCGGTCGAAGACGGCGATCGGCCCGATGCGGGCATCGTCACGTTCAGGCACTACGGCGTGAATCAGAAGGATCAGGTGGTGTTCGAAGGCGAGCGCCGAGTGCTGATCAAACGCCGCAGCCACTATCGGGAAAACGGACACGACTCATGACGGAGCGAACGAAGCGACCCCGCCGACCGCGGCGCTGCCAGCTCTCGGTGCCGGGCAGCTCCGAGAAGATGCTCGCCAAGGCCGCCGGCATCGAGGTCGATCACGTGTTCCTCGACCTCGAGGATGCGGTCGCGCCGAACGCGAAGGCCGAAGCCCGCGGCAAGATCGTCCGCGCGCTGAACGAGCTCGACTGGAAGGCGCGTACGCTGTGCGTGCGGATCAACGACGTCGAGACGCCGTGGTGCCACGACGACGTGATCGAGGTGGTGACCGGCGCGGGCGAAAAGCTCGACACCATCATGCTCACGAAGGCCAAGCGTCCGGCGGACGTGCTGTTCGTGCACCTGTTGCTCGATCAGCTCGAGCAGAAGCTCGGGCTCTCCCGCCGGATCGGCATCGAGTGCCTGATCGAGGAGGTCGAGGGCATGATGCACGTCGAGGAGATCGCCGCGTGCTCCGACCGGCTCGAATGCCTGATCTTCGGGATGGGCGACTACTCGGCGAGCCAGCAGATGCAGCTCGGTTACGTCGGCGCCTCCGGCAGCTACCCGGCGGACGTCTGGCACTACCCGCGCTACCGGATGACCATCGCCTGTCACGCCAACGGCCTCGATCCGGTGGACGGCCCGTACGCGAACTTCCGCAATCCGGAGGCCTACACGCGGGAGGCCGAGCGCGCGTTCGTGCTCGGTATGGTGGGCAAATGGGCGATCCACCCGAGCCAGGTGGAGCTCGCCAACGCGGTGTTCACGCCGGATCCGGCCGCGGTCGAGGCCGCGCGCAAGCAGAAGGCCGCCTACCAGGAAGCGCTCGAACAGGGGCTCGGCGCGATCAACGTCGACGGCGTGATGGTGGACGCGGCCAGCATCCGCATCGTGCAGAACCTGATCGACCGCGCCGAGCTGATCGGCATGTAGCTTTTCCCCAACTGGAACCTCGATGACCGAACACTACCTGACCGAAGAACGCCGCATGATCCAGGAGGCGGCCCGCGAGTTCACCGCGCGCGAGGTGCTGCCGGTGGCGAACCGCCTCGACGCCGAGCAGGGCGACATCCCGATGGAGCTGCGCCGCAAGATGGGCGAGATGGGCTACTTCGGCATCCGCATGCCGGAGGAATACGGCGGGCTCGGCCTCGGCGTGTTCGAGTACTGCCTGATCACCGAGGAGCTCGCGCGCGGCTGGATGAGCGTTGCGAGCATCATCGCCCGTGCCGCGTCGCTGATGGGCGTCGGCGGCTGGCCGGAGGAGAAGCGCATCGAGCTGACCCGCAAGGCGGCGCAGGGCGAGTACCTCGCGGCGGTGGCGCTCTCCGAGCCGAACGCCGGCTCGGACCTCGCCGCGGTCAGTTGCCGGGCGGTGCTCGACGGCAACGAGTGGGTGATCACCGGCAACAAGTACTGGTGCACGTTCGCCGACGGCGCCGACTACATCCAGCTTCTCGCTCGTGTCGAGACGCCGTCCGACCCGAGCGCCCGCCACACCGGCATGCGCACGTTCATCATCGAGAAGCCCCGCGGTGAGCTGCCGAAGGGCTGCCACGGCGCGCCGATCCCGAAGATCGGCTACTTCGGCTGGCGCACCTGGGAGCTCGCGTTCGACGGCTGCCGGATCCCGAAGGAGAACGTGGTCACCGGCGGCGGAGGCGAAGGCTTCAAGAACGCGGTGAACTTCCTGAACGTCGCCCGCGCGCACACCGCCGCCCGTTCCATCGGCCTCGCCCGCGGCGCGCTCGAGGACGCGATGGCCTACGCGAAGGAGCGCGTCCAGTTCGGCGTGCCGATCAGCGACTTCCAGGAGACCCGCTTCAAGCTCGCGCGCATGGCGAGCGAGATCGAGGCCGCACGCCAGCTCATGTACCACGTGGCGACGCTGATGGACAACGGTGTTCAAGCCGACAAGGAAGCGGCCATGGTGAAGTGGTACGCGAGCGAGATGGCCGAGCGCGTCACGTCGGATGCGCTGCAGATCTTCGGCGGGGCCGGCTACACGAAGCTGCACGCGGTCGAGCGCTACTGGCGCGACGCGCGGCTCACCAAGATCTTCGAAGGTACGAGCGAGATCCAGCTCCGGATCATCTCGGACCGGATGCTCGGCAAGCCCACCTCGCGCAACGCCGTCTGAGCTCTTCGGCTACCGCTGTGGGAGCGGCCTCCGGCCGCGAATGCTCTTCGGCGATTCGCGGCCGGTACGAACCGGATACATGGGTAACACGTAGACCGGGCAGCCAGGTCGCCCCCGACGCGACTCCCGTCGCCCTCGGCGCTGAATCGCGCGGGCGTCCGCTCCGCGGCCGGCGCTTCCACCCCTCGAACCACACCGCCGAGCTCGCCGGATCGAGCTGCACCTCGGACGGTGGCGTCCGGTGCCGCTCGTCGTAGTGGAGCCGTGCGCCGAGGCGTTCTCCCATCAGTCGACCATTCACAGTTGTGTACGTCAATGTGTGCAAATTCATGATCAGGGTATTCGGCTGATCCTCTCTTCCCGCCGATACCGCGAAGGGCCCCGATAGAGCCCGTAGCGGTATCGGCGGGGCGGCCGTCAGGCCGCGCTCTTCAGTAGCTC
>DASVDC010000030.1:0-32032 GCA_036381275.1 Pseudomonadales bacterium | reverse complement strand
GCCGGAGGCCGCTCCCACAGCGGCTCTGAAGTACTTTTCGTAGATCCGCTCGGCGATCGCCGGCGCGGGAAAGGCCTCGAGCGCGCGCCGCAGATGGTCGCCCGGATCGCCGAGCTGAAGCCGCCGCACCAGCGTGGTGGCGAGCGCGGTGCCCGCCACTACGCCGAGTTGCCCTTGCAGCGCCACGGCCCGGGCGAGACGCCAGCCCGACACGCCGACGCCCATGCCCCCTTGGATGATCGTTGGCAAGGTCATGGACGCACTCTGCCGCGGCAGCGCCGGCGGTGAAAGCCGCGGCGACGCGATACCGTCGGTTTCGCGCCGGGAGTTGATCGCGATCAAGCGCTGCGGGCGGGCGACGCCGGCCCGGTCGGGTCAGCCGGTCTCCTGGAACACCGGCCAGCGATCGACGATCTCGCCGTCGCTCACGACCAGCAGGTCGCCGAACTGCAGCATCACGCGCTCGCTCTGCGTCGGCCGGAGGAACACGTAGTCGCCGACCGCGAGATCCACCGACTCGGAGGTCGTGAACGGTTCCTGGTTGGTGCTGTGGTAGATCGGATCGGGAACCCCGGACGGCGACACGTAGCGCGCCTTCCAGTAACCGCCGTAAATGAAGTGCAGCCGGCGCAGGTTCGGGTCCCACCATGCCATCACGTCCGTGAACCAGGGATCACCCGGCAGACGGAGTGAGTCGTAGCGCTTCAGCACCGGTGCGGCGATGAACACCGCCGGCACGGCATCGGCGAGGTGGAACGTATCGAAATCCGACGGCTTCACGACGCCGGACCCGGCCGACAGATCGTTCATCGTGCGGTCGTGCTGGTAGATGCGCAGCGTGTGGCTGCCGGCCCCGTTCAGCGTCAGCGTCTCCGTCGCGTAGCCCTTGCTGCGCGCCCGCTCGACGAAGCTGCGGTAGCGCGCGAGCACCGCCTGCACGGCGGGGTCGGAAAGCCCGCCCTCGAGCCCGGCGAGGTGCGGCTCGTATCCCATGAAGCCCGACAGCTCGAGGTGCTCCGGGTCGGCCGCGATCACGTCCAGCAACGGATCCAGCGCCTCGGCTTCCGGCAGGCCGCCGCGATGCAGGCCGACGTCGATCTCGACGTTCACGCGCATGTGCACGCCGAGCTCCCGCGCGAGCGCCTGGTACTCGAGGAGCCGCTCCCGCGTGTCGATCAGCCATTGCACCTGCCGGGCAGGCTCCGGCGCGCCGAGCCGCCGGTAGTAGGTACGCGCCGCCTGCACCGGCATCGGCTTGCCGAGCAGCGCATCGTTCTCGGGGAACGCGGCGGATATCGCGTTCAGGAACGGCTGATGGAACACCATCAGCGCACGGGTGCGCGCCCGCTGCATCACGTGCTCGAGCAGCGGCAGCGACGGCAGCGACTTCACGACCACGCGATAGGTCTTGTTGGGGCCGACCGACTCGGCCAGCAGATCCACGTTCCGGTTCATCCGGTCGCGGTCGACGAGCATCACCGGCCGGCCGGGGCCTTGTCGCTTCAGCAGCTCGTTGAGCCGGGAGAAGTACGCGTCGTGCGGTGCACCCCGATCCTCGGGTTTCCACAGCACCGCCGCACCCGCGGCCGCGGCCAGTCCGGCCGCGCCGATCAGCAGTCCACGGCGTCTCATTGCAGGCCTCCGTGCACGCTCATGCCTGGAACAGCTTCCTGAGGTGATCGTTCAACAGCCGGCCGCGCGGGTCGAGCTCCGCGCGCAGCGCGCAGAAGTCGTCGTAGTGCGGGTACAGGCGGCGCAGCTCGGCGTAGCCGAGGGTGTGCAGCTTGCCCCAGTGCGGGCGCCCGCCGTATTTCCAGAAGATCGGTTCCACCGCCTGGAACAGCGGACGGTAGTCGCCGCCGGCGTGCTGGTGCACCGAGATCGCCGCGCGGTCTCCGTCCGCGTCCATTGACAGCCACAGATCGTCGCCGCGCACGTACCGGTACTCGAGCGGAAACACCACGTCGATCTCGTTGCGCGCGATGGTGTCGAGCACTTCCCGCAGGCAGTCCGCCCCCGCTTCGCGCGGCACCGCGTATTCCATCTCGTTGAAACGGTTGCTGCGCACGTTGCTCAGGATCCGATACGACACGTCCACCGCCTCGGTCGGTTCGATCTGCTCGGCGACGGCATTGATCAGCGGCCGGCGCTCGCCGGGCGGCACCTCGAGCCAGCTCGCCATCGTCTGCGCGAACGCGGCCTCCTCCTCCGGGGACGGCGGGGTGTGGTCGATCGGCGCGTCGGTCTCGTCGATCGCGAGCACCAGCGCGTAGTCGGAGTGCGTGAGCGGGAACATCTCGAAGTGGCGGTGACGCGCGGCGGACGTCTCGAACGATTCGAGCACTTCCTCGGTGCGCTGTACCCAATCGCGCCGATGCAGCCGGTACGCGGCGCGGTTCTGCAGGCGAACACGGGTGATCACTCCGAGCGCACCGAGACTCACGCAGGCGGCCCGGAACAGATCGCCCTGCTCGGGCGTCACGTCGAGTGCCTTGCCGTCGGCGGTCACCATCCGCAGTGCCCTGACGTTGCCCGACAGCGAATGCAGCGTGCGGCCGGTGCCGTGCGTTCCGGTCGAGATCGCGCCGGCCAGCGTCTGACGATCGATGTCCGGCAGGATCAGCGGCCCCTGACCCACGCCCTCGAGCGCGGGCCCGAGGTCGGAGAGCCGCGTGCCGGCACCGAACGTCGCCTGCAGCCGCTCGGCGTCGTAATCGAGCAGGCCCGACAGCCTGTCGAGCACCAGCAGGTGACCGTCGGTCGGCACCAGCGGCGCGAACGAATGCCCGGCACCCACCGGACGGATGGGGCCGTCCGTGCGCCGCAGCCACTCCGCGAGCGCCTCCTCGCTCGCCGGCGCGATGCGGCCGGCCGGATGGGCCAGGAGCGCACCCGACCAGTTGCGCCAGGGCAGCGGCGGCGCCGCGGCCGAACGCACGGGGCCCGCCGCGCCGAATACGCCGGCGAGCGCGGCCCCTGCCAGCAGACGGCGGCGGGAGATCACGAGCGCCCCGCCATGAAACGGATCAGCCGGCGGAAGTCCTCCGCGCTGCAGTCCATGCAGTAGCCGAGCGGCGGCATGTTGTTGAAGCCTTCGATGGTGTGCTCGAACAGCACGTCCTCCCCCTTGTCGAGCCGCGCCTGCCAATCCGCCGCGTCGCCGACCCGCGGCGCACCGCCTTCGCCGCGTACGTGGCAGAGCGCGCAGCTTCGGCTCCACTGGGCGAGCGTCGCCTCGGGCAACGGCTCGCCCGCGGCCGGCGCTCCCTCACTCTGCATCGCGAGGCGCTCCCCGGCCGCCGGCGCGCCCGAGCAGCCCGCCAGCGCGATGCACGCGGCCACGAGCGCGCTCCGCATCAGCGGTGCCGGTAGGTCAGCTCGACGCCGTAGCTGCGCGGCGTGCCGAGCATCTGCTCGTGGAAACCGAAGAACGACAGATCGAACGCGTACGACAGGTAGTGCTCGTTCCCCAGATTGCGCACCCACGCGGCCACCTCCCAGCGATCGTCCGCCGATCCCCATGCGACCCGTCCATTCCACAACCAATAGCCGTCCTGGCTCAAGAGCGGATTGTTCAGCGCGTCGAAGAACACGTCGTCCTGGTAGCTCCAGTCGACCTGGACGGTGACGGTCCCGGGATCGAGCGGCAGATCGTACTGCACGAGCCCGTTGAAGTTGAGCTCCGGCGCCAGCGTGATCTCGTTGCCGGTGAAGTCGTTGCCGAGATCGTCCACGAAGTCCTGATACTCGGTGTCGAGCCAGCCGAGACCGAGGTTGACGAGCAGATTCTCGACGGGCAGCCATTGCAGCTCGAGCTCGAGGCCGAGGATCTCGGCATCGGATGCGTTCGTCAGCAGCGACAGCGGCGTCGGTGGGTCGCCCAGGATCACGAACTGGAACACCTGCAGGTCCGAGTAGTCGTAGAGGAACGCCGCGCCGTTGAAGCGCAGCCGCCCTCCGATACCCGTCCACTTGAAACCGGCCTCGTAGCTCACGAGCTCCTCCTCGTCGTACGGGAAGCTGCCGTCCGTGGTGCTCTGGATGCCGCCGCCCTTGAAGCCGGTGGACACGCTGCCGTAGACGAGCAGATCGTCCATCGGCTTCCAATCGAGCACCACCCGGCCCGACACGTTGGAGAAGTCCGTGTCCTCCTCGCTGCCGGTGATCAGCGGGTTTCCGGCCTCGGGCTCCGCATAGAAGAACGCGGCGTCGTGCTCGATGCGTTCGTCGGTGTAGCGCAGGCCGACCGAGAGCCGCCAGGCCTCGCCGAGATCGAACGACGCGTCGGCGTAGAGCGAGACGCTCTCGATCGTCTGCTCGGTGGCGGATTGCTGCTCGAACACCGACTGCAACGGACAGAACCCGGTCGGATTGCCCGCGGGCACCAGCGGTCCGCACACCGCCGGATCGTCCACGCCGACGAAGCCGGGACGCAGCAGGCGCAGCAGATCGAACGACGTGCGGTCGTCGGCCTCGTCGTTCAGGTAGTACGCGCCGACCAGCCAGTTCCAGCGATCCCGGCTCTGACTGAGGCGAAGCTCCTGGGAGAACGTCCGCTGCTCGACGCCGAGCACGCCGGTCAGCACGTCCGCCGGCGAAGCGTCGGTCTCCTCCGGCCGCGCGTCGTCGACGTCGTCGTAGGCGCTGATCGACGTCAGGAGCAGCTCGCTGCCGAGCTCCCAATGGAGCGTCAGCGCGGCGCCCCAGAACTCGGTGTCGTTCTTCGCCTCGAAGTCGTAGTTGCCCTCGCTGTAGCCGGGCACCGGCTGCGCGGTGCTGCCGTCGATCGGGTTCACGAACGCACGGTTCTCGCTGTAACCGACGACGTCGACGCAGTCACCCGCGAGGATCGCGGCGTCGGCGCAGTTGTCGCCGAACCAGAACGCTTCCGGCCAGGTGCCGAGATGCCGGTACTGGACCGAATCGGATTTCGAACGGCCGCCGTGCACGTTGACGAGCACGTCGACCGTGTCCGACGGATCGATCGCGACGAGCACCCGACCGGCCAGCTCGTCGACGCCCTGCTGATCGTGACCGGTGAAGCGGTTCTTCATCCAGCCATCCGAATCCGTCTTCAGGAGCGCCGCCCGGATGCCCGCCCGCTCGCCGACCGGCCCGCCGATCGCGCCTTCGAACTTGGTGCTGTTCCAGTTGCCGAGGCTCGCCCGTCCCCAGCCCTCCCACTCTTCGCCGGGCCGGCGCGACAGGTAGTTCACCGCGCCGCCGGTGGCGTTGCGGCCGTACAGCGTGCCCTGGGGTCCCCGCAGTACCTCGACCCGCTCCACGTCGAGGAGCTGGAAGATCTGCGCGGCGTTGGAGGAGATGTAGACTTCGTCGACGTAGGACGCGATCGGCCCCTGATTCAGCACCGCGAAGTCGTTCAGGCCGACGCCGCGGATGAACATCGCGGGAACGCCCGTGTCGCCGTTCGGATAGCCGACGGTGAAGTTCGGCGTCTGCGCGGTGATGTCCACCGACTGCCGGAAGCCGAGATCCTCGATCGTCCGGCCGGTGAACGCGGTCACCGAAATCGGCGTTTCCTGCAGCGGCTCCTCGCGCTTCTGGGCGGTGACGATGAGCTCCTCGATGACCTGCCCCGGCGGCGGCTCACCGGCACTGACCGCCGCGGCCAGCGAGAAACCCAGGATCCCAGCCACCAGCCGACCGATCCGGGTACGCATCGCCCCACCCTCACTACTTAGCCGGCTAAGCATACGCCTCGCCGAGCGCGGCGCGCCAGAGGCGGCGGTGACCGTCCGCACCGCCGCCCGGTCGCCTCAGCCGATGCCCGCCGTGCGCTGCAGGGCCGTGTGCGCGCGGCGCCGGCCGTCGTAGACGAACTCTTCGCCGTCGAGGTCGATCGCCGGAATCTCGTTCCGCTCGGCCCAGTAGTCCTGGGTGTGCTGCCACTCCGGCTTGTCGCCGCGCTGCGGCAACTGGTCGAGCGCGCGCATCAGATAGCCCGGATTGAAGTTGTCCTCGTCGATCCAGGGGAGAATCTTCATCTGCCGGTCTTCTTCGCGCAGCGCCACCTCGACCCGCCTCGCACCGGTCTGCTCCATGTGGTTGAGCAGCCGGCAGACGAAATCACCGAGCAGGTCGACGCGCAGCGTCCAGCTCGCGCGGAAATAGCCGAACACCCACAGCAGATTGGGCACGCCGGTGAACATCATGCCGCGATAGGTGATGGTCCGGTGCCAATCCACCGGCCGTCCATCCACGTCGAACGGAATCCCGCCCATCACCGACAGGCGAAAACCGGTGGCGGCAACGATGATGTCGGCCTCGAGCTCCTCGCCCGACGCGGTGCGCACGCCCTTCGGCGTGAACGAATCGATCGTGTCGGTGACGACCGTGACCTTCCCCGCGGCCGCCGCCTTGAACACGTCGCCTTCCGGACAGAACGCCAGGCGTTGCTGCCACACCCGGTATTTCGGTACGAAGTGCGGTTCGAACTGGAAGTCCTCGCCCGCGTAGTGGCGGATCAGCGCCTTCAACTCCTCGAAGACGACGTCGGGCTCCGTCCGGCAGCGTCGGGTCATCACGTCCTGGTCGTGCATGATCTGCGCACGCACCACGCGGTGAATGGTGGGCTCGTCGATGCCGATCTGCCGCAGCCGATCGGCGAGCTCGTTCCGGTTCTCGCTGCAGTAGAAATAGGTCGGCGAGCGCTGCAGCATGATCACGTGTGCCGCCTTTTCGGCGAAGGCCGGCACCACCGTCGCCGCGGTCGCGCCCGAGCCGACCACCAGCACACGCTTGCCGGTGTAGTCGATCTGCGGATCCCAGAGCTGCGCGTGCACGAACAGACCCTGGTAGCGATCGACACCCGGCCAATCCGGCAGGTACGGCCGCTCGTGGTCGTAGTAGCCCTGGCACATCCACAGGAAGTGGCAGGTGAACACGACCCTCGCGCCATCGGAGCGCCGGATCGCCTCGACCGTCCAGCGATCCTTCTCGCTCGACCAGCTGCAGCGGACGATGCGATGGCCGTAGCGGATGTGCGGCCCGATCCCGTTCTCCTCGATCACTTCGCCCAGGTACTTCAGGATTTCCTCGGCGGTCGCGACCGGCGCGCCCACCCAGGGCTTGAAGCGATAACCGAAGGTGTACAGATCGGAGTCGGAGCGGACACCCGGATACTTGTGGGTCTCCCAGGTGCCGCCGAAGGTGTCCTTCATCTCGAGGATCAGATAACTCCTGCCTGGACACTGCTGCTGCAGGTGATAGGCCGAACCGATTCCCGAGATGCCCGCGCCGACGATCAGCACGTCGACGTCGATCCCGCTCTCGGCCTTCGGCTGCATCGACACAGTGGGTGCCATCGCTTCCCGTCCTTTCGTTTCGCCAGCGTTTTCTATATGCGATCCCCCGGCACCGGCAGTTGATCGAGATCAAAGAGGTCACGTTTCGGCTCGACGCTTTACCGAATGAGCCCGGTGAGCGAGCATGTCCAGCGATTTGGTTCCGGGGGTACGCTGTGCAGAGATTGGGGAAGATCTGGCTGATTCTCGCGCTGTCGTCGATCGGTGCGGACATCGCGGTGGCGGCCGAGCCGGGATCCGACCATCCGCTGGTCGGGCGCTTCGAAGGCGCGGTGATGACGCGCCACGAGGCACAGGAGTTCGACGAATACCCGCTGATCGTTCAGAAGGTCACGCGCTACGGCGGCCTCGATAAGAATCTGGACGCGACGCGCACGCTGGAGGGACGGCTGACCCGGATCACCTACGAATCCGCCGCCGAGCACAGCACGCTCGCCGTCTTCCGTGCCTATCAGGAGGCACTCGCGGCGAACGGCTTCGAGACGCTGTTCGAATGCTCCGGTGAAGCCTGCGGCGGACGCAACTTCAATCACGCGAGCCCGGGAACTCGGGCCGCGTACATGAGCTTCGGCGAGAACTACCAGGAGCAGCGCTACGTCGCGAGCCGTCTGGCGCGGCCCGAGGGCGACGTCTACGTGGCGATACACACCGCCCGCAACACGAGCAGCGGCGGATCGAACAAGGGGCGGATCTACACCCAGGTCGACGTGCTGGAGGCGAAGCCGCAGCAGAGCAAGGTCGTTGTGGTCGAAGCCGACGAGATGGTCAGCCGAATCGACAGCGACGGCCGGGTGGCGCTGTACGGCATCTACTTCGCGACCGGCAGCGCGGACATCCAGCCGGCGTCGAAGCCGACCCTCGACGAGATCGCGAAGCTGCTCGCCGCGCAGCCGGACCTGAAGCTGCTGGTCGTCGGCCACACCGACGATCGGGGCGGCTTCGACTACAACATCGACCTCTCCCGGCGCCGCGCCGAGGCCGTCGTGCGGGCGCTGATCGGCGATTACTCGATCGCCGCCAGTCGCCTGAAACCCTGGGGCGTCGGCTACACGGCTCCGGCCGCGAACAATGCGACCGAGGAGGGGCGAGCGCGCAATCGCCGGGTGGAGCTCGTGGCGGGCGAGTGAGCGCCGCGCGCACGCGTCGTCACTCCGGGGTGTGACAGACCGCCTCGACGTTGTTGCCGTCCGGATCGAGCACGAACGCGCCGTAGTAGTGCTCGTGGTAGTGCGGCCGCAGCCCTGGGGCGCCGTTGTCCCGGCCGCCGGCTTTCAGCGCCGCTTCGTAGAACGCGTCGACCTCCCGGCGCTTCCTCGCGCTGAACGCATAGTGGCGCCCCTCGCCGGGCTTCGCCTGCTCGTGCAGCCAGAAGACCGGCCGCTCCCGCCCGTAGCCGCCGACCTTGGCGCCGCCGGTGTGCTCCGGCGGCACGATGTACAGCAGCTTCGCGCCGAGCGGCGCCAGCGCGGCATCGTAGAAGCCCTTCGAGCGCTCCCAGTTCGTCACCCCGATCCCGGTGTGATCGATCATCTGCCCTTCCTCCGACCTTTCCGGTCCGCCTGATGATGCAGCGGTGCGTGGCCGACTAGCCAGCGGTGCGGGAGGGGATACCGCCGCGGCGGCGCCAACGAAAGACGGGGCCTGTTGGCCCCGTTCTCGTTGGCGGAGAGGGAGGGATTACCGCCGCGGCTGCGCCGCGGCATTGTCTTCGCGCGACCGCTACGCAGTCGCGCTCCGGCTCGAACCCTGTAGGGGCCCCTGACTCGCCAACCCTGTCCGCCAACGAAAACGGGGCCTTGCGGCCCCGTTTTCGTTGGCGGAGAGGGAGGGATTCGAACCCTCGATGAGCTATTAACCCATACTCCCTTAGCAGGGGAGCGCCTTCAGCCGCTCGGCCACCTCTCCGGAGGAACGCGCAGTTTACCCGCATGCAGGCCGGCCGACCACCAGCGATGGCCGGCCGGCGGCGCCCCTCCCCCGGGCGTTACGGCCGCGCTTCCAGAATCAGGTTGAACGGCGTCTCCGTGGCGCGGCGGAAGCGGCTGTAGCCGGCTTCGCGGAAGATCTCGGCGAGCCGCGCTTCGCCGGCCTGTGCGCCGAGCGCGGTGCCGACCTCCTCCGACAGCGAATGCGCGCAGCACAGCATCACCGAGGCGGAGTAGTACAGGCTGCCGACCGGGCCGACGTTCTCCTCGACCGCGTTGCCGGCCAGCGGCTCCACCAGCATCACCGCGCCGTCCGGCGCGAGCAGCTCACGGACGTGGCGCGCGGCACCGGCGGGGTCTCCCATGTCGTGCAGACAGTCGAAGAAGCACACCAGATCGTACGGTCCGCCGGATACCGCCTTGGCCGCCTGCTGCTCGAAACGCACGCGCTCGCCGACCCCGGCGTCGCGCGCATTCGCCCGGGCCGCCTCGACGGATGGGCCGTGGTTGTCGAAACCGATGAACTGCGACTGCGGGTACGCTTCGGCCATCAGCAGCGTGCTGTGGCCGTAGCCGCAGCCGACGTCCGCCACCCGGGCGCCGCGTTCCAGCTTCGCCACCACGCCGTCCAGCGCCGGCAGCCAGCTACTCACCAGATTCGCGGCGTAGCCGTTGCGAAAGAACGCTGCGGTGCCGCTGAACAGACACGGATGGTGGTCGCCCCACGGCACGCCGCGACCGCTGCGGAACGCGTCCACCGCCTTCTCGCGGTCGTTCCACATCGCGGCCGGCACCTCGAACGCCATGGGCAGAAACACCGGGCTGTCCGGGTCCGCCAGAACCATGGCCTGCTCCGGCCGCATGGAGTAGCGCCGCGCCGCGGCATCGTAGCTGGCGTAGCCCGCAGCCACTTGGCTGTTCAGCCACTCACGCACGTAGCGCTCGTGGCATCCGCTCGCCTGTGCGATCGTGGCCGAGTCCGTAGGGCCGAGCTCGGCCAGAATCCGATACAGACCGAGCCGATGGCCGAGGGTGACCATCACGCCGCTCGACGCCGCGGCCAGATCCGCCACCACCTGCTGTACGAACCGCTGCAGGTCGTCCTCCGACACCGGCTGTTGCAGAGCGTCGGTTTCGGTGGTGCTCATGTCAGTCCTCCTTCCCGATGACGGCGGCAGCTTGACGGTTGTAAGGCCTCGCCGCGAGAGGGAAAATCGACACATCCGGTTCATTCGCGCCGGAGCGGGAAGGAGGGATGCCGGCGCCCAGGCCCACTCAGGTGACGATCCTCGGCCTCCCCGAGGCCGTGCATTCCACGGTGGCCGGCCTCGCCGACGTGTTCGGCATCTTCGGCTTGCTCAGGGACCTCGATCGGAGCGCATCACCGGATCCGCCGTTCCGGGTGACCATCGCCGGTCCGCGCTGCGCCGACTCGAGCGCCCTGCCCTTTCGCGTCACCCGCACGATCGATCAGGTCGGCTACAGCGACGTGGTCGTCGTCCCGGCGCTGATGGTCGACGCGAACGCGTGGCGGCCCGGGCGGCACCCGGACGCCGTGGAGTGGCTGAGGCGGATGCATCGGCGGGGCGCGACGGTGTGCTCGACCTGCTCCGGTGCGCTGCTGCTCGCGGAGACGGGCCTCCTCGACGGCCGCGAAGCGACCACGCACTGGGCGTATGCCGAGGTGTTCCGCCGCTGGTTTCCAGCGGTGCACCTGCGCCTCGAGCATCTGCTGGTGGTTGCCGGGGAGCGCGGCGAGCTGATGATGTCCGGCGCGAACGGCTCGTGGCACGACCTGGCGCTGCATCTGATCAGCCAACGCATCGGCGCCGCCGCGGCGCTCGGCGTCGCCCGCTTCCTGCTGCTGGAATGGCACCGCGACGGCCAGATGCCGTACGTACCGTTCCAGCCGCCGCGCGACCACGGCGACGGGCTGATCCTGCCCGCGCAGGACTGGCTGGAGCGCCACTTCGACGCGCCGAATCCGGTCGAGGAAGCGATGCGCCGCACGGGCCTGCCGATGCGCACGTTCAATCGGCGCTTTCTGAAGGCCACCGGCACCACCGCGATCAAGTACGTGCAGCGCTGCCGCGTGGAAGCGGCGAAACGCCGGCTCGAGGCCGACTCGCATCCGATCGACGAGATCGCGCGCTGCGTCGGCTACGAGGACCCGGCGTTCTTCCGGCGGCTGTTCAAGCGCACCACCGGCATCACGCCCGGCGCCTATCGGCGCAAGCTCCAGCTACCGGCGGTTCACCGCTCGCCCGCTCACGCCGAGCAGGGTCGTGGCGTGTTGACGACCCGGTCGGCCGATCGATAGCGTTCGGGTCATGGTGACGGACGCGGAACGGGTCTACCTGCAGCGCTGTATCGAGCTGGCGCGGGAAGCCATGGAGGCCGGCGACGATCCGTTCGGCTCGGTGCTGGTCTCCGCCGACGGCAGAATCCTGGCGGAGGACCGCAATCGCACGGAGACGATGAACGACCCCACGCGTCACCCGGAGTTCGAGCTGGCGCGCTGGGCGGCAGCGAACCTGCCGCTGCACGAGCGCCGATCCGCAACGGTCTATACGTCCGGCGAGCATTGCCCGATGTGCGCCGCGGCGCATGCGCTGGTCGGTCTGGGGCGTGTGGTCTACATCGCCTCCGCCGAGCAATTCCGCAACTGGCTCGATGAGCTCGGCATCCGCTCCGCTCGATTGCGTCTGCTGCCGATCCAGCAGATCGCGCCCGGTGTCACGGTGGAAGGGCCCGTTCCCGATCTGGCCGAGCAGGTGCGCGAGCTGCATCGGCGCTACTACGGCGAGCGCCGGCCGCGGGACTGAACGAGCGATCCGTCGGCGGAACGACCACTACCCCCTTCGCGGCGATCCCCGGATTTGATCGAGATCAAATGCGGCGCCGATGCAGCCGCGTCGGATGCCGGCACGCGCTATAAACCGCTCGGTTCTCACGACCGAGGAATCCGATGAATCACGCGAAGACGCCACCGACGGATCACGCTTCACTCGACACGCCGGCGCTGATCGAGCACATCCGGCGCCATTTCCACGACGTGCACCGGGCGGAGCTGCCCGAGCTGATCGACCTGGCGCGGAAAGTCGAGCGGGTACACGCGGGTCATCCGAGCGCTCCGATCGGCCTCGCCGAGGCTCTGACCAGGCTGGCGGACGAGCTCGAGACGCACATGCAGAAGGAAGAGCAGGTGCTGTTCCCGATGATGCAGCGGGGCGGCAACGCGATGATCGTCCACCCGATCCGGCAGATGCGCCTCGAACACGACGATCATTCCGCGGCGCTGGAGATCCTCAGGGCGACCTGCAACGGCTTCATCTGCCCCGACGGCGCCTGCGGATCCTGGCGGCGGCTGTATCAGGGCACCGCGAAGTTCGTTCGCGACCTCGAGGACCACGTCCGTCTCGAGAACACGGAGCTGTTCACCCGGTTCGAATGACCCGCCCATCGGCGCGCCGCGTCGGCGCGCCGATCAGATCTGCTCCGGCTCGACCTCCTCGCCGAGCCCGAACGCCTCGTGAATCGCCCGCACGGCGAGCTCTAGGTAGCGCTCGGCGACCACCACCGAGATCTTGATCTCGGAGGTGGAGATCATCTGAATGTTGATGTTCTCCGCGGCCAGCGCATCGAACACGCGCGTAGCCACGCCCGCGTGCGAGCGCATGCCGACGCCGACGACGGAGACCTTGACGATGCGGTTGTCGCCCGAGAGATCGCGGGCGCCGAGCTCCTCCCGGACGGGGCGCAGCAGCTCGAGCGCGCGCTCGTAATCGTCCCGCTTCACCGTGAACGTGAAGTCGGTGGTGCCGTCCGCGCCCGTGTTCTGCACGATCATGTCGACTTCGATCGGCGCCCGCCCGATCGGACCGAGGATCCGCGAAGCCACGCCCGGCACGTCCGGCACGCCGGACATCGTGATCTTGGCTTCGTCCCGCGAATACGCAATTCCGGAGACGATGGGCTGTTCCATCATGCTCGACTCCATCGTGATCAGGGTGCCGGGGCCGGGCTCGAAGGAAGACAGCACGCGCAGCGGCACCTGGTACTTACCGGCGAACTCCACCGAGCGGGGGTGCAGCACCTTCGAGCCGAGGCTCGCGAGCTCGAGCATTTCTTCGAAGGTGACCTGATCCATCCGCCGCGCATCCTCGACGATACGCGGGTCGGCGGTGTAGACCCCGTCGACGTCCGTGCAGATCTCGCACTCGTCGGCGCGCAGCGCCGCCGCGACAGCGACCGCCGTCGTGTCCGAGCCGCCGCGTCCGAGGGTGGTGAGATTGCCGTCGCAGTCGACGCCCTGGAAACCCGCGACCACGGGCACCACACCGTTCGCGAGGTCCGCCTGCAGCTTGTGGGTGTCGATGGTGCTGATGCGCGCCTTGCCGAAGCTCGAGTCCGTGCGGATCTGCACCTGATCGGCGAGATACGACTTGCTCGGATAGCCGCGATCGGTCAGCGCCATCGCGAGCAGCGCGATGGTCACCTGCTCACCGGCGGCGAGCAGCACGTCCATCTCGCGCGGCGACGGCCGGGTCGCCACCGAGCGCCCGAGCTCGACCAGGCGATTGGTCTCGCCGCTCATCGCCGACACGATCACCACCACCTGATCGCCCCGTTTCAGGTAGTCGATGACACGCTCGGCCACGGCCTGGATGCGCTCGACGCTGCCGACGCTGGTACCGCCGTATTTCTGGACGATCAGAGCCATGGGATTCCGTGAGTGGTTGAACGCGTTACTTCAGGCGCTCGGCGACCCAGCCCGGCACGCGGGCGAGCGCGGGCGCGAGCGCATCCGGCTTGTCGCCGCCGCCGGCGCGGGCCATGTCGGGCCGGCCGCCGCCGCGGGCACCCACCTCCGGACCCACCAGCGCGATCAGGTCGGGCGCCGAGACCCGGTCGGTGAGATCCTTGCTGACGCCGGCGATCAGGCTGACCTTGCCGTCGCTCACGTTGCCGAGCACGATCACCGCCGAGCCGAGTTTCGACTTCAGCAGGTCGAGCGTGCCGAGCAGCGATTTCGGATCGCCCTCCACCGGCGCCGCGAGCACCTTCGTGCCGTTCACCTCGACGGCGCGGTCGGCGAGATCGGCGCCCTGCGAGGACGCGAGCTTCTGCGACAGCCGCTCGACCTCGCGCGCGAGCCGACGGTTTTCTTCCAGGAGCCCCGCCACCTTGGCCCGCACCTCCGAGCGGGTGGCGCGCACCAGCGACGCCACCTCCTGCACGGTGCGGTCGGCCGCGATCAGCCACTCGAGCGCACCGGGACCGGTGAGCGCTTCGATGCGCCGCACGCCGGACGCGATCCCCGATTCGGAGACGATCCGGAACAGGCCGATCTCACCGGTGCGCGAGACGTGCGTGCCGCCGCAGAGCTCGACCGAGTAGTCGCCCATGCTGAGCACCCGCACCTCGTCGCCGTACTTCTCGCCGAACAGCGCCATCGCGCCGCGCTGGATCGCTTCCTGATACGGCAGCTTCTCGATGCGCGCCGGCAGATCGCGCTGGATCTGCAGGTTCACCTCCTCCTCGACCCGGGCGATCTCGTCCGGTGTCATCGGCTGCGGGTGCGAGAAGTCGAAACGCAGCCGGTCGGGGGCGACCAGCGAGCCCTTCTGCTGCACGTGCTCGCCGAGCACCCGGCGCAGCGCCGCGTGCATCAGGTGGGTGGCCGAATGGTTCAGCATGATCCGCCGGCGCCGCTCGGCGTCGACCGCGGCGTGGACCCGCTGCCCGATCTCCAGCGTGCCCGCTTCCAGCACGCCCACGTGCAGGTGCTGGTCACCGCTCCCCTGGGTGTCCTCCACCTGGAACACTGCGCCGTCGCCCGACAACGTGCCGCTGTCGCCGACCTGACCGCCCGCCTCCGCGTAGAACGGCGTGCGGTCGAGCACCACCACGCCGTGATCGCCGCGGGTCAGGATGTTGAGCGGTTTGCCGTTCTCGTCGAACAGCGCGACGACCTTCGCGTCTTTCTCCTCGCAGGCGGCGTAGCCGACGAAATCGACGCGGCCGCTGGTGTGCACGCGTTGTCCGAGCGAGGCCGAGAACTGCGCCGCGGCACGGCCCCGCTGGCGCTGGGCCTCCATGGCTCGCTCGAAGCCTTCCATGTCCACCGACAGGCTGCGCTCGCGGGCGATGTCCGCGGTCAGGTCGGCCGGAAAGCCGTAGGTGTCGTAGAGCTGGAACACCACCTCGCCCGGGATCACGTTGGAGTCGAGGCCGCGGATGGTGCGTTCGAGCAGATCCATGCCCTGATTGAGCGTCTCGGCGAACCGCTGCTCCTCGCGCAGCAGTGCCGCTTCCACGTCCGCGGCGCGCTCGCGAATGATCGGATAGGTATCCCCCATCTCGTCGGCGAGCGGCCGCACCAGCTTGTGGAAGAACGGTTCACGGATGTCCAGCATGTAACCGTGGCGCAGCGCGCGGCGGATGATCCGCCGCAGCACGTAGCTGCGGTCTTCGTTGCCCGGCAGCACGCCGTCCGCGATCAGGAACGCGCTCGAGCGGATATGGTCGGCGATCACCCGGATCGACGCAGTGCCGAGCTGCACGTCGGGATCGTTGATACCGGCGAGCCGACCCACCGCGGCGATCAGATTGCGGAACAGGTCGATCTCGTAGTTGCTGTGCACGCCCTGCAGCACGGCGGCGAGCCGCTCGAGCCCGGCCCCGGTGTCGACACCCGGTTGCGGCAGCGGCGTCAGCGTACCGTCCGGTTGGCGGTCGAACTGCGGGAACACCAGGTTCCAGATCTCGACGTAGCGGTCACCGTCCTCGTCCGGCGAGCCGGGCGGGCCGCCCGGCACCTCGGGCCCGTGATCGTAGAAGATCTCCGAGCACGGGCCGCAGGGACCCGTGTCGCCCATCGCCCAGAAGTTCTCTTCGATGTCGATCACGCGCTCGCGGGGCAGACCGACCACGCTCTCCCACAGCCGCCGCGCCTCGGCGTCGGTGGGGTGCACCGTCACCCACAGCCGCTCGGGCGGCAGGTGCAGCACCTCGGTGACGAATTCCCAGGCCCAGCGGATCGTGTCGTCCTTGAAGTAGTCGCCGAAGCTGAAGTTGCCCAGCATCTCGAAGAACGTGTGGTGCCGGGCGGTGTAGCCGACGTTGTCGAGGTCGTTGTGCTTGCCGCCCGCGCGCACGCAGCGCTGCACGCTGGTCGCGCGCTTGTAGCCGGGATCCTCCCGGCCGAGCAGCGCGTCCTTGAACTGCACCATGCCGGCGTTGGTGAACAGCAAGGTGGGGTCGTTGTGCGGGACGAGCGAGCTCGACGGGACGACCCGGTGGCCCCGTTGCTCGAAGAATTTCAGATAGGCCGCACGGATCTCAGCGGTCTTCATTGGACTCGATCATCCACGCCGGGATGGGAAGTGGGCGCAGAGTATAAAGAAACAACGCTCAGGCGTCTGCGTCGTCGCCGAGCACGCGGCGGATCAGCTCCGCCGGGAAGCCGCGGCCGGTCAGGAAGCGCGCCTGCCGTGCCCAGTCGCCGCGATCCGCCGGCCGCGCGTCACCGAATCTCTTACGCCGCGCCGCCTCGGCGAGCTCGAACCAGCGCTCGGCGCAGCCGTCCAGCGCTTCGTCCGCGACGTCGCGCGCAATGCCCCGCTGGGCCAGTTCCTGACGGATCCGCACCGGCCCGTGGCCCCGGCCGACACGGCTGTGCACGAACGCTTCCGCGAAGCGCAGGTCGGACTGGAGCCCCCGGCCGCGCAGGTCGTCCACCACCAGGCCGGCGGTCGCCGCATCGACACCCTTGGCCGCCAGCTTCGCGATCAGCTCACGCACCGAGTGCTCGCGCTGCGCGAGCAGACGTACCGCCCGATCGAACGCGAGCCGGTAGCGCCGGTCGTCCTCCGCGAGGGCGGCGGCCGGATCGTCGGCACCGGCCTCGGGAGAACCGGAGGGGGCCGGGTCGTCCATCCGCCGGGCACCCGTTACAGCGAATCCTGCGCCGGCTCCGGAATCACGACTTCGTCGCCGTGCCGGACCTGCGGCAGCAACTGCCGGCGGATCTCGCGCTCGATCTGCTCGGCGATCTCCGGGTTCGCGGCCAGGAAGTCGGCCGCGTTCTTGCGGCCCTGACCGATCCGGTCGCCGTTGTAGGAGTACCAGGCGCCCGACTTCTCGACGAGCCCCTGCTGCACGCCGAGGTCGAGCACCTCACCCATCCGGTGGATGCCCTGGCCGTAGAGGATCTGGAACTCGCACTGCCGGAACGGCGGCGCCACCTTGTTCTTCACCACCTTGACCCGGGTCTCGTTGCCGATCACCTCGTCGCCCTCCTTCACCGAGCCGATGCGGCGGATGTCGAGGCGCACGGACGCGTAGAACTTCAGCGCGTTGCCGCCGGTGGTGGTTTCCGGTGAGCCGAACATCACGCCGATCTTCATCCGGATCTGGTTGATGAAGATCACCAGCGTGTTGGAGTTCTTGATGTTGGCGGTCATCTTGCGCAGCGCCTGGCTCATCAGCCGAGCCTGCAGGCCGACGTGCGAGTCGCCCATCTCGCCTTCGATCTCGGCCTTCGGCGTCAGCGCCGCCACCGAGTCGACCACCACCACGTCGACCGCGCCGGAACGCACGATCATGTCGCAGATCTCGAGCGCCTGCTCGCCGGTATCGGGCTGCGAGACCAGCAGATCGTCGGTGTTGACGCCGAGCGACTGAGCGTAGATCGGGTCGAGCGCGTGCTCGGCGTCGATGAACGCGCAGGTGCCGCCGGCGCGCTGGGCTTCGGCGATGACCTGCAGCGTGAGCGTGGTCTTGCCGGACGATTCCGGCCCGTAGATCTCGACCACCCGACCCCGCGGCAGCCCGCCGATGCCGAGCGCGACGTCGAGGCCGAGGGAACCGGTGGAGATCGCGGGGACGTACACCTGCTCGCGATCGCCCAGGCGCATCATCGACCCTTTGCCGAACTGGCGCTCGATCTGCGCCAGCGCTGCGGACAACGCACGCTCCTTGTTCGGGTCTTTCGAGGACGCGGCGGCGGTGTCGCGGCTACGGCTGGTGTCTCTGCTCATTGCGCTCTCCGTCTGGTGCTGGATGAATGCGGGGGAACGGGTCACGGGTCCTACTGTATATACAGTCAGTAGTGTTGGCAACCGCGGCGTGTCACGAAGCGGCGATTTCCCACGTCCCGAGCGGCCATGTTCGCGCAAGTTGACGCTCCCGGGGAAGGGTGTTTCACTCCGGCCCCGTTTCGCAATCCCCCGGTATGCAGCCGAACGACACAGCCACCGCCGCCGGCAGCGCGCACACGCCGATGATGCAGCAGTATCTGGCGATCAAGGCGCAGCATCCGGATGCGCTGCTGTTCTACCGGATGGGCGATTTCTACGAGCTGTTCTACGACGACGCGCGCCGCGCCGCGGAGCTGCTCGACATCACGCTGACCAGCCGCGGCCAGTCGGCCGGGCAGCCGATCCCGATGGCCGGCATCCCCTACCACTCCGTGGATGGTTACCTGGCCCGGCTGGTGAAGCTCGGCGTGTCGGTCGCGATCTGCGAGCAGATCGGCGACCCGGGCGCCGCCCGCGGCCCGGTGGAGCGCCGGGTGCAGCGCATCGTCACGCCCGGCACGCTCACCGAGGAAGCGCTGCAGGACGCCGGCCGCGACAACCTGCTGCTCGGCGTGAAGCCGCACGGCGAGCGCTTCGCGATCGCGCTGCTGAACCTCGGCCGCGGCGAGCTCGCGGTCGCCGAGCTCGCCGACGCGACCGCGCTCGCGAACGAGCTCGCGCGGCTCGCGCCGAACGAGATCCTGACGCCGGGGCCGCTGCCGGCGCTCGCCGGGCCGCGGGCGCCGGCGGACCAGCGCGCGGCGGTGCGCGAGCGCGATCCGCTCGAGTTCGACGACGCGCTCGGCTTCGAGCGCCTGACCCGCCATTTCGGCACCCGGGACCTCACGGGCTTCGGCGTCGCGGCCGGCTCACCGGTGATCGGCGCCGCGGCCGCGGTGCTCCGCTACGCGAAGCTGACCCAGTGCCAGGAGCTCGAGTACATCGACCGCCTGCTGCCGCTCGGCGAATCCGAGGTGATCACGCTCGATGCGCATTCCCGGCGCAACCTCGAGATCGACCGGCGGCTGGACGGTGCCGAGGAAGGCACGCTGTTCGCGCTCCTGAACACCTGCCGCACGGCGATGGGCAGCCGGCTGCTGCGCCGCTGGCTGAACGCGCCGGTGCGCGACCAGGCAGTGGTGGAAGCCCGCCAGGCGGCGGTCGCGCGGCTGCTCGACTCGGTGGACCTCGCCGCGCTGCGCCGGGCGCTCGGCCGTGTCGGCGATCTCGAACGGATCGTCTCGCGCCTCGCGCTCGGCCGGGCCGGCCCGCGCGACCTGACCCGGCTGCGCACGGCGCTCGCGAGCTTCCCCGAGCTGACCCGCGAGCTACTCGCGACGCCCGCGCCGGCGCTCGCACCGAGCGACGGCCGGCTCGCGGAGCTCGCCGCGGACCTGCCGCCGTTCGAAACCGAGCTCGATCTGCTCGAGCGGGCGCTGGTCGAGGCGCCGCCGGTGACCGTGCGCGACGGCGGCGTGATCGCGCCGGGCTACGATGCGACGCTCGACGAGCTGCGCAACCTCACCGACAACGCCGGGCAGTGGCTCGCCGACCTCGAGCGCCGCGAGCGCGAGCGCACCGGCATCGCGACGCTGAAGGTCGGCTACAACCGCGTGCACGGCTACTACATCGAGACCAGCCGCGCCGCCGGCAACTCGGTACCCGCCGACTACGTGCGCCGGCAGACACTGAAGAACGCCGAGCGCTACATCACCCCGGAGCTGAAAGCGTTCGAGGACGAAGCGCTCACCGCCCAGGCGCGCGCGCTGAAGCGCGAACGGGCGCTGTTCGAAGCGCTCTGCGCGCGGCTCGCCGAGTCGGTGCCGGGGCTGCGCCGCGCGGCCGCCGCGGCCGCGGAGGTGGACGTGCTCGCCGCGTTCGCCGAGCGCGCCCGGACGCTCGACTTCTGCCGCCCCACGCTGACCGACACACCCGTGCTCGACATCCGCGGCGGCTGGCACCCGGTCGTGAAGCAGGAGACGAGCGAGGCGTTCGTGCCGAACGACCTGCGGCTCGACGACGGCCGCCGGATGCTGGTGATCACCGGCCCGAACATGGGCGGCAAGTCGACCTACATGCGCCAGACCGCGCTGATCGTGCTGCTCGCCTACACCGGCAGCTACGTGCCGGCCGCCGCCGCGACGATCGGTCCGGTGGACCGGATCTTCACCCGCATCGGCGCCTCTGACGACCTCGCCGGGGGGCGCTCGACGTTCATGGTGGAGATGACCGAGACCGCGAACATCCTGCACAACGCCACCGCCAGGAGCCTGGTGCTGCTCGACGAGATCGGCCGCGGCACCAGCACCTACGACGGGCTGGCGCTCGCCTGGGCGACCGCCCGCTTCCTCGCCGAGCGGCTGCGCGCATTCACGCTGTTCGCGACCCACTACTTCGAGCTGACCGCGCTCGCGGACGAGTTGCCGGCCACCGCGAACGTGCACCTCGCCGCCACCGAGCACCAGGGCCGCATCGTGTTCCTGCACAGCGTCCGGCCCGGCGCGGCGAGCCAGAGCTACGGCGTGCAGGTGGCGCGGCTCGCCGGCGTACCGGCGGCGGTGCTGTCGGCGGCGGAGCGCAAGCTCGCGGAGCTCGAGCGGCACGACGGCGGCGATCCGCGCCAGGCGGACCTGTTCGCGGCGCCGGCGGCGAACGGCAGCGGGCTCGGGTCGGAAGCGGAGGAGCTGCTCGAGCGGCTGGCGACGCTCGAGCCGGACGATCTGACACCGAAGCAGGCGCTGGAGACGCTGTACGCACTTTCCGCGGCTGCTCGACAGTACCGGCAATGTGATTAGAATACCTCCCTTTTGCAGAATCGGGACATGGACCCAAAATGACCTTCGTCGTCGGGGAAAACTGCATCAAGTGCAAGCACACGGACTGCGTGGAGGTGTGTCCGGTCGACTGCTTCTACGAAGGTCCGAACATGCTGGTGATCCATCCGGACGAGTGCATCGACTGCGCGCTGTGCGAACCCGAATGCCCCGTCGACGCGATCTTCTCGGAAGACGAGCTCCCCGAGGATCAGCAGGAGTTCCTGAAGATCAACCAGGAGATGGCCGAGATCTGGCCCAACATCACCGAGAAGAAAGACCCGCTGCCCGACGCCGAGGAATGGGACGGCAAGCCGGGCAAGCGCGCGCTGCTCGAGCGCTGAGCAGAGCCCCCTTCTGTGGGAGCGGCCTCCGGCCGCTCCCACAATGCCCAGATCAGCCGAAGAGCTGCCGCGGATCCAGTCCCTCCGCCTCGAACGAGCGGCGCAGGCGCTTCAGCGCTTCGCTCTGAATCTGTCGTACCCGCTCACGGGTGAGACCCACCTCCTCGCCCACTTCTTCCAGCGTGGCGGGCTCGTAGCCGCGCAGGCCGAAGCGCCGGGCGAGCACTTCCTGGTGACGCTCCGACAGCGTGCCGAGCAGGCGCTCGAGCTTGGCCATCAGGTCGTCCTCCTGCACCGTCTCGGCCGGGTCCGGCGAGCGCTCGTCGGAGACGGTCTCGAACAGGCTCCGTTCCTCGCCGTCGCCGAGCGCGTCCATCGATTCGACCCGCAGCGCGAGCTTCAGCATGCGCCGCACCTCGTCCACCGGCTTGTCGACGAGCGCCGCGATCTCCTCCGGCGACGGCTCGTGATCGAGCTTCTGCGACAGCTCCCGCGCCGCGCGCAGGTACACGTTCAGCTCCTTCAGCACGTGGATCGGCAGGCGGATCGTGCGCGCCTGGTTCATGATCGCGCGTTCGATGGTCTGCCGGATCCACCAGGTGGCGTAGGTGGAGAAACGGAAGCCCCGCTCCGGGTCGAACTTCTCCACCGCGTGCATCAGGCCGAGGTTGCCCTCCTCGATCAGGTCGAGCAGCGCGAGCCCGCGGTTCAGGTAGCGGCGCGCGATCTTCACCACGAGGCGCAGGTTGCTCTCGATCATGCGCCGCCGCGCCGCCGCGTCGCCCTGCCGCGCGAGGCGGCCGTAATGGCGCTCCTCTTCGGCGGTCAACAGCGGCGAGAAGCCGATTTCCTGCAGGTACAGGCGGGTCGCGTCGGGGCCGTCGGCGGCCCCTTCCGGGTCCGTCTCGCGAACCGCACCCGGGGCGCGGAGCGGCCCGTGTGCCGCGAGTGCGGCGTCCTCTTCCCATAGAGCCTGTTGCACGGTCATGGCGCGTTTCCTTCTGCTGCGGACGGGGACGCCGCCGGCGCTCAACGGCCGATCAGCGGGTTCGGGTCCACCGGGTCGCCGTTCCTGCGGATCTCGAAGTGCAGGATCCCGCCGAGGCGTGCTCCTTCCTCTGTATCGGCAAGTGAATCGCCGACTTTAACGCGCTGGCCCTCGCGCACCGCGAGCGGCCGGTCGAAGCTGTACGCGCTCAGGTACTGGGGGTCGTGCTTGACGATGACCAGGTGGCGGAAGCCGCCGAGGCCGCTGCCGGCGTACACCACCTCGCCGGACGCCGCCGCGCGCACCGGCCGGCCGCTGCCGAGCGCGTAGTCGATGCCCTTGTTGCCCTTCCCGAACGGGCGCCGTACCGGCGCGTCGGTGGGTGCCCGCCAGGCCAGCGCCGCAGCCGCCGCGGTCGGCCGCTCGGCCGGGCGGCCGCCTCCGGCCGTCGTGGCCGGCGGCCGGGGAGCCGGTTCCTTCCGGGACGGTGCCGGAGCCGCCGGCGCCTCGCGCAGGCGCAGCCGCTGCCCGCGGTAGATCGTGTACGGCGGCGCGATGCCGTTCGCGCGGGCGAGCGCCTTGTGATCCAGCCCGAAACGCCAGGCGATGGAGTAGAGCGTGTCTCCCGGCTGCACCAGGTAGCTGTCCGCGGTGCGGTCGAACACCGGCGATCGCTCCGCGACGACCGGCCGACCCGGCTGGACACAACCCGCCGCAGCGACGAGCAGCGCGAGCAGACCCGCGAGAGGCAGGCCGCGCGGGAGGCCTATTCCAGCCTCGTCAGCAGCCACAGGATCAGGACGCCGGCCAGCGCGGCACCGGCCGCCGCCGCCGGCATCGGCGGGAGCCCGGTGGCGGCCGCATACGCGGCCGGCGACAGCAGCGCCTCACCCGTGTTCCACGGCCACAGCTTGAGCAGCGACACCGCCATGAAGCCGGTGAGCGCCGCGAGCAGCGGCTCGTGCACGCGCCGCAGCAGCCAGTCGAGCAGCCGCGCGAACAGCAGCAGACCCACCAGGCAGCCGGCCCCCAGGGTCACCGGGTACACCCAGTCGCCGGCGTTGAACGCCCGCAGCACCGGCTCGTAGAGACCGAGCACCAGCAGCATGAAGCTGCCCGACACCGCCGGCAGCAGCCACGCGGAGATCGCGATCATGCCGCCGACGAAGTAGAGCCACAGCGGCGCCGGCCCTTCGCGCACGCCGAGCTGCAGCACCGCATACGCGATCAGCGCGCCGATCACGCCCCAGCTCGCCAGATGCAGCGGCCGCCGGTAGCGGCCGATGTGGAACACCGACGCGACGATCAGACCGAAGAAGAACGCCCACACCGCCACCGCGTAGTGATCGAGCAGCCATTCGAGCACCCGCGCGAACGCGACGATCGCGGCCACCATGCCGAGACCGAGCGCCAGCAGAAAGCTCAGGTTGTGGTCGATCCAGAAACGCTTGGGGCCGTCGCGCCAGAGCGCGGCGAGCGAGCGCGGCTGCAGTCGCGCGAGCGTCCCGACCAGCTCTTCGTAGATCCCGGTGACGAACGCGATGGTGCCGCCGGAGACGCCGGGCACGAGCTCCGCGATGCCCATCGCCATGCCGCGCAGCCCGACCAGCAGCCAGCCGCGCAGGTCACGCCGCTCCGCCGCAACCTGCCGCTCCCCCGCTGCCAGCGTCATCAGCGTCTCCCTTTGACCAGCGGAACGAAGCGCACGTACTCGAGCGTCTCCATCCGGATGCCGTCGTCGGTGCGGTCGTAGATCCTGAGCTCCTGCGCGCCCTCCGCGCCCACCGGCACCACCAGCCTGCCGCCGGGCGCGAGCTGGTCGAGCAGCGCCTGCGGCACCTCGGGCGGCGCGGCCGTGACCAGGATGCCGTCGAACGGGCTCTCCTCCGGCCAACCGTCGTAGCCGTCGCCGTGACGGAAACGGACACTGCGGGAGCCCATCGCATAGAGCCGCTGCTCGGCCCGTTCCACCAGATCCTTCAGGCGTTCGACGGTGAACACCCGACGCACCAGCGGGCGCAGGCTCGCCAGCACCGCGGTCTGGTAGCCCGAGCCGGTGCCCACCTCGAGCACCCGGGAGCGCGGTGACGACAGCAGCGCCTGGGTCATCAACGCGACGATGAACGGCTGCGAGATGGTCTGGCCGTAGCCGATCGGCAGCGCGGTGTCCTCGTAGGCCCGGTGCGCGAGCGCCTCGTCGACGAAAATGTGCCGCGGCACCCGGCCGATCGCCGCCAGCACGTCCTCGTTGTGGATGCCCTTGTCACGCAGCCGCGCGACCAGCCGGTCGCGGGTGCGCTGCGACGTCATGCCGATGCCGGTGAGATCGTAGCGCGTCATCGGCACGATCCCGGCACGAGGTCGAAGACTTCCGCGAGCAGGCTGGTGGCGTAGCCGCCCGGCGGCAGCGTGAAGCCGAGCTCCAGATCCGTCCCGCTCTGCTCCCAGCCGACGTCGAACGGCTTCAGCACGAGGCTGCGCCGATCCTGCGAAAGGCCTGCGTGCTCCAGCCCATCGCGCAGCTGCGCATGCGCGGCGAGCGCCGCCTGCTCGATCTCGAGCGCCGCGCCCGTCGCGGGGCTGCGGCCTCTGCCCCAGAGCGGCCCCGTCGGCACCGGCGGCCCTTCGGCGCCTTCCGGACCGGGCAGCGCGATCGCCGCGTCGCCGTCGATCAGCCGATTCCACGAGCCGCACGCGACCCGGGCGGCCAGCACCTCGTTGAACAGGAAGCTGCGCAGCACCGACAGGTGCAGCCCCCGACGGAAGTCGCGCGGTCCGCCGCGCGGGCGCCGCGCGAGCCACTCGCGGGCGCGCTGCAGATTGTCGCCGCCGAAGCGCTGCGGGCCGAAGTAGTTCGGCACGCCCTGCTCGGTCACCGCGGCGAGCCGCTCCTGCCAGCCGTCGCCGGTGACGCCACGCAGGCACACGCGGAAGCGGTTGCCGCCGAGCTCGCCGCGGCGGAGCTTGCGCGGACGGCGCAGCGCCGCGTGCAACCGGATGCCGTCCCGCGACGGCAACGCGTCCGCCGGGAGCGGCGTCTGTACGCTGAACCACTGCTCGGTCACCGCGTGCTTGTCCTTCAGCCCCGCGTAGCCCACCGCCGCCTCCGTCACCCGAAAGCTCGCCGCGAGCCAGCGCGCCACGTCGGCGGTGGCGAGGCCCGTCTTCTCGAGACGCAGGTACAGGTGCTCGCCGCCGGCGGCGGCGAGCGTTTCGGGCAGCTCGGTCACCCGGAAATCGGCGGGCGTCACCTTGAACATCGCCGACGCGGCGCCTCCCCGCCGCTGACGTGGCCACGCCGTGGTCATTCGTCGTCGCGCGCCGGAATCAGGTAGAAGGTCTCGCCCTCCTTGACCATGCCGAGGTCGCTGCGCGCGCGGGCTTCGATCGCGGCGGGCCCCGACTTCAGCGCGAGCACTTCCGCGGTGAGCGCCCGGTTGCGCCGGGCCAGCAGCTCCGCCCGCTCCCGCTGGCTCGCCACCTGCGCTTCGAGGTCCCAGGCTTCCATCGCGCCCGCGTCGCCGAACCACGCCTTGTACTGCAGCGCCAGCAGCAGCACCACCAGCACACCGATCACCACCCGCACGTTGCTGCTCCCCGCTCAGCCGAGCCCCAGCGCGCGTTTCCCCGGATACGTCGCGCCGCCGCCCAGCATCTCCTCGATCCTGAGCAGCCGATTGTACTTCGCCACGCGATCGGAACGGCACAGCGAGCCGGTCTTGATCTGACCCGCGCCGGTCGCGACCGCGAGATCGGCGATGGTGGTGTCCTCGGTCTCACCGGATCGGTGCGAGATCACCGCGCGGTAGCCGGCGTCGTGCGCCATCCGGATCGCGTCGAGGGTCTCCGTCAACGTGCCGATCTGGTTCAGCTTGATCAGGATCGCGTTGGCGACGTTCTGCTCGATGCCCTGCGCGAGGATGCGGGTGTTGGTGACGAACAGGTCGTCACCGACGAGCTGGATGCGATCGCCGAGCCGCTGCGTCAGCCGCTTCCAGCCGTCCCAGTCGCTCTCGTCCATCCCGTCCTCGATGGAGACGATCGGGTACGCGTCGGCGAGCCCCGCGAGGTAGTCGACGAAGCCGGCGGCGTCGTAGCTCTTCCCCTCGCCGGCGAGCTCGTAGCGCCCGTCCCGGAAGAACTCGGACGCCGCGCAGTCGAGCGCCAGCGTGACGTCGTCACCCAGCCGATAACCCGCGGCCTCGACCGCCTCCGCGATCACCTCGAGCGCGGCCGCGTTGGAGCGGAGGTTCGGCGCGAAGCCACCTTCGTCGCCCACCGCGGTGGAGAGCCCCCGCCCGCCGAGCACCTTCTTCAGCGCCTGGAAGATCTCGGCGCCGCAGCGCAGCGCCTCGCGGAACGAGCCCATCGACACGGGCTGCACCATGAACTCCTGGATGTCGACGTTGTTGTCCGCGTGCGCGCCGCCGTTCAGGATGTTCATCATCGGCACCGGCAGACACATCGCCGGGCCGCCGGCAAGCCCGTTGATGTGCTGGTACAACGGCACGCCGCCGTCCTGCGCCGCCGCGCGCGCCGCCGCCAGGCTCACCGCGAGGATCGCGTTCGCGCCGAGCCGGCCCTTGTTGTCGGTGCCGTCGAGCTCGCACATGCGCGCGTCGATGGCGTTCTGGTCGGCGGCGTCGAGGCCTTTCACCGCGTCCGCGAGCGGACCGTTCACCGCCGCCACCGCCTTGCTCACGCCCTTGCCGCCGAACCGTTTCGGATCGCCGTCGCGCAGTTCGAGCGCCTCGCGCGAGCCGGTGGAAGCACCCGAGGGAACGCAGGCACTGCCGACCGCGCCGCTCTCGGTGATCACGTCGGCTTCGACGGTCGGGTTGCCGCGGGAATCGAGAATCTCCCGCGCGTTCACGGCGACGATCTTGCTCATGCTCTGCTCACTCCACTGGCGACTTCAGGACGCGGACCGGACCCCCTTCCGAGGCCGCTATGCTAACCCAGGACGGTGTGGGAGCAGACGCCGCGAGGGCGCCGGTCACAGCGCGTCTTCGAGGAACGGCCGCGACTTGGCCACCTCGTCCAGCGCCTTGAGCTGCTCGAGCAGCGGCGGCATCAGGCCGAGGGGCCAGGAGTTCGGGCCGTCGGAGAGCGCCTCTTCCGGCTTCGGGTGCGTCTCCATGAACAGCCCCGCGACCCCGGCCGCGACCGCTGCCCGTGCCAGCACCGGCACCATCTCGCGCTGCCCGCCGGAAGCCGTGCCGAGCCCGCCCGGCATCTGCACCGAGTGGGTCGCGTCGAACACCACCGGTGCGCCGGTCGCGCGCATGATCGCGAGGCCGCGCATGTCCGAAACCAGGTTGTTGTAGCCGAAGCTGACGCCGCGCTCGCACACCATGATCCGGTCGTTGCCGGTGGAGCGGGCCTTGTCGACCACGTTGGTCATGTCCGCCGGCGCGAGGAACTGTCCCTTCTTGATGTTGACCGGCTTGCCCTGGCGCGCGACGTTCAGGATGAAGTTGGTCTGCCGGCAGAGAAACGCCGGCGTCTGCAGCACGTCGACCACTTCGGCCACCGCGGCGAGGTCGGTGTCCTCGTGCACGTCGGTCAGCACCGGCACACCGATCTGGCGCTTCACCTGCTCGAGCACCGCGAGCCCCTGCTCGAGCCCGGGCCCGCGGAAGCTGCCGAGCGAAGAGCGGTTCGCCTTGTCGAACGAGCTCTTGAACACGAACGGGATGCCGAGCGCGGCCGTGATCTCCTTCAGCCGGCCGGCGATCTCCAGCACCAGACCCTCGCTCTCGATCACGCACGGGCCGGCGATCAGGAACAGCGGCCGGTCGATGCCGACCTCGAAATCAGCCAGCCGCATGGCTCATCTCCCGGGTGAACGGGCGGTGCGATCGGGCACCGGCTCGGACAGCTCGGCGCCGGCGCGATCGCGGCCCGATGCCGCGTGGTCGAGCGCCGCGCGGATGAAGCCGGTGAACAGCGGATGCCCGTCCCGCGGCGTGGACGTGAACTCGGGGTGGAACTGGCACGCGAGGAACCACGGATGGTCCGGCAGCTCGATCATCTCCACCAGCTCGCCGTCCGCGGAGCGGCCGCAGACCCGCAGCCCGTGCTCCTCGAGCAGCGGCACGTAGCGGTTGTTCACCTCGAACCGGTGCCGGTGCCGCTCCCGGACCTCCCGGGCGCCGTAGACCCGCGCCGCGAGCGAGTCGGGCTCGAGAATGCAGAGCTGCTCGCCGAGGCGCATCGTGCCGCCGAGGTCGTCCTCGCCGGTGCGCTGCTCCACCGAGCCCTTCTCGTCGAGCCATTCGGTGATCAGCCCGATCACCGGGTGCGGCGTGCCCGCATCGATCTCGGTGGAATGGGCGCCTTCCAGCCCCACCACGTGGCGGGCGAACTCGATCACCGCGGCGTGCAGCCCGTAGCAGATGCCGAGGTACGGCACCTGCCGCTCGCGCGCGTAACGCACCGCCTCGATCTTGCCTTCGAAGCCGCGCCGGCCGAAGCCGCCCGGCACCAGGATCGCGGCGACGTCGTCGAGCGCCGCGGTGCCGTTGCGCTCGATGTCCTCGGCGTCGATGTATTTCACGTTCACCCGGGTGCGGGTGTGGATACCGGCGTGCACGATCGCTTCCACGAGCGATTTGTAGGCGTCGAGCAGGTCCAGATACTTGCCGACGAACGCGATCCGCACCTCGCGCTCGGGGTGGAGCTGCGCCTCCACCAGCGCGTCCCATTCCGACAGGTCGGCCGGCGGGCAGTCGAGACCGAGGCGCTCGACGACGAACTGATCGAGCCCCTGCTCGTGCAGCTTGGACGGCACCTGATAGACCGTCTCCACATCCTCGAGGCTCACCACCGCGCGCTCTTCGACGTTGGTGAACAGCGCGATCTTGCTGCGCGCCGAGCGCGGCAACGGCCGGTCGGAGCGGCACACCAGCACGTCGGGCTGCAGACCGATCGAGCGCAGCTCCTTCACCGAATGCTGGGTCGGCTTGGTCTTGATCTCGCCGGCCGCCGGTATGTACGGCACGTAGGTCAGGTGGATGAACATCGCGCGCGCGGCGCCCACCTCCAGGCGCAGCTGCCGGATCGCCTCGAGGAACGGTTGCGACTCGATGTCGCCGACCGTGCCGCCGGTCTCCACCAGCAGCACGTCGCAGCCCTCCGCCGCGTCCTTGATGCGGCGCTTGATCTCGTCGGTGATGTGCGGAATCACCTGCACCGTCGCGCCGAGGTAATCGCCGCGGCGCTCGCGCCGCAGCACCTCGGCGTAGATGCTGCCGGTGGTGAAGTTGTTCTTGCGGCTCATCTTCGCGCGCGAGAAGCGCTCGTAGTTGCCGAGATCGAGATCGGTCTCGGCGCCGTCCGCGGTGACGAACACCTCGCCGTGCTGGAACGGGCTCATCGTGCCGGGATCGACGTTGATGTACGGATCCATCTTCAGCACGTTGACCACGAGCTTGCGCGCTTCCAGCACGGCGGCCAGCGAGGAGGTGAGGATGCCCTTGCCGAGGGACGAGACCACACCGCCGGTCACGAATATGAATCGATTCATAAGAGGGTCATCTGCCTGGGTTCGTCACCCGTTCGTCTGGGGCGACCACCCGAGCGGAGTGGTTGTGCCCGCGCCATCATGGAAGGACGCATGCCGGAGGCGCATGCGCGAGATGGGATTGCACGATAACAAATCCCTCCGACAGGCTCAAAGGAAAAAGCCTTCGACAGCGCCGCGCGGTGTCCGTTCCCGCGGTCGTCGCACGGTTCATCCGTGCGGCGCCGGCCGCCACTCTGCGCGCCAGCCGGGCGTTCGGGCCGGGTCGCGCCAGCCGATGCCCGGCACCGCGAGCAGGCCCTCCGCATCGAACAGCAGCGGCAGACGGTCGCGCTCCCACGGGGGCACGCGGGCCTGCTGCAGCAGGTGCTTCAGCGAGCGGTGCCGGCCCTGGAGCCGCAAGCGTTCGCCGCCGCGGCGGAAACGCACCTCGACGGTGCCGACCGGCTGAAAGCCGATCCGGGCCGCCGTCACCGTGAGGCACCCGTGCGGCAATTCGAGGCGGCCGGGAATCGGCAGCGGGTAGCGTGCGGCGAGCGCGGGGCGCGGCGGCACCAGCTGCAGGCGGTCGGCGTAGACGGTCAGCGAGCCCGTGCCGAGCTCGAGCGCCGGCCGCTGATCCGCACGCGCCTGGTCGACCTGACGCAGCAGCTCGCCGAGCGCGCGCCGGCTCGGCGACGCCGCCCCCGCCCGGGCGAGCCAGACCCGCACGAGCTCGATACGCTCCGCCGCCGCTCGACCGGCCAGCAGCGACAAGGGCAGCCCGGCTTCCGGATCCTCCGGCAGCACGGCCGCGAGCTCCCGCGTCGCCGCCTGCTCGCGCTCCATCAGCGCGACGAGCGTCGTGTCCAGGTTCGGCCAGCGGGCGCGCAGCGCCGGCAGCACGCGCTCGCGCAGGTAACTGCGGTCGACCGAAAGATCGCGATTCGCCGGGTCTTCCACCCAGCGCAGGCGGTGCACGCGCGCATAGTCGGCGATCTGCTCCGGGTCCACCGCGAGCAGCGGACGCAGCAGCCGTCCGGCCCCGAGACGCCGTTCCTTCGGCATCCCGTACAGGCCCCGGCCCTGCAGCATCCGGAGCAGCACGGTCTCGCTCTGATCGTGCCGGTGGTGAGCGAGCAGCAGCCGGTCGCGCTCGTCGCCGAGCAGCTCCCGGAACACCCGGTAGCGGGCTTCGCGCGCGGCCGCCTCGACGCTGCCGGAGGCGGCGACCGTCACCCGGCGGGCGAGGAACGCGACCTCGAGCTCGGCCGCGACGCGCGCGCAGTGCGCCTGCCACGCATCCGCATCCGGGTGCAGACCGTGGTGCACGTGCACCGCGGTGAGCCGGGGCGCTCCGGCCGCGGCGAGCGCGTGCAGCAGAACCGTGGAATCGCGCCCGCCGCTGAAGCCGACGAACAGCCGGCCGGCGGCCGGCTCGAGGGCGGCGGCCACGGCGGCGCTGACCGGGTGCATCGTCAGCCCGCGGCGTAGGTGAGACGCACCCGCTCCTCGCCGAACTCCGAGCGCAGGCGCGCGAGCAGATCGTCGCTCGGCTTCACCCGCCAGTCCGGCCCGAGCACGATGCGCGCCCGCGCACGCGCGGCGCCGTCACCGGTCTGGTAGAGCACCGCCACCGGGCAGCCGGCCCCGTTCTGGCGGTGCGGCTCGAGGCAGCTCTTGAGCCGCGCCGGCAGGTCGGGGCCGGCGGCGTGCGCGCACAGGTCGAGCACGAGACCGCGGGAGAAGCGCGCGCGCGCCTCCTCCATCGTGTACACCTTCTCCACCTTGAGCTTCAGCTCGCCGGAGAAGTCGTCGGGCTGCACGTCGCCTTCGAGGATCAGGATCACGTCCTTCGCGATCTTGCCGCGATAGCTCTCGTAGGTGTCCGGGAAGATCGACGCCTCGATGCGGCCGCTGCGGTCGTCGAGCATCAGCATCACGCGGTTCGCGCGCCGCCTGAGCTCGATCACGAGCCCGGCGACGCGCACCTGCCGCCGCGGCCCGCCCCACTGCCGCTCGCCCGGCGGCGGCGCCTCGGCGTTCAGCT
>DASVDC010000029.1:0-23100 GCA_036381275.1 Pseudomonadales bacterium | reverse complement strand
GTGGAGCTCTCGTGCGGCGATGTCAGCGCGACCGGTATCGCGCCGGCCGGGGCGAGCCGCGGCCGCTTCGAGGCGCAGGAGCTCCGCGACGACGACGGCGGCGTCGAGCTCGCGTGCCGGGTTTTTCATGAAGAGCTCGCGCCGCTGCTCGTCGGCTTCGACTGCCGCGAGCAGGCGGCGCTCGACGCGGCGATGGTGGCGCTCGACGGCACCGCGGAGCGCCGCCGGCTCGGCGGCAACACGCTGATTGCCGCGTCGATGGCGGCGGCCCGCCTCGCGGCGGCGGCGGCGGGGGAGCCGCTGTGGCGTCATCTGCTGGCGAACGGGCTCGATTCCGCAGCGCTCGCGATGCCGTTGCCGGAGATCCAGATCATCGGCGGCGGCGCGCATGCCGGCGGCCGGCTGCCGCTGCAGGATTTCATGGTGGTCCCGCTCGGAGCCCCCGATTGGCCGACCGCGCTCGCCTGGGCGGCCGACGTCTACCGCGCCGCGGGCCGGCGAATGGCCGAGCAGGGCCGGCTCACCGGCGTCGCCGACGAGGGCGGCTTCTGGCCGTCGTTCGACCGCTGCGAGGATGCGATCGCGCTGCTCGCCGCCGCGATCGAAGACGCCGGCCGCCGGCCGTTCGACGAGGTCGCGATCTCGCTCGACGTGGCCGCCAACCAGTTCCACGACGGCGCGCATTACCGCATCGACGGCGACGTGCTCGAGCCGCCCGCCTGGGTCGAGCGGCTGCTCGGCTGGTGCCGCCGCTTTCCGATCCGGATGGTCGAGGATCCGTGTGCCGAGGTGGATCGGGAGCACTACCGGCGCTTCTGCGCCGCGTTCGCCGCCGATGGTCTGGTGGTGGGTGACGACCTGGTGGTGAGCAACGCCGAGCGCATCCGCGCCGCGGTAGCGGCGGGTGAGATCACCGCGGCACTGATCAAACCGAATCAGGTCGGCACCGTCAGCGAGGCGCGCACGGCCTTCGATGCCTGCCCGGTGCCGATCGTCTCGGCGCGCAGCGGCGAAACGGAGGACACCACCATCGTCGATCTGGCGGTCGGCTGGCAGGCGCCGCTGATCAAGGTCGGCTCGATCACCCGGGGCGAGCGCACCGCGAAGTGGAATCGCGGGCTCGCGATCCATCGGCGAAGGCCGATGCCGCTGGGGCGCTTCCCCGGCTGAGCGGAGCACGACGACGGCGCTCGGTGTATAGTCGGATCCGCACGGCCCGGGCGCGGTCCGCCCGGCATCGGATAGGAGAGCAGACGACCGTGTCGGACTACGATCTGATCATCTTCGGCGGCACGCTGATCGACGGCAGCGGCGGCGAGCCGCGCCAGTGCGACATCGCGGTGAAGGACGGACGCATCGCCTCGCTCGATCCCGGAACCCGTGCGCGTGCGGCGGAGAAGATCGATGCGCGCGGGCGCATCGTGACGCCCGGCTTCGTCGACGTGCACACCCACTACGACGGCCAGGCCACCTGGGACGCGCACCTCGCTCCGTCGTCGAACCTCGGCGCCACCACGGTCGTGATGGGGAACTGCGGCGTGGGCTTCGCGCCGTGCCGGCGCAGCGATCACGAGGTGCTGATCGAGCTGATGGAGGGGGTCGAGGAGATTCCCGGCACCGCGCTCGCGGAAGGTCTGCCGTGGAACTGGGAGAGCTTTCCCGAGTACCTGGACGCGCTGGCCGCGCGCCCGCGCGACATCGACGTCGCCGCGCTGGTGCCGCACGGCCCGGTGCGGGTCTTCGTGATGGGCGAGCGGGGCGTGAACCGGGAGCCGGCGACCGCGGAGGACATCGCCGGGATGCGCCGCGTGGTCGGCGAGGCGCTCGCGGCCGGGGCGGTCGGCTTCTCGACGTCGCGCACGCTGGTGCACCGCAGCAGCCGGGGGGAGTTCATCCCGACCTACAAGGCGGCGACCGAGGAGCTGAAGCGGATCGGAGAGGTGCTGTCCGGCGCGCGCGGCCACGTGTTCCAGCTCATCTCCGACTGGGAGGATCCGGAGGCCGAATTCGACATCCTGCGCCACACCAGCCGAGCCACCGGCGCCCGCGGCACGTTCACGCTGCTCGACCTCGGCAATCACGCGCCGGACGGCACGCCGATGTGGCAGTACCACCTCCGGAACATCGAGGCCGCGCAGGCCGAGGGCATCGACGTCCGCGGCCAGGTGCTGTCGCGTCCGGTCGGCATGCTGATGGGCCACCCGGCGTCGATGAGCTCGTTCTCGCGGCGGCCGACCTACCTGAAGCTGCTCGAGCGGCCCGCGGCGGAGCGACTCGCGCGCCTTCGCGATCCCGAAGTCCGCGCGCGGATTCTCGGCGAGGAGAACGTCAACCCGCACATGTTCGTGCGGATCTTCGAGAAGCGCTTCGACGCGATGTACCCGCTCGAGGAGCCGATCAACTACCTGCCGGCGCCGGAGAGCTCGGTGGCCGCCCGCGCCGCCGCCGAGGGCCGCGATCCGGAAGAGTGGCTGTACGATTACTTCCTCGGCAACGACGGCACCAACCTCGTCTACATTCCGGCGACGAATTTCACCGGGAACATCCCGACGCTGCTGAAGCACCCGAACACGGTGGTGGCGCTCGGCGACGGCGGCGCGCACGTCGGCTCGATCTGCGACAGCAGCGCGAACGTCTACGTGCTCACCAAGTGGGTGAAGGAGCGCGGCGAGATCGACCTGCCGCAGGCGATCCACATGCTCACGCGGCAGCCGGCCGAGCTGTATTCACTGCGCGACCGCGGCCTGGCGGCGGAAGGGCTGGTGGCGGACCTGAACGTGATCGACTTCGACAACCTGGCTCTGCGCACGCCGCGCATCGTCGCGGACCTGCCGGCCGGCGGGCGACGCTTCATTCAGGAGGCGAACGGGCTGGAGATCACCGTCAAGTCCGGTCGGGTGATCTATCGCGACGGCCAGTACACGGGCGAGCTGCCGGGCGTGCTGCTGCGCGGCGGCCGGGCCGATCCACGAACGGCCTGATCGGCACCGACCCGGCCGCTCCCGCGGGAGCGGCCGCGAGGGGCGTGAATCAGCGCAGCACGTAGCCCTTCGTGTTGTCGGTGAACGGCAGCACTTCGTCCCAGATCCGCCCGTCGACCTGCACCTCCCCGGACTTGCGCACCTGATAACCCTGGGGCAGCGTGTCGATGATCGGCGCGTCGCTGACCGGGTGCGAACGGATTTCGAGGTCACGCGTTTCGGCGACGACGTGGCCTCCGACCGGCCGCACCTGGAAGTCGAGCATCGCGAGCTTCGCCTCGAGCGGCGCGTTCACGTAGGCCTTCGGGCCTTGCGGACCCCACGGCTCGACTTCGATCCACGGTGAGCCCGGCACGACGCCGCTGGCCGGCAGCTGGTAGCCCGTCGTCAGCTGATCCAGCATCGGCGCACGGTCGTCCGGCAGCGCGCGCACCGGGACGGGAACGTTGCCGTGGTTGGTGAACACGGTCAGGCTCGGACGCCGCACCGCGGTGACCGGCTCGCGCACGAGGTCGAGCGCGGCGGGGCGCAGCTCGGCCCTGTCAGGCTGGCTGATCGCTTCCCGCTCGAGCTGGGACAGATCCGCCGGATTGCCGGCGATCACCCGCACCCCCTGCTCGGTGCGATAGATCAGCGTCGGGAACGCGAAACTGTTGCCACCGCCGAACTGCCGGAGCTGGCCGTGGGTGCTGTTCATGGTCGCGAGGTTGTAGGCGACGCCGCGCTCGCCGAAACCCGGATCCGCCGGTGCCCCGGCCGTGCCCGCGAAAGCGGCGGCGATCGTGGCGCCGTCACGCTTCGAGACCACCTGGTCGGCGCCGCGCGCAGCGGCGGCGATCCAGCGAAGCTGCACGCGATCGCCGAGCCCACGGGTGTCCTGGAACAGCTTCTTGCTGTAGGCGCACTCCGTGCTGTAGATGACGTAGACCGGTTTGTCGGCCTTGTTGCCGTCCGCGGCCCAGAGCGCATTCTCGACGGTGGCCAGCAGCGTTTCCGCCTGGACCGGGTCGGTGATCATCACCTGGCGCCCGCGGTCGAGCGCGTTGGCATTCGCACCGACCAGGGCCAGGCAGAGGCCGAGCCATGCCGGGATCCTCGCGAGGCTCATATGTGTTCCTTGGTTTGTCGGGATGCGGACCAGAAACCCGAATCATCCACCGGCGTGTGAACGCTGGCAACTACCCGCTCAACGGATCCAGCTCAACCTCGTCGACGGATCCGGGACGAGGGTCGATCCCATCCGGGTCCGCAGCGGCGTCAGCTCCTGCGTCGCCAGGTCGATCACGAAGACCTCGCCGGTCGCGTCGTAGGCCATCGTGTTGCAGACGATGAACGCGACCTTGGTTCCGTCGGGGGAGAAGGCGGGCCGCTGTTGCAGGAAGCCGTCCGGAAGGAGCTGTCGCAGGTTCCGGCCGTCGCGGTCGATCAGCCACACCTTACCGCCGATGATGAACGCGATCGTCCGGCCGTCGGGCGATACGGCGGGCGACGACGGGTTGTCGAGATCCGCGGCGATCGCCCGGACCGCTGCGGTCGCGGGATCGATCTCGAACAGCCCCGGTCCGTAGAGCGCCCCGGTGGCGATCAGCTTGTCGTCCGGCGTCCAACTCGCGTCGTCGTAGTTGGGAACGGCGATGAGCTCGCGGCCGCTCAGGTCGAACACGACCGTTGCGAGCACCGGCGGGCCGGGAAGTCTCGTGCCGCCGATGATCTGATCGGGTCCCGGGCGATAGGCGGATGCCACGAGGCGAGTGCCGTCGGGCGAGAGAATCGGCCCCAGGACCTGCTCGTTGAAGCGCGTGGTGTGCAGCACCCGACCCGATGCATCGCGAACGACGTACGCCCCGGTCGCATCGCCGTAGCCGAGCATCCGGTCGCCGAGCGCGGAGGGGAGAATGCCGTCCGCCAGCGGCACTTCCTCGCCCGTCGTCAGGTCGACGCTCACGATCATCTTCGTGCGATACCAGTCCCGGAACACGAGCTTGCCGGGCAACAGAGCGTTGATCCTGCCGCCGACGCCGCCGAGCGGCAGTCGTACCGGTACGTAGGTGAAGCCGATGCGCCATTCGTCGAAGCGATCCTCCGGCGCGTCGAGCACTTCCAGCGCCAGCAGGTATTGATCCCCGGCGGCGTTCATCAGCAGCACGTAGCGCGACGTCGTCGTGATCGGCGCCTGGTGCGGAAAGGCCGCGATGTCGCCGGTCGTCGTGCGGGCGACGTCGGGTTCCTCGTCGAATGCACTGATGTGCGGCGCGAGCAGCAGCGGCATCGAGGCGGTCAGTGTCGGCTCGAATCCCGCCTCGACCTGCTGTGAGATCGGATTGTAGCGGGTCGACAGGCCGCCGACCGCGCGCGGCACGAACTTGAAGACGATGTCGGGTTGCTCCGCCTCGCCGCGGACCACGACACCGTCCCGGAACCGGAATCCTTCCCCGAGACGAAGCGTGAAGCGGCCGGCGACGTCCTCGGCCGCGGACGCCGCCGCCGAGTCGGCAGTCGAGGCGGGACCCGCTCGCTCCCCGCAGGCGACCAGCGCGATCGAGCCGATCAGCAGCGAAAGGATGATGATGCCGCCGGAACGGAACCGGAGCGGCCCCTGCACGTCGTCGCGCAGGTTCCACATGACCATTCACCTCCGAGGCCCGTCCGTTCGGCCGCACCGCGGACGGAGTGCCTCCCGGGTTGGCCCGCACGAGGTGCAGGAATGCTGGCACAGGGGCTGGAGCGCCGCAAGGAGCGGCTGGCGCACGCTCTCCGGGCGAAGAGCTTACGCCGTTGCGGAAACTTAGGTAGCTATGCAATGATCTCGACGAGGCTGCCTCAACGGACGGCCGCACGCTCCAGACGAACATCAGGGGGAGAGAAGTCGATGACCAGATCCGCGGGCCGGCTGCCAACCATCGCCGCCGTCGTCGTTTCGTCGATCGGCGCGTCGAGCCAGGCCGCCGTCGAGTCGTCCGCTCTGGCCACCGCCATCGAAGAAGTGGTGGTATCGGCGCAGCGCGTGGAACAGAACCTCCAGGACGTGCCCATCGCCGTCACCGCGTTCGGCGAAGAGACGCTGCGCGTGAACCGCATGCACACGGCGGCGGACATCGCGCAGCGCACGCCCAGCTTCACCGCGACCGAGGTCAACCCGGGAGAGCCGAACCTCGCGATCCGCGGCATCGGTACCGAGGGCATCAACTCCAACGCCGGCGGTGACCCGTCGGTGGCGCTGTTCCTCGACGGCGTCTACATCGGCCGCGGCGGCGCAGCGCCCATCGAGCTCTACGACCTCGAGCGGGTGGAGGTGCTGCGCGGCCCGCAGGGCACCCTATTCGGCAAGAACGTGGTGGGCGGTGCGTTGGTGCTGGTCTCCCGCGCGCCGTCGCTCGACGACGACTTCTTCGAGATCGAGGGCACGTTCGGCAACTACGACCGGATCGAGCTGCTCGGCCGCTTCAACTACCGGCTGAGCGATCAGGTCGCGGTCGCCGGCGCGCTCGTCTCGAGAGACCGCGACGGCTACACGCGCAACCTGACCACAGGAAACCGGGTCGACGACGAGGAGCTGGTCGGGGGCCGGCTGTCGGTGCGCTATACGCCGAACGAGCGGCTCGATGCGGTGTTGACCGTTGATCACGTCGATCAGGATCAGCGCGGTCAGCCGCGCGACAACGTCTGTGACAGCAGCTTCAACGGCGGCGTGCATTGCGTCGGCGTCGACCCGGATCCGCGCCGGGTGAACGCGGTGCAGGACGGCTACCTGGACCGCGACGTCACCGGGATCACGGCCGACGTGGACGTCGAGACCGTCTGGGGAACGCTGACCTCCGTGACCGCGTACCGCACGGCCGACTACGCGCACGCCGACGCGTTCTTCAGCAATCCGATCAACCCGCCGACGCAGATCGAGTCGTTCAACGAGAACATCGAGGAGACCTGGCAGTTCAGCCAGGAGCTGCGGCTCGCGTTCGACGTACCCGACTACCGGTTGCGCGGCGTCGCCGGCGTCTACTACCTGACCGAGGACATCGAGCGCAACGAAATCCTGGACCAGGACTTCCCGGTACCGGCCGCCACCGGCGTCGGTTCGTTTCCCCAGCGGGTCGATGCCGACAGCTTCGCAGTGTTCGGGCAGGTGAGCTTCGACGCGACGTCGCGGCTGACGCTGACGGCCGGGGCGCGGATGACCTGGGAGGAAAAGGACGCCGATCTCGCCGCGGTGCTGCTGGAAGGTCCGGGGCTGCCGCCGCCGCTCACCGAAGAGTTCTCGATCAGCGCGGACGAGAGCTGGGAAGCGTTCACGCCGCGGTTCGCCGTGGACTACCGTGTCAGCGACGACGTGATGGTCTACGTGAGCGCCGCTCGCGGTTTCAAGAGCGGCGGCTTCCAGGGCACGCCCGGCACGGGTGCCAGCGCGGCGATCCCGTACGATCCGGAATACGCCTGGAGCTACGAGGTCGGTGCCAAGACCCAGTGGCTCGAGGACAGCCTGCGTCTGAACGTGGCCGCGTTCTTCACCGACTACGAGGACCTGCAGGTCTCGCAGCTCGTGCCGCTGTGCTGCGTGGTGATCGGCAACGCCGCCACCGCGGAGATCAAGGGCGCCGAGGTCGAGCTGCTCTACCGCCCGCTGCCCGGCTTCGACATCAACGCGAGCTACAGCTACCTCGACGCGGAGTTCGAGAGCTTCGAGACCGGCGCCACCGACGACCACTCCGGCAACACGCTGCCGCGGGCGCCGAAGCACAAATGGAACCTCGGCGCTCAGTACGAGTGGGACGTCGGTGACCTCGGACGGCTCTTCGCCCGGGTCGACTGGGCGCGGCAGAGCAAGATCTTCTTCGAGGCCTCGAACACGCCGCTCGAGGTGCAGGAACGTTACGACGTGATCGACGCGAGGCTCGCGCTGCGCGCGCACGACGACGCCTGGGAGCTCGCGGTCTGGGGCAAGAACCTCGACGACGAGTTGATCAAGACGCACATCGTCGCGTTCGCGCCGTTCCAGCAGCAGCTCAACATCTACCAGCCGCCGCGCACCTACGGCGCCACGCTGACCGTGCGCTGGTGACGCCGCGATGGGCGACGGCACGCTGACGACCCGGTTCCTCTGCGAGGTCCGGATCACGCTCGCGGACGAGGCGCCGCTCGACCTCGGCGCGTCGCCGTGGCGGCGCCGCCGGGTCAGCGACATCGGCGGCGGACGCTTCGAGGGACCGCGGCTCGCCGGCCGGGTGCGCCGCAGCGGCGCCGACTGGTCGGAGGGCGGGGTCGCCGCGGACGGCGGCGCGGCGACGCTGATCGACGTCCGCTCGCTCTGGGAGACCGACGACGGTGCGCTGATCTACGTGAGCTACGCCGGGCGGCTGGTGATCCCGAAGCCGCTCCTCGCGAGGTTCCGTGATCCGGCGCAGGTGGAATCGATCCCGCCGGAGGACTACTACTTCCGTATCCTGCCCGTGTTCGAGACCTCGGCCGAGCATTACGCGTGGCTGAACGAGGTGGTGGCGGTGGGGGTCGGCCGCCGCACCGCCGACGGCGTGGTGTACCGCATCCATCAGGTCGATTGATGGGTGCGCCCTGGCGGGCCTGGGCCGCGCTCGGCGTGCTGATGCTCGCCTACACGGTGTCGTTCATCGACCGCACGCTGCTCAGCCTGCTGATACCGCCGATCCAGCGCGACCTCGGTATCTCGGACACCGAGGCGAGCCTGCTCGCGGGTCTCGCGTTCGCGGTGTTCTACACGGTGATGGGTATCCCGCTCGGCCGGCTCGCGGACCGCTGGCACCGGCGTAACCTGATCGCGCTCGGCATCACGGTCTGGTGCGTGATGACCGCCGCGTGCGGGCTTGCGCGCAACTTCTGGCAGCTCTTCGCAGCCCGGGTCGGCGTCGGCATCGGCGAGGCGTCGTTGTCGCCGGCCGCGTACTCGCTGATCGCCGACCTGTTTCCGCGGCACCTGCTCGGCCGGGCGATCGCCGTCTACTCCATCGGGCTGCCGGTGGGATCGGGGCTCGCGCTGCTGGTGGGCGGCCTGGTGATCGGGCGGGTGAGCGATCTCGGACCGATGACGCTGCCCGTCGTCGGCGAGCTCGCGCCGTGGCAGCTCACGTTCGTGCTGGTCGGGCTGCCGGGTATTCTCGTGGCGCTGCTGCTGCTCCTGGTGCGGGAGCCCGAGCGGCGCGACCGAGCGGCTTCCGTGGGAGCGGCCATTGTGGGAGCGGCCTCCGGCCGCGAATCTCTGGGCGTTCGCGGCCAGAGGCCGCTCCCACAATCGGCGCAGGCGCCCGACCTGCTGCCGTTCCTGCGCCGCAACCGGCGCGTGCTGCTGCATCACTTCACCGGGCTGTCGCTCCTGGTCGTGATCGTCTACGGCAGCAACGCGTGGATCCCGACGTTCTTCATCCGCAGCCACGGCTGGTCGGCCACCGCGATCGGCTACGCGTACGGACTCGTGTTCCTGACCTGCGGCACGGCGGGCCTGCTCGCCGGCGGTCAGCTCGCCGACCGCTGGTGGCGGCAGGGTCGCACCGATGCGCACCTGCGCGTGGTGCTGCTGTCGCTCGTCACGATGGCGCCCGCGTTCGCGCTGATGGGCCTGGTGCCGTCGGCGACGGCGGCGGTCGCGCTGCTCGCACTCGCGACGTTCACCTCGAGCCTGCACGGCGGAGTCGCCGGCGCCGCGCTGCAGCTCATCACGCCGAACGAGCTGCGCGGTCAGATGACCGCCGTGTACTTCTTCATCGCGAACCTGATCGGCCTCGGTGTCGGGCCGAGCGCGGTGGCGCTGATCACCGACTTCGGCTTCGCGGATCAGCAGGCGCTCGGCCGATCCATCGCGGTGCTGGCGCTGCTGGCGGCGCCGCTCTCCGCGGTCTGCCTCTGGACCGGGCTCGGTCCGTATCGGGCGAGCGTGCACGCGCTGCAGACGGCGGTCGCCGCGGACGGCTCGGCTACAGGCGCCGCGCCAGCCACGCATCGATCCGTTCCGCCACCTCGTCCCGTGCGCCCGCCGGCTCGGTGAGGTAGTGATCGCCGTCCATGAACTGCAGGGTCTTGTCCTCGGCGGCGAGCGCATCGTGGATCGCCTGGGCGTCGCTCGGGAACACGCCGGTGTCGCCCCGCGACTGGATCACCAGTGACGGTACCCGGATGCGCGCGAGGTGCGGCGCGCCGCGGCATTGCGACTCCGACAGGCTCCACATCGACAGCCAGGTGCGGCAGGTGTTGGTGAGCCCGATGCCGCGCGGCGAGTAGTTGGCGGTGCGCGGATCGCCGGCGTAACACGTGCGCGGCTTGCGGTCCGACGGATCGAGCGCGGGGTCCATCATCCGCGGATCGGCCCAGGTGCGGTACAGGTTGAACGCGCGATCGGTGAAGCCGAGCGCCTCGAGCCGCTCGAGCTCGGCGATGGCCCACGCGGTGATGCGATGATTGCGCGCTTCCTGGGCGGCCCGGTAGCGCTGCAGGAACTCCTCCGAATAGGGCGGGCCGTTGTCGGGGTTGTACATCGACAGCGATTCGTCGGTGGCCGTGGGGTCGCGCTCGTCCGTCACGGCCGGGTCCATCCACGCGGTCAGCACCTCCGGGCGGCCGCCGTGCGCGTTCAGCGAGATGTAGAAGTCGCACGCGGGCAGGTCCAGCACCGCCTCGGGCAGGCGCAGCCCGCGGGTCGGTGTGATGTTCGGCTCGGCGGCCTGGGACTGGTAGGCGCCCATCAGCGAGCCGCCGCCCGAGTTGCCGATGATGACAACCTGCTCCACGCCGGCCTGTTCCTTCAGCCAGCGCACGCCGGCGCCGATGTCGATCAGCGCGTGCTCGAGCAGGAAGAACGCTTCGTTGCCGCGGAAGCGCGTGTTCCAGCCGAGATAGCCGTAACCCATCCGGGCGAGGTACTCGGCCGGATAGTGCTCGCTGAAGTCCACGTTGTAGTGAGTGGCGATGAACGCTACCGACGGACGCGGACCGGGCGGCCGGTAGTAGAGACCCTGGCAGGGCATGAAGCCGGCGCCGTTGCGCACCGCCGTCGGTGATTCCAGGGAAACGAACTCACGCTGTATCTGCATCGCCATCACGAGTACTCCAGATCGATCCGATGTCAGGTTTCCGCCCGGGGCGGCTCGGCTTCCAGCGCCTCGAGCTGCTCCGTCAGCAGCCGGCGGATCGGCGTCAAGCCGCGCCACAGCACGAGCGCGCCGAGCGGGCAGAGCACGGCGCCGGTCGCCGCAATGGACAGGTGGATGGCTTCGTCGTAGCCGAACACGTAATCCGTCGTGATCGCCACCAGCGTCGGGCCGAGGCCGAGCCCGAGCAGGTTCGCGACCAGGAAGTAGAGGGCCGCCACCTGGCCGCGCAGCCGGTTCGGTGTCATGAGCTGCAGTGCGCCGGCGGCGAGCCCGCCCTGGAACGCCGAGAAGAACACCGCGAGCGACATGCCGACGATCGCGAGGCGGTCGCTCGGCAGGAAGCCGAGCACGACGACGCACGGCCACATCGCCAGCATCGACAGCAGGATCGTGCGGATGTACGCATCCGCGACGCCGCGGTGCATCCAGCGGTCGGCGACGGCTCCGGCGACCAGGAGCCCCGCGGTGCCGGCTACGATCATGATCGAGCCGAAGGTCCAGCCGGCCTCGGGGCTCGTGTAGCCGAACGTGCGGATGAAATAGGTCGGTCCCCACAGGTTCAGCGCGTAGACGACCATCACGAACACCGAGATGCCGACGATGTGCGCGCCGTACGCGCGGCGGCGGTCCCAGACGTAGCGCACGGCCTCGGCGAGCGGTATCGCCGGTCCGCCCGCGCCGACGCCGCGCCGCACCGGCTCGCGCACGGTCGCCGTCATCAGCAGCGCCACCAGCACGCCGGGCAGGCCGACCAGGAAGAACGTGAGCTGCCAGCCCTGCACGTCGCCGAGCACCGGGAGCCGCAACGCGCCCATCTCCTGGACCGCGGCGATCACCGAGCCGCCGACCATGTAGGCGAGCCCCGAGCCGAACGTCACGCCCATCATGTACACCGACAACGCGCGGGCGAGGCGGTCCTTCGGGAAGTAGTCGGTGATCATCGAGAACGCGGCGGGTCCGAGCGTCGCCTCGCCGACGCCGACACCGACCCGGGCGACGAACAGGCTCCAGAAGCCCCGCGCGAGCCCGCAGAGCGCGGTCATCACGCTCCAGACGCCGATGCCGATCGCGATCAGGTTGCGCCGGCTGCCGGCATCGGCGACGCGGGCGAGCGGCAACCCCATCGCCGCGTAGAAGAGCGTGAACGCCAGCCCCGCGAGCAGGCTGTACTGCGTATCGGAGATCTGAAAGCTTTCGCGGATCGGCCCGACCAGCAGGCCCATGATCATCCGGTCGAGAAACGAGAACGTCTGCGCCAGCACCAGCACGCCGACCACGTACCACGCGTAACCGAGCCGGAGCGGCGCCGGCGCGTCGGGAATCGACGCGCCCGCCGCGGCCTGGACGGCCGGTTCCCTCACCGTCGGTAGGCGAGGGTGAGCCCGTAGGTGCGCGGCCAGCCGTAGAAGTGCTGGTTGAAGAACTGCGCGGTGGGGGTCAAGCCCGCGGTGTAGGTCTTGTCACTGCAGTTCTTGCACCAGGCCTGGATCCGCCAGCGGTCGTCGGCGCTGCGCCAGCCGCCGGTGGCGTCCCACAGCCAGAAGCCGCCGGTCCGGCCCGCCGGGTGGTTCAGCACGCTGTCGCTGAAGTACTTGCTCTCGTAGTTGCCGGCGCCGCGGATGAAGAAACTGCCGATCGCCGTGGGGATCTCGTAGTCCACGGCGAGGTAGTACTGCTCCTCCGGCGCGCGGGACAGCTCGAGATCGGTGTGATCGGTATCGACCAGGAACGTGCCGTCCGACAGCTCCACCACGTCACCGCCGCAGTCGGATGTACCGATCGGGCCCGCGCCGTCCAGGTCGGCGCAGAACTCGTCGTACTCGGCATCGAGCAGGCCGACGGATGCGGTCAGCGTCAGGTTGTCGATCGGCACCGCGGTGAGTTCGAGCTCGATGCCCTGGTTCGTCGCCTCGCCGATGTTCTGCGCCGCGGTCTCCTGGCCGGTGAAGTTGTCCGACGACGGGATGAAGACGCCGAACTGCAGGTCCTTGTACTTGGTGTAGAACGCGGTCGCGTTGACCCGCAGGCGCTGGTCGAGGAGGTCGGTCTTGATGCCGACCTCGTAGGACTTCGAGGTCTCGTCGTCGGTGGGGCCCGCGGTGAAGTTCGACGACGCACGGGCGCCGAACTCGCCGGCCTTGAAGCCTTCGGCGTAGGTCGCGAACAGCATCACGTTCTCGCGCAGGTGGTAGTCGACGCCCAGCCGGATCGAGGTGTTGTCGCTGTCGAGCTCGCCGGTGACGGTCATCGGCGTCCGGGACATCTCGCGGATGCTCGGCAGCGAATCGGGATCGTTGGCGACCATCTGCGGCTGGAACTCACCGGGGTTGCGCTCGAAGTCCTTGTTCTCCTCGGTGTAGCGGATGCCGAACGTCAGGTCGAGCTCGGGCGTCAGCGCGTAGATCGCCTGGCCGAAGGCCGCCCGGCTGTCGCCGTCCTGGTGCGCGTAGTCGGCCGACGGGCCGAGCGTCGGGAAGGACTGCACGAGCTCGTGCTCCTGCTCGAAGTAGAACAGCCCCAGCACCAGATCCAGATTGCCGAGGAATCCGGAGCGGCCGGCGAAGTCGGACTGCAGCCGCAGTTCCTGACTGAACTGATCGTGCACCTGATCGCGGAAGGTCGGGAAGAACGGCACCTCCGACTGATCGAAGTCGTTGGCGGTGAAGTCGTCGGTCTCGATCCAGCCGGTGATCGAGGTCAGCGTGAATTCGCCGATGTTCCAGTTCACGATGCCGGTGAGGCTGTTCTGATCGGTGTTGTGGAACGCGAGCGCGTCGCGGCCGACGGTGAACGCGCCGTCGTCGGGCTCTACCCAGCCCAACCCGCCGCGCAGCAGCTGGTTCGGATCGGAGCGGTCGTCACCGCCCGGCGCATCGCTGCGTTCTTCCAGCCACGAGCCGATCAGCGTCGCCTCGACGTTGTCGGTCGGTGTCCAGACCAGCGTCGCGCGCACCGTGTCGATGTCTTCGCCGTTCAGGTCCTCGCCGTTGACCCGGTTCTCGAAGTGGCCGTCGTAGTTCTGCAGCAGCGTGGAGATGCGCATCGACAGCCGGTCGGTCACGATCGGGAACTGGATCGCGCCGCGGAAGTCGAGCCGGCCGTGATTTCCGGCGTCCACCTCGGCCTGGTAGTCGAAGGTGCCGTCGGGGCGGATCGTGGTCAGCGCGATACCGCCGGCGAGGGAGTTCTTGCCGAACGTGGTCCCCTGAGGACCTCGCAGCACCTGCACCGTGTCGACGTCGAAGAAGTCGAGCAGGGTGGCGATCGGCCGCGAGATGAACACCCCGTTGATGGATACGCCGGTGCGCATCTCGTTGGTGGATTCGATGTCCTGGCCTCCCATTCCGCGCACGTGGATGGCCGCCGAGTTCGGGAAGGTCACCACCGGTTGGATGTGCACGTTCGGCGTCGCGGGGCCGACGTCCCGGAGGTCCTGGGCGACCAGCTTCTCGAGCATCGTCTGGTTGTACGCCGTGATCGCGGCGGGCGCATCCTGCACGCTCTCTTCACGGTAGCGCGCGGTGACCAGCACCTCCTCGATGGTCTGGCTCTGGCTTCGCTCCTGCGCCCCCGCCGCCGCCGGGAACAGCGCACCCGCGCACAGCAGAGCCGCCGATGCGGCAAACACGATCGCTCTCATCTCCCCCTCCTGCCCCGTCCAGGGGCTCGTTATCAGGCCGGTTCGGTTTCCGTTTCCTCGACACTCACGGGCTCGCAGTTCACGTCCCGCTCGTCGAGCGCCCGTGTCCAGGCGGCGAACTCGAGCAGAATGCCGTCCGGATCCTTGAAGTAAATGGAGCGCACGAACGTGGTCGGCGTGATCTGCGGGCTCGTCTGCGTCTCGGAGTCGTCGTGGTTGACCACCGGCGTGCAGTCGATCCCGGCTTCCTCGAGCTTGCGCTGATACTCGTCGACCTTGTCGGCCGGAATGTTGAACGCCACGTGGTTCATCGATGCATGCGCCGAGACGATCGAGCCGCGCCCGACCAGGGATTCGGCGTGGGTGACTCCGGGTACCGATTCCGGCGCGTTCGGGAACCAGAAGAACGCGAGCTGATCGCCGTTGCCGATGTCGAAGAAAAAGTGCTGGCCCATGCCGTTCGGCAGGTTGATGGTCTTGGTCAGCGGCATGCCGAGCACGCCGGAGTAGAAGTCCACGGTCCGCTTCATGTCCCGGCAGACCAGGGCGAGATGGTTGATGCCTCGGATGTCGAACTTCTCGTTCCTGCGGCTTGACATGGCTCTCTCCGGGGTACTTAGTTACCTTAGTTTTCGCCCGGCTGAATATCGGGGACCGGACCGACCGTGTCAAGGCGGCGGGGCAGCGTTCCCGTGGGCGGCCTCGGGCCGCGGTCCGGGCGGAGCATCGCGGCCGCAGGCCGCCCCCCAAGCCGGATTCACAGGAGGAAAGTCCATGCCCCGACTTCGCCAGGTGCCGCGCGACCAGGCGCCCGAGAACGTCCGCAAGTACTACGATGCGCTGTTCGGTGAGCGCGACCCGGTGGCGGAGCCGGGCACGGCCACCGGATCCCCGGGAAACTGGTGGACGGTGTTCGCGCTCGTGCCGTACGTGTTCGATCACGCGACCAGCCACTTCGGCATGTTCGGCATGTTCGCCGACAGGAGCGTGAGCCGCCTGGACGGCAAGCTGCGCGAGCTCGCGATCATGCGGGCCGGCTGGGCGCAGGGCAGCCGGTTCGTCTATTCGCAGCATTGCAAGGCGGCGCGCCGCTTCGGCGTGAGCGAGGAGCAGATCGCGGCGATTCCGGCGTGGTCGCTGGCCGACTGCTTCGATGAACGCGAGCGGGCGGTGCTGGCCTGGACCGACGCGCTGATCCTGCAGGGCGGCCGCGCCTCGGACGAGCTGTTCGAGAAGCTCCACCGTCAGCTCTCCGACGAGGACATCCTCGAGCTCACCTATCACGTGATGGGGTACAACCTGCACGCGGTCTGCTGCAAGGCGCTGCGGCTCGAGTTCGACGACGTCGACGATCGGATCACCGAGGTGCCGATGCCGGGCGAATCCGACACCGACTGGGCCGGCCAGGCCTGGCAGAAGAAGGAGTAGCGGCCCGAGAGCCTGTGGGGGCGGCCTGCGGCCGCGAATCGCGGGCTCGAGCTGGGGCGGTAGCCGCCGCTCCTACGGCGGTATTCGCGGCCGCAGGCCGCTCCCGCAAGGCCCGCCATGCCGTTGCAGTCGCCGCGCGCGTCCGGTCTAATCGGCAGCCCGAACGGGGACGGACGCCGGACGTGAACTGGGACGCAGTGGGCGCCATCGCAGAGCTGGTCGCCGCGGTCGGGGTGATCGCGTCGCTCGCCTACCTGGCGCTGCAGATCCGTCAGAACACCCAGCACATCGACTTCAATACCCGGGCGATCCGGGCCAGCACGTTCCAGAGCTTCTCGGACACCTTCGGCGGCTTCGAAGACCTGCTGCTCGAGAACGAGGACCTCGGGCGCGTCTGGATCGCCGGCATCAGCGGCGAGCTCGAGGCCCACGAGGGCGAGCGCATCCAGTTCAACAACCTCGCCCACAAGTTCTTCCGGATGTACGAGGTGCTGTTCCTGCAATACCGGTCCGGGCTGGTGGAAACCTCGCTGTTCGAGAGCGCGCACCGGTTTCCGGATCAGCTCCTGATGCGGCGGGGCCTGCGCAGCTACTGGGCCGGGAACCGGCGCCGCTACTCGGACGAATTCGTCGACTACATCGAGCGCCGCCTCGAGGAACTGCCGACGCTGCCGCGGTCCGCGCCGGGGGCGTCCGCCGACGAGCGTCTGCCGCGCCATCCGGACGGGCTGACCGAGACCTGACGCGTTTCGGATCGCCGCCGCGGGGCGGCCCGTGCGTGCCGCTCGGGGCTGCGGGTATGATGCGCGCTTCGCCGATCGGCCGGACCCGTCATGGAAGAGTCGCAGTCGCTGCACGCCGCGAAGGACCTGCTCAGCTTCTTCGGAATCCTGCTCGCCGGCGGCACGCTGGGCGGCGTGCTGGCCAAGCGCCTGCGTGTTCCCGACGTCGTGGTGTTCCTGCTGGTGGGTATCCTGCTCGGGCCGGAGATGCTCGGCCTGGTGGACATTCCCGCCGCGAGCAGCCTGAACCAGACGATCCTGATCTTCGGCTCGAGCTACGTGCTGTTCGACGGCGGTGCGTCGCTGCGCTTCCGGGTGCTGCGGCGGATCTGGGTGACCATCGCCGTGCTCGCGACGCTGGGCGTGCTGATCACGGCCGCCATCGTGACGTTGGTTGGCCACTCGCTGCTCGGCATTCCGCTCTTGATCGCGGCGCTGATCGGGGCGGCGGTGGCCTCGACCGACCCGGCGACGCTGGTGCCGATCTTCAAGCAGATCCCGATCTCGGAGCGCGTCTCGCAGGCGGTGATGTCCGAGAGCGCGTTCAACGACGCCACCGGCGCGATCGCGACGTTCACCGTGCTCGCAATCGCGGTGGGGGAGGCGGAGTTCTCCCTCGCGAGCTCGGTGACCGAGCTCGTCAAACAGGCGGGCCTCGGCATCTTCATCGGAGCCTCGGTCGGCTACGGCGCGAGTCTGCTGCTCGCCCACGAGCGCTTCGCGTTCCTCGGCGAGTTCGGTCCGCTGGTGACGCTGATGGCGGTCGCGGGCGCGTATCTGGCCGCAGACAACTACCACGCCTCCGGGTTCATGGCGGTGTTCGTGTTCGGGATGCTGATCGGCAACCGCGATTCGTTCGGCCTGCGCATGGCGGAGCCGGAAGCCGAGCGGATGGAGCAGTTCGTCGGGGAGATGGCGTTGATCATGCGGCTGATGATCTTCGTGCTGCTCGGTACCCAGGTCGACTTCGAGCTGATGCAGCGTTACTGGTTCGTCGGGCTCGTGGTCGTGCTGGCGATGATGTTCGTGTGCCGGCCGATCACCGTGTTCGTGTGCACCGCGTTCGACCCGCGGGCGCGCTGGACGCTGAACGAGAAGCTGTTCATGTGCTGGACCCGGGAGACCGGCGTGATCCCGGCCGCGCTCGCCGGGCTGCTGATGGCGATGGAAGCACCGGGAGCGGAGCTGATCGGCTCGGTGGTGTTCATCGCGATCCTCGTCACCATTCTGCTGCAGGCGACGACCACGCGCTGGCTCGCCCGCCGGCTGGGGCTGCTGGTGGAGGGGCCTCGGGAGACCTGGGACGACGGCACCGCCGAGCCGGTGTCGCCGCCCGGTTGAGCGGCGGTTGCTGGTAAACTCCGCCTGCCGCGGCGTGAGCCGTGGCGGCGGCTCAGGCCGCGGTCACTCGAGCGGAGACATCAGATGGCGGTCGGCAGCCTCACCGATTCACCGGTGACCGTCGCGAACACGCGGCACTATCGTTACTACAGCATGATGATGGCGGGCTTCGTCACCGTCCTGCTGTGCTCCAACCTGATCGGGCCCGGCAAGACCTGCGTGATCCTCGGCATCACGTTCGGCGCCGGCAACCTGTTCTTCCCGATCAGCTACATCTTCGGCGACGTGCTCACCGAGGTGTACGGCTACGCCCGTGCGCGCAAGGTGATCTGGGCCGGCTTCGGCGCGATGGTGTTCGCGACGGTGATGAGCTTCGTCGTGATCAACATGCCGCCGGACCCGAACGAGCCGTTCAACGAGGTGCTGCAACCGTCGCTCGAGATCGTGTTCGGCAACACGTGGCGCATCGTGCTCGGATCGATGCTGGCGTTCTGGGCCGGCGATTTCGTGAACAGCTACGTGCTCGCGCGGATGAAGGTGCTCACCGAGGGGCGCCACCTGTGGACCCGCACCATCGGCTCGACGATGGTCGGTCAGGCGGTGGACAGCGCGCTGTTCTATCCCATCGCGTTCCTGGGCATCTGGGAGCCCGGCACGATGCTCAAGGTGATCGCGTTCAACTGGGGCTTCAAGGTGGGCGTCGAGGTGGTGCTGACGCCGCTGACGTATCTGGTGGTGAACGGTCTGAAGCGGGCCGAGCAGGAAGACTATTTCGACGAGCACACCGACTTCACGCCGTTCTCGCTGAAGGACTGAAGCCCGCGGTCGTGGCGGGCGGAGCGGCACGAAGCTTGCCGGCTCCCCGGAACGTCACTGCACGGGAACGCCATGCCTGCGTCCGATCGTGAGCCGCGCTGGTGGCAGCGGGGCGTCGTCTATCAGATCTATCCGCGCTCGTTCCGGGACGGCAACGGCGACGGCATCGGTGACCTGCCGGGCATCGAGCAGCGTCTCGACTACCTGAGCTGGCTCGGCGTCGACGCGGTGTGGATCTCGCCCATCTACCCGTCACCGATGGCCGACTTCGGCTACGACGTGGCCGACTACTGCGACGTCGACCCGATCTTCGGCCGCCTCGAGGACCTCGACCGGCTGATCGAGGGCTGCCATGCGCGGGGCCTCGAGCTCCTGCTCGACTTCGTGCCGAATCACACCTCCGACCGGCATCCGTGGTTCGTCGACAGCCGCTCGAGCCGCGGGAGCCGGCACCGCGGCTGGTATCTGTGGCGGGACCCGGCGGCGGACGGCGGTCCGCCGAACAACTGGCTGAGCGTGTTCGGCGGCTCTGCCTGGGAGCTCGATGCCGCCACCGGGCAGTACTACTACCACGCGTTCCTGAAGGAGCAGCCGGACCTCGACTGGCGCAATCCCGAGGTCCGGCAGGCGATGCTCGACGTGATGCGCTTCTGGTTCGACCGCGGCGTCGACGGTTTTCGAATCGACGTGCTCTGGCACGTGATCAAGGACGCGGAGCTCCGCGACAACCCGGTCAATCCCGAGTTTCGCGCGGGCGACAACCCGTACCATCGCCTGCTGCCGGTGTACTCGACCGACCAGCCCGAGGCGCTGGAAGTGGCGGCGGCGATGCGCGCGGTGGCCGACGAATACGGGGACCGCGTGCTGATCGGCGAGATCTACCTCCCGATCGAGCGGCTCGTGGCCTACTACGGCCGGCGCGGCGAGGGCGTGCATCTGCCGTTCAACTTTCAGCTCCTGACCCTGCCCTGGGATGCGCGGGAGATCGATGGGGCGATCAACGAGTACGAGGGCGCGCTGCCCGAGCACGGCTGGCCCAACTGGGTGCTCGGCAACCACGACCGGCCGCGGGTCGCGTCGCGCATCGGCCCCGCCCAGGCGCGGGTCGCCGCGATCCTGCTGCTCACGCTGCGCGGCACCCCGACCGTGTACTACGGCGACGAGCTCGGCCTCGCCGACGTCGCGATCCCGGACGATCGGCTCGTCGACCCGCAGGGCCTGCGGCTCGGCCGCGCATTCAGCCGCGATGCCTGCCGCACGCCGATGCCGTGGAGCGCGGAACCGGGCGGCGGATTCACCGGCGGCCGGCCCTGGCTGCCGCTGAACGAAGATCGCGATGTCTGCAGCGTGAGCGCGCAGCGTGACGTCACCGGCTCGATGCTCTGGCTGTATCGGCGGCTGATCGAGCTGCGCCGGCAGCGGCCGTCGCTCACGGTGGGCGAGTACCGGCCCATACCGGCGGCGGGCAACCTGCTCGCCTACCGGCGCGAGCACCGGCGCGAGCGGGTGCTGGTCGCGTTGAACCTCGGCGGCCGCGCCGAGGAGTTGCCGCTCGACGGCCTTCGCGGCCGGGTGCTGCTCGGCACCCACATCGACCGGATCGGTGCGGAGGTTGCGGACCGGGTGGCGTTGCGGGCGGACGAGGGGCTGGTGGTGGAACTCGACGAGGAGGGCGCACGGGCGTGATCGACGAGCTCTGGTACAAGAATGCGGTGATCTACAGCCTCGACCTCGAGACGTTCATGGACGCGAACGGCGACGGCGTCGGCGACTTCGAAGGATTGATCCGGCGGCTCGACTACCTGCAGTTCCTGGGCGTCGACACGCTGTGGCTCGCGCCGTTCCAGCCGACCCCGAACCGCGACAACGGCTACGACATCAGCGACTACTACGGGGTCGATCCGCGTCACGGCACGTCGGGCGATTTCGTCGAGTTCATGCACCAGGCGCACAAGCGCGGGCTGCGGGTGCTGATCGATCTGGTGATCAACCACACCTCGGACCGGCATCCGTGGTTCCAGGACTCGCGCGCGCGAAACTCGGCCAAACGGGACTGGTACGTCTGGGCCGACCGCCGTCCGGCGGACCTGGACGAAGGCATGGTGTTTCCGGGCGTGCAGAAGAGCACCTGGAGCTACGATCGCAAAGCGCGCGCGTACTACTTTCACCGCTTCTTCGCGTTCCAGCCGGATCTGAACATCGAGAATCCCGAGGTGCGGGCCGAGCTGCGCCGGGTGATGGGGTTCTGGCTGCAGCTCGGGATCGGCGGCTTCCGGCTGGACGCGGTACCGTTCGCGCTGGAGACCGTCGACCCGGCACGGGGGCCCGGCCCGCTTCGCTTCGACTACCTGACCGAGCTGCGCCGGTTCCTGCAATGGCGCAGCGGCGACGCGGTGCTGCTCGGCGAAGCGAACGTGACGCCGGAGGAGGTCCTGCCGTACTTCGGCGGTGACGGCGGCGACGGCATGCACATGATGTTCAACTTCTACGTGAATCAGCACCTGTTCCTCGCGCTGGCGACCGGGCAGGTGGACACGCTGGTCGAGGCGCTGCGCGCTACGCGGGAAATTCCGGCCGAGGCGCAGTGGGTCAACTTCCTGCGCAACCACGACGAGCTCGATCTGGGGCGGCTCGAGGACGCCGAGCGCGAGACGGTTTTCCGGCGCTTCGGTGCGGAGGAGCGGATGCGCCTGTACGGCCGCGGCATCCGCCGCAGGCTCGCGCCGATGCTCGGCGATCGGCGTCACGAGGAGCTCGCCTACAGCGTGCTGTTCGCGCTGCCCGGCACGCCCGTGCTGCGGTATGGCGACGAGCTCGGCATGGGCGACGACCTGTCGCTGCGAGAGCGCGACGCGGTGCGCACGCCGATGCAGTGGGCGGACGAGCCGCAGGGCGGCTTCTCTGCGGCGGAGCGGCTGGTTCTGCCGGTGGTGGGAGAGGGGGTCTGGAGCTATCGGCACATCAACGTCGCGGCCCAGCGGCGCGATCCGAGCTCGCTCTTGAACTGGGTGGGCGGAATGATTCGCCTGCGCAAGGAATGTCCGGAGATCGGCCGGGGCGATTGGGTCGTGCTCGAGACCGGCGATCCGCACGTGCTCGCGCTGCGCTACGACTGGCGCGGCAACAGCGTGATCACCGTACACAACTTCGCGCGCACGCCCTGCGAGATCGAGCTGGATCCGGCGGTGCCGCGCGGCGAGCGGCTCTCCAATCTGCGCGAGGAACAGGAGCTCGCCGCCGATCGCGATGGGCGGCACCGCATCGCGCTCGACGCGCTCGACTACCGCTGGTACCGCGTCGGCGGACTCGACTACGCGGTGCGCACGCCGCGCCCGTTCACGAGCAGCCGCGCCGCCGGCGCAGCCGGATCATCCGCACCACGTACCAGGCGAGCGCGGCGCCGATCACGATCCAGGTGAGGATGCCGACGTAGTCGCCGATGCGCGGGAAGTTCGCGCCGAGCCAGCGGCCGCCGAACGCGAGCAGCGCGGTCCAGATCACCGTGCCGGCGGCAGAATAGAGCAGAAACTGGCCGAGGTGCATTCCCGCGAAGCCCGCGGGCACCGAAATCAGCGTGCGTACCACCGGCACCAGCCGGCCGAAGAACACGCTGGCACGGCCGTGGCGCTCGAAGAACGCGCAGGCCTTGTCGACGTCTTCCGGGCACAGGGTGAGCCAGACGCCGTGGCGGTCGAGCCAGGAGCGGATCCGGCTGTTGCCGAGCCGCCGGCCGGCCTCGTACCAGAGCCAGGCACCGAGCAGCGATCCGACGGACCCCGCGGCGACCGCGAGCCAGAAGTTCATCCGCTGCTGGCTCGCGAGGTAGCCGGCGAGCGGCATGATCAGCTCCGACGGAATCGGCGGAAACACGTTCTCGACGAACATCAGTAACGCGACGCCCCACGCGCCGGTGGTTTGGATGGCGTTGACGATCCAGTCGCGCACGTGCCCGTCTCCTGCTCCGGAGCGGACGGAGTGAGCAATTGCCGTGCCGCCGCCCT
>DASVDC010000028.1:0-22954 GCA_036381275.1 Pseudomonadales bacterium | reverse complement strand
GCAAGCCAAGTATCGTGCACTTCTCGAGAACCCGGCCGTTTGCCGCGATCCCGTGCAGGAGCAGGTCGTCGCGCTGCTCGAGGAAGTGCATCAGGCGCTCGAACAGCGCCGCCGGCGCGAGCGCCGCTGGTGGTCGCGCGTGCTCGGCCGCCGCGGCGACGATCCGGTGCAGGGTCTGTATCTATGGGGCGGGGTCGGGCGCGGCAAGACCATGCTGATGGACCTGTTCTACGAGAGCCAGCCGGCGGACGATCGGCTGCGCATGCACTTCCACCGCTTCATGCAGCGGGTGCATCGCGACCTCCGGGATCTGGCCGGCACGCCGAATCCGCTCGAGCGCGTGGCGGAGCGCTTCGCGGCGGAGAGCCGGCTGCTGTGCTTCGACGAGTTCTTCGTCTCCGACATCGGCGATGCGATGATCCTCGGCGAACTGCTCGACGGGCTGTTCTCCCGGGGCGTGACGCTGGTCGCGACCTCGAACGTGGCGCCCGACCGCCTCTACGAGAACGGCCTGCAGCGGCGCCGCTTCCTGCCGGCGATCGAGCTCCTGAAACGCCATGCCCGGGTGTTCGAAGTGACCGGCGCCGTGGACTATCGGCTCCGGGTGCTGGAGCGCGCCGAGATCTACCACTCACCGCTCGACGCCGCCGCGGAAGCGAGCCTCGAGCGCAGCTTCCGGGCGCTCGCGCCGGAGGCCCCGGAGCGGGACGTGGTGCTCGAGATCGAAAACCGGCCGATCCGCGCCCGATTCGTCGCGGAGGACGTGGCCTGGTTCGAGTTCTCCGAGCTCTGCGAGGGCCCGCGCAGCCAGAACGACTACATCGAGCTCGCTCGGATCTTCCACGCGGTGCTGGTCTCGAACGTGCGCCGGTTCACGACCCGCAGCGAAGACGCCGCGCGGCGCTTCATCAGCCTGGTGGACGAGTTCTACGACCGGAACGTGAAGCTGATCTTGTCGGCGGAGGTGCCCATAACCGAGCTTTACGCGGGCGAAAGGCTCAGGTTCGAGTTCCAGCGCACCGAATCCCGCCTCCTCGAAATGCAGTCGCACGAGTATCTTGCTCGGACCCATCGGGCCTGAGGTTGTGGAAGCTCGAGGTCATGGCCGAGCGTCGGGCCCCGGAGAAACACTTTCATCGCAGCGGGCGTCAGCGTCGTTGGACGGGCTCGTTGTAGCTGGGGGCCTGAACGCGATGAAAGTGTTTCTCCGGAACCCGCCGCTCCCCTCACCGTCCTTCCCCAGCCTCGGGTCGGTGCGTCCGGGCAAGACGACTCCACGCGAGCGGGTCGCGGCCCCCGAGGTCCCTGATTCCCTCGAGGGCGGTGGGGCTGCAGACCGCTTGGACGAAACGGCACGGGGACGACGCCTGCGGACGGTGGGGCTGCGAGGGCGCTGGAGGGGCGGCCGCCCCGGCGACGACCTGGAAGCTGCAGAATCCGTAAGCGTTGTAATGCCAGGAGCCGTTGAGTAAGATTCGCGCTCCCGAATTTCCGGGGGTCGTCCGCTCGCCCGCGCACCGCGGAAGCCCCGTCTGACAACCGGTCCGAGGACTCATGAAAACTGTAAGCATGCGTGCGGAGGACGTCCGGCACTCCTGGTTCGTCGTCGACGCCGAAGGCAAGACGCTCGGCCGGCTGGCGACCGAGGTCGCGCGGCGCCTGCGCGGCAAGCACAAGCCCGAATACACGCCGCACGTGGACACCGGCGACTACATCGTCGTGATCAACGCCGAGAAGGTGCGGGTCACGGGCAGCAAGACCACCGACAAGATCTACTACCGGCACACCGGCTACCCCGGCGGCCTGAAGGCCCGCACCTTCGAGCAGATGCAGGGCAGTCACCCCGAGCGGATCATCGAGATCGCCGTGAAGGGCATGCTGCCGCGTAACCCGCTCGGCCGGGCGATGCTGAAGAAGCTCAAGGTCTACGCCGGCAACGAGCATCCGCACAGCGCCCAACAACCTGAACCACTGGAACTCTAGAACCTATGCCAGTCACCCAGAGCTACGGCACGGGCCGTCGCAAGACCTCGACGGCGCGGGTATTCCTCCGCCCCGGCACGGGCCTCATCACCGTCAACGACAAGCCGCTGGACCAGTACTTCGGCCGTGAGACCGCGCGGATGGTCGTGCGTCAGGCGCTGGAAGTCGTCGGCATGACCGACAAGCTGGATCTTCGCGTGACGGTCGCCGGCGGCGGCAACACCGGCCAGGCCGGCTCGATCCGCCACGGCATCGCCCGCGCGCTGGTGCAGTACGACGAGGGACTGAAGGCGCCGCTGCGTCGTGCCGGGTTCCTGACCCGCGATGCACGTGCCGTCGAACGCAAGAAGGTGGGGCTGCGCAAGGCACGCAAGCGTCCGCAGTACTCCAAGCGCTGACGTCGTTTCGCGAGGGCAAAAGCCCGGCATTGCCCGGCCGTTCCTGCGGCCGGGCGGCACCGAGGTGTGTTAAAATTCGGCGTCTGGCCGAACTGTCTGGAGCAGGGCGTTGAGAGAGGGTGAAATACCTCTGAAGTCCGCGGAAGAGCTCGCGGAAAGCATTGACACCGAAAAAATCGACAGCAACCGCCGCTACTTCCTGATCGGCGCCACCACCGCGGTGGGAGCGATCGGAGTCGTCGGCGCCGCCGTGCCCTTCGTCGCCTCCTGGCAGCCGAGCGCGAAAGCCCGAGCGCTGGGCGCTCCGATCACCATCGACATCAGCAAGCTCCGTCCCGGCGAGATGCTCGGCCCGACGCCGGCGTGGCGCGGGCAGCCGATCTTCGTCGTCTACCGCACCCAGGAGGCGATCGAGCGGCTCCAGCAACCGAATCCGCAGCTCGCCGATCCCGACTCCACCAATACCGAGCAGCAGCCCGAGTACGCGCAGAACCCGACCCGGTCCCGGCGTCCGGAGATCGGCGTCTACGTCGGCATCTGCACGCACCTCGGCTGCTCGCCGAAGTTCCACGGCCGGGTGCAGCCCGAGCCGTTCGATCCGAATTGGCAGGGCGGCTTCTTCTGCCCCTGCCACGGCTCGCGGTTCGATCTCGCCGGCCGTGTGGTCCGGGGCGTACCCGCGCCCGACAACCTTCCCGTGCCGCCGTACCGGTTCGTCACCGACACGGTGATCGTGATCGGCGAAGACGAGGAGACCGCGTGATGGCCGAAGCTCGAGCCAACAAGCATCAGGTTGCGGATGGTGCGCAGAAGAGCCGCATCGCGCAGACCTGGGCCGTCTTCATCGACTGGGTGGACCAGCGTTTCCCGATCCTGGAAACCTGGGACTACCACATGGTGCGCTACTGGGCGCCGAAGAACTTCAACTTCTGGTACCTGTTCGGCGTGCTGTCGATCTTCGTGCTGGTCAACCAGCTGCTCACCGGCATCTGGCTGACGATGAGCTACGTGCCGAGCGGCGAGGGCGCGTTCCGCTCGGTCGAGTACATCATGCGCGACGTCGAGTACGGCTGGCTGCTGAGGTACCTGCACTCCACCGGCGCGTCCGCGTTCTTCGTGGTCGTCTACCTGCACATGTTCCGGGGGCTGATGTACGGCTCGTACCGGCGCCCGCGCGAGCTGCTCTGGCTGATCGGCATGGCGATCTTCGTGGTGCTGATGGCCGAGGGCTTCTTCGGCTACCTGCTGCCGTGGGGCAACATGTCGTACTGGGGCGCGCAGGTGATCGTCTCGCTGGTCGGCGCGATCCCGGGGATCGGCCCCGACCTGATGGAGTGGGTACGCGGCGACTTCCTGATGTCGGAGATCACGCTGAACCGCTTCTTCGCGCTGCACGTGGTGGCGCTGCCGCTGGTGCTGATCATGCTGGTGTTCGTGCACATCGTCGCGCTGCACCACGTCGGCTCGAACAACCCCGACGGCATCGAGATCAAGGCGAACAAGGACGAGAACGGCGTCCCGCGCGACGGCATTCCGTTCCACCCGTACTACACGATCGGCCACGATCTGCCCGCCATCGTGCTGTTCCTGATCGTGTTCTGCGCGGTGGTCTTCTACGCACCGGAGATGGGCGGCTACTTCCTCGAGAAGCCGAACTTCGAGCAGGCCAACCCGCTCAAGACGCCGGAGCACATCGCGCCGGTCTGGTACTACACGCCGTACTACGCGATGCTGCGCGCCTCCACGTATCCGCTGTTCGGTCTGACCGCCAAGTTCTGGGGCTTCGTGGTGATGGCCGGCGCGATTCTGCTGCCGGCCGTGCTGCCGTGGCTCGACCGCAGCCCGGTGAAATCCATTCGCTACAAGGGCCTCGCATCGAAGGTGATGCTCGGCCTGTTCGCGGCCAGCTTCATCGTGCTCGGCTACCTCGGCACGATTCCTCCGTCCGGTCCGGCCACGGCATTGGCGCAGTTCTGCACCATGATCTACTTCGCCTACTTCGTGCTGATGCCCTGGTACACGCAGGCGGAGAAGACCAGACCCGTGCCGGATAGGGTGACCATGCGATGAGGGGCGTGACCAGCTACCGTTTCGGACTCGGCGCCTGTCTGCTGGCGGCCATCGTGCTGCTGCCGGCGGCGCTGCAGGCCGCGGAATCCAGCTACCCGATGGAGCCGATGCGGCCGAACCTGCAGGATGCGCCGTCGCTGCAGCGCGGCTTCAGGCTGTACGTGAACTACTGCCTCGGCTGCCACTCGCTGAAGTTCCAGCGCTACGAGCGCACCGCAGACGATCTCGGCATTCCGCACGACATCGCCCTCGAGAAACTGGTGTTCACCGAGCAGAAGATCGGCGAGCAGATGGTCACCGCAATGGATCCGGAGGCGGCCAAGAACTGGTTCGGCGCGCCGCCGCCGGACCTCACCATGGTGGCCCGGGTGCGCAGCCCCGAGTGGATCTACAACTACCTGAAGACGTTCTACATCGACGAGACCCGCCCGCTCGGTGTGAACAACCTGGTGTTCCCGAACGTCGGCATGCCCCACGTGCTGATCGATCTGCAGGGCGTGCAGCGGATGGGCTGTGTGCAGGTGCCGAAGACCGCGCCGAACGGCGGCGAAATGCGCGACCCGCTCGAGCCCGGCAAGCCCATCACCGAGGAGAAGTGCGGTCAGCTCGTGCTCGAGGAAGGCAGCGGGCAGATGACGCCGGAGGAGTACGATCAGGCCGTCTACGACATCGCCAACTTCCTGCACTACGTCGGCGATCCCAGCCGGCTCGAGCGGCACCGGATCGGCGTCTACGTGCTGCTGTTCCTGGTGATCCTGTACGTCTTCACCTGGCTGCTCGGTCGGGAGTATCACAAGGCGGTGCGGTGACCGGCTCTGCCGCAGCGCGCGGGTCCGGGCAAGCCCGGCCCTGATTCCGGACGCACCCGCGCTCCGGGGGCGCATCGGCAGCAGGACATTACGCGGCGCAGCGGCCGGGCGCCGCGATTGCATGACCTTTCCCATTGCCTCTGGGTGAAGCCAATGAGCCTAGTGACGAAACGATCCTCCATGACACTGTTCTCGGACGCCCGCGACCACTACTCGCATCGGGTCCGCATGGTGCTGGCCGAGAAGGGCGTGACCTGCGACATCGTCGACATCGACCCGAACAACAAGCCCGAGGATCTGGCGGAGATCAATCCGTACAACAGCCTGCCGACCCTGCTCGATCGGGATCTGGTGCTCTACGAAGCCAACGTGATCATGGAATACCTCGACGAGCGCTTCCCGCACCCGCCGCTGCTGCCCGTCTATCCGGTGCAGCGCGCGCTGTCGCGGCTCTGGATCACCCGCGTCGAGAAGGAATGGAGCTCGCGGCTCGACATTCTGATGGCCGGCAAAGGTCGCGAGACGGTGATCAGCAAGGCCCGCAAGGAGCTGCGCGAGAGCATCATCGCGGTGTCGCCGATCTTCGCCGAGAAGCCGTACTTCATGAACGACGAGTTCACGCTGGTGGACTGCTGCGTCGCGCCGATTCTCTGGCGCCTGAAGGTGGTGGACATCACGCTGCCCGAACGCAGCACCCGTCCGCTGCAGAAGTACATGCAGAAGATGTTCGATCGCGAATCGTTCCGCGCGAGCCTCACGGAGGCCGAGCTGGAAATGCACGACTGACGGACGACCGACGTTTCGCATGAGCACGAAGCCGAAACGCCCGTATCTGCTGCGCGCGATCTACGACTGGATCGTCGACAGCGAGCTCACCCCGCACGTGCTGGTGAACGCGGGCCACGAGGACGTGCGGGTGCCCCGCGAGTACGTGAAGGACGGGAAGATCGTGCTGAACGTCGCGCCCCGGGCGGTACGCCAGCTCAGCATCGACGAGGCGGCGCTCGCCTGCGAGTGCCGCTTCGGCGGCCGGCCGTTCTCGGTGTACCTGCCGATGGCGAGCATCGAGGCGATCTACGCCCGCGAAACCGGCGAAGGCATGGCGTTCGAAGCGGAGCGTTTTCCCGAGCCGCCGTCGCCGCAGCCGTCGGGCGGCGGCCACCTGAAGGTGGTCAAGTAGCAGCGAGGAGTCGCTGGTTACGGCGACGTCGCGGAGACCTCCTGCGAATCCAGATACTCGAAGACCTTGACGATCTTCTGCACGCCGTAGACCGAGCGCGCGGCTTCCACGGCGGCGTCCGCCTGGGCCCGCGGCAGCATTCCCATCAGATACACGGTGCCGTTCTCGGTGACCACCTTGACCTTGCGCCCGGCGACCTCGTCCGCGGCGAGCATCTTGGTCTTCACCTTGGTGGTGAGCCAGGCGTCGTTCGCGCGCGCGACCATCGAGATCGGGCCGCCGACCTGCAGCTCGTTGTGCACCTTGCGGACCTTGTCGAGGCCGCGGGCGATCTCCTCGGCCTTGCGGCGCAGCTCCTCGCTCTCCACCTGCCCGGCGAGCAGCAGCACGCCGTTGTAGCTGACCGCCACCAGGTGCGAGGAGTCGAAGCCGGGGTCGGAGTTCCAGATCTCGCGCTTCACCATGGTCTCGATCACCTGATCGTCGATCATGGTGCCGGGCGAGCGGACCCGCGGGTCGTTCCCGAACATCGCGCAGCCGCCCGCGAGCAACGTCAGCGCGATCAACAAGGCCTCAATTCTCACCAAAGGCGTTTCTCAACCACAGGAAATCGGGCCGGTAGTGTCGCTTCGACACCGATACCACGTCAAATCGGCAGGGCGCGTCGGCGAGCGCATGGCGGGCGAGGTAAACGCGGGCCGCGGCGATGAGCCGGCGCTGCTTCGTCCAGGTGACGGACTCGGCGCCGGACCCGTACCGGTCGCTGCGCCGGAAGCGCACCTCGACGAACACCAGCATCGGTCCGTCGGTCATCACGAGGTCGATCTCGCCGGTCCGGCAGCGGAAGTTGCGCGCGACGAGCCGCAGCCCCCGGCTCTCCAGGTAGCGCGCCGCCTGCTCCTCGGCCCAGCGGCCGCGGCGCAGGTGCGGCGCGTCGGACAACGTCAGCGGCCGGTGACGGCGGCTCTCGGAACCAGCCGGCCGCCGGCGATCACCGCGCGCGCGAGGCGCCGCTGAATGCGTCCGTTGGGCGTGAACTCGAGCTCGCCGGTGCTGCCGAGCAGCTCGGTGAAATGCCCGGCGATGATCAGCGCGGCCCGGTCCGCCAGCCGGAACGCGTCGACGCCGAGCGCATACAGGCCGACGAACGGGCTGTCGCGCAGGCCGAACGCGGCGTCGAGCTCGGTGAAGGTCGGCTCTTCCCGGGTCAGCCACGGAAGCTCGCTGACGCGGAAGCCGTTGAGCTCACGCAGGCGCTCCCGGTCCGCCCCGCGAACGGTCTGGGAAGTGGCGTACACCGGCACGTTGCCGGCGAAATGGAAACGCAGCGCCGGCACCAGCGCGCTCGCCTCGAGCGGGGTCACCAGCGCGACGATGGCGTCGACGTCGTGCCTCGCGCGGGGCAGGAACTCGAGCTCCTGGCCGAGCAGGTCCTGGAGCGCCTGGTGGCGATCCTGGCTCGCGGCCACGTGCATCGCGACGCCGACGCTCTCGGTCACGGTGCGGATGTTCTCCAGCATCTGCACGGTGAGCGGTTCGTCCCGCGCATCGGACAGCGCGCGTACCGCGCGCCGCGACCAGTCCTCCGCGTTGTAGAGCGCGAGCACCCGATCGGCCTGCTCGTCGTCGAGCCAGCGCTCGAGGGTGAGCGCTTCGTCCTCGATCGCGAGGCCGAGCTGCAGCACGTTCGCCGCCGGCTGGCCGTCATCGAGGTAGTTCAGCGCGAGCACCGGCAGGTCGGGCTCGAGCGCGTTCAGCTGCACCACCGCGTCCTTGTCGAGCGGACCGATCAGCACGTCGGCGCCGTCCACGAGCGCGCGCTCGTAGAGCACCGGAACCGGCTCCGCGGCGGTGTCGTAGATCCGCACGTCGAACGACACCTGGCTGCGATGCGACAGATACGTCGCGAGAAACCCGTCGCGAACCGACTGCCCGGCGCGGCTCAGCGGCCCGGACAGCGGCAGCAGCAGCGCGACCCGTCTCACCGGCGGGGGCGGTGCGTCGAGCACCGCGAGCGCGCTGGGCGGCTGCATCGCGGCGGGGTGCCCGGGGTGCGTGCGGCGCCACGCCTCGAGCCGCTCGCGCTGCTCCGTCAGGGTCAGGCTGGTCAGCATCTGGGCTTTGAGCCGCCACCAGCCGGCGGCGGTGCCGGCGCCCTGCGCGCCGAGCGCGATCACCTCGAACGGCGGCACCTGCCCGAGGTAGTGCCAGATCAGGTCGTTGTGGCGCTGCTGCGCACCGGGATCGTCCGGCGGTTCGACGGCCATCAGGTGCGCGGCCGCGGCCTGCGGCCGGCCTTCGGCGACCAGGAGCTCCGCGGTCGCCCGTGCCGCGTCGAGCGGGCGCGGCAACAGCGCCGGGTCCACCGCGAGCAGCGCGGCGCGGGCGTCCTCGAGACGCTCTTCCGCGAGCGCCACCCGGCCGAGTGCCAGCAGGTATCGGGCGCTCTGTCGGTCGCGCAGCCGCTCGACGTCCACCTGTGCCAGCGCGGCGCCGGCCGAGGCCGGATCGCCCTCGGCGAGGAGCTGCTCCGCCGCCTGCAGATACAGGCGCGCGCGGCGGCCCTCCGGCGCGTCCGCGGCGGCATCGAGCAGCGAGTCGGCGCTGGCGTCTGGACCGGTTTCGACGGCTTCGGGCTCGCCGGCGTCGGGAGCCGGTGTGCTTTGGCAGCCGGCGGCTGCGAAGATAACGGCAAGCACCAGAGCCCGGATTGCGATGAGTGGATCAGACATGACCGGCACGCTGTACGTGGTCGCGACGCCTATTGGAAATCTGCAAGACTTCAGCCGTCGAGGTGCCGATGTCCTGGGCTCGGTTGCGATGATCGCGGCGGAGGATACCAGACGCACGCGGGTGCTGTTAGAGGCGATCGGCGTGCGCGGCGTACGGATCGAGGCGCTCCATGCGCACAACGAAGCGGCCGCCAGCGACGGCGTGCTGGCGCGGCTGCAGGACGGCGACTCGGTCGCGCTGGTGTCGGATGCGGGCACGCCGCTCTTGTCCGATCCGGGTTTCGAGCTGGTGCGCGCGTGCTGGCAGGCGGGCATCCCGGTGCGGCCGGTGCCGGGTCCGAGCGCGCTGGCGGCGGTGCTGTCGGTGTGCCCGCTGCCGGCGCACCGGTTCCTGTTCGACGGGTTCCTGCCGGCGAAGGCGGCTGCCCGCGCGAGCCGGCTCCGGGAGCTTCTCGCCCTCGGCGTCGCCGTGGTGTTCTTCGAAGCGCCCCATCGCATGGCGGCGACCCTCGAAGAGCTGCAGCGGCTCGCGCCGGAGCGCCGCCTGATGATCGGACGCGAAATGACCAAACGCCACGAGCAGTACCTGTGCGAACGGCCCGCGGCGCTGCTCGAATCGCTCACGGCGGGCGATCATCTCAAGGGCGAGTTCGTCTGCGTGCTGGAAGGCGCCGAGGTCGGGGCCGCGCCGGCGGACGCGAGGCGCACGCTCGAGGTGCTGCTCACCGAGCTGCCGCCCGCGCAGGCCGCGCGGATCGCCGCGCAGCTCCTCGGGCTCGGCCGCCGCGAGCTGTACGATCTCGCGATTACGCTGCGCGCCCCGTGACGCGGCGCATCCGCCGACGCCGACCGGCTCGCGCACTCGGGCGCGCTCGCGTAGTCTAACCGTCGGGAGTCGGCCAGGCGTTCGCGGGCCGGGCGCGCAAGCGCCTCGGCACGAGGAAAGTCCGGGCTCCACAGGACAGGGCGCCAGGTAACGCCTGGGGGGCGCGAGCCCACGGAAAGTGCAACAGAGAGCAGACCGCCTACGTCGCGCCTGCGAGGGCGCGGCCGGCAAGGGTGAAAGGGTGCGGTAAGAGCGCACCGCACGCGTGGTAACACGGCGTGGCTAGGTAAACCCCGCCTGGAGCAAGGCCAAATAGGGATCCCATGGTGTGGTCCGCACCGGATCCGGGTAGGCCGCTGGAGGCCTGCGGTGACGCAGGTCCTAGATGAATGAACGCCGGACGGCTTCGGCCGTCGCACAGAACCCGGCTTATCGGCCGACTCCTCCATCTCTCTCGAACCGTCTGCCGCGCCGCGGCAGGCGCGCCGGGGTGTCAGCTCGTCATCAGCACCCACGCGCCGGCGACCATGAGCGCGCCGCCGGTGAGGCGCCCGCCCTGCGCGCCGTACGGCGCAACCTTCTCGAGCAGCACGAACAGCGCGATGGCCGCGATCCACAGGAGGCTCATCACGCCGCCGACGAACAGCAGCAGCATCAGCGCCCAGCAGCAGCCGACGCAGTACAGCCCGTGGCGCAGCCCGAGCCGCAGCGCGCCCGGCAGACCCGGGCGCCAGTGCTGCGCGAGAAAGGCGAGCGGCGATCGGCAATGCTCGAGGCACGCCCGTTTGAGCGGCGACCACTGGTAGAGACCAGCGGCGATCAGCAGGCCGCCGCCGAGCCGCGGGCTCGCGCTCACCATCATCGGCGACAGCAGCGCCGCCTCGGCCAGCCCCCACTGCAGCAGCGTCGCGCCGACGCTGAAGCCGCCCCAGGCGAGCAGGTATCCCGCGGTGAACAGCGCCGTGCGCGCGGCCGGCCGCTGCACCGCCCGGTCGTTCCGCGCCGCCCGGTGGAACAGCAGCGTGGTCGGCAGCGCGCTCGGCAGCATCATCCCGACCATCATCACCGCCCACATCAGCGTCATCAGCGCGAGGTATTCGGCGTCCCAGGTCGCCGCCATCATCCAGCGCGCGGCACCGTCCATGGGGCCGTACATGTCGAGGGAGGCCGCTACCAAGTACGCCCACGCGCAGGCGGCGACGCCGGCGATCGCGGCGATCACGAACGGCGCGTCGCTCCCGAGCCGGGGTCGTCGGACCCGCTGTTCCTGCAGCTTCACTACGGCGTTCACCAGGCGGACAATGGAGCCGGATGCTAGCCTCCGCGGGCTCCGCGGAAGAAGGGGCGTGATGAGCGACGTGCAGCGCTGGAGTATCGAGGGCAAGTGGTTCGACGTCTGCCGGTGCGCGATCCCGTGCCCGTGCTCCTGGGCGCAGCCGCCCGACGACGGGTACTGCGAAGGCATCCTGGTCTGGCACATCGACCGCGGCCACTACGGCAACGTCCGGCTGGATGGCCTCAACGTGCTGATGCTCGGCTCGTTCCGCGGCAACGTCTGGGACAAGGCCACCGACTTCAAAGACGCGATCTTCATGGACGAGCGCGGCGACGAAGCGCAGCGCGCCGCGCTGCAGACCGTGTTCAGCGGCCAGGCGGGCGGCTGGCCGAAACGCTTCGGCGAGCTGGTTCAGGGTGAGCACCGGGGCTTCGCGTTCGCGCCGATCGAGGTGGAGATCGCGCCGGATCTGTCGAGCTGGCGCGCCTCGGTTCCGGGCCACCAGATCCTGGCCGCGGCCGAGGCGCTGATGGGGCCGACCAGCGAAGGCCAGGTGACGAAGGTGCACAACCTGCCCGGAGCGGAGACCGGACCCGGCGGTGTCGCGACCTGGGGCCGGGCCACGGAAGACCGCGCCGACGCGTTCGGCTTCACGTGGAGCCGCAGCGGCAAGTCGAGCAAGCTGATCGCGTTCGAGTGGAGCGGGCCGGACTGAGTCCGGCCGTGACCAAACGTTTCGGGCCTAAGCAATCTGTTGCTTATTCCGAAATATTCTCATTGTTAATGTCGATTCTAGATAGCGCCACCTAGCTCGCGTTTCTGTTCGCAATAGTCTCTCCCGAAGGGTCCAAGAACAGCGAAAAACCCTTTAATTTCCGGGATTTATGGCCGTTCCCGCGCCTTGACGCTAGCTTCTGGCCGCCTATAGTGTGTCGGAAAGTGGCGGTTTGTGGGGCAGTGTGGCTCCAGCAGGGCTTCGAAGTGGGTCCGAAGCCCGGGAATCCGCAACCAGCGCCCGGCGGCGCGAAGACGGCCGGGCTCGCTTGCAACGACGGGGGTAGACGCGGCGTCCGGTCCCGGTGCGGTGGGGACGGATGCCCGAATCGACATGTTCCGCGGGATCAACAGCGTGTCGCTGGATGCCAAGGGGCGCATGGCGCTGCCGGCACGGCTGCGCGATACGTTCGCGTCCGTGTCCGGCGGGCAGCTCGTGGTCACCATCGATACCTCGGAACGGTGCCTGCTGCTGTATCCGCTCCCGCTGTGGGAGGAGGTTCAGCGCAAGCTCGAGAACCTCCCGAACGTCAATCCGCGCTCCCGGATGCTGCAGCGGCTGCTGATCGGCCATGCGACCGACCTCGAGCCGGACAGCAGCGGCCGGGTGCTGCTGCCCCAGAAGCTGCGCGATTACGCCGAGCTCGACAAGAAGCTCGTGCTGGTGGGCCAGGGCAACAAGGTGGAGATCTGGAGCGAGCCGCGCTGGGAGGCGCAGATGGCGCAGTGGCTCTCCGACGAGTCCGTCGCGCAGCTCGCGGCGGCTGAAGAGTTCACCGGGCTGTCCGTCTGAGCGGCATGCACGTCCCGGTGCTTCTCGAGGAGGCCGTGGCTCTGCTCTGCGGGCAGGGTGACGACGTTGATACGGCGCGCGCCAGCGCCGACGAGGGAAGGGTGCGAGAGGGCATTTACGTCGACGCGACGTTCGGCCGGGGCGGCCATACCCGGCGGCTGCTCGCTCGGCTCGGCCCGGCGAGCGCGGTGATCGCGCTCGACCGGGACCCCGCCGCGGTCGCGGCCGGCCGCGCGCTCGCCGAGTCGGAACCGCGCCTCACGGTGCGGCACGGCAACTTCGCGGAGCTCGCTCGGATCCTCGACGAGCTCGCGATCGGCTCGGTGCAGGGCGTGCTGATGGACCTCGGCGTGTCGTCGCCGCAGCTCGACGAGCCGGAGCGCGGTTTCAGCTTCCGCCACGATGCGCCGCTCGACATGCGCATGGATCCGAGCACGGGAATCACGGCGGCCGAGTGGCTCAACGAGGCGAGCGAACAGGAGATCGCACGGGTGCTGAAGGAGTACGGTGAGGAGCGCTTCGCGCGCCGGGTCGCGGCGGCCATCGTCGCGGCGCGGCCGCTCGCGACGACCGCCGACCTCGTCGAAGCCGTGCGGGCGGGACAGCCGCGGCAGACGCCGGGCAAGCACGACGCGACGCGCGTGTTCCAGGCGGTGCGCATCCAGGTGAACGACGAGCTCGGTGCGCTGCGGCGCGGGCTCGAGGCGGCGTTCGATCGCCTCGCGGGCGGCGGCCGCCTCGCGGTGATCAGCTTCCATTCGCTGGAGGACCGCGCGGTCAAGCAGTTCTTCCGCCGGCAGTCGACCCCGCCGGCGCTGCCGCGGCGTCTGCCGGTGCGGGGCGATGCCGGGCGGGCGCCGGGACGCCTCGTCGGCCGGCCGGTGAAGGCGAGCGCGGCCGAGGCCGCGGCCAATCCGCGTGCCCGCAGCGCGCGGCTGCGCGTGCTGGAGCGCGTGCGGGAGGACGTCGCGTGAGCGCGCGTCCGTATCGGGAAACCCTGCTGTTCGTGGTGCTGGTGATCGCGGTGGTGGCGTCCGGCATCCAGGTCGCCTGGATCAGTCACGAGGTGCGGCGCCTGCACGCAGAGCTCGAAGACGCGCAGCGCGCGCAGGACGAGCACCTGGCGGAGTACAGCCGGCTGCTGCTCGAGCGCAGCGCCCGCTCGTCGTTCCAGAACGTGGAGCGGCTCGCCCAGGAGCAGCTTTCGATGCGCTTTCCGGAACAGGTGGAGCACCTCGAACGGTGAAGGCCTGGCGGCACTACCTGGTGGTGATCGTGTTCCTCGGCGCGTGCGCGGGCGTCGCCGCGCGCGTCGTGGTGCTGAACGTCACCGACCGCGAGTTCCTGCAGGAGCAGGGCGACCTGCGCGCGGTGCGTCCGCAGGTGCTGCCCGCCTACCGCGGCGTGATCTACGACCGCCACGGCGAGCCGCTGGCGGTGAGCACGCCGGTGGCGGCGGTGTGGACCGATCCGAGCTTCGTGCGGCTTTCCGACGATGCGATCGCGCAGGTCGCACGGGTGCTGGAGCGCGATCCGCAGGCGCTCGCCCGGGAGATCGCCGCGAACGCCGGCCGGCAGTTCCTGTATCTCGCGCGGCGGGTGCCGTGGGACGTCGCGGAGCGGGTGCAGGCGCTCGGTCTCGACGGCGTCTACATCCAGCGCGAGTACCGCCGCTACTACCCCGCCGGGGAGATGGCGGCCCACGTGGTCGGCATGACCAACATCGACGACCTCGGTCTCGAAGGGCTCGAGCTCTCGTACGACGAGCTGCTGCGGGGGCGGCCCGGGCTCAAGACGGTGCTGAAGAACCGCCGCGGCGAGACGATCAAGAACCTCGACTACGTCAGAGCGCCGCGCTTCGGCGGCGACGTCACGCTGAGCATCGACCTGCGCCTGCAGTTCATGGCGTTCCGCGAGCTGAAGGCGGCGGTCGCCGGCCACCGCGCCCGCTCCGGTTCGCTGGTGATGCTCGATGCGCGCACCGGCGAGATTCTCGCGCTGGTGAACGAACCGTCCTACAACCCGAACGACCTCGGCCCGGCGAGCCGCGAGGGCATGCGCAATCGGGCGATCACGGACACCTACGAGCCGGGTTCGACGATCAAGCCGTTCACCGTGCTGGCGGCGATCGAGAGCGGCCGTTGGCAGCCGTCGACGCCGATCGACACCGCACCCGGCTATTTCCGCGTCGGCAACAAGCTGGTGCAGGATCCGGTCAACCGCGGCACCATCACGCTGCGGCAGGCGCTGCAGAAGTCGAGTCAGGTGGCGATCGCCAAGGTGGCGCTCGACCTCGAGCAGAATGCGGTGTTCGACGTGCTGCTGCGCGCCGGCATCGGCGACTTCGTCGGCACGGGGCTGCCCGGCGAAACCGCCGGCCATCTGTCGAGCCACGGCCTCGACCATCCCGTGGTGCGGGCGACCCTCGCGTACGGCTACGGGCTCGCGGTGTCGCCGTTGCAGCTCGCGCAGGGTTACCTCACCCTCGCGAGCGGTGGTCACCGGCGGCCGGTGTCGGTGCTGAAGCAGGACAGCGTGCCGAGCGGCACGCCGGTGTTCGATGCCGACGACGTCCGCACCGTGGTGCGGATGATGGAGTCCGTGGTGGAGAAGGAAGGTACCGCGCCGGCGGCTCGCGTGCCCGGCTACCGGATCGCGGGCAAGACCGGGACCTCGCGCAAGGTCGGTCCCGGCGGCTACGACGACGAGCGGCACGTCGCGCTGTTCGCCGGGCTCGCGCCCGCCAGCGATCCGCGTTTCGTGATCGTGGTGGTGATCAACGAGCCCGGCGGAACCGCCAAGGGCGGCGGCGAGGTCGCCGCGCCGGTGTTCGGCCGGGTTGCGGCGCGGGCGCTGCGCCTGCTCGGCGTGCCGCCGGACGGGGAGCCGGTCGCGACATGAGCGGCAACGGTGCCTCCATCGGTTCGAGCGCCACGCGGGCGATGACGCTCGATGAGCTGCTGTCCGAGTTTCCTGATGTGGGAGCGGCCTCCGGCCGCGAATCGGCCGTGGGGCATTCCTGGCCGGAGGCCGCTCCCACGGCCTGTGCCAAGCCCGTGCGCCGACTTGTCGAAGACTCCCGCCGGGTCGAGCCCGGCGACGTGTTCGTCGCAGTGCGCGGCGAATCCGCGGACGGCCACCGCTTCGCCGCGGACGCCGCGGCGCGGGGTGCGATCGCCGTGCTCGCCGAGCGGGCGATCGAGGGTCTCGCGATCCCGGTGGTGGTGGTGCCGGAGCTGCGCGCGCGCCGCGGCGCGCTGGCCGCGCGCCTCTACGGCGAGCCCGCCCGCGCGCTGCACTGCATCGGCGTGACCGGCACCAACGGCAAGACCTCCACCGCCCACTACCTCGCGGATCTGGCGAGCCGGCTCGGCCGCCCGTGCGGCTACCTCGGCACCATCGGCTGGGGCCGGGTCGGCAGCCTGCAGGCGGCCCGGCTCACCACCGAAGACCCGCTCACCGTCCAGGAGCGGCTCGCGGCGCTGCGCGACCAGGGCTGCGAGTGGGCCGCGCTCGAAGTCTCGTCGCACGCGCTGGCGCAGGAGCGGGTGAGCGACGTGCCGTTCCGCAGCGCGGTGTTCACGAACCTGACCCGCGACCACCTCGACTACCACGCGGACGACCGGGCCTACGCGGAAGCGAAGGCGCGCCTGTTCCACTGGCCGGCGCTCGAGCTCGCCGTGGTGAACACCGACGATGCCTACGGCCGGCAGCTGCGGCGGTCGCTGCCGAGCCGCGTGCACTGCATCACCTACGGCCGCTACGGGGCCGACGTGCGCTGGTCCGGACTCGACTTCTCGTCGGGTCGGGCGATCGGCCGCTGGCACACGCCGTGGGGCGAGGCGGCGTTGTCGCTGCCGGTGCAGGCGGAGTTCTCGATCGCCAACGCGGCCGCGGCGCTGGCGGTGCTCTGCTACCACGGGGTACCGCTCGTCAGCGTCAGCCGGGCGCTCGACTCGCTGGCCGGTGTGCCGGGCCGGATGGAGCGTTTCGGGGCGCCGGGCGGACCGACCGTCGTGGTGGACTACGCGCACACGCCGGATGCGCTCGCGAAGGCGCTGGCCGCGTTGCGGCCGGCCACCGCCGGACGATTGCTCTGCGTGTTCGGCTGCGGCGGCGACCGCGACCCGGGCAAGCGCCCGCTGATGGCGGCCGCGGCGGAGCGTCACGCCGACGAGCTCTGGCTGACCAGCGACAACCCGCGCAGTGAAGATCCGGCGAAGATCATCGCCGATACCCGGGCCGGGCTCGCCGGACGGGTGCCGGTGCACGAGGTGGTGGACCGGCGCCAGGCGGTCGAGGCGGCGGTACGCGCGGCCGGCCCGGGCGACACGGTGCTGGTGGCCGGCAAGGGTCACGAAGACTATCAGGAGATCGCCGGCGAGCGCCGCCCGTTCAGCGATCGTGCATTGGTCGCGCAGTTGATCGGGGAGGATCGCTGATGCTGCTCTGGCTCACCCAGTACCTGGCGCAGTACGTGAGCGGGTTCTCGGTGTTCGAGTACCTCACGTTCCGCACGATGGTGAGCGTGATCACGGCGCTCGCCACGTCGCTGCTGATCGGGCCCTGGGTCATCGGCCGCCTCACCCACTACCAGATCGGTCAGAGCGTGCGCAGCGACGGCCCGCAATCGCACCTGTCGAAGGCCGGCACGCCCACGATGGGCGGTGCGCTGATCCTGATCGTGATCGCGATCACCACGCTCGCCTGGGGCGACCTCGGTAACCGCTACGTGTGGACGGTCCTGCTGGTGATGCTGGCGTTCGGCGTGATCGGTTGGATCGACGACTATCTGAAGATCTCGCGCAAGAACAGCCGCGGGCTGATCGCCCGCTGGAAGTACCTGCTGCAGTCGATCTTCGGGCTCGCGGCGGTGCTGTTCCTGTACCTGACCGCGACCGAGCCGGCGCAGACCGAGCTGATCGTGCCGTTCTTCAAGCAGATCGCGATCCCGATGGGCATCTGGTACGTGGTGCTCGGCTACTTCGTGATCGTCGGCACCAGCAACGCGGTGAACCTGACCGACGGCCTCGACGGCCTCGCGATCATGCCCACGGTGATGGTGGGTGCGGCGCTCGGGCTGATCGCGTACCTGGTCGGGCACGCCGAGTTCTCGCAATACCTGCAGATCCCGTACATCCCGGGTGCCGGCGAGCTGTCGATCTTCTGCGGCGCGCTGATCGGCGCGGGACTCGGCTTCCTCTGGTTCAACACCTATCCGGCGCAGGTGTTCATGGGCGACGTCGGCGCGCTCGCGCTCGGCGCGGCGCTCGGCGTGGTGGCGATCATCGTGCGTCACGAGATCGTGCTGTTCATCATGGGCGGGCTGTTCGTGCTCGAGGCGGTGTCGGTGATCCTGCAGGTCGCCTCGTACCGCCTGACCGGCCGGCGCATCTTCCGGATGGCGCCGATCCATCACCACTTCGAGCTGAAGGGCTGGCCGGAGCCGCGGGTGATCGTGCGTTTCTGGATCATCACGCTGGTGCTGGTGCTCGTGGGCCTCTCGACGTTGAAGCTGAGGTGACGATGCGGACGGCCATCATCGGCATGGGCGTGACCGGCTTCTCCTGCCTGCGCTACCTCGCGGGCCGGGACACGCTCGCCGTGCTGGACACGCGAGACGAGCCGCCGAACGGCGCGGCGGCGCGCGCCGCGTGTCCCGACGCCGAGTTCCGCTTCGGCGCGGCGGCCGACGGCTTCGACTTCCGCGGCGTCGACCGAGTCGTGGTCAGCCCGGGCGTCGGCCTGGATCATCCGCTGGCGCAACGTGCGCGTGCGGCCGGCGCGCGCATCGACAGCGACATCGACCTGTTCTGTCAGGCGGCGCGCGCGCCGATCTACGCGATCACCGGCACCAACGGCAAGAGCACCGTCACGGCGCTCACCGGGCACGTGCTGGCGCGCCTGGGGCGCTCGCCCGGCGTCGGCGGCAACCTCGGGGAGCCGGCGCTCGACCTGCTGGCCGACGATCGCGACTGCTACGTGCTCGAGCTGTCGAGCTTCCAGCTCGAGCGCATGGCGGAGCATGCGTTCGAGGCGGCGGTGATCCTGAACGTGACCGACGATCACCTCGACCGGCACGGCACGCTGGAATCCTACGCGGCGGCGAAGCAGCGGATCTTCGCCCGCACGCGCCGGGCGGTGGCGAACCGGGACGATCCCGTCACCTGGCCGGCCGCGCCGGTGCCGGAGCTGGTCACGTTCGGCGCCGGCCGTCCGGAGGCCGGGCACTGGGGTCTCGGCGATCAGGACGGGGCGCCGCATCTGTTCCACGGCGAGGTCCCGGTGATGCCGGCGGCCGATCTGCCGATCGGCGGACGTCACAACGCGCTGAACGTGCTCGCGGTGTTCGCGTTGGTGTCCGGTCCCGGCGTCGGCGACCGTGAGCTCGCGGAAGCGGTGCAGGGATTTGCCGGGCTGCCGCACCGCTGCCGGGTGGTCGCCCAGAAGCACGGCGTCACGTACATCGACGATTCCAAGGCGACCAACGTCGGTGCCACGCTGGCGGCGCTGGACGGTCTCGCCGGCAGCGGCGAGCGGCGGCTCGTGCTGATCGCCGGCGGCGACGGCAAAGGCGCGGACTTCTCGGTACTCGCCGCGCCCGTGCGTCGGCACGTCAAGGCGGTGGTGCTGCTCGGCCGCGATGCGCCGCTGCTCGCGCGCGCACTGGAAGGCGCCGCGCCGATCGAGCGGGTGAGCGACATGCCGGAGGCCGTGCAGGCGGCGGCGCGGGCGGCAGTCCCCGGCGACGTCGTGCTGCTGTCCCCCGCGTGCGCGAGCCTCGACATGTTCCGCAACTACGCGGCGCGCGGCGAGGCGTTCGCGGCGGCGGTGGAGGCGCTCCGATGACCGGGACGCTGGACCGTCCGATGATGCTCTGCTGGGTCGCGATCGTCGCGCTCGGCACCGTGATGGTCGCGTCCGCGTCGATCGCGATCAGCCCGACGCTGCTGCAGAAGCACCTGATGTTCCTGGCGGCGGGGCTCGGCGGGCTGCTGCTGGTGCTCTGCGTGCCGCTCGAGTGGTGGCGGCGCGGACATCGGCTCGCGTGGCTCGCCGCGGTGGCGTTGTGCGTGCTGGTGCTGGTGCCGGGCATCGGGGTCGAGGCGAACGGCGCGCGGCGCTGGATCGGCCTCGGCGGTTTCTCGCTGCAGGCCGCGGAAGTCTGCAAGTTCCTGCTGCTGGTCTACCTCGCCGGGTATCTCGACCGCTTCCACGGGCAGATCGCCGACGACGTGCGCGCGCTGCTGCGCCCGGTGCTGATGCTCGCGGTGCTCGCCGCGCTGATGCTGGTGCAGCCGGACTTCGGAACCGTGGTGGTGCTGGCCGCGGTGACGGCGGGGCTGCTGTTCGTCGCGGGCGCGCGGCTGCGCCACTTCCTGCTGATCAGCTCGGCGGGCGTGCTGCTCGTGGCCGTGCTCGCGGTCACGCAACCGTACCGGATGCAGCGGCTGATCAGCTTCATCGATCCGTGGCAGTTCGCCTACGGCAGCGGCTATCAGCTCACCCAGGCGCTGATCGCGTTCGGGCGCGGAGAGATCTTCGGGCTCGGCCTGGGGGAAGGCATCCAGAAGCTCTTCTACCTGCCGGAGGCGCACAACGACTTCATCTTCGCGGTGATCGCCGAGGAGCTCGGCCTGGTCGGCGCGCTGGCCGTCGTGCTGCTGTTCGCGGCGCTGATCGTCCGTATCCTCCGGCTCGGCCGGCACGCGATGGACGAGGGCCGGATCTTCGGGGGCTATCTCGTCTACGGCGTGGGTCTGCTGCTCGCCGTGCAGTGCCTGATCAACCTCGGCGTCAACACCGGGGTGCTGCCCACCAAGGGGCTCACGTTGCCGTTCGTCAGCTACGGCGGCAACAGCCTGGTGGTGAGCTGCGCGATGATCGGGCTGGTGCTGCGCCTGCAGATGGAGGCTTCGGACGATGCCTGAGCCGATCGCCCCCACGCCGTACCAGGTTCCGGAGATGCGGCGCATCCGGCGGATCCATTTCGTCGGGATCGGCGGCGCCGGCATGTGTGGCATCGCCGAGGTGCTGCTGAACCAGGGGTACTCGGTGTCGGGCACCGATCTGAAGGCTTCGGCCGTCACCGAGCGGCTGCGCGGTCTCGGCGCGGACGTCCGCATCGGCCACTCGGCCGAGGCGCTCGGCGATTGCGACGTGATCGTGGTGTCGAGCGCGGTGCCGGCCGACAACCCGGAAGTCGCCGCCGCCCACGCCCGGCGGATCCCGGTGGTGCGCCGTGCCGACATGCTCGGTGAGCTGATGCGCTACCGCCACGGCATCGCGATCGCCGGCACCCACGGCAAGACCACGACCACGAGCCTCGTCACGTCGATCTTCCAGGCCGCGGACCTCGACCCGACGTTCGTGATCGGCGGGCTGCTCAACAGCACCGGCAGCAACGCGCGGCTCGGCGCGAGCCGCTACATCATCGTCGAGGCCGACGAGAGCGACGCGTCGTTCCTGTACCTGCAGCCGATGTCGGCGGTGGTCACCAACATCGACCGGGACCACCTCGGCACCTACGGCAACGACTTCGCGAAGCTGAAGGCCAACTTCGTCGAGTTCCTGCACCGGCTGCCGTTCTACGGCTGCGCGGTGCTGTGCGTCGACGACCCGAACGTGCGCGACGTGCTGCCGCAGGTGGCGCGGCCGATGCTGACCTACGGATTCGACGCCGACGCCGACTACCGGGCCGAGCACCTCGAGGGCGCCGGGCGCACCTGGCGCTTCCGCGCGCACCGGCCGGACGGGCTCGCGAACCTCGACATCACGCTCGGGATTCCGGGCCGGCACAACGTGCTGAACGCGCTCGCCGCCATCGCGGTGGCCACCGACGAGGGGTTGCCGGACGAAGCGATCGTACGCGGGCTCGCCGGATTCTCCGGCGTCGGCCGGCGCTTTCAGGTTCACGACGGCGTGCCGGTCGGCGACGTCACCGTGAGCGTGGTCGACGACTACGGCCATCACCCGACGGAGATCGCCAGCGTCGTCGCGACCGCGCGCGCCGTCTGGCCGGACCGCCGGCTGGTGATGGTCTATCAGCCGCACCGCTACAGCCGCACGCACGACCTGTACGACGACTTCGTACGGGTGCTGGCCGGGCTCGACGTACTGGTGATGCTGGAGGTGTACTCCGCCGGCGAGGCGCCGATTCCGGGCGCCGACGGCAAGGCGCTGTGCCGGGGCATCCGGCGGCGCGGCGGCACCGAGCCGATCTTCGCGGAGACCCCGGAAGAAGCGCTCGCGCTGCTGCCCGGCATCGTGCGCCAGAACGACGTCGTGCTGGTGCAGGGCGCCGGGAACGTGAACACGATCTCGAACACCCTCGCCGCGGGCCGCGGCGGGAGGGGGCCATGATTCGCGACGCGATCGCCGCGCTCGTGCTGCTCGCGCTCGCCGTGGGCGCCTGGACGCTGTGGCAGCAGCTCGACCGGCCCGTGCGCGCCGTCCGGGTCGAGGGGGTGCTGACGCCGGCGGAGCAGGCGGCGATCCGCGACGTGGTGAGCCGCAGTCTCGACGACGGCATTCTCGGCATCGACGTGGCGGAGCTCGGTGAGCGGATCCGGAATCTCTCCTGGCCGCGCGAGGTGGCGGTGCGGCGGATCTGGCCGGATACGCTGGTGATCCGGGTGAAGAAGGAGTCGGTGGTGGCGGCCTGGGGTGACGGCGGCTATCTGAACAGTGCCGGCCGGATCGTCAGCCTGCCGGACGGCGCGGTCGACGTGCCGGTGCTCGCCGCCGCGCAATCGGCGCCGCGGCGGGCGATGGAGATGTATCAGCTCCTCGAGTCGCGGCTCGCGCCGCTCGGCTACCGCATCGAACGCCTCGAGGAGAACGCGCTGGGCGAATGGCTGATGACGCTCGCCGGCGGCATCACGGTGGCGCTCGGCAACGAGGATCTGAACGAGCGGCTCGAGCGCTTTCTGCTCGCCCATCGCGAGGTGCTCGCGGCGCGGCGCGATCGGCTCGAGCACGTGGACCTGCGCTACGAGCACGGGCTCGCGGTGCGCTGGGCGGAGCAGGTAATCGCTGTGGGAGCGGCCTCCGGCCGCGAATCTCCGGAATTAGCGGCCGGAGGCCGCTCCCACAGCGGGAAAGATGGTTCCC
>DASVDC010000027.1:0-17017 GCA_036381275.1 Pseudomonadales bacterium | reverse complement strand
GTGCACGTCACCGTGCGCCTGCAGCGGGGCTTGCCGAACCTGCGCAGGAAGCGCTTCGTCTCGGCCTTCCGATACAGCCTCGCCCAGTGCGCCGAGCGCCCGGGCTTTCGGGTGGTGCACTACTCGATCCAGCACAATCACCTGCACTTTCTGATCGAGGCGCAGGGGAAGCGCGCACTCGCGTGTGGGATGAAGAGCCTCGCGGCGCGGGTCGCGCGCTGCGTGAACCGGGTGTTCGCCCGGCGCGGGAGTGTGCTCGATGGGCGGTACCACCACCGGCTGCTGCGCACGCCGAGGCAGGTGCGGCATGCGCTCGGCTACGTGCTGCTGAATGCCCGACACCATTACTTCGAGCGGCACCGGAAGCCGCCCCCTACGACGCAGCTCGATCCGGCGAGCTCGGCGGTGTGGTTCGAGGGCTGGAAGCGTCCGCCGTGCAACCAACAGCCGGGCGATTCAGCACGAAGAATGCGGGAAGTTGCGTCGGCGGCGACCTGGCTGCTGACGCAAGGCTGGCGCCGCCATAGGCTGATCGATCCAGCCGAGATCCCCGGCCGCTGAGGCGCCATTCCGGGTTCAGGCCTCACCCCTGCGTCCGGTCCCGGTGTGTTACCTATGTGGCCGCTCCCACAGTTGACGCCGCTGCCACCGCTTACAGACTCGCCTCGTAACCCTGCGCGGTGAGCGCGTCCAGCACCTGATCGATCTGCTCCTCGCCGCGCATCTGCAGCACCAGCTCGACCACCGTCGAGCGCACTGACGAACCCGCGAAGGCGCGCTGGTGCTCGATCTCGACGATGTTGCTGTCGAGCTCGCCGAGCACCCGCGTCAGCTCGGCCAGCGCACCGGGCACGTCGGGGATCTCCACCTGGAGCCGGACCAGCCGGTGGCTGCGCACGAGTCCGCGCTGCAGCACCGACGACAGGATCATCATGTCGATGTTGCCGCCGGACAGGATCAGTGCCGCGCGTTTGCCGGCGAACGCGCTGCGGTGTGCCTGCACCGCCGCGAGCGCCACCGCACCCGCGCCCTCCACCACCGTCTTCTCGATCTCGAGGAGCTGGAAGATCGCCTGCTCCACCTGCTCCTCGCTTACCAGCAGCATGTCGTCGACCCAGCGCTCGATCAGCGGCATCGTGTTGCTGCCGGGCGCCTTGACCGCGATGCCTTCCGCCACCGTGCCGCGGGCCCGCGGCTGCTCCGGTAGGTGGTGGAAGGCGTTGTAGGCGCCCGCGAAGCGTTCCACCTGCACCCCCACGACCCGCACGTCGGGCCGCTGGTGCTTGATCGCGACCGCGACGCCGGAGATCAGGCCGCCGCCGCCGACCGGCACCACCACCACCTCGATGTCCGGCGCCTGCTCCAGCACCTCGAGGCCGAGGGTTCCCTGGCCGGCGATCACCCGGGGGTCGTCGTACGGATGCACCAGCGTCAAGCCGCGCTCGCCCACCAGATCCAGCGTGAACCGCCGCGCCTCGTCGAAGTCGCTGCCGTGCAGGATCACCTCCGCCTGGAACACGCGCGTCTGCGCCACCTTCACGTTGGGCGTGAAGCGCGGCATCACGATGGTGGTCGGCACGCCCAGGCGCTGCCCGTGGTACGCGAGCGCCTGGGCGTGGTTGCCGGCCGACATCGCGATCACGCCGCGCGCGCGGTCCTCGGGCGACAGGCAGAGCAGGCAGTTCAGCGCGCCCCGTTCCTTGAACGACGACGTGAACTGCAGGTTCTCGAATTTCAGGAACAGCTCGGCGCCGGTGAGCTGCGAGAGCGTGCGGCTCGGCAGCAGCGGCGTTCGCACGAGCTGTCCAGCCAGGCGTTCACGGGCGGCTCGAATCTGCGCGGCATCCATCAGCGGTCCTCCACGGCCGCTAGTCTAGCCCGGTATACTCGTCCGCAGTGAAGCACCTGCTCATCGTCTACCACACCAAGACCGGCAACACGGGCCGACTCGCCCGCGCCGTTCTCGAAGGTGCCACCAGCGACGAGGTGAGCGCGGTGGAGGTTCGGCTGCGCGCCGCTCGGCACGCCGCGCCCCGCGATCTGCTCTGGGCCGACGGCCTGCTGATCGGCACGCCCGAGTACCTCGGCTACATGGCGGGCGCGATGAAGGACTTCATCGACCGCACGTTCTACGAAGTGGAAGGCAAGCTGCAACCGCTGCCGTGCGCGATCTTCATCAGCGCCGGCAACGACGGCAGCGGCGCGCTGCGCGCGCTGCGGCGGATCATCAATGGCTATCCGTTTCACGAGGTTCAGGAACCCGTGGTCGCGCAGGGACCGGTCGACGACGCGCACCTCGCGCGCTGCCGGGAACTCGGCATGGCTCTGGCAATCGGTCTGGAAGCCGGTATCTACTGAGCCCATGCAAGCGCGACTGCTGGACAGCATCGACGAAATCGCGGCGCCGGACTGGAACGCCTGCGCGAATCCGCCGGGTGAGCCGCGCAATCCGTTCCTGCGCCACGAGTTCCTGCACGCCCTGGAAGCGAGCGGCAGCGCGGTGGCGCGCACCGGCTGGAAGCCGGTGCACCTGGTGCTCGAGCACGAGGATTCCGACGGCAGCGGGCCGCCGCTCGGCGTGATGCCGATGTACCTGAAAGCCCACTCCCGCGGCGAGTACGTGTTCGACCACGCCTGGGCCGACGCCTGGCACCGCGCCGGCGGCAACTACTACCCGAAGCTGCAGGTGAGCGTACCGTTCACGCCCGCCACCGGACGGCGACTCCTGGCGCGTGACGCGGATCCGGCGACCGAACGGCTGCTGCTCGCCGCCTGCAAGCAGGTCGCGGAGCGGCTCGACGTGTCGTCGCTGCACGTGACGTTCATGCCGGAGCCGCAGTGGCGCGAAGCCGGCGAGCAGGGTTACCTGCTGCGGATGGATCAGCAGTTCCACTGGCACAACCGCGGTTACGCGAGCTTCGACGAGTTCGTCGACGAGCTCGCGTCGAAGAAACGCAAAAATCTGCGCCGCGAGCGCCGCGAAGCGCTCGCCGCGGGCATCGAGATCGAGTGGGTCACCGGCCGCGATCTGACCGAGGCGCACTGGGACGCGTTCTTCGAGTTCTACATGGACACCGGCTCGCGCAAGTGGGGCTCGCCGTACCTCACGCGCCGCTTCTTCAGCCTGGTCAGCGAAGCGATGGCGGACGACATCCTGCTGGTGATGTGCCGCCGCGGCCGGCGCTACATCGCCGGCGCGCTGAACTTCATCGGCTCCGACACGCTGTACGGCCGCAACTGGGGCTGCATCGAGGATCACCGCTTCCTGCACTTCGAGGCCTGCTACTACCAGGCCATCGAGTTCGCGATCCAGCGCGGCCTGAAGAAGGTCGAAGCCGGCGCCCAGGGCAGTCACAAGGTCGCCCGCGGCTACCTCCCCGAGCCCACCTACAGCGCGCACTGGATCGCCGACCCCGCGTTCCGGCGGGCGGTGGCGGACTACCTCGAACGCGAACGCGAGTACGTCACCGAGGAGATCGATTTCGTCTCGCACCACCACACGCCTTTCAAGCTTCGGGGCGGATGAGCCCTTCTTCTGGACGCTGGTACGGTCGGTTCGAGCGAGGGCTGCAAAGGCTCATCGCCCCCGCCGGCGACACACGCTCAAATGAACCCGAAGCTACCCGTGCTAAGAGGCGAGGTCGATGTTCAGGGCAGCGGCGACCTGGCGAAGGTAGTCCTGCAAGCGCCGGACGTTCTCCGGCCCCATCCGGAGGACTTGCTTCTTGAGCGGCGAGAGCGCCTCGAGCTCGGGGTTGGCGTACTCGTACATGACGTTGGGCTGGACGAGCTCGACGCTGCCGTCGTCCGGGAGCACCGGCACCGCGAGCACCTCGCGGATCGCCGCTTCGAACACCTCGCCGGGCGGGGCCTGGACGCCGAGCTCGACGAGCGCGTCCTGGACCAGCGGTTCGAGCGTCTTCACGAGGTTCGCGGCGTAGGCCGGGTCGATCTGTTCCAGCTCCTCGACGTAGCGGTCGTAGCGGTCGTAGCTCGCCGGATCGAGGAAGAGGCGCTCACCGCGCCGGACCACCTTGAATTCACCGCGCGGCGCCATGAACGCGAGCTGGCGGCGCGGCAGCTCGCCGCGGCTCGCGTTCTCGGCGAGTACGGCAAGGCGCCGCACGTAGTCGCCCTGCTCGACCCAGCGTTCGGGAAGATCCATCGGCGCGAGCCGCTCGCGCACGAACGCATCGCTCTCCTGCAGCGGCGGCAGCACCACCTCCGGCTCGGGCGGCGCCGTGGGCTCGCCGGGCTCGAGCGGCTCGCGGGACGGCGGTTCCGGTTGCGGCGGCGGAGCGGGCTCCGCCGGAGGCTCGGGCTCCGGAGCCGGGGGCGGCTCGTCCGCCGGCCAGAGCACCCAGCCGATCACCGCCAGGGCAATCACCACGACGACGGCGAGGATTGCTTTCTGCATGGCGGATATGTACCACAGGGGACACCGGCAGGTCACCCTCGTGGGCGGCCGATTCCTTTATCATGTTCCATTCTCAACGCGGTTCGTTCCCATGCGCAGCACACCGATCCGATCCGTACTCCGTCATGAGACCCCCGTGGGTGAGACCGTCACGCTGGAGGGCTGGGTGCGCTCCCGGCGCACGTCGAAGGGTGGTTTCTCGTTCATCGACGTCAACGACGGCTCGAGCTTCGGCTCCGTTCAGGTGGTCGCCGACGACAAGCTCGACAACTACGCGAACGAGATCGTCGAGCTCGGCACCGGCTGCTCGGTACGCGTGATCGGCACCGTGGCCGAGTCCCAGGGCAAGGGTCAGGATCGCGAGATCCACGCGAGCCGGGTCGAGGTGATCGGCTGGGTCGACGATCCGGAGACCTATCCGATCGCGAAGAAGCGCCACACGTTCGAGTATCTGCGCACGGTCGCGCACCTGCGCCCGCGCACCAACACGTTCGGCGCGGTCTCGCGGGTGCGGCACGCGATCGCCCGTGCGGTGCACCGTTACTTCGACGAGCACGGTTTCTTCTGGGTGAACACGCCGATCATCACGTCGAACGACTGCGAGGGTGCCGGCGATCTGTTCCGGGTGTCGACGCTCGACCTGGTCAACCGTCCGCCGGCCGACCGCGACGATCCGTTCGCCGAGGATTTCTTCGGCACCGAGACCTACCTCACCGTGTCCGGGCAATTGAATCTCGAAAGCTACTGCCTGGCGCTCTCGAAGGTGTACACGTTCGGGCCCGCGTTCCGCGCCGAGAACTCCCACACCAGCCGCCATCTGGCCGAGTTCTGGATGATCGAGCCGGAGATCGCCTTCGCCGACTTGTCGGACAATGCGGCGCTGGCGGAGAGCTTTCTGAAGTCGGTGTGCCGGGAGGTGCTGGAGACCTGCCCCGAGGACATGGCGTTCTTCGCCGACCGGATCGACAAGCAGACGATCAGCCGGCTCGAGCACGTGATCGAGACGCCGTTCCAACGGCTCGACTACACGGATGCGATCCGCATCCTGGAAGCCTCCGGGGAGCGGTTCGAGTTCCCGGTGGGCTGGGGTCTCGACCTGCAGTCGGAGCACGAGCGCTACCTGACCGAGAAGCACATCGGCGGGCCGGTGGTGCTCACCAACTACCCGAAGGAGATCAAGGCGTTCTACATGCGCCTGAACGACGACGGCCGCACCGTCGCGGCGATGGACGTGCTGGTGCCCGGCGTCGGCGAGATCATCGGCGGCAGTCAGCGCGAGGAGCGTCTCGACGTGCTCGACGCCCGGCTCGCCGAGAAGAACCTGACCGACAGCCTCTGGTGGTACCGGGATCTGCGCCGGTACGGCACCGTCCCGCACGCGGGCTTCGGTCTCGGCCTCGAGCGCCTGGTGCTCTACGTCACGGGGATGGAGAACATCCGGGACGTGATCCCGTTCCCGAGGGTGCCGAACAATGCCGGCTTCTGAATGTTCCGCTCGCTGCTGCGCCTGAAGCCCTACGTCGCGCGGTACCGCGGACGGCTGCTGTTCGGCGTCGTGGCGTTCGGCGTCTCGCGGGTCCTCGAAGCCCTGGTTCCCTGGTTCCTGGCGGTCGGCATCGACCGCGTCGCCGCGGGCCGCCGAGATCTGATCTGGCCGGCGATCGGCATCTTCCTCGCGGTGGCCGGGCGTTACGTGGTGGTGACGTTCGCGCGCTACTCGGTGCGTAGCGCCGGTCTGCGGGTCGCCTACGATCTGCGCCAGGCGCTGTACGCCGCACTGCAGGATCAGGGCAGCCGCTTCTTCGGCCGCTACACGATCGGCGACATGATGACCCGCGCGGTCGCCGACATCAGCCTGATCCAGCGGCTGATCGGCATGGGCACGATTCTGCTGGTGATTCTCGTCTACGCGCCGCTGGTCGGCTTCGCGTTCATGCTGTCGATGTCGCCGTCGCTCACGCTCCTGCTGCTGCCGCCGCTGCCGTTCGTGTTCCTGTACGCGAAGTGGTCGTCGCGGCAGATGGGGATCGCCTCGCGGCAGGTGCAGGACCAGCTCTCCGACCTCGGCGCGCACGTGCAGGAGAACCTGTCCGGCATCCGCACGATCCAGGCGATGGTGCAGGAAGAGCACGAGATCCGCCGCTTCGCGCGCACCAACCAGACCTACGCGGACGCGTTCTACCGGCAGGCGCGGATCAACTCGATGATGATCGCGGTGATGCCGTCGCTCGCCGCGATCTGTACCGTGACGATCATCGGTTACGGCGGCTATCTGGTGCTCGAGCAGCAGATCACCATCGGCATGATGGTCGCATTCCTGTCCTACGTGAGCATGGCCGTGCAGCCGTTCCGCACCGCCGGATTCCTGGTCAACCTGGTGCAGCGCGCGGCGGTTGCGAGCGACCGGCTCTTCGAGGTGCTGTCGCGGCCACCCGAGATCGAGGATCGCCCGAGCGGTGCGACGCCGGCGCAGGTGCGCGGCGCGATCGAGTTCCGCCGCCTGACCTACACCTACGAGGGCGCGCACCGTCCGGCGCTGCGCGACCTCTCTCTCTCCATCGCGCCGGGCGAGTCCGTCGCGATCATGGGCCGGGTCGGCGCGGGCAAGACCACGCTGCTCCGGCTCCTCGTGCGCCTGCTCGACCCGCCGCCGGGGACGATCCTTCTCGACGGCCACGACGTACGCGACTACCCGCTCGCACATCTGCGTTCGGCGATCGCGCTGGTGCCGCAGGACCCGTTCCTGTTCGGCGAGCCGCTGCGCGACAACCTGACCTACGACGATCCGGCCCGCGCCCTCGAGCGGATCTGGGAAGCCGCCACGTCCGCCGACCTGAAGCGCACCATCGAGTCGTTTCCGGAGCAGATGGACACCGTCGTCGGCGAGCGCGGCGTGACGCTGTCGGGCGGCCAGAAGCAGCGCGCCACCCTCGCCCGCGGCCTGATCCGCACCGCACCGGTGCTGGTGCTGGACGACTCGTTCTCGAGCGTCGATACCCACACCGAGGACTACATCCTCGGCGAGCTCGAACGGCTGCGCGCCGGCCAGACCACGATCCTGGTGTCCCACCGGGTTTCCACCGCGCGGCATTGCGACCGCATCGTGGTGCTGGCGGACGGCGCCGTCGCCGAGGTCGGCAGCCACGACGAGCTGATCGCGCGCGGCGGGATCTACGCCGAGCTCGAACGGATTCAGCGCGAAGGGGCCGACGAGGACGACTACCGGCTCATTGCGCCGGAGGGCGGCCGCTGATGTCGGTGCCCGCCGGACAGGCGCAGGCACGCCGCGACCATTCGCTGTTCGACGCCGAGCTGACCGGCGCGGTGATGAACCTCGCGCTGCTCCGGCGTCTGCTGCGCTGGCTGCGCCCGTACCGCATCACGTTCGGGGTCAGCGCGCTCCTGATCCTGCTCGCGTCGACGCTGCAGGTGCTGCTGCCGGTGGTGCAGTCGCTGGTGGTGATCGACGCCGTGCTGCGCAGCGAGGTCGACACCGCCATGCCCGACCTCGGCATGGTCGAGCTGCACGCCTGGCTGACCGAGCTGCTCGCGGTGCATCCGCTGGTGTCGGCCTGCCTGATGTACGCGGTGCTGCAGCTCGGCTGGGCGGTGACCAGCCACGCGCACCGGCTGACCCTGATCAGCTCGGTGATCAACGGCCTGCGCGACCTGCGCCTCGACCTGTTCCGCCACCTCGAGACCCGCCCGTCGTCGTTCTACGACCGGGTCGCGGTCGGCCGCGTGATGACCCGAGTCACCAACGACATCGAGGCGCTGTACGAGCTGCTGCGCGGCATCGGCACGCTGGTCGGCGAGTTCGTACCGTTCTTCGTCGCGCTCGGCATCATGCTGACCGTCGACGTCGAGCTGACCCTGATCCTGCTGCTCGGCCTGCCGCTGCTCGGCACCGTCACCTGGTTCTTCCGCCGCACCACGCGGCACCTCTTCCGCGCGGTGCGGACGACGCTCTCGGCGCTGAACCAGAACATGCAGGAGAACCTCGCCGGGCTGCAGGTCGTTCAGCTCTCGCAGCGGCAGGCCCACAACCTGGAGCGCTACACGGCGATCAACCGCGAGAACCGCACCGCCGAGCTCCGGAGCGCCCGGGTGGAGACGCTCTACGGCGCGTTCACCGACAGCCTCGCGCACACCGCGCTCGGCATCATCGTCTGGTACGGCGGCGGCGAGGCCGTGCAGGGCGCGATGTCGCTCGGCGCCGTGATCCTGTTCACCCGCTTCGTCGACATGCTGTTCCAGCCGATCGTGGTGCTCGGCGAGCAGACCAACGTGCTGTTCCGCGCGATGGCGAGCGGCGAGCGCATCTTCCAGGCGCTCGACTGGGACGAGAAGATCCACGAGCCCGACCACCCGGTGGCGCTGCCCGAGCGGCTGCGCGGCGAGGTCCGCTTCGAGCACCTCCACTTCGGCTACGAGCCGGGCGTGCAGGTGCTGCACGACGTCACGTTCACGATCGCGCCGGGAGAGAAGCTCGCGATCGTCGGCCCGACCGGCTCCGGCAAGAGCACGCTGATCCGGCTGCTCGGCCGCTTCTACGACTTCGACGACGGCCAGATCTTCCTCGACGGCATCGACCTGAACCGGATCCACAGCCGCGACCTGCGCCGGCGCATCGGTGTGGTGCTGCAGGACTTCCACATCTTCTCGGGCAGCATCTTCGAGAACATCGCGCTCGGCGACCCGTCGATCAGCCGGGAGCGGGTCGAGGCCGCCGCGCGGCGGGTCAACGCCCACGACTTCATCGTCGCGCTGCCGGACGGCTACGACACCGAGCTCGCGGAGCGCGGCCAGAACATCTCACAGGGCCAGCGCCAGCTCCTGGCCTTCGCTCGGGTGCTGGCGGCGGATCCGGAGATCCTGGTGCTCGACGAAGCCACCGCCAGCATCGACACCGAGACCGAGCTCCTGATCCAGGACGCGCTGCGCAAGCTCACCGCCGGGCGCACCTCGATCATCATCGCGCACCGGCTGCAGACCATTCAGGAAGCCGACCGGGTGCTGGTGCTGCACCACGGACGCGTCGAGGAGCTCGGCACCCACGAGGAGCTGCTCGCGCGCCGAGGCCTCTACTATCGGCTGCACACGCTGCAGTTTCAGAGCGGGCCGGGCGAGGGCGCCCCGGGCTGACGTGCCCCGGGCTGACGTGCCCCGGGCTGACGTGCCTCGCCCGTGTTCCGGTTGCCGATCGGCTTCGCCACGCGCACTTCCACGACGCGCAGCCCCTCGAGCCAGCCCTGCACCGAGCGGCCGCCGGCGGCCAGATAGCGCTCGAGGTCACCCCGCCGTCTGGCGCGCAGCGCCATCAGCAGCGGCTGGCGCCGCTCGGGGTCGCGCACGACCGCCGCGTCGGCACGGCCGTCGCGGCGCAGCGCGAGCAGCAACCGTGCCGGAACGTTCGTCGGGACATCGTCCGCGTCACACGGGCAGACCAGCAGGATCCGGCAGCGTACTGCGGCCAGCGCCGCGGCGATGCCGGCGAGCGGCCCGAGGAATGCACCGCTGTGAATCTGGGAGCGGTCAATGTGGGAGCTGCCTCCGGCCGCGAATTCCTGACGCTGAGATTCGCGGCCGGAGGCCGCTCCCACAGGATCCACCGCGCCCACAGAGCCATCGGCCACCACCACGTCCGCCCAGCGCGCGTAGCGGGACAGGTTGCGGTTCGCGCTGACGATCACGATCCGGCAGACGGGCGCGAGCAGCGCCGCGGCGCGCCTGGCCATCGCCCGGCCGCGGCGGCGCAGCAGGCCCTTGTCGCGGCCGCCGAAGCGCGTGCCGCGCCCCCCCGCCAGTACCAGGCCGGCGACGTCCACGGCCCGCCGGCGGCGGCGCCACCGCACGCGAACCGCGCGTGGCGTCGCGTCCTGCATACGCACCATTCCCGGGTTGTGCGGCCCCGGGCCGCTGATCATGCTCCCGCCTTCGGATGCCACCCGCGGATCGGATCTTGCGAACGCTTCCAGTCTACGCCTGTATCGCCCTCGCCTGCCAAGCCCTGGCCCCGGCCGTCGGGGCCGCGTCGCCGGAGCCGATCGCTGCCGCGGTCGCCGACGGCGAGACGCGCTTCACGCTGCGCTATCGACACGAGCACGTCGATCAGGCGGGCTTCGACCGGCACGCCAACGCGTCGACGGTGCGGGCGCGGCTGACGTGGCTGTCGGCCGCGGCCGGCGCCTGGCAGGCGGGCATCGAGGCCGACTACCTGTGGGCCGGCACCGAGCGCTACGACTCGACCGTCAACGGCAGGACTCGATACCCGGTGGTGGCGGACCCGGAGGACTTCGACCTGAACCAGGCCTACGTCACGCATACGACGCAGACGGCGACGCTCACGGGCGGACGGCAACGCATCCGCCACGCGGACGAGCGCTTCGTCGGCGGTGTCGGCTGGCGGCAGAACGAGCAGACCTTCGATGCCGTCCGGGTGCTGTTCGAGCCGCAGGAAGCGCTCGCGATCGACTACACGTACCTCGCCAACGTCAACCGGGTGTTCGGCCCCGAAGACGGTACGCAACCGGCCGACTGGCGCAGCGACAGCCACCTGCTGATGGCGAACGCCCGGCCGCGGCCCGGCCTGACGCTATCGGCGTTCGGCTACCTGCTGGACTTCGACAACGACAACGGGCCGCTGAATTCGAACGCGACCTTCGGTGTCGAGGGACGCTTCACCGCGGGTCCGACGGCGTTTTCCGCGAGCTTCGCGCGGCAGACCGACCACGCGGCGAACCCGTTGGATTACGTGGCGTACTACCTGCACCTCGAGGCCGAGGTGACGCTCACGCCGGCGACGGTGAAGCTCGGTTGGGAGCGCCTCGGCAGCGACGACGGCGAGGCGGCGTTCCGCACGCCGCTCGCGACCCTGCACCTGTTCCAGGGCTGGGCAGATCAGTTCCTCACCACGCCGGATGTCGGCGTCCGCGACGCCTACCTGGCGGCGCAGGCGGTTCACGGTCCGGTACGGCTCACCGCCGTCCGCCACTGGTTCGAGGCCGACCACGGCGGCGCCGACCTCGGCCGCGAGCTCGACCTGTCGCTCGGCTGGACGGTCAGCGGGCGGCTCGGCGTCGAGCTGAAGTACGCCGACTACCGGGCCGACGGGTTCGCGAGCGACACCCGCAAGGCGTGGCTGACCGTGAATCTGTCGCTCTGACGCCCGCCTGCGCCGCGGCCCATGAGATGTCGCGCAAAGGCGATTACACTTGACGCTCCTCGACCCAACCCGAGCGAGGACGCAGTGAGGCTGGTCGTGATCTCCAATCGGGTACCCGCTCCCACGGGCCGCAGCAGCGCCGGCGGGCTCGCGGTGGCCGTGAAGGACGCGCTGGCCGAGTTCGGGGGCGTCTGGTTCGGCTGGAACGGCCGGCGCCGGCGTGAGCGCGAAGCTTCGCCGAACGTCGTGCAGGAGGACGGCGTCGCGTACGTGACGCTGCCGCTGACCCGCGACGACTACGAGAACTACTACGGCGGTTACGCGAACAGCGTGTTGTGGCCGCTGCTGCACGAGCAACTCCACGCGATGGAGTTTCGCGAGGCGTACCGCGACGCCTACTACGACGTGAACCGGTATTTCGCCGAGCACGCGGCCGCGCGGATCGGGCCGGACGACGTCACCTGGGTGCACGACTACCACCTGATTCCGCTCGGTGCCGAGCTGCGCAGCCGCGGCGTGCGCGGACGGATCGGCTTCTTCCTGCACACGCCGTTTCCGCCGTTCGACGTGCTGCGCGCGCTGCCCGAGCACCAACGGCTGCTGCGTACGTTTCTCGCGTACGATCTGGTGGGGCTGCACACCGCATCGGATGCGCGCAACTTCGCCGACTCGCTGAAGAACGCGCTCGGCGCGAAGGTCGACCCGCAGATCGGTCGCGCCGAGCTCGGCGGCGAGCAGGTGCGCTTCGGCGTCTTTCCGATCGGCATCGACGTGGACACCACCACGCACACCGCACTGGTCAACCGCGCGACGCTCGCCGGTCAGCGCCTCACCCGGGCGCTGCGCGGCCGGAAGCTCGTGATCGGCGCGGACCGGCTCGACTACACCAAGGGCCTGGTGCAGCGCTTCCACGCGTTCGAGCGCTTCCTCGAACGGTACGGCAAGGAGCAGAGCGATCGGATGATCTACATCCAGATCACCGCGCCGTCGCGGGGCGAGGTGCGCGAATACCAGGAGATCACCCGGGAGCTCGAGGGTGAAGCGGGCCGGATCAACGGCCGCTACGCCACCGTGTACTGGACGCCGCTGCGCCTGATCGAGCAGCAGGTGCCGCGCGATACGCTGCTCGGCTACCTGTCGCTCGCCGACGTCGCGCTGGTGACGCCGCTGCGCGACGGCATGAACCTGGTCGCCAAGGAATTTCTCGCCGCGCAGACGGCGGAGGATCCGGGCGTGCTGGTGCTGTCGAGCCTGGCGGGCGCCGTGGACGAGCTCGCCGACGCGGCCATCGTGGTGAATCCGTACGATGCGAGCGAGGTCGCGGAAGGCATCCAGCAGGCGCTCGTCATGCCGCTCGACGAGCGTTGCCGGCGCTGGGAGCACGGCATGGCGACGATCCGCGCGAACACCGCCGCGATCTGGCGGGAACGCTTCCTCAGCGAGCTCAGTTCCCCGGGGCTTCGGGAAATGCCTATCGCGAGCGCACCCGCGACACCGTTAGGCTGAATGTCAGCCGAGAGCTCAGGGAGGAGACGACGAATGGTGCGACAGATCTGCCACGGAATCGGCCTCCCCGGCCCGGGGGTAACGTGAGGCTCGTCGTCGTGTCGAACCGCGTACCCGTGCCGCCCGCGGAGGGGCCCGGCGGTCTCGCAGTGGCCCTGAAGGACGCGCTCGGCCACGGCGGCGGTGTCTGGCTCGGCTGGAACGGCCTGGAACGCACGGGCCGCGCGGCCACGCCCCACGAGGTCGAACGCAACGGCGTCACCTTCGCCACCGTGCCGCTGATGCCGGAAGACGTCGGCAACTTCTACGCGGGCTACGCGAACAGCGTGCTGTGGCCCGGTTTTCACGGCCTGCTGCACGCGGTGCAGTACCGGCCCGAGTTCTGGAACGGCTATCAGAGCGTCAACGGTTACTTCGCGGATCTCGCCGCCCGCGTCGTTCGGCCGGGCGACGTGATCTGGGTACACGACTATCACTTCGTGCCACTGGCCGCGGAGCTGCGCCGCCGCGGCGTGACCGAGCGCATCGGCTTCTTCCTGCACATTCCGTTTCCGCCGCTCGACGTGCTGCGCGCGCTGCCGGGCCATCGGCGGCTGCTCGAGGCGATGCTCGCGTACGACCTGGTGGGCTTCCAGACGGCCGCCGACGCGGAGAACTTCGCCGGCGCGCTCGCGGGCGCGCTCGGCGCCCGCATCGATGCGGCGGCCGGGGTGGCGGAGCTGACCGGCCGACGGGCGCGATTCGGCGCGTTTCCGATCGGTATCGACGTGGACGCGACGGCGCGGACCGCGCTGGCGCAGCGAGGCAGCCGCATCGGTCAGCGCATCACCCGGACGCTGCGCGGCCGCAAGCTGGTGATCGGCGCCGACCGGCTGGACTACACCAAGGGCCTGCCCCAGCGGTTCGACGCCTACGAGCGGCTGCTCGCCGAGCGTCACGGCGAGCTCGACGACCGGGTGGTCTACGCACAGATTGCCGCGCCGTCCCGGGAAACCGTGCCGGCGTATCGCGAGCTCGCGAGCGCGCTGGAAGCCCAGGCCGGACGCATCAACGCCCGCTTCGGCAACCTCTGCTGGACGCCGCTCAAGCTGGTCGCGCAGCCGGTCCCGCGGGATGCGCTGCTCGGCTACCTGTCGCTCGCCGACGTGGCGCTGGTGACGTCGCTGCGCGACGGGATGAACCTGGTCGCGAAGGAGTTCCTGGCCGCACAGACGGCCGAGGACCCCGGTGTGCTCGTGCTGTCGAACCTGACGGGCGCCGCCGAGGAGCTCGCGGACGCGGCGCTGGTGGTCAATCCCTACGACAGCGACGCGACCGCGCAGGCTATCCACCGCGCGCTGACGATGCCGTTCGCGGAACGCCGGCAGCGTTGGGCGCTCGGGCTCGCGACGCTGCGCGACAACACGGCGCGGATCTGGCGCGCGCGCTTTCTCGACGCGCTGACGGGCAGCCGTCGGCCGCAGCGGGTGGTGCCGGCGGAGCCCGGATTGGCCGTGCTCGACGTCGCGCGCGGGTGAGCAGCGGGCGGCGATGCTGAGCACGATTGCTGCATCACTACTCCCCCGGGCTGCTCGCTCGGCGCCGGGGAAGACAAAAGCCCGCCTCGGCACGATGCCGAGGCAATTGTTACATCGACAGGAGGAAGAAAGTCATGGCACTCAGAGACCTGGTTCCGCAGCGACGCGGCCTTCGGCGGCTGGAGAGCGACATGCCGCTGCGAAGCATCCGTCAGCAGATGGAAATGCTGCAGCGCGAGATGGACCGCCTGATGGGGGACTTCTGGCCGAGCCGGCCATCGCTCCTCGACGAGAGCTGGGCGAGCACCGCCTGGCCGTGCGTCGACGAAACGGAAGACGAAAAGACCTACCGCGTCAGCGTCGAGTTGCCGGGCATCGATCCGAAGGATGTCGAGGTGACGGTCGGTGACGGCGTCCTCACGATCAGCGGAGAGAAGAAGCGCGAGGAGGAAACCCGGGAGAAGAACGTCTACCGCCGGGAGCGCGAATACGGCAGCTTCCGCCGGGTGCTGGCGCTGCCGACCGAAGTGGACGAGTCGGCCGCCAAGGCGTCCTTCGACAAGGGCGTGCTGACCGTGGAGCTGCCGAAGAGCGCGGAAGCTCAGCAGAAAACGCGGCGTATCGAGATCAGCACGAAGTAGACTCCGGGTTCGAAAGCCGCGGAAGGAGGGAATCGCCATGGAGGATACCGGGCAGAGCGAGCCGATGATCGAGGCCGTCCGCCGGGCCCTCGAAGCGGATACCGACGTACGCATCGAGGATCCGGCGATCGGCCTGACGGACGACGGCGCCTTGTTTCTGGAAGGCGTCGTCGAGGACATCAGCGTGAAACGGACCGCCGCGAACACCGCGCGGCGGGCCATCGCCGGGCGCCGGCCACTGGAAGACCGACTGCGCGTGCGCGCGCGGCGCGAGGGCGAACTGGCGCTGCGCGACGAGGTGCTGCGCAACCTGGCCGGCGAGAGCATGTTCTCCGAGTTCACGCTGGACGTGCACGCCGGCAGCGACTACGAGCTGGTCCACGACGGCGGGCCGGATGCGTCGCGCATTCACGTGTACGTGAACGGCTCGGTGGTGCGGCTGGAAGGCCGCGTGCCGAGCCTCGATCACCAGCGTTTCGCCGAGGTTCTCGCCTGGTGGGCACCGGCTTGCGAGCGGGTGGACAACCGGCTCGAGGTCGCGTCGGGCCAGGACGAGGACGACAACGAGATCACCGACACGGTGCGCATGGTGCTCGAGAAGGATCCGCTCGTGAACGCGAGCCAGATCCGGCCCGGCACCGCCGGCCACGTGGTCGAGCTGCGCGGCCTGGTCGCGAGCGACGAAGAGCGCCGAGTCGCGGTGAGCGATGCCTGGTACGTCCCCGGCGTCTGGTCGGTGGTGGACCACATCGAGGTGCGCCCGCCGAATCCGGCCTGACCCGGCGTTGCCTCAACCCCCCTGTGGGAGCGGCCTCTGGCCGCGCGGTCTGGAGACCGATCTCGCGGGGAGGTTGTTTTCATTCGCGGCCGGAGGCCGCTCCCACGGCGTCGGCGAACGCCGCCACCGCATCGTCCAGTTGCCGGTCGCTGAGATAGGGCGCGGGTCCGAGGCGCAGGATCGTGCCCCGGTGGTCGACCCGCACTCCTCGTTCACGCAACCGCGCCGTGAGGCGCTCCGCGTCGGGCGCCCGCACCGCGAGGAAGCCGGCGCGCCGCTCCGCGGGCATCGGCACCGGCGCGGCCACGGCCGGATCGAGCCCCAGATCCAGAATGCCCTCCTCGAGCCGCCCGACCTGATGGCGGCTGATCGCGCGCAGGCGCTCCGGCGTGAGGCCCTGAGTCACGTGGAAATCGAACACGGCCGCGGCCCGGTAGTGGGCCGTCGGGTCGTAGGTCGCGCCGGCGAACGCCCCGGCGCCCGCCGCGTAAGCCACCCGTTCGCGAGGACCGCCGCGCTCCAGCGCGTCGAACTCGGCATACCAGCCGGTCAGCACCGGCCGCAGCCGGCAGCCGGCCGGCACGCGCAGGAACGCGTTACCCTCGCCGAGCTGGCAGTACTTGTAGCCGCCTCCGGTGACGAACGCGCGTTCGAGCCCGAGCCCGGTCAGGTCGAACGGCACCACGTTCAGGTGGTGGTACGCGTCCACCAGCAGCACCGCCCCGTGGCGTTCGCAGGTCTCCGCCAGGTGGCCGAGCTGCGGCACGATCTCCGCGGTCTCGAACAGCACCGACGACACCAGCGCGGCCGCGGTGCGCGCGTCGACGGCCGCCGCCAGACGCTCGGCCAGCGTCTCCACCGGCCGCGCCGGAACCAGCACCACCTCGAGCCCTTCCTCGCGCAGCCGGGCGAGCTGCCGGGCCAGCGTGTGGAACTCGCCGTCGGTGCTGACGAGCCGCGAGCGAGTGCGGAGCGGCAGCGCCGACAGCAGCC
>DASVDC010000026.1:0-31002 GCA_036381275.1 Pseudomonadales bacterium | reverse complement strand
GGCCTCCGGCCGCGAATCTTCCGGAGCATTCGCGGCCGGAGGCCGCTCCCACAGCACAGGACGGGCCGGTTCCCACACAGGACGGGCCGGTTCCCACAGAGGTGGGCCGCGCCCCTATAATGGCGCGTCTTTCGTCGCATGAGGCCCTGCGTTGAGCAGTAGCGATCCCAGCCACCGTGTGCTGTCGGGCATGCGTCCGACGGGGCGGCTGCATCTCGGTCATTACCACGGTGTGCTGAAGAACTGGGTCCAGTTGCAGCACGAGTACGAGTGCTTCTTCTTCGTCGCCGACTGGCACGCGCTCACCACGGACTACGAGCACGCCCACGGCATCGAGCAGCATACGTTCCAGACGGTCGTGGACTGGCTGGCGGCGGGCGTGAATCCCGGCGCCGCGACGCTGTTCGTGCAGTCGAAGGTGCCGGAGCACGCGGAGCTGCACCTGCTGCTGTCGATGATCACGCCGGTGAGCTGGCTCGAGCGGGTGCCGACCTACAAGGACCAGCAGGCCAAGCTGAACGACCGCGATCTCGCGACCTACGGCTTTCTCGGCTACCCGCTGCTGCAGGCGGCCGACATCCTGATCTACCGGGCCGGCAACGTACCGGTGGGCGCGGATCAGGTGGCGCACGTGGAGCTGACCCGGGAAGTGGCGCGGCGCTTCAACCACATCTACGGCCGCGAGCCCGGCTTCGAGGAGCAGGCGGAAGCCGCGGTCACGAAGATGGGCAAGAAAGCGGCTCGCCTCTACCGGGATCTGCGCCGCCGCTATCAGGAGCAGGGCGACGCCGAAGCGCTCGAGCGGGCGCGCGCGCTGCTGTCGGAGCAGCAGAATCTGTCGATCGGCGACCGCGAGCGGCTGTTCGGCTATCTCGAAGGCGGCGGCCGCATCATCCTGCCGGAGCCGCAGGTGCTGCTCACCCAGGAGGCAAAGGTGCCCGGCCTCGACGGCGAGAAGATGTCGAAGTCGTACAACAACACCATCAATCTGCGCGAAGAGCCGGAGGTGGTGACCGAGAAGATCCGTACGATGAAGACGGATCCGGCGCGGGTGCGGCGCACCGACCCGGGCAACCCCGACGTCTGCCCGGTGTTCGACCTGCACAAGATCTACTCGGACGAGCCGACCCGGAAGTGGGCGGCCGAGGGCTGCCGCAGCGCCGGCATCGGCTGTCTCGACTGCAAGCAGCCAGTGATCGACGCGATCAACGCCGAACAGGGGCAGATGCGCGAGCGCGCGCGGCAGTTCGAGAGCGACCCCGATCTGGTACAGTCGATCCTGCTGGAAGGGACCGAGAAGGCGCGGGACGCGGCGCGCGAGACCCTCGAGGAGGTCCGCGCGGCGATCGGTATCTCCTACCATCGGACCCTCCTGCCGATGACCGGCGAACGGAGCGGAGAACAGCGCGTATGACGCAGACGCAGCGGCCGCGGCTGTACGAGATCCGGGAGACCGAGCGGGAAACCATCGCGCTCGTGCAGGGCGAGGTGATCCGCGAGCTGCCGACCGACCTGTACATCCCGCCGGAGGCGCTCGAGGTGTTCCTCGAGGCGTTCGAGGGGCCGCTCGACCTGCTGCTGTATCTGATCCGGCGCGAGAACCTCGACATCCTCGACATCAAGGTCGCCGAGATCACCGAGCAGTACATGGCCTACGTCGAGCTGATGAAGGCCATGCAGCTCGAGCTCGCCGCGGAGTACCTGGTGATGGCGGCGATGCTCGCGGAGATCAAGTCGCGCATGCTGCTGCCGCGGCCGGTCTCGGACGACGAGGACGAAGACGATCCGCGCGCCGAGCTGATCCGCCGTCTGCAGGAGTACGAGCAGATCAAGAGCGCGGCGGAGAGCCTCGACGAGCTGCCGCGGCTCGAGCGCGACGTCCACCTGGTGCGGCCCGAGCGCCCGGAGCCGGTGCGCCACCACGCCGATCCCGAGGTGGACCTGAAGGAGCTGCTGGTGGCGCTCGCTCAGGTGCTGAAGCGCGCCGAAATGTTCCAGCACCACTCGGTCACGCTCGAGCCGCTGTCGGTGCGCGAGCGGATGAGCGACGTGCTGCAGCGGGTCAACACCGCGAAGGATTTCATCCCGTTCACGTCGCTGTTCACGGTGGAAGAAGGCCGCATGGGCGTGGTGGTGACGTTCCTCGCGCTGCTCGAGCTGATCCGCGAGTCGCTGCTCGAGCTGGTGCAGAACGCGCCGTTCGCGCCGATCTACGTGCGTGCCCGCACGGGCGATGCCGATTCCGGCTGGGAAGCGGCCCCGGAGCCGGACGCCGAGCCGGATCGCGACGCCGAGGAATAGCCGATGGCCGATCTGATCGACCCGATCAAGCTGAAGCAGATCGTCGAGGCCGCGCTGATGGCCGCGGACGCCCCGCTGTCCGTGGATCAGCTCCAGAAGCTGTTCGCGCACGGCGAGCTCGACTCGGAGGAGGGACGCGCGCAGATCCGCGACACGCTGAAGACGCTGGAGGAAGAAGCCGCCGGCCGCGGCTACGAGCTCGTGCGGGTGGCCTCGGGCTACCGCTATCAGGTGCGCCAGGAGCTCTCGCCGTGGGTCAGCCGGCTCTGGGAGGAGAAGCCGCCGCGTTACTCGCGGGCGCTGCTCGAGACGCTGGCGCTGATCGCGTACAAGCAGCCGGTCACCCGCGGCGACATCGAGCAGGTGCGCGGCGTCGCGGTCAGCCAGAACATCATGCGCACGCTGATGGAACGCAACTGGATCCGCGTGGTCGGTCAGCGCGAGGTGCCCGGCCGGCCCAGCCTGTACGGCACCACCAGGGAGTTCCTCGACTACTTCGGATTGAAGAGCCTGGACCAGCTTCCGCCGCTCGCCGAGATCCGTTCGCTGATCGAGCCGCTGGCGCTGGACGGCGTCGACGAGGACGGGGCGGGCGCACCGGACCAGCAGGGAACCAACGAGACGGAGCCGTCCGCCGATGCCCGGAGCGAAGAAGTCGAAAGCCGTGAAGGCGAGGAAGCCGTCGAATCGGCCGGCGAAGGCGCAGGAGCGCTCGGCGAAGGATCGGAAGCAGAAGCCGCCGGCCCGGACGACCGGACGCGGGAGCGGCAGGAGCACGAAGCGTCCGGCGAAGGGCCTGGCGAACGGCCCGCCGAACGGCCGCACTCGGCGGAGGTCGTCCGCCTCCCCACGTCACCGCGGCGCTGACGCCGCCCCCGACGGACCCCCCGAAAAGCTGCAGAAGGTGCTCGCGGAGCTCGGCTTCGGCTCGCGCCGGCAGCTCGAGCAATGGATCGTGCAGGGGCGGGTCACCGTGAACGGCGCGCTCGCGCACCTCGGTCAGCGGGTGACGCCGGCGGATGCGCTCGCCGTCGACGGCAAGCCGGTGGCGCGCGCGCCGGAGACGGGGTGCCGCGTGCTGGTGCTGAACAAGCCGGTCGGCGTGATCTGCACGCGCCACGATCCGGAAGGTCGGCCTACGGTGTTCGACGATCTGCCGCCGCTGCGCGCCGGCCGCTGGATCTCCATCGGCCGGCTCGACGTGCAGAGCGCCGGGCTGCTGCTGCTCACCAACGACGGGGCGCTGGCGCATCGGATGATGCACCCCTCCACGGGCCTCGACCGGGAATACGCGGTGCGGGTCAACGGACGCCTCGACGACGTGCAGCTCGCCGCGTTGCTCGAGGGCGTGGTTGTCGACGGCGAGACGCTGCGCTTCAGCGACATCCGCTACTACGACGGCTCCGGCACGAACCACTGGTATCACGTGGTGCTGATGGAAGGCCGCAACCGCGAAGTGCGTCGGCTGTTCGAGGCCGTGGGGTTGTCGGTGAGCCGGCTGAAGCGGGTGCGCTACGGTCCGGTGATGCTGCCGTCGACGCTGAAGAGCGGGCGGCTCGCGGAGCTCGGCCGGGAAGACATGCAGACCCTCTACCGGCTGCTGCACCTGCCGCTGACACTGCCGCCGCGGCCGCGTGCGCGCCGCGGCGAGAAGCCCCACCGCGAGAAGTCGTTGCTGTTGCCGTACCCCGAGCTGCCGCTCGGCTGATTCTCAGCGGCGATACGCGCGGATCGTGTTGGCGCCTTCCTGCTGCGCCTGCGCGAGCGCGGCGCGTGCCTGGAACAGCACGTCCTCGGGGGTGTGGGCGGCGCGTGCGCCGACCACGCCCATGCAGGCGGTGAGCTGGGTGGTGATGCGGCCGTCGCGCAGGTGCAGCCCCGAGATCAGCACGCGGATCTTGCCGGCCACGTCGATCGCGGCGTCTTCGCTGGTGCGCGGCAGCAGCACCGCGAGCAGACCCTCGTCGATCTGGAACACGCTGTCGGCGTCCCGGAGCCCCTCGTCGATCTGGTTCTGGATCGTCTGGATCAGCGTCTGCGCCCAGACGTCGCCGTGCGCGGCACGGATGTCCTCGTAGCCGTCCAGGCTGACCAGCACCAGCGCGTCTTCCCACGGCGACGACGGGGCGGCCTCGTCCGTCGGCGCCGCCGGTGCGGTGCGCGCGGCATGCAGGGGCACGACCGCGGCGCCGGCCGAGTCGCCGCCGCGGCGGGCGTTCTGCAGCGCGCGCTCGAGGCGCGCCGCCTGCCGGCAGACGCTCTGGTGGGTCAGTGCGTTGCGCAGCGCCGGTATCGCGAGCGCGAGCAGGTCCTCCGCCGCCCGCAGCACCGCTTCGTCGGGCGCCTGACGGAAGCGCAGCTCGAGCTCGCCCAGGCTCTCGCCGTGATGGCTCAGCGTGTAGCTCGCGCTGTGCGGGCCGTCGCCGATCCCGATGTCGAGCTGGAGCGGCTCGTGGCGGTAACGCATCCCGCTGGCCGGGGTCAGCCGGACGACCTGGTGCCAGAGCACTTCCATCAGCGCCGACGGCGCCAGATGGCGGTGCAGCGCCTGGACCAGCTCGAGGGCCAGCGTGTGATCGAGGTGGGCAAGCGATTCGGCTTGCCGCAGGTGCGTGATCGGCGTCATCGCGAGAGCGTCGTTCCCAGTCCGAATCGGGTAGAGCCAGAAGCGTGCCAGCGCCGACGTTCAGTGGAGGTCAGGCAGATCAACGACTTAGCGCTCGCTGCGGCAGCGGCGGGCGGCGGGATTCTGACGCCGCGTCGGGATTCCGGCGCGGCCGGCGTCGGTTTCCCGACGGTGCCCGATCTGTGGGAGCGGCCTCCGGGCGCGAATGTCCGGGCGATTCGCGGCCGGAGGCCGCTCCCACAGGGCATCTCACAGGGCCTCCCACAGGTCATCGCTCAGGGCCCGGCCAGTCCCGGGCGTCCAGCATCGCGCCGGTCAGGCCGCGGGACTTGGGCTCGAACAGATAGACGTAGACGTCCATCTTCTCCTCGGCGGTCGGTACCTCGGTCGGCCGTTCGCCCGGGTAGGCGGCCGCGCGCATCCGGGTGCGGGTGGCGCCGGGGTTCAGGCTGTTGAAGCGGATCCGCCCGGCGTGCTCGTGCTCGTCCGCGAGCACCTGCGACAGGCCCTCGAGCGCGAACTTGGAGACGGCGTAGGCGCCCCAGTAGGCGCGCCCCCGGCGCCCGACGCTCGAGGAGGTGAACACCACCGAGGCGTCGCCGGCCGCGTCCAGCAGCCCGAGCAGGCTGCGGGTGAGCAGGAACGGCGCGAACGCGTTCACCTTCATCACCCGCTGCCACTCGGCGCTGTCGTAGAGGGCGATGGGCAGCCGCGGGCCGAGGAGCGAGGCGTTGTGCAGCACCCCGTGGAGCCGGCCGAACTCACCCTGGATCGCCTCCACCAGCGCGGCCGCGCTGTCGTCGTCGAGGACTTCGAGGTCGCACGGCACGATCACCGGCCGGGTTTGGGTGTTGGCCGCGATCCAGTCGAACACCGCTTCCAGCTTGTTGCGGGTGCGGCCGAGCAGGATCACGTGGGCGCCGTGGACGGCGAAGGTCTTCGCCGCCGCGCGGCCGATGCCGTCGCCGGCGCCGGTCACCAGGATCACCCGGTCGGCCAGGCAGTCGGGGGCGGGCTGGTAACGCCACGCGCGCCGGCCGGCGTCGAGCTCCGGGTAGTCAGGGCTTGCTGGCATGGAGCAGGTAGTTCACGTCGACGTCGCGGGTGAGCCGGCAGGACCGGGTGAACGGGTTGTAGCGAATGCCGCGCACGTCCTGTACCACCAGCCCGGCCCGGCGCACCGCCTCGGCCAATTCGTGCGGGCGGATGAACTTCTCGTAGTCGTGCGTGCCCTTCGGCAGCAGCCCGAGCACGTACTCCGCGCCGACCACGGCGAGCAGGTAGGCCTTCGGGTTGCGGTTGATCGTGGAGAAGAACACGTTGCCGCCGGGCGCCGCGAGCGTCGCGCAGGCCTCCACCGTGGACGGGTAGTCGGGCACGTGCTCGAGCATCTCCATGCAGGTGATCGTCGCGAACGCGCCGGGCCGCTCCTCGGCGAGCGCCTCGGCGGTGATCGCCCGGTATTCCACCTCGATGCCGGTATCGAGCGCGTGCAGGCGCGCGACCGCGAGGGGCGAGGCGGCCATGTCGATGCCGGTGACTTTGCCGCCCGCGCGGGCCAGTGCTTCGGCCAGGATGCCGCCGCCGCAGCCGACGTCGAGCACGGGCCCGGCGGCGAGGTCGGTGCGCTCCAGCACGTACTGGAGGCGCGCCGGGTTGATGTCGTGCAGCGGGCGGAAGTCGCCCTCCGGATCCCACCAGCGGCTCGCCAGCGACTCGAACTTGGCGATTTCCCGTTGATCGACGTTCAGCTCACTGCTCATCGGTCTGCCCTCACTGCGCCCGGCTCGCGGCGACCTGCTCGGCCCAGCCCGCCACGGACGCGATGATCGCACGCTCGTCGAGCGTCGTCGGCGTGCCGTCGTACAAGAGCGGCCGTCCGCCGACCCAGACGTGGCTGACCGCCGGACCGGCGCCGCCGTGGATCAGCGCCGCCATCGGGTCGTAGACCGGCTGGAAGCGCGCTCCACTGAGGTCGACCGCCGCCATGTCCGCCTGCTTGCCGGGCTCGAGCGAACCGATCACGTCGTCGAGACCCAGCGCGCGGGCGCCGCCCAAGGTCGCCATCTCGAGCGCCCGCGCCTCGCCGAGCGAACGCACGTCGCCGGTCGTCACCTTCGCGAGCAGGCTCGCGAGCCGGGCCTCCGCCAAGAGATCGAGCGTGTTGTTGGACGCGGCGCCGTCGGTGCCGAGCGCCACGTTGATTCCCGCCGCCTGCAGCCGGCTCACCGGGCAGATGCCGCTCGCGAGCTTCAGGTTCGAGTGCGGGCAGTGCACCACCTGCACGCGCGCCTCGGCGAGCCGCTCGATCTCGGCGTCGTCGACCTGGGTCAGGTGCACCGCTTGCAGGCGCGGGCCGAGCAGGCCGATCTCGCCGAGCACGTCGATCCAGCTTCGGCCGAGGCTCGCGCGTACCTCGGCGACTTCCGCCGCGGTTTCGTGCAGGTGGATGTGTACCGGCAGGTCGAGCTCTTCGGCGTACATCAGCACCTTCTCGAGGTCGCCGCGGCCGACGCTGTACGGCGCGTGCGGTCCGAACGCCACCTTCACGGTGGGGCTGCCCTTGCAGGCGTCGTGCAGCGCCATGCCCTTGTGCAGCGCCTCGTCGACGCTGCGGCTCCACGCGTTCGGAAACGGGATGATCGGAAACGCCACCTGGCAGCGCAGCCCCGCCTGGCGCGCCACGTCGGCGGTCACCTCGGGGAAGAAGTACATGTCCGAGAAGCAGGTGATGCCGCTCGAGATCATCTCGAGCGCCGCGAGCGCCGTGCCGTCGCGCACGAACGCCTCGCTCACCAGCCGCGCCTCGAGCGGCCAGACGTGCTCATTCAGCCATTTATCGAGCGGCGCGTCCTCGGCGAAGCCGCGCATCAGCGTCATCGCGGCATGGCCGTGGGCGTTCACGAGCCCCGGCAGCAGCACGTGATTCGGCAGTTCGAGCGGTGCGCCCTCGAACGCCGCGTGCACTTCCGCGCGCGGACCCACTGCGAGGATCCGCCCTTCCGCGACCGCGACGCTCGCGTGCTCGAGCACGCGGTTTTCCGGCGCGATGGGCAGCACCCAGCGCGCGTCCACGATCAGCTCGGCCTGCGTTTTCGGCATCGGCGCATTCTACACGGAGGGCGCTTCCGATCGATGCTGGCCAGGTTGGTTGGCGGGGCCACCCCTCCGACGCCCTTGCAGCTTCGAGCGGCAGCGCCTTCGGGTGGAAGGGCCGATGCGAAAGCCGCGGTCGGTGGGGGTGCGACTCCGACCGCCTGGAGCCGGTCACGGTCGCCGGTTGGAACAGCCTTCTGCGGGTGCGAGCCCGGATCACGAACGTTCGGTGGGACATGGGCGGTGGTGGCCCGGCCGCGAGCGGGCCGCGACAGGCGCCGATGTCCGAACAGAAGAATCGCGATCAGAGATCGCCCCCACGGGAGGAGGCGAGATCGCCCGAAAGACCGTTGAGTGGTAAAATACTGCGTTTTTCTACGATACCAATCTATGTCCGATCTCGGGTCCGATCAGGGCCGGGAAATCATCCCGGTCAACATCGAAGACGAGCTGCGTCAATCCTACCTCGACTACGCGATGAGCGTGATCGTGGGGCGGGCGCTGCCCGACGTGCGCGACGGCCTGAAGCCCGTGCACCGGCGCTCGCTGTTCACGATGAGCGAGCTGAACAACGTCTGGAACCGGCCGTACATGAAGTCCGCCCGGGTCGTCGGCGAGGTGATGGGTAAGTACCACCCGCACGGCGACGTGGCCATCTACGACACCGTGGTGCGGATGGCCCAGGAGTTCTCCATGCGGTATCCGCTGGTGGACGGCCAGGGCAACTTCGGCTCGGTGGACGGCGATCCGCCCGCGGCGATGCGGTACACCGAGGTGCGGATGTCGCGGATCGCCTCGGACCTGCTCGCCGACCTCGACAAGGAAACGGTCGACTTCGTCCCGAACTACGACGACACGCTGCGGATGCCCGAGGTGCTGCCCACCAAGGTGCCGAACCTGCTGGTGAACGGCAGCTCCGGTATCGCGGTCGGCATGGCGACCAACATTCCGCCGCACAACCTGCGCGAAGTGGTGGACGGCTGCATCGCGCTGCTGGACGACCCGGACATCACCGTCGACGGGCTGATGGAGTACGTGAAAGGCCCGGATTTCCCGACCGCGGGCATCATCAACGGCCGCGCCGGCATCGTCGAGGCGTACCGGACCGGGCGCGGGCGCATCTACGTGCGCGCCCGCGCGGAAGTGCAGCACGACGAGCGCGCGAACCGCGACGTGATCGTGATCACCGAGATTCCATATCAGCTCAACAAGGCGCGGCTGATCGAGCGCATCGCGGAGCTCGTCAAGGAAAAGAAGATCGAGGGCATCGCCGAGCTGCGCGACGAGTCCGACAAGGAGGGCCTGCGCATCGTGATCGAGATGCGCCGCGGCGACTCCGGCGAGGTGGTGCTGAACAACCTCTACGCGCAGACCCAGCTTCAGACGGTGTTCGGCATCAACTGCGTGGCCTTGGTGCACGGCCAGCCGAAGGTGCTGAACCTCAAGCAGATGCTGGAAGCGTTCATCCAGCATCGCCGCGAGGTGGTGACCCGGCGCACGATCTTCCTGCTGCGGCGCGCGCGCCAGCGCGGCCACATCCTGGAAGGTCAGGCGGTGGCGCTCGCCAACATCGATCCGGTGATCGAGCTGATCAAGGCGTCGCCCGGCGCGGCGGAAGCGCGCGCCGCGCTGATGGGCCGCGGCTGGGCCTCGGAAGCGGTGCAGGAGCTGCTCGCGCGCGCCGGGAGCGATGCGTGCCGGCCGGACGGCCTTTCCGAGGAATTCGGCTTCCGCGACGGGCTGTACTACCTCAGCGAAGAGCAGGCCCAGGCGATCCTCGACATGCGTCTGCAGCGGCTGACGGCGCTCGAGCAGGGCAAGCTGCTCGAGGACTACCAGGGCATCCTCGACGAGATCACCAGCCTGCAGGAGATCCTGGCGTCGCCGCAGCGGCTGCTCGAGGTGATCCGCGGCGAGCTGATCGAGATCCGCGAGGCGTACGGCGACGAGCGGCGCACGGAGATCCTGTCGACCCAGGAAGACCTCACCGTCGAGGACCTGATCAACGAAGAAGACCTGGTGGTGACGATCTCGCACCTCGGCTACGCGAAGACCCAGCCGCTCGACAGCTATCAGGCGCAGCGGCGCGGCGGCCGCGGCCGGGCGGCCACGTCGGTGCGCGACGAAGACTTCGTGCAGCACCTGCTGGTGGCGCATTCCCACGACACGCTCCTCTGCTTCTCGAATCTCGGCAAGGTGTACTGGCTGAAGGTCTACCAGATCCCGCAGGCGAGCCGCGGTGCCAAGGGCAGGCCGTTGGTCAACATGTTGCCGCTCGCGCAGGACGAAGGCATCACCGCGATCCTGCCGATCAAGGAGTACTCGCCGGGCCGGTTCATCTTCATGGCGACCGCGAACGGCACCGTGAAGAAGACACCGCTCGAGCAGTTCTCGCGGCCGCGCTCGAGCGGACTGATCGCGCTCGAGCTCGATCCGGGCAACACGCTGGTGGGCGCGGCGCTGACCGACGGCACCTGCGACGTGATGCTGACCTCGAGCTCGGGCAAGGCGGTGCGCTTCAAGGAATCGGACGTACGAGCGATGGGACGCAACGCGCGCGGCGTGCGCGGCATCGTGCTCTCCGGCGGCCACCAGGTGATTTCACTGATCATCCCGCAACAGGGCGGCTACGTGCTGACCGCGAGCGAGAACGGTTACGGCAAGCGCACCGCGGTGAGCGAGTTCCCGGTGAAGGGCCGCGGCACGCAGGGCGTGATCAGCATGCAGACCAGCGTCCGCAACGGCCCGCTGGTCAGCGCGATCCAGGTGTTCGACGGCGACGAGATCATGCTGATCAGCAACCTCGGCACGCTGGTGCGGACTTCGGCGGACGAGGTCTCGCTGCAGGGACGCAACACCCAGGGCGTGCGGCTGATCACGCTGCGCGGTGAGGAACGGCTGGTGGGCGTGCAGCGCATCGTCGAGACGGACGACGGGAGCGAGGAGGCGAACGGCGCTGCCGAGGAAGAAGCGTAAGGATGAAGTCATGACCGAATCGCGATCTGGAGATCGCTCCCAGGGGGGGCAGGGCGCTCACCGGGTGTTCAACTTCTCGGCCGGCCCGGCGGCGCTGCCGCTCGAGGTGCTCGAGCGCGCGCGCGACGAGCTGCTCGACTACCGCGGCACCGGTATGTCCGTGATGGAGATGAGCCATCGCAGCAAGGCGTACATCGAGATCGCCGAGCGCGCCCAGGCGGATTTCCGTGAGCTGATGGGCGTGCCCGACGACTACGCAGTGCTGTTCCTGCAGGGCGGCGCCACGCTGCAGTTCGCCATGGTGCCGCTGAACCTGCTCGGTGAGCGGTGCCGTGCCGACTACGTGAACACCGGCTCCTGGTCGACGAAGGCGATCAAGGAGGCGAAGCGCTTCTGCGAGGTGAACGTCGCCGCGAGCTCCGAGTCGAGCAATTTCTCGGAGATTCCCGATCCGGCGCACTGGTCGCTGTCGAAGGACGCAGCCTATCTGCACATCTGCTCGAACGAGACCATCGGCGGCGTGCAGTTCCACGAGTTCCCGGACGTGTCGCTGCCGCTGGTGGCCGACATGTCGTCCGACATCCTGTCGCGGCCGGTGGACGTGTCGCGTTTCGCGCTGATCTACGCCGGCGCGCAGAAGAACATCGGCCCGGCGGGGCTCACGGTGGTGATCGTGCGCCGCGACCTGCTCGGCCGCGCGAAGCCGGACACGCCGAGCATGCTCGACTACGCGGTGCACGCGGAAGCCGATTCGATGTCGAACACGCCGCCGACCTACGCCTGGTACCTGGCGGGGCTGGTGTTCGAGTGGCTGAAGGCGCAGGGCGGCGTCGAGGGCATCGAGGCGATCAACCGGCGCAAGGCCGGCAAGCTCTACGCGGCGCTCGACAACAGCAACTTCTATCGCTCGCCGGTGAACCCGGCGCACCGCTCGCTGATGAACGTCGCGTTCACGCTGGCCGACCCGAAGCTCGACGCGGCGTTCCTGGCGGGCGCCGAGGAGCGCGGACTCACCAATCTGAAGGGCCACCGCAGCGTCGGCGGCATGCGCGCGAGCCTCTACAACGCTGTGCCGGAGGCGGCGGTGGACGCGCTGGTCGACTACATGCAGACCTTCGAGCGCGAGCACGGCTGAGCTCGATACGGGTTCAAGGCATGACCAAGCCGATCTTCCAGCAGATGATGGACGGCGAGTTGCCGATGCCGAAAGCTGCCGCGACCCTTGGCGCGACGATCAAGGAGGTCGATCCGGAGGCGGGAACGATCGTCGTGGAGTTTCGAGCAACGGAAGCCTTCACGAATCCCATCGGCACCATTCAGGGCGGCTTTCTGGCCGCGATGCTGGACGACACCATGGGACCGGCGCTGACGGCGACGCTCGGTCCGGGGGAATTCGCGCCGACACTGGAACTGAAGGTCAACTTCATCGCCCCGGCCCGGGTGGGTCCGCTGCTTGGCCGGGGCCGGGTCGTATCCCGGGGCGGAAGCGTCTGCGTGCTGGAAGGCGAGCTTTACCAGGAGGGCGCGCTGGTCGCGAAGGCGTCGGCGACGGCCCTGATCCGGCGAGCGACGTAGCGTCCACCGCCACCCCCGCGAGGCGAGCCGAGGCTTCACCCCCGGCTGCGCCGAAATGCTAAGATGCCGAACTTCCCACGACACCCGTGCCGACGGTGCCGGAGGCGGCCGGACGCCGTCATGAACAGAATGCGGAGCTTCGACGTGAGCGCGGAAGACACCGATGCGAAATCATCGGACGCGGGCGAGAGCCTCGAGTCGGTGCGCGCGCGCATCGACGAGATCGACCGCGAGCTGCAGCGGCTCTTGAACGCGCGCGCCGCGTGCGCACTGAAGGTCGCGAAGATCAAACACGCCGAGCCGGGCGATCAGCCGCCGGTGTTCTACCGGCCCGAGCGCGAGGCGCAGATCCTCACGCGCATCAAGCAGGAGAATCAGGGGCCGCTGTCCGACGACGATCTGGCGCGCCTGTTCCGCGAGATCATCTCCTGCTGTCTGAACCTCGAGCAGCCGCTGACCATCGCCTATCTCGGCCCGCCGGGCACCTACACCGAGGCCGCCACGGTGAAGCAGTTCGGCCATTTCGCCGGCACCCGCGCGCTCTCGACGATCGACGAGGTGTTCCGGGAAGTGGAGTCGGAAGCCGCGCACTTCGGCGTGGTGCCGGTGGAGAACAGCACCGAGGGCATGGTGAACCACACCCTCGACTGCTTCATGGAGTCGCCGGTGCTGATCTGCGGCGAGGTGGAGCTCGCGATTCACCACGCGCTCCTGGTGTCGAGCCGCGCGGGCGATACGCCGATCCGCGAGATCCTGTCGCACTCGCAGTCGTTCGCGCAGTGCCGCAACTGGCTCGACGCGCATTATCCCGGCATTCCGCGCACGCCGGTGAACAGCAACGCCGAGGCCGCGCGGCAGGCGGCCGAGCGGCCGGGCGTCGCCGCGATCGCCGGCGAGATGGCGGCCGAGCGCTACGGGCTTCGGATCATCGCGAGCCGCATCGAAGACCATGCCGACAACAAGACCCGGTTTCTGGTGATCGGCCGCCAGGAAGTCGGGCCGAGCGGGCGCGACAAGACCTCCATCCTGGTGTCGACCCGCAACGAGCCCGGCGCGCTGTACAAGGTGCTCGAGCCGTTCCATCACCACGGCATCAGCCTGACCCGCATCGAGACGCGGCCGGCCAAATCCGGGAGCTGGTCGTACGTGTTCTTCATCGACTTCGACGGTCACCAGAGCGAGCCGCGCATCCGTGCGGTGCTCGACGAGGTGGCGCAGGTGGCGATCGAGGTGCGCTCGCTCGGCTCGTATCCCCAGGCGGTGGTGTGATGGCGCGGCGCGTGAACGCCAACGTGGCGGGTCTGTCGCCGTACCGGCCCGGCAAGCCGATCGAGGAGCTCGCCCGGGAGCTGGGCCTCACCGACATCGTCAAGCTCGCCAGCAACGAGAACCCGCGGGGCGTCAGCGGCGCGGTGCAGGAGACCATCCGCCGGGCGGCGGCCGGCGTCTCGCGCTATCCGGACGGCAGCGGCTACGAGCTGAAGCGGGCGCTGGCGGCGCACCTCGGGGTCGCGCCCGAGCAGATCACGCTCGGCAACGGCTCGAACGACGTGCTGAACCTGGCGGCGCGGATGGCGATCGCGCCGGGCGCGGCCGGTATCGTCGCCGAGCACGCGTTCATCGTGCATCCGCTCGCGGTGACGCTCTGCGGGGGCCGGCTGGTGCAGGTGCCGGCGCGCGACTACGCGGCGGATCTGCCGGCGATGCTCGAGGCGGTGACCGACCACACCGCGATCGTGTTCCTGGCCAATCCGAACAACCCCACCGGCACCTGGGTGGACGAGGCCGCGCTCGGCGGATTCCTCCGTGCGCTGCCGGAGGAAGTCTGGCTGGTGCTGGACGAGGCCTACTTCGAGTACGTCGATGCGCCGGGGTATCCGAACGGCATCCGGCTGATCGAGCAGCATCCCAACCTGATCGTGACCCGCACGTTCTCGAAGATCCACGGCCTCGCCGGGCTGCGGGTCGGCTACGCGGTGTCGAGCCCGGAAGCGGCCGACCTGATGAACCGGGCCCGGGAGCCGTTCAACGTGAACGCGCTGGCGCAGGCCGCGGCGGTGACCGCGCTGGCCGACAGCGCCTACGTGACCGAGAGCCGGGCGCTGAACCGCCAGGGCATGGCGGCGCTCACCGCCGGGCTCGAGCAGCTCGGCCTCGCGTACATCCCGTCGGTCGGCAACTTCGTCACGTTCGAGGTGCCGTCGCGGATCGGGGCCGGCGCCGCGTACCAGGCGCTGCTGCGCGAGGGCGTGATCGTGCGCCCGGTGCCGGAGTACGGATTGCCCGCCCATCTGCGGGTGACGGTGGGCCTGCCGGAGGAGAATCAGCGCTTCCTCGAGGCCCTGCAGCGCGTGCTCGGCTGATGCACCTGGCGGTGGTCGGCACCGGCCTGATCGGCGGGTCGTTCGCCCGTGCGGCCCGGGCACGCGGGCTCTTCGCGCGTTTCACCGGCATCGATCCGGATCCGGCGTCGGCGCGGCGCGCCCGCGAGCTCGGGGTCGTGGACGCGCTGGCGGACTCGGTGCCGGCGGACGCCGACGCGGTGCTGCTGGCCGCGCCCGGCCACCGCATCGCGCCGTGGGTGGTCCGCCTCGCCGGGCACAGCGGGATAGTGTTCGATACCGGCAGCGTGAAGGGAGCGATTCTGCAGGAGGTGGCCCGGCGGCTCCCCGCCGTTCCGGCCCGATTCGTGCCCTGCCACCCGGTGGCCGGGAGCGAGGAGAACGGGCCCGATGCTGCCGACGCCGGGTTGTTCGAACGCGCCGAGGTGATCTTGACCCCCACGGCAGACACCGATCCCGCGGCGGTAGAGCGCGTGACCGCCTGGTGGCAGGCAGTGGGTGCGCGGGTCTGCACGATGAGCGCGGCCGAGCACGACCGCGTCCTGGCACTGACCAGCCACCTGCCGCACCTGGTCGCGTTCGCGTACCTGCAGCTCGTCGAGGACGAGCATCGGCCGCATACCGCCGGCGGCTTTCGCGACTTCACCCGAATCGGCGCATCCGATGCGCGGATCTGGTCGTCGATCCTGCGGCTGAACCGCGAGGCCGTGCTCGGCGCGCTGGACGATCTGGAAGAGCAGCTCCGCCGGGCAAGAAGCCTGATCGAAACCGCGGACGATGCGACGCTGCAGGCGTATCTGCGGGAGGCGGCCCGCCGCCGCGGCGAGCTGTGGGAGCGGCCTCTGGCCGCGAATCGTCCCCCGCGGGAGCGGTCTTTAGACCCCGATTCGCGGCCGGAGGCCGCTCCCACAGGGGATGACGCTCCCACGGGGGATGAGGGGGAGGGGCCGTGAGCCGCGCGCTGCCGCCGGTGATCGCCATCGACGGCCCCAGCGGGTCGGGGAAGGGCACCATCGCGGCACTGGTGGCCGAGCGGCTCGGCTGGCATCTGCTCGACAGCGGCGCGCTGTACCGGGTCGTCGCGCTGGTGGCGCTGGAGCGGGGCATCGATCTCGACGACGCCGAGGCGCTGGCGGCCGCGGCCCGGGGGCTCACGCTCCGGTTCGGGGACGGCGGCCGGATCTGGGTCGACGGCGTCGAGCGCACCGAGCAGATCCGCACCGAGGCGGTGAGCGAAGCCTCGTCCCGCGTGGCCGCGCTGCAGCCGGTGCGGGACGCGATTCTCGCCGTTCAGCGGGCGCAGCGGCGCCCGCCGGGGCTGGTCGCCGACGGGCGCGACATGGGCACCGTGGTGTTCCCGGATGCACCGCTCAAGGTGTTCCTCGACGCCAGTGCCGAGGAGCGCGCGAGGCGCCGATATAACCAGTTGAAAAACAAAGGCTTAAGTGTTAGCCTCGCCGCCCTTCTCGCAGGTATCCGGGAACGGGACGAGCGAGATCGAGGGCGTGCCATCGCCCCGTTGCGGCCCGCGCCGGACGCGATCCTGGTCGACAGCACTGACATGTCGATCGACGAGGTGCTCGACAGGGTCCTCGAAGCGGCCGAGCGACGGCAACTGGGTGAGCGCCGAACCTGACGTTCGGCGGCACAGGAATTTCAACCAACCGGCGTGCCGAGGCCGTATGCAAGGCACGACCGACAACCGGAGAGCTCACGCACCCGAAGCGCGTGACACCATATATTTAATGAGTGAAAGTTTCGCAGACCTGTTCGAAGAGAGTTTGAAAACGGTGGAGATGGAGCCGGGCTCCATCGTCACCGGCACGGTCGTCGACATCACCAATGACTTCGTCGTGGTGCATGCCGGCCTCAAGTCCGAGGGTGTGATCCCTCGCAGCCAGTTCCTCGACGAGAACGGCGAATTCAATCTGAAGATCGGCGATCAGGTCCACGTGGCCATGGAGGTCGTGGACGACGGCTTCGGCGAGACGCGCCTGTCGCGGGAAAAAGCCAAGCGCGCCGAAACCTGGAAGATGCTCGAAGAGGCGTTCGACAAGAACGCGGTGGTCGAGGGCCAGATCAGCGGCAAGGTCAAGGGCGGGTTCACCGTCGACATCAACGAGATCCGCGCGTTCCTGCCGGGTTCGCTGGTGGACATCCGGCCGCTGCGCGAGACCGCGCACCTCGAAGGCAAGCCGCTCGAGTTCAAGGTCATCAAGCTCGACCAGAAACGCAACAACGTCGTGGTCTCCCGCCGCGCGGTGCTGGAGGAAGAGAACAGCGCCGAGCGCGAAGCGCTGCTCGCGTCGCTCCAGGAAGGCCAGGTGGTGAAGGGCATCGTGAAGAACCTCACCGACTACGGCGCGTTCGTGGACCTCGGCGGCGTCGACGGCCTGCTGCACATCACCGACATGGCCTGGCGCCGCATCCGCCATCCGAGCGAGATGGTGAACGTCGGCGACGAGGTGGACGTCAAGATCCTGAAGTTCGACCGCGAGAAGAACCGGGTCAGCCTCGGTATGAAGCAGCTCGGCGACGACCCGTGGGTGGACATCACCCGGCGTTACCCGGAAGGCTCGCGCGTGCTGGCCACGGTCACCAACCTCACCGACTACGGCTGCTTCGCCGAGATCGAGGAGGGCGTGGAAGGCCTGGTGCACGTCTCCGAGATGGACTGGACCAACAAGAACATCCACCCGTCCAAGGTCGTTGCCGTGGGCGATCAGGTGGAAGTGATGGTCCTCGACATCGACGAGGAGCGCCGGCGGATCTCGCTCGGCATCAAGCAATGCCGGCCGAACCCGTGGGAAGAGTTCGCGATCAACCACGCCAAGGGCGACCGCATCAAGGGCAAGATCAAGTCGATCACCGACTTCGGCATCTTCATCGGGCTCGAGGGCGGCATCGACGGTCTGGTGCACCTCTCGGACATCTCCTGGAACGAGCCGGGTGAGGTCGCGGTACGCCGCTACACGAAGGGCGAGGAGATCGAGACGGTCATCCTGTCGGTGGATCCGGAGCGCGAGCGGATCTCGCTCGGCATCAAGCAGCTCGACCAGGATCCGTTCTCCGATTACACCGCGGTGAACGATCGCGGCACCATCGTCAAAGGCCGGGTGAAGGAGGTGGAGCCGAAGGAGGCGATCATCGAGCTCGCCCCCGACGTGACCGGTACGCTGAAAGCCTCCGAGATCAGCCAGGACCGGGTCGAGGACGCCCGTAACGTGCTGAAGGTGGGCGACGAGGTCGAGGTGAAGATCATCAGCATCGACCGCAAGAACCGCAACATCGGCCTGTCCATCAAGGCGAAGGACATCGAGGACGAGCGGGCGGCCATGCGCGAGCACCGCAGCCGGGAGACCGAACGGCCGGCGACGACCCTGGGCGACCTGATCAAGCAGCAGATGGATCAGGGCAGCAACGACTGATGCCCATCCACGGAAGGAGTGTTCACCGCGGGGGTCTGCCCCCGCAGCGGGCACGTTCGGCCTGGTGCTGGCGCGGGTCGACTGCTGTGGGAGCGGCCTGAAGGCCGCGGACTCTGAAATCTGTGGGAGCGGCCCGCTGTCGGGGGACAGCGGCCAGGGTCCGGTCCCACTAACTCCACCACGAGGTGGTGAGACGACAACAATGACAAAATCGGAGCTCATCGAACTCATCGCCGCCAAGCAGACGCAACTGTCGCTGAAAGACGTCGAGCTGGCGGTCAAGACCATCATCGAGCAGATGGCGGAGACCCTGGCCTCGGGTGAGCGCATCGAGATTCGAGGGTTCGGCAGTTTTTCGCTGCATTACCGCGCGCCGCGTATCGGGCGCAATCCGAAGACCGGCGAGTCGGTGGGTCTGCCGGGCAAGTACGTGCCACACTTCAAACCGGGCAAGGAACTGCGCGATCGTGTCAATGCCGGTCTGCAGCGGGAACAGGAGCAGAAAGGCGAGCAGGAGCCGCCACGGGAGCGTGCCGCGGCGTCGGAGGACTGATTCCGGAGAGGGCCGATGAAGACGCTGGCCCGGCTGTTCTGGGTGGCGCTCGCGGTCGTGCTGTTCTGTTTCGCGCTGCTGGCGGTCAACCAGACTCAGGTGGCGCTGCGCTTTCTCGAGTGGCAGACGCCCGAGGTGAGCGTGTTCTGGTGGTTGCTGCTGGCGTTCCTGCTCGGAGTCATCGTGGCCGCGCTCGGCTTCGGCCTCGCTTCCCTGCGAATGCGGCTGCGCCAGCGTGCGCTCAACAAGGAGCTGGACGCGTCGCGGCGCGAGCTCGAACGGCTGCGTAACCTGACGCTTCAGGATTGATGCGGTGTCCCGCCGGCGCGTCCGGGGATAGCGGCCGTAGACCATGCCAGACAATCTGCTTCTGTACCTCCTGCTGGTGGCCGCGCTCGGCATCGGCTTCCTGCTCGGCCGGCGCGACTGGCGCCGCAGCCGCGGGGGACGCGGCGCGGCCGCGTACCTCGGCAGCATCGACCAGCTTCTCTCCGAACGGCACAGTGTGGACGTCGACGCGCTGGTCGAGGCGGTGGTCTCGCAGAACGACAGCGTCGAGACGCGGCAGGCGCTCGGCGCGCTGGTGCGCCGCCGCGGCGAAGTGGACAAGGCGATCCGCATCCATCAGAGCCTGCTGGCGCGGCCGGGGCTGACCGCGGCGGAACGGGCGCGCACCGAGCTCGAGCTCGCCCGCGACTACATGGCCGCGGGACTGCTCGACCGGGCCGAGAACCTGCTGCTCGAGCTGTCGCGCGGTAGCGGACCGGAGCGCCGCTCCGCGGAGCGGGCGCTGCTCGAGATCTACCAGCGCGAGCGGGAATGGCGCCAGGCGGTGGAGGTGGGTCGGGAGATCGCCCGCTACGACAAGAGCGTGCGCGGGCCGCTCGCCCATTACCAGTGCGAGCTCGCGGAGGCGGCGCTCGCGCGCGGCGAGCTCCGGCAGGCGCGCCAGGAACTGGTCCGCGCGACGCAGTTCGATTCGCGCTGCGTGCGGGTCAGCCTGACCGGTGCGCGCGTCGAGCTCGCGGCGGAGCGCTGGCGCGAGGCGCGGCGCCTGGTGGAGCGGGCGCTGGCTCAGGATCCCGACTGCGTGCCGCTCGCGGTGGACCTGTACGCCGAAGCCTGCCGACGGATGGGCGACGACGCCGGCTACCGCGACTTCCTGCACCGCTGCCTGCGTCTCGGCCCGTACCTGCCCGCGGTGCAGGAGCTGGCGCTGCACCTCGAGCACACCGCCGACGCCGCCACCGCGTCGGAGTTCCTGATGGAGCAGCTCCTGCGCAACCCGACCCTCGGCGGCTTCGTCGCGCTGCTCGACTACCTCGACCGGGACGGCCGCTCCCTCGAGGCGGAGCAGCTCGCGCTGGTGCGGCGCTTCTCGGAGTCGCTGCTGAGCCGCCAGCCCGTGTACCGCTGCCGCAACTGCGGCTTCCCGAGCCAGGCGCTGATGTGGCAATGCCCGAGCTGCCACGAGTGGGGCGCCTGCAAGCCGATCGTGCGCCTCGAGCAGACGCGCCGGGCGGCGGGCTGATCTCCTGCGCCGGGCGGCGGCATCGGCGTCCGGCGCCAACGGTCGATCTCTGCCTCCGCCGCGGCCGGCGCGCCGTTAGCCTGAGCGCCCTTTCCAACAGCTCGAAGAGGTCACCATGATCGGAATCTGGCGTACGGCCCTGGCGGCCGCGCTGCTCGTGCTTTCCAGCACCGCGCTCGCGGTCGACGAGATCGAAAAGGTGAACATCAACACGGCAGACGCCACGACGCTGGCGCGGGTGCTGAAGGGTGTCGGCCAGTCCCGCGCGGAGGCGATCGTGCAGTACCGGGAGGAACACGGCGAGTTCGTCGACATCTACGAGCTCGCGAACGTGAAGGGGATCGCGGAACGTACCGTGGAGATGAACGCCGACCGGATCGTGCTCGAAGACTGAGGGATGCTGCTGTAGGGGCGGTCTCCAGAGTGCGATTCGCGGCCGGAGGCCGCTCCCACAAAACGCGGCCGCTCCCCACATTGTGCGGCCGCTCCCACCAGAGCACGATGCCGCTGCGGCCGACTGCGCGTAGAATGCCGTCCCGTTCGCGACCAGGACGGACTCGGCTCTGATCCGACCCTTTCCAGACCACCGGCTCGGCTGCTCTGCACGATGACCACGGCGCTCGTCACCGGTGCCGGGGGGTTCATCGGCCGGCATCTCACTCGGCACCTCGAACGCATGGGGCAGCGCGTGCGCCGGGTATCGTCGCAGCCGGACGTCGCGACGGAGGCGGGCGTGGACCTGCTGGACTTCGACGAGTCGCGCCTCGCCCGGGTACTCGAAGGCGTCGACGTGGTGCACTTTCTGGCCGGCATCGCCCATGAGGTGCTGGCAGCGAGGGATCCGGACGGGCTGCAGCGGGTCAACGTCACCGCGCCGCGGGTGTGGCTGCGCGCGGCGGACCGGGCGGGCGTGGCGCAGTTCGTCTGGCTGTCCAGCATCAAGGTGCTGGGAGATCGGTCCGAGCGGCCGTTCAGCCCCGAGGATCCCTACCGGCCCGGCGATCCGTACGCGGCGAGCAAGGTCGAGGCCGAGCAGCGGCTGCTGGATGAGCCGCTGCGGACCACGGCCCTCGCGGTGGTGCGTCCGCCCCTGGTCTACGGCCCGGGGACGCGGAGCAGTTTTGCTCCGCTGCTGCGTCTCGCGGACAGCCCGTGGCCGCTGCCGTTCGGCGCGGCCCGCGCGCCGCGCAGCCTGGTGGCGGTGGGCAACTTGAACGACCTGCTGGTGCGGCTGGGGCAGGGCGGTTCCGGCATCTTCCACGTGGCCGACGGGGAGGATCTGACCGTCTCGGGGCTGATCGGCGAGCTGCGGCGGGCGTTCGGGCGGCCGTCGCGGCAGGTCGACGTTCCGCCCGCGTGGATCCGCCGGGCGCTGGTGCTGGCCGGGCAGGGACGGATCGCCCAGCGCCTGTTCGAGCCGCTGCAGGTCGACATCGAAGCGACCCGGCAGCGGCTCGGCTGGTCGCCTCCGGTCACGGTCGCGGAAGCCCTCCGGGAAATGGCGGAATGGTTCCGGAGCTCCCGCTGATCCTGCTCGGCGGCGGCTTCGCCGCGGCGTTCGGCATCGCGGCGGCGATGATCGCCGCGCCGGAGCGGCTCAGGATCTACGCGCAACCGAACGCGCGCAGCTTCCACGCCCGCCCGACGCCGACCAGCGGCGGGCTCGCGTTCGTGCTGCCGATCACGGGGTATCTCGTCTGGCTGGCGGCCCTGGGTTCCGGCACCGCGGGCGCGATCGCGGCGGGGGGTGCGTCGCTCGCGCTGATCGGATTGTTGGACGACCGCTGGGAGCTGCCGAAATTTCTGCGCCTGGTGGTGCAGCTCGTGGTGGCCGGGGGTATGGCATGGGTTGTGCTCCAACCGGCGCAGCAGGCCTCGGCGGCCGTCTGGTGGCTCGCTGCGCTGGTGGCGCTGGCGCTTGCCTGGCAGATCAACCTGTACAACTTCATGGACGGCATCGACGGGCTGGCGGCGGCGCAGGCGCTCCTCTACGCGATCGGCGCACAGGTGATCGGCGGCGGCCTGACGACCTGGGTCGGCGATCTGCTCTGGCTGGCGGCGGGCGCGAGCCTCGGGTTCCTCGCGCTCAACTGGCCGCCGGCGCGGCTGTTCATGGGTGACGTGGGCAGCTACTTCCTCGGGCTCCTCACCGGCGTGCTGACTGTCTTGTTATGGCGACAGGATCTTCTGAGTTTACCGGTGTCGCTCATTCTGCTCTCCGGGTTCTGGTTTGACGCCAGCTATACGCTTATAGTTAGGGCGTCGACGCGTCAGGCATTCACGCAGCCGCACAGAACGCATCTCTACCAAAAGATCGCGGCGAAACGGGGGCACTTGTGGACGACGGTCTGCTATCTGGTGTATGGCGCGTTCTGGCTTCTGCCGTTGTCCTGGATGTGCGCGAGATCGGAGACGGGGATACTGGCTTGGGATCTGCTCTGGGTATTGCCGGCCGTAATGCCCATGGCGATTGCAGCGGCCTGTCTGGGTGCGGGTCGACCGGAGCCCGCGCCGCGTGACGCGCATGCTCACTGAATTCATCGAACAACTGCCGCGCCGTCGCAAGCAGGCGGTTGCGGTGCTTGCCGACGCGATCGCGCTGCCGTTCGCGCTCTGGAGCGCGATCGCGCTGCGGCTCGGGGAGCTGAATCCCGACGTCGCCTCTTTCTGGCCGGCGTTCGTCGTATCGAGCCTGGTGTGCGTTCCCCTGTTCGCCGCGCTGGGCCTGTACCGCCACGTCGTCCGTCACATGGGCAACCACGCGATGATGGCGGTGCTGAAGGGCGCGACCATCACCGCGATCGTCGTCGCCGCGGTGGCCTACATGGTGCCGCTGCGCGGCTTCCCGCGCTCGGTACCGGTGATCTTCTGGCTCCTGACGCTGCTCTACGTGAGCGGCTCGCGCTTCCTGGTGCGCGTCTACTTCCAGCGCCTGAACGAGAAGCTGAGCTCCGCGGTGTCGGTGATCATCTACGGGGCCGGCAGCAAGGGCGTCGAGCTCGCGCGCGTGCTCCAGCAGCAGGGCGACTACATCCCGGTCGCGTTCATCGACGACAACAAGGCGCTGCAGAAGCGCATCATCGATGGGCTGTACGTCTACGCGCCGTCCCAGCTCGAGCGGCTGCTGAACGATACCGACGCTTCGCAGGTGTTCGTCGCGGTGAACTCGACCGAGGCCCAGGACCGGCGCCGCATCATCGAGTTCCTCGAGCCCTACCGCGTGCGCGTGCGTCTGATCCCGGACGTGGTGGAGCTCGATTCGGGCCGGCAGTCGATCGCCAACATACGCGACGTCGAGCTCGAGGACCTGCTCGGCCGCGTGGAGATCGATCCGTTGCCGCACTTGTTGCAAGGGTCGGTGCGCGGGCGCTGCGTGATGGTGACCGGCGCCGGCGGCTCGATCGGCTCGGAGCTCTGCCGGCAGATCATCCGGCAGCGGCCGCGGCTCCTGGTGGCGCTCGACGTCTCGGAGTTCAGCCTGTTCCAGATTCAGCGTGAGCTGAAGCGCATCTGCGCCGACGAGGGCCTGCAGGCGCCCGTGGTGGCGGTGCTCGGCTCGGTGCTGAACCGCCCGCTGATGTCGCGCACGCTCGAGACCTACCGGGTCGAGACGCTGTTCCACGCCGCGGCCTACAAGCACGTGGAGCTGGTCGAGCACAACGTCATCCAGGGGATCAACAACAACACGTTCGGCACGCTGTACACGGCCCAGGCGGCGATGGACGTGGGCGTGAAGAACTTCATCCTGATCTCCACCGACAAGGCAGTGCGCACGACCAGCATCATGGGCGCGAGCAAGCGCCTCGCGGAGATGATCCTGCAGGCGCTGCAGGAACAGACCAGGCAGACACTGTTCTCGGTGGTGCGCTTCGGCAACGTGCTCGGCTCGTCGGGGTCGGTGGTGCCGCTGTTCCTCGAGCAGATTCAGCAGGGCGGGCCGGTCACCGTGACCCACCCGGAAGTCACCCGTTACTTCATGACGATCTCGGAAGCGGCGGGCCTGGTGCTGCAGGCGGCGAGCCTGGCCCGCGGGGGCGACGTGTTCCTGCTCGACATGGGCAAGCCGGTGAAGATCCTCGAGCTCGCCCAGCGCATGATCCACCTGAAGGGTTACACGATCCGCGACGAGCAGCACCCCGACGGCGACATCGAGATCGTGATCACGGGGCTCAAGCCCGGCGAGAAGCTGCACGAGGAGCTGCTCGTCGGCGAAGCGGTCTCGGGCACGGAGCACAAGAAGATCCTGCGCGCCGAAGAGCAGTTCGTGCCGTGGCCGGAGCTGCGCAACGCGCTGACGACGCTGGAGCGGGCGTGCGCCGATTACGACTACGACGCGATCAAGGCCTTCATCGAGGGGCTGGTCGAAGGCGCGGACCTCGCCGCGCAGCTCGGCGGCCTGTACCGCAGCGCCGAGATCATCGCGCTCAAGCCCGCGTCCGAGGACCAGAAGAGCCCGCGTTGACCGTTCCGCCCACCAGGCCCGCCCCCCACCGCCCTGTAGGAGCGGTCTCCAGACCGCGATTCCTCCTCTCGATCACGACTCTCGCATTGCTGCTCACCGCCTGCAGCTCGCTGCGCCTCGACTACGACCGTCCGGACGGCTTCGACCTCAGCGGCACCTGGCAGCTCATCGAAGACGAGAGCGGTACGCCGCCCTCGCAGCGGCGGCTGCGCTCCCGCGGCGGCATGCTCGCGTTCGTCACCAGCGATTTCCCGGTGCTCCGCGCCCGCGAGATGCGCATCGAGCAGAGCCGCGACTCCATGGGCATCCGCTACGACACCGGCGACTACCGTGACGTGTCGTGGGGCAGTCGCCGGCGCGGCCTCTGGGAGGTGCGCGCCGGCTGGCACGAGGGGGCGCTGTACATTCTCTCCGACGCCGTGGACGCGGAAGCGATGGAGATCCTCACGCTTTCCGACGGCGGCCGCCGTCTCGACGTGCACGTGCGCATCGAGTCGGGCGGTGACGACGTGGAAGTGGTGCGGGTGTTCCGCCGCTAGCTTGTGGGAGGCCTCCGGCCGCGAATTCCGGACGATTCGCGGCCGGAGGCCCCTCCCACAATGGCAATGGCCGGCCGCCGTGTCACCCGCCGCTCGCGAGCAGCTCGAGCCCCGCGTCGGCCAGCTTGCGCCACACCTCGGTGGGCGACCATTGCCGCGCCCGCAGCAGGTGCTCGCGCGCGCGGACGTCGCCGATCAGGCGGTAGGTCTCGCCGAGGTAGAAGTTCACGTGCGGTGCCCACGGCTGGCGGCGGTACGCGATGCGCAGGTAGTTCAGCGCGTCCCCGGGCCGGCCCGAGTACAGGTAGGCGAGACCGAGCGTGAAGATCGCGTCCTGACGCGTCGGATCACGTTCGAGCGCGCGGCGCAGCAGCGGCACCGCCTCGCGCCAGCGGCTGCGGCATTCCGCGGAGAGCTCCAGAATGCAGCCCATTGCGAGTGCGCTGGCGAGGCGTACCGCCGCGGACGGGTCGTCGGGAGCGAGTGACACCGCGCGCCGGGCCGCGGCGAGCGTCGCCGGACGATCGTTGGCCGCCTCGTGAGCGAGTGACAGCACCGTCCACAGCTCGGCGGAGTCGGAGTCGTGCTCGAGCTGGGCTTCGAGCTCCCGGGTCGCGAGTGCCGGATTGTGCTGGGCGATCGCGAGACCGAGCTGACGGGTCGACGCGGACGCATCGAGGCAGTGGTAGCCGTAACGGCGGTCAGCGACGGGAACCGCCTCGTGCACGGCCGTGCTCGGGCGGCGCTCGAGGTAGCGCTGGAGCCGGCGTTCCAGCGAGTTGACGCTGACGTCGAGGGCTTCGGTGAGCGACGGCTCCTCGCCGGTGAGGAACGCATTCAGCCCGCGGCGCAGCGCGTCCCGCTCCGGGTCCGGACCGAGCATCAGGTGGTGTGCGAGCAGCCACGACCACGCGTAGAAGCCGCGGCGCCGGTCGAGGTGCCAGTCCCAGATGTCCGAGGCATCGAGCACCTCGGCGAGCGCGAGCCGGGACCCGCGGATCGCGCGATCGAGCGTGCTCGCCGGCAGAGCGCCGACCTCGACCCGATCGGTCTCCACCTCGGTGGAGGACAGCATGCTGGCGATGCCCTCGTCGAACCAGGCGGGGATGTTGATCCCGCTGCGGGTACGGAGCAGGTAGTGCACGTACTCGTGCAGCAGCGTTTCGTGCTCGCTGAAGGCGTTCGGATCCGGTCCGACCACCATCAGGCTCTCGCTGAACGACGGCTGCATGAAGCCGGCCATCGCACTGCCGTTCATCGCCCGGCGATAGTCGCGCGAGCGCTCGAACACCAGAATGGTGAGCGGCGGATTGTCGGCGTTGGGCTCGCCCGGCAGGTATTGTTCGGCGATCGGCCGGAAGGCCTGCAGCCGCCAGGCGAGGTCCTCGGCGACCTCGCGGGGGTGGTCGGTAACCAGCCGGAACTCGCCCGCTTCCACCGCGCACCAGGTGCGGTCGAACGCATCGGCGCGGGCTGGAGCGGGAGCGTAGAACGCCGTCAGCAGCAGGGCGAGCAACGCCGCGCCCGCGAAGCCGCCGGCTCGACCGGCGCCGGCGCGTGTGAGTAGACTTCCCGGATGCATCCCGCGCATACCGCCCTGCGCCGTTCTCGCGGAATCGCCGCCGTGCTCGGCCTGGCGCTCGGCGCCGCCGTCGCGCCGGCCGCCGAGCCGGAATCGCCGGCGCCACGGTCCGAGGCCGGGGCGTTCCTGCCGCTCGAATGCACGGCCGAGCAGACCGGCGGGTTCCACGATTATCCCGACGACGAGGAATCGTACGTGCCGGCGCTGTTCAATGCGACCCCGTTCCGGCTGGACGAGAACGTGGTGTTCATGACCAATCTGCCCGAGGAGCCGGGCGTCGACCTGTACGTCACCCTCACCGCCGGGGAAGACCCCGTGACCACCGAGCTCGAATGCCGGCAGGTGCGAGGGGTCGACGGCAGCCTCGGCTACAGCTGCGTCAACATCCCGCCATCGGAGATGCTGCTGATCAACCGGGACACGCTGCGCTTCACGCGCACGGCCGTCGGCGGCTGGACGTTCGCCGGCGAGACGGGCACGCAAAGCGGCGATTCCGTGTTCGTCGAATACGGAACCTGTCGGCGCGCTGAGCGCTGACGCGCCCTTCTCGAACGGCGTTGTGGCAGCGGCGGCTTTGTGGGAGCGGCCTCCGGCCGCGAACTTTGAAGATTCGCGGCCGGAGGCCGCTCCCACAGGTTCCCCCTGCAGCCCGCTACTTCTGCGCGAGCTCCGCCTGCTCGGCTTCTTCGAGGATCGCTTGGAGCTCCTCGTCCAGCGGCTCGGCGTTCGGGTTCGCCGGCTTCTCCGCGGTGACCTCGATCAGCTCGAGGTGCTGCAGACGTTCCTTGACCTCCAGCGTGTGGGTCCGCACGACGGCGTCGTTCGCGAGCACGCTGCCGGCGCCGACGAACACCAGCGCGGCCAGAGCCAGGCACAACCGTTTCATGAGGATTCCTCCGGTGATGACTCGAGGATCTGCGACCACGTCTCGGCGCCGAGCTCGTGATCCCAGATGGACGTTTCGTTCAGGGCATAGACGAATCGATACCCGAACGGGTGACTCCGATGGATGCTGTCGTCGGAGTCGAGCAGCCACACGTCACCGTCGGGGCGGCGTACGGCCAGCAATCCGTGGTGCTCGCGGGAATCGCGGTCGAACGCGACCACCACCCGCAGGTCGTCGGCGGCGAAGCCGAGCTCGCGCAGAAGCTGGTACTTGCTCGTCGCGTAGTCCTCGCAGTCGCCGCCGCGCAGCATGAACTCGACCAGGGTCGACCAGCGGCTTCGCACCCGCACGGGCTGGCCGGCTACGGCGCTCTGCACGTCGGCCCAGCGGTCGCGGCGGTAGCTGCGCTTGTTCACGTAGCGGTTGACCAACCGGATCTGTTGCTCGGGCGTGAGGTCACGGGCCCGGGCGACGAGAACGTGGAGCCCGCGCAGCCGGCGGCTGCACCGGTCGATGTCGGCGAGGCAGGAATCGAGCAGCGGTTGCTGCTTCCGGGCGCGGGCAAGGGTATCGGCCCAGTCGGCGAGCCGGGTGGCGGGGCCGAGGTAGACGCCGTCCTCGAAGCGGAAATCGGCCTCGGCAGGATTGGGGGTCAGCAGCGCCAGGGTTACGATCAGAGCTGCCGCCCCGATGGCAATTCCCCTTCCCATGGGGGCATCGTCGCGCAACTCCCCGGCCGGTGCAATTGTCTATAGGGGACACCCCGGGGCGGCCGCAAATTGTCTGACAGGGTTCACACGGCAGGTACCCGCGTCCGGTTGAGACTGCGCCGGCACGGGAGTAGGCTGGTCGCGGGGTTAGGTGCGATGCCAGGCACAGTCACCACGCGGGCGTTTCGATGGACCCGCCGACTCGGGTTGGCTGGTGGCATCGGTTTCGCGCTCGCACTGGCCGGTTGCGCGGCCCAGACGCCGTTTCTGCTGACCGGCGGCCTCGACTACGACAAGGCGCTGCTGACGGGCGAGCGGCTGTTCGGCGAGCCGGTGCCGGCCCACGAGCCCGAGGGGGACATCGCGGAACCCTCGCAGGAAATGCTCGACTACATCGCTCGCGTGGTACCGCAGCGCGCCGGGGCGTCCCGGCGGTTCAACGTGCTGTTCGATCAGCTCCACCGGGACGGCCTCTTCGATGCCGTCTACTCGGCCGACCAGACGCTCACCGCCGCGCAGACCTTCGAATCCCGGGGCGGCAACTGCCTTTCGTACACGAACATGTTCGTCGCGCTCGCCCGCGCGGCGGGGCTGGACGCGCGCTATCAGGTGGTGGAGACGCCGCCTTCCTGGGACGCGGACGCGGGCTTCCTGATCCGTTACACGCACATCAACGTGATCCTGAAGAACGTACGGCTCGACCACCAGCCGGGCTACGACGTGATCGTCGATTTCAACGTCGTGCACCCCGACCCGGACTACCCGCGCAGGGTCGTCTCGGACGATTACGCAGAGTCGCTGTTCTACGCGAACAAGTCGGTCAGCGCGCTGCGCGACAACCGCGTCCGGGAGGGCTTCGCCTACCTGCGCCGGGCCATCGAAACCGCCCCGAACAACGTCGACCTGTGGATCAACCTGGGCGCCTTCTACGCCACGCAGGGCGACTACGAATCCGCGGTCGATGCCTACGAGGTCGCCCTCCAGATCGAACCGAGGAACAAATCGGTCCTCTCCGGTCTCGCCCGCAGCTACTACAACATGGGCGACACCGAGATGGCCGCCGTCTACGAGCGGAAGGTGCGCTACTACCGCGAGCGCAACCCCTGGTACCACTACGCGCTCGCCCAGTCGGCCTACGAGGACGCCGACTACGAGGCCTCCCTGAACCACATCGACCAGGCCATCGACCTGCGCCGCCGCGTCGCGCGCTTCCACTTCCTGCGCGGGCTGGTCCAGAACCAGCTCGGCGACTCGGCGGCGGCCCGGGTCAGCCTGGAGAAGGCCGAGCGGTTCGGGCTCGATCGGGCGGTCAAGCTCGAGATGCTGCGGACGCTGGCGGGGGTCGACGCCACTTGAGCGCCCGGCGCTACTTGTGGGAGCGGCCTCCGGCCGCGAATCCTGGTGCTGGGCAGGGGCCAGGGAATCCCTAGTGGCTTGAATTTGCGGGTTCCGGGGTTAAACTACGCGTCCTTTCCGCCTTAGCTCAGTTGGTAGAGCAGCTGACTGTTAATCAGCGGGTCGCTGGTTCGAGCCCAGCAGGCGGAGCCAATATTTTCAAATGCTTACATCTTCTCGCCGAGTCCTGTTGGCCCAGAATTTGGGACACAAATTCGGAAACCGGGACACGGGCCGCTTCTGCGCCCATCTCAACCGTCCTCTTCCAATGTCTTCGTGCCTTCTACCTCGACGGTCGTTCGCTCGGCGATGATGCGCGCGCGCCGATTACGGCAACGGCCATGGACATGTCGCCGCTCTCCCAAGTGGTGGATCCGTAAGACGGGATACCTCACCTCCAGCAGAACCGCCCCCCACGTGCTTGCCGGCCCGCTGTCGGAACCTCCTCACTCGGGATCTTGCAAACACCTGCTTCCGCCCCTTTTCTAACCAACCTTGCCTTGCGTCCGCCCCCTAGACGCTTGTCCTCGGCCCGGACTATGACCTGAAGAAAGCTCGCTTAAAGCACGCCCGTTCGGACGTATTAGCCGGATTTTTGCGTTGGGGCCTATCGACTTCCAGATCTCCGTAGTCAAGGTTTATGTTGCCACGCCCAACGCTTATGCCGCCTTGGTCGACATACACATCCCCGCGGTCGACATTTACATTTCCACTCTTGATGCTTACGGTTCCACGATCGACGAGTAGATTACCCATCTCGACCCTCACATCATCGCTTCTGGCAATGATGTCGCCATCCCGCGCTATCAAAGACCTCTGAGCCACAATACTGTCTGCAGCATAGATGTGCCTGCCCGACTCGATGCCCATGGCAGACTCGATGCGGTTGGATACATAGAGATCGTGTCCAGCCCGAATGTTGCCCTCGGAAACGACTTCCCCTTCAGCGAAGATGTCAGCATCGGCGTAGACATTGCGCTCGCTCCGGAGGTCTCCGCCG
>DASVDC010000025.1:0-2420 GCA_036381275.1 Pseudomonadales bacterium | reverse complement strand
GGCCTCCGGCCGCGATCCGTGCGATGGAGCATTCGATATCGCGGCCGGAGGCCGCTCCCACGAGACGAAACACCGCCGTCTTCCGCTTCTACGCCGAGCTGAACGACTTCCTTCCGCCGCCCGTCGGCGTCGAGCGCGTCTACCGCTTCAACGGCAACCCCGCGGTGAAGGACGCGATCGAGGCCCAGGGCGTTCCGCACGCCGAGGTCGAGCTGATCCTGGTGGAGGGACGCTCCGTCGGCTTCGGCCATCGGCTCGCCGACGGTTACCGGGTCGCGGTGTATCCCGTGTTCGAGAGCTTCGACGTCGCCGGCCTGGTCCGGGTCCGGCCGGCGCCGCTGCGCCGCAGCCGCTTCGTGGTGGACGTGAACCTCGGCAAGCTCGCGCGCTGGCTGCGTCTGCTGGGTTTCGACACTCTCTACCGCAACGACTACGCCGACGCGGAAGTGGTCCGCATCGCCGCGGAGGAGGGTCGGATCGTGCTGACCCGCGACCGGCGCCTGCTGCACCACGCCGCGGTGACCCACGGCTACTGGGTGCGCGCCGTGGAGTCGCAGGCGCAGGTGGCGGAAGTGCTCCGGCGCTTTCAGCTCGAGGGGGCGGTCGCTCCGTTCCGCCGCTGCCTCGGATGCAACGGGCTGATCCATCCGGTGGCGAAAGAGGCGGTGCAGGGCCGCCTCGAGCCGAAGACGCGCCGCTACTACGACGAATTCCATCAGTGCGAGGGCTGCGGCAAGGTATATTGGCGCGGTCCGCACTACGCCCGGCTGGAGAACATGGTGAGCCGACTCCTCGCCCCGCCGACCGACCCCTCCGACGCGACGGAAGCGTCCCGTTGAACCAGGCGCCGTTGTCGCCGAGCCCGACACCGTTGCCGCCCCCGGTCGAGGAGTGGATGGGGCGCCCCTGGTCCCCGGTGCAGGTGCGCACCTGGCTCGGCTGGCGCTGGATGGCGGCGGTCGTGTTCCTGCTCTGCGGCATCGTCGGGCTCGCGTCCGGCGTGTCGCTGTCGGAACGGCCGGACGTCGGCGAGTCCGGCCTGCTGGTGATGACCTACTACAGCCTGGGCCTGTTCGTGTTCGGCGGCCTGGACGTCGGCTTTCCGGTGGGCGGGCCGCTGTACGGCCGGCTGCTGCTCTGGGTCTCGTACTTCGGCGCGCCGCTGCTGACCGCCGCGGCCGTCGTCGAGACCGCGATGCGGGTGATGCGCCGCGACCGCTGGCAGCTCCGCCGGCTGTCGGATCACGTGGTCATCGTCGGCGCCGGCGCGCTCACGCTGACCTACCTGCGGGTGCTGCGGCGCAAGCGTCCGAACGCGCGCGTGGTGGTGCTGGTGGAATCCATCGAGCCGACCCGGCGTCAGGAGCTCGAGCAGACCTTCGACGTGGTGGTGGTCGTGGGCGATCCCACCCACGACTTCATGTTGCGGCAGCTTCGCTTGCGCCGGGCGAGCCGCGTGGTGTTGTTGCCGGACGACAACTTCCTCGCGTTCGAGGCGGCGAGCAAGATCCTCCGGCTCTGTCCGAGCCTCGAATCGCGCATCGTGCTGCACAGCCACAATCTGCGGTTCCTGCGCACGATGCAGGGCACGTCGCTCGGCCGGCGCTGCCAGGGATTCAACTGCTATCACCTGGCCGCGGCCGGGCTGGTGCGCGACTACCTGCTGCAGCACTTCGAGCACACCGGGGCGAAGGATGTGGTGGTGCTGGCCGGCTTCGGCCGCTTCGGGCAGACCATCCTGGAGGAGCTGCAGAACCACGCGGCCGGTGAGTTCGGCACGGTGGGGCTGATCGACATCGACGTGGAGCGGCGCGTGCTGGTCGTGCAGGAGCAGGGCTATCTGCGCGGCGACTACCGGCGGGTGCTGGTGCAGGGCCACGTCGGCCACCCGGAGGTCTGGCGCCGGCTCTCGGAGTCGGTGGATCTGACGCACAGCGAACCCACCGTGATCCTCGGCACCGGCAGCCCCGAGGAGAATCTGCGCGCCGCGCTGTGGGTGAAGCGGCGCTGGCCGAACGCGCTGGTGTTCGCGCGCACCAACGACGTGTCGGTGTTCGCCACCGAGGTCGGCACCGAGCACGACATCCACGCGATCAGCATCACCCGCCTGGTCGAGGACAACATCCCGGACGCCTGGCTCGGCTGATCCCTATGTCCTTTCGTGGGAGCGGGTGCGGCGGTAGGAACCGGCCACACAGGTAACACCCGGACCGGTCGGATGAGTTGCAGCTGGGGCATCGGAGGAGGAGATGCCGATGCCCTGGACAGAGACCGGCTACCTGGCGAAAGCCTGGCTCTAGGATGGGTGGTTCGAGTCCACCCGCGCTCTATCTCAAGTGGAAACGGCGCGGCGGCGTGCAGGCTGGCAATGAATCGGCGCGTTCTCCCGCGCGTGCGGTCCGCAACATCGCCCGAATCAA
>DASVDC010000024.1:0-36166 GCA_036381275.1 Pseudomonadales bacterium | reverse complement strand
CGCACACCCGCCGACACTCCCTCGAACGAAGCACGAACCTCCAGCCGCAAGGGACGGAGGATCGCGATCGGGAGATCGCTCCTACGGGAGCGTTTACATCACGGGGGGCGAGCGGTCGGCGAGATCGAGGGTGACGGCGATCGGCCGGTGGTCGGAGAGCCGGCAGTCGAGCACTTCGTAGTCGCTCACCGCGAGCCGCGAGGACACCAGCACGTGATCGAGCGCGCGGAGCGGGCGCCACGCGGGGTAGGTCGGCTGGACCTGGCCGACCGGGCGCAGGTCGGTGTCGGCGAGCGGGGAGTCGAACAGGAGCTGCGGCAGGTGGCTGTTCATGTCGCCCATCAGCACCACGTGGTCCTCGCCGTCGATCAGCCGGCGCACGTACTCGAGCTGCAGGCGCCGCGAACGCTCGCCGAGGGACAGGTGCAGCAGCACCACCAGCACCGTCTCGTCGCCGTACGGCAGCCGCACGACGATCGCGCCGCGTCCCGGTATCGCGCCGGGCAGCTTGTGGTCCTGCATCTCGACCGGCGCGACCCGCGACAGCAGGCCGTTGCCGTGCTGGGCCAGCGGGCCGAGGTCGCGGTTGAGCTGCGTGTACCAGTACGGGAAGCGGGCGCGTTCGGCGATGAACTGCACCTGATTGATGTAGTTGCTGCGCAGGCTGCCGCTGTCGATCTCCTGCAGCGCGACGAAATCGTAGCCGGCCACGACCTCGGCGATCCGCTCGAGGTTCAGGTGCCGGCCCGGGTGGGGCAGCACGTGCTTCCAGCCCTTGGTGAAGTAGTGGCGGTAGCGGGCGGTGCCGATGCCGACCTGGATGTTGAACGACAGGAAGCGCAACGGCCGCACGCCGTCGTGCAGCGTTTCGATGCAGGAATGACGCGTGGGGGTGGCCGTGGCCGGAATGGCGCGCACCTCTCCACCGCGGCGGGCCCATGCCATAGCCGACTGCTCCAGAGATCGCGCGAAGAGTCTAACGGCGCCGTTCGGCCGCAACTGCGTACTGTCCTGCATTTCCGTCGTCGACTGGTCCTTGTGTCGTTCGTTCGGTCGCCCGTTCGCGGCCGGAGGCCGCTCCCACATGGCGCGGACGGGTCAGCGGCCCGCCGCGTCCTGCGCCTGCCCGGTCTTGGCGCGATGCTGCTGGTCCACTAGGTAGTCCACCACGTTCAGCATCTCGGCGTTGCCGCCGGCCATCCGGCCGTCCACCCGGAACGTGCCGTCGACGATCATCGTCGGCGTGCCGGTGAGGCGGTACGCGCGCCCGCGGGCGCTCGCCTGCTGCACGCGGCTGCGCACGCTGAACGACCGGTAGACGTTGTGGAACTTCTCCGGCTCGATACCGGCTTCACGCTGCACCAGCTCCGCCATCAGCTCCGGTTCGGCCAGGTTCACGCCCCGATCGTGAATCGCTTCGAAGATCGCCGCGTGCACCTGGTCGGTCACGCCGAGCGCCTCGACCGTGTAGTAGAGCTGCGCCAGCGCCTCCCAGGCCTCGTTGAACACCGCCGGCATGCGCTGGAAATCCACGTACTCCGGCAGGTTCTGCCGCCACGCGTGGACCGCCGGCTGGAAGTTCTTGCAGTGGATGCAGCCGTACGAGAACACCTCCACCACTTCCACCTTGTTCGGGTCGCGGGTCTCCACCGGAATCGGCAGCCGCTCGTAGTGCTCGCCTTCCCGGAAGGCGGTTTCCGCCGCGGCCGGCAGGGCCAGCGCGAGCAGCAGCGCGAGCAACGGACTCAGGAGGGCGGTACGCAGCATGGGCACCTCGTCGTTCTGCTGGAAGTGTAGCCGACGCGGCGCTTCACACCGCGCCGCAGCCCGCGGCCCATCGCCGCTCCCGCGGGACCCGGCACCACCGGGCACGGCTCATTGGACCATCCGGTGCGACAATCGTGCCGTCGCCGGAGCCCTGGCTCACTGCAAGCCGCGCAGGTACTCGGCGAGGGCGTTGATCTCGGTGTCGGTCAGACGCGACGCGATGCTGCGCATCATGCCGCCGTAGTACTCGTCCGAATCGCGCTGGCCTTCCCGGTAGGCGGTGAGCTGCGCCACCACGTAGCCCTTCGACTGACCGGCGATCAGCGGGAATCCGGCCGGGGCGTTGCCGTCGCCGGTCGGGGAATGGCACGACGTGCAGGCGGCGACGCCCTTGTCGATCAGCCCGCCCCGGTAGATGCGCTCGGCCAGCGCCAGGGTCTCGTCGTCGGCCTCCGCCACGCCGGTCGGCGCCGGGAGCGACGCGTAGTACGCGGCCAGATTCCGCAGGTCCTGCTCCGATTTGCCGTTGAGCTGCCCGGCCATCAGCGGCACCGGACGCTCGCCGGACTGGATCAGCTCGAGCTGCCGGAACAGGTAGCGCTCGTTCTGGCCGGCCAGCGTCGGATACGTGGGGTCGATCGGCGAAGCACCGTCCTGGCCATGACAGGCCCCGCAGGTCACCGCCTGCGCCTTGCCCGCCTCGGGATCGCCGGCCTGCGCCGGGTCCTGCGCCGCATGAGCGAACGGCACGTAGACGATTGCAGCCGCGAGCACGAGCCGCGCCACCGAGAACCAACCCATCGATTGCGATTCCGACTTGCCGTGAGCGCGCGATTATATCCCAATTCACCGGATGAGCGACCCGAGCCACCAGGGCGAGCCGCGCATCGACGCCGTGTTCGTCACCAGCGCCGCCGATCTGCGCGGCTGCCCGCCCGCGGACCGGCCGGAGATCGCCGTCGCCGGCCGGTCCAACGCCGGCAAATCCAGCGTGCTGAACCGGCTGACCGGCAACCGCCACACCGCGCGGGTCAGCAAGACGCCGGGTCGCACGCAGCTCCTGAACTTCTTCGACGTGGAGCGCATCGCCGGCACACCCTGCCGCGGCCGCCTGGTCGACCTGCCCGGATACGGTTACGCGAAGGCCGGACGCGAGGCTCAGCTCCGCTGGCAGGCGCTGGTGAACCGCTTCCTGTCCGAGCGCGACAACCTCGTCGCCGTGGTGCTGGTGATGGACATCCGGCACCCGCTGCAGCCGTTCGACCGGGAGCTGATCGATTGGGCCGCCGCGTCGAAGCTGCCGCTGCTCGCGCTGCTGAACAAGGCCGACAAGCTGGGCCACGGCGCGCAGCAGCAGGCGCTCGCCCGCGTCCGCCGTCACCTCGCCGCGATGCCGCTGGCCCGGGCGCTGCCGTTCTCGGCGCTGCGCGGCCAGAACGTCGGCGCGGTGCTGGACATGCTGCGGGAGTGGCTGGCGGAGTCCGCCTGACGATCGGGACACGCTGCTGAGGCCCGTCTCTTGCCACCATATTCCACTTGTGTCATATATCTCTCGTGTCACTACGCGCCGCCATCCTCGGATTTCTCCACCTCGAGCCGACCACCGGCTACACCCTCCGTCAGCGCTTCGAAGGCTCGGTAGCGTCGTTCTGGAGCGTGACCCAGAGCCAGATCTATCGGGAGCTGCACGCGCTCGAGCGCGAGGGCCTGGTGGTGGTGCGGAGCGAACCCGGCGACGGCAGGCCGAATCGCAAGGTCTACCGCCTGTCGAAGGCGGGGCAGGCCGCGTTGCAGGCATGGCTGCGGGAACCGCTGGAGCCCCTGCAGCTCAGACATCCGCTGCTGCTGAAGCTGGTGTTCGCGGCCGACGTCGAGCCCGAGCGGCTCGACGCGCTGCTGGCCGAATACCGCCAGTCGCTGGCCGCCAGCCGCGACGAGTACCTGGCGCGCCTCGCCAGCCGGGAGATCTTTTCTCTCGCCCGCTCGGCGCGGGAGGCGACCCTGTGGCGTCTCGCGATCGAGCACGGGATCGCGTGGTGCGAAAACGAGACGGCGTGGATCGATCGGGCGCGCCGCGAGCTGCTGCCCCCGCGCCGCGCCAAGCGCTCCCGCAGGCGAGCATCATGACCCCGAGCGCCGCCATCGCGGTGGCCGCTGTCGGAGCCGGCGTCGGCTGGTGGTGGTTGTGGCGCCGGGCCCGTTTCGTTCGCCTGCCCGCACCCGCGCGGCCGTTGCAGCACACGCCCGACGGAACCGTGCGCGGCGTGTCGTTTCCGGCGGAGGACGGCACACGGCTCGACGGGTGGTTGTTTCTGCCGAACGTGCCCAACGCGCCGGTGGTGATCATGGCGCCGGGGCTCGGCGGCACCAAGGACGGTTTTCTCGAGCCTTTCGCCCGGTGCTTCGCGGCGCACGGGATCGCCGCCCTGGCGTTCGACTACCGCTGCTTCGGTGGTTCCGAAGGCGAGCCGCGGCACTGGGTGGATCCGGTTCGCCACCGCCGCGACTACGAAGCCGCCCTCGCGTTCGTGCGCGCCGAGCTCGCCGCCGAGGTGGACGCGTCGCGCGTCGCGCTGTGGGGGTCGAGCTTCTCGGGCGGCACCGCCCTCGTCACCGCTGCCGACCACCCGGACGTGCGCGCGCTTGTGGTGCAGTGTCCCTATCTGCAGACGCCGCCCGCACTCCAGCCCCGGGGCGTCGCCCTGGCACGCTTCGTTTTCTGGACCACCCTCGATCTGCTGCGCGTGCTGCCGCCGATCTACGTGCCCATCTTCGGCCGACCCGGTGAGTGGGCATTCGCGCCGAGCGCGGAGAACCCGAGCGTGAAGGATTTCGACGGACCCCTGGGCGCGCCCATCTGGCGTGCGCTGCCGAAGCCGGCTCTGGGAGGTTGGGAGAACCGCATGCTGGCGCGCGTGCTCGCCGGCATCGACGGCTTCGTGCCGATGGAGCACGTCCACCGCGTGACGTGCCCCATCTTGTTCGTGGCCGCGCGCGACGACGACATGGTGCCGCTCGCGTACGTCGAGCAGGCTCGTGCGCGAGCGGGCTCATCCCGCAAGGAGCTCGTCACCTTTCCGTGCGGCCACTTCGATCTCTACCTGGGTCCCCACCGCGCGGAGAACGCACGCCGTCAGGCGGAGTTCCTGGCGGAGGTGCTCGGTGGGCCGGTCAGAGCGTGACGGGATATTCCGGGTTCGCGGCCGGAGGCCGCTCCCACAGCACCTGGCTCAGTGGGCTTCGTCCCAGTTCAGGCCGACGCCGACCTCGACCAGCAGCGGCACCGAGAGGTCGGCCGCGCGCTGCATGCGCTCGCGCACGCCGTCGCGCAGTGCGTCGACGTCCCGCTCGCCCACCTCGAACACCAGCTCGTCGTGCACCTGCATGATCAGCATCGCGTCGAGCCCCGCTTCGCGCAGCCACCCGTCCACGTCGATCATCGCGCGCTTGATGATATCCGCCGCGGTGCCCTGCATCGGCGCGTTGATCGCGGCCCGTTCGGCGGCTTGTCGCCGCGGCGGCTGGCGCGCGTTGATCTCGGGCAGGTACAGGCGGCGGCCGAACACCGTCTCGACGTAACCCTGCTCGCGCGCGAGCGCCCGCGTCGCTTCCATGTAGTCGCGCACACCGGGGTAGCGCTCGAAGTAGCGGTCGATGTACTCCTGTGCCAGCGTGCGGCTGATACCGAGCTGCCGGCCGAGGCCGAACGCGGACATGCCGTAGATCAGACCGAAATTGATGGCTTTGGCGCTGCGGCGCTGATCTTCCGAGACGCCCGAAAGCGTCGTGCCGAACACCTCGGCCGCGGTCGCCCGGTGGATGTCCAGGTTCTGCTCGAATGCCGCCCTGAGGCCCCGGTCGCCGGACAGGTGCGCCATGATCCTGAGCTCGATCTGCGAGTAGTCGGCGGCCAGGATGCGCCGGCCGGGCGGGGCGATGAACGCCTGGCGGATCCGGCGCCCTTCCGCACGGCGGATCGGGATGTTCTGCAGGTTCGGATCCGACGACGACAGCCGCCCGGTAGCGGCCACCGCCTGGTGGTAGCAGGTATGGATCCGCCCGGTTTCCCCGTTGATCTGCGCGGGCAGCTTGTCGGTGTACGTGGACTTCAGCTTCGCGAGCACGCGGTAGTCGATCACGAGCCGCGGCAGCTCGTAGTCTCGGGCCAGATCCTGCAGCACCTCCTCGGCCGTCGACGGCTGGCCGGTCGGCGTCTTCTTCAGCACCGGCAGTGACAAGCGATCGAACAGCACTTCCTGGAGCTGCTTCGGCGAGTCCAGATTGAAGTCCACACCGGCCGCCTCGCAGGCACGCTGCCGGAGCGCCTCCATCCGCTCGGCGAGCTCGCGGCTCAGCTCCGTGAGGAGCTTTCCATCCACCAGCGCGCCGTTCGTCTCCATCCGCGACAGCACCTCGAGCAGCGGCAGCTCGATGTCGCGGTACACCGAGCAGAGCCGCGGCACGCCCTCGAGCCGCGGCCACAGCACCCGGTGCACGCGATGGATCAGCTCGACGTTCTGCCCGGCGTACTCGGCCGCCTGCGCCACCGGCACCCGATCGAAATCGATCTGCTTCGCGCCTTTGCCCGCGACGTCCTCGTAGCGCAGCGTGGCGGCGCCGAGATGGCGCTTCGCGAGGTCGTCGAGGTCGTGACGCCCGTCGACGCTGTTCAGCACGTAGGACTCGAGCATCGTGTCGTGCCGGATGCCGGCGAGCTCGATGCCGTAGCGGCGCAGCACGTTCCGATGATGCTTCAGGTCGTGCCCGAGCTTCGGCCGGGTCGGATCCTCGAGCAGCGGCTTCAGCCGCTCGAGCACCTCGCCCTGCGGAAGCTGCGGCGGCGCCGCCGGATCCTCGTGCGCGACCGGCACGTAGGCGGCGTGGCCGGGCTCCGCGGCGAACGCGAAGCCGGTCAGCCGCCCATCCATGTACGCGCTGGTCGAGGTCGCCGTCCCGAGCGCGATCAGCTCGGCGCGTTCGAGCCGCTCCAGCCAGGACTCGAGCGCGTCGCGATCGGTCACGATCTCGATCTCGCGCTCCGCCGGAGCGGGCGCCGGCGCGCGTTCGCCGTCCGCGTCCGGACCGAGCTCCTCGAGCCAGGGCTTGAACTCGAGGCGCTCGAACAGCCGGCGCAGCGCCTCCCGGTCCTCGGGCTCCGGGCACAGATCGAGGATGTGCACGTCGAGCGGCACGTCGCAGCGGATCCGGGTCAGCTCCTTCGAGACCGGAAGCTGATCCAGGCACGCGCGCAGGTTCTCGCCCACCTTGCCGCCGATCCGGTCCGCCGCGGCGATCACGCCCTCCAGCGTGCCGAACTCGTTCAGCCACTTCGCGGCGGTCTTCACGCCGACTTTCGGCACCCCCGGTATGTTGTCGATGCTGTCGCCCGTCAGCGCGAGCAGATCGACGATGGACTCCGGCGGCACGCCGAACTTCTCGATCACGCCCTGCCGGTCGAGGGTCTTGCCGCTCATCGTGTCCACCAGCGTGACGTGCTCGCTGACGAGCTGGGCCATGTCCTTGTCGCTGGTGGAGATCACCGTTTCGCGCCGCTCCCGGGTAGCCTGCGTGGCCAGCGTGCCGATCACGTCGTCGGCCTCGACCTCCGGCACGATCAGGAGCGGCAGCCCCATCGCGCGGATGATGTCGTGGATGTACGGGATCTGCTCGCCGAGCACGTCCGGCATCGCTTCGCGGTTCGCCTTGTACTCGGGGTAGATCTCGTCGCGGAACGTTTTGCCGCGGGCGTCGAACACCACCGCGATCGGGCTGCCCTGGTAGTCTTTCGCGAGCTTGCGCAGCATCGCGATCACGCCGCGCACCGCGCCGGTGTGCAGGCCGTCGCTGGTCTTCAGGTCCGGCAGCGCGTAGAACGCCCGGAACAGGTACGACGAGCCGTCCACCAGCAGCAGCGGCTTGTCGGCCGAGTTCGGCGCGGTGGATTTCGGCGCAGCCATCGATTCTCCTTGCACAGCGCGACGGGATCCCGGGGCGCGGCGGGAGCCCCGCGTACCGCGGGGCGGCGCTTTACCAGGCGGCAAACTTTGGGTCACCATTCGCGGCTATGGTACCCGCGATTCCAACGGCCTCGAAAGCACGCCTGGCGGCCGGCTGCCTCGCCGCGCTGCTCGCCCTCGTCGGCCGCCCGGCGCTCGCCGCCGAGACCGACGAGTCGCTGCGCGGGCCGGACGTCGTGATCATCGCCGACGAGGAACGGACCATCTACGAGTTCCGCCAGAACGGGGAGCTGCGGATGGTGCGGATCGTTCCGCAGTTCGGCAGACCCTACTATCTGGTGCCGAGCGACCCGAGCAAGGGTTTCGGCGATCTGGAACGCGCCGACATGCTGCTTCCATCCTGGGTCATCGTGGAATTCTGATTGCCGCGCCCCAACGGCCAGACCGTGAGCGTCGTCCCCGAGCCCGATCCGCGTGAGCTCGAGACCCTGGTGGACGACTACGCGCTCGGCGAGCTGGTCCGACACTGGCCCGCCACCGGCGGGATCGAGAACAGCAACCATTTCCTGGTGACCCGGCAGGCGAGGCAGGAACGCTGCTGGGTGCTCACGGTGCTGGAACGGCCACCGTACGCGGGCGATGCGCTGGTATCGCTGCTCGATGCGTGCGTGGCCGCCGGCCTGCCGGTGCCGGCGGTGGTGCGAACCCGGCACGGCCAGCCGTTCGCCGAGCTCGGCGGCAAGCGGGCGATGCTCTGCCCGCGTCTGCCGGGACGGCACGTCTACAACCCGACCGAGCGTCAGGTGCAGGCGGTGGGCCGCTTCCTGGCGCGCTTCCACCGGGCCGCGCTGGCCGCGGATCTGGCGCTGCCCGCGTATCCGCGCGGCCTCGACTGGCTGCGGCGGCACGCCGAGCAGTGCCGCCCGCACCTGCCGTATTCCGCGGCGGTGCTGATGCGCGACACCTGCGCGCAGCTCGGCCGCGCGCTCGCCCGCAAGGACGTGGCCGCGCTGCCGCAGGGCGCGATCCACGCCGACCTGTTCCGCGACAACGTGCTGTTCAACGAGTGGGGGCTGTCCGGGGTGCTGGATTTCCACCACGCGGCGCGCGGCTTCCTGATCTACGACGTCGCCATCGCCGCGAACGACTGGTGCACCGGGGCCGACGGCGCGCTCGATCCGGAGCGCACGCTGGCGCTGCTCGGCGCCTACCACCGCCTGCGCCCGCTGACCCGGCAGGAGCTGTGGTACTTCCCGCTGTTCGCGCTGTACGGCGCGCTCGCGTTTTGGATCTCGCGTCAGGTGGTGGCCGACGCGCAGCGCCGCGGCGAACCGGTGCGGGCGAACAACCCGGCCGAGTTCCATCGCATCGTCCGCCACCACGCGGCGCACTTCTTCTATCTCGACGAGCGGCTCCTCGAGATCGGCGGCGGCTGACGCCTCAGCCGGCCCGCAGCAGGAACAGCGCGAAGCGCTCCTCGCTGTCGGTCCAGCAGGCGTCGGTGCGGAAGTCCGCACTCTGCGCCAGCGCCTCGAACTCGTGCGGCGCGTACTTGAACGAGCTCTCGGTGTGGATGGCTTCGCCCGCCGCGAACGTCACGGTCCGGTCGCCGATCCGCACGACCTGATCGACCCGGCTCACCAGGAACATCTGGATGCAGCCGAGCTCGGCGTCGTAGCGAGCCTCGTGATCGAACGCGTCGGGATCGAAGTCGGCGCCGAGCCGGTCGTTGATGTGGCGCAGCACGTTGCGGTTGAACTCGGCGGTGACGCCGGACGCGTCGTTGTAGGCGGCCTCGAGCAGCGCCGGATCCTTCTTCCGGTCGACGCCGATCAGGAAGCGGGCGCCGTCGCCCAGCGTCGCGCGCGCGGCGACGAGAAAGTCCACCGCGCCCGGCGGGTCGAAGTTGCCGATGCTCGAGCCGGGAAAGAACCCGACCCGCGGCAGACCCGCCACCGGCGGCGGCAGATCGAACGGACGGGTGAAGTCGGCGCAGGTCGGAAACATGTCGAGCCACGGATAATCGGCGTAGAGCGCCCGAGCTTCCGCCTCGAGGTGCGCGCCGGAGATGTCCACCGGCACGTACGCGGCCGGCCGCACCCGCTCGAGCAGCTTGCGGATCTTGCGGCTCGACCCGCTGCCGTATTCGACCAGGCAGAAGCCCGCGCCGAGGGCCTTCGCGATCGCCGGCAGATGCCGCTCGAACAGCGCCATCTCGGTGCGCGTGAGGTAGTACTCGGGCAGGTGCGTGATGCGCTCGAACAGCTCCGAGCCGCGCCGGTCGTAGAAGAACTTCGGCGGCAGCGCCTTCGGCGTTCGCGCGAGTCCTTCGAGCACCTCGTCCCGCATCCCGGCCACCTTCGGTTTCAGGTCGAACCGCTCGAAGCGCCCGCGGCCGCTGCCGTCGATCTCCCGCTCAGAGGTCATGGGCGAGCCGTATGCCGGTGAACTGCCATTGATCCCCCGGGTAGAAGAAGTTCCGGTAGCTCGCCCGAACGTGGCCCGGCGGCGTTACGCAGGAGCCGCCGCGCAGCACGAGCTGATTGCTCATGAACTTGCCGTTGTACTCACCGAGCGCGCCGGCCAGGGGCCGATAGCCCGGGTAGGGCGTGTAAGGGCTCGCGGTCCATTCCCACACGTCGCCGAAGATCTGCCGCAGCGGAAAGCCGCCGGCGGCGGGCGGGCGCGGCGGCAGCGGGTGCAGCACGTCCCGGTCGGCGAAGTGCCCGGCCACCGGCTGCTCGGCCGCCGCCCGCTCCCATTCCGCCTCGGTGGGGAGCCGGTAGCCGGCCCAGCGCGCGTACGCATCGGCCTCGTAGAAGCTCACGTGGGTCACGGGCGCATCGAGCGCGAGCGGCGCCGGGCCGGACAGCCGGTACTCGTACCAGGTGTCGCCGTCCCGGAACCAGTACAGCGGCCCCTGCACCGGCTCGGCGCGCGGGTGATCGGTGCGCGCCTCGAGCGGCGCCATCGCACACTGCGCCGTCCAGCCGTCGCTGAGCCACAGCTCCGGCCGCCGGTAACCCTGATCCTCGACGAACGCGAGGTACTCGCCGTTGGTGACGAGCCGATCGGCCAGCGCGAACGGGCGCAACAGCACCGGATGACGCGGCAGCTCGTTGTCGAAGCAGAATCCGCCGCCGGCGGCCCCTATCTCGACCACGCCGCCCTCGAAGTGCTGGAAAGCGAGCTTCGCGGCGGCGTCCGCGGGGATCGCGGGCGACGCCAGATCGTCCCGGTACGCGGGCATCAGCGGATTGGTGCCGAGAATGTGCTTGATGTCGGTCAGGAGCAGCTCCTGATGCTGCTGCTCGTGGTGGAGCCCGAGCACCACCCGGGCGCCGATCTCTCCCTCGGCGCGGCCGAGCAGTGCCTGCATGGCTTGGTCCACGTGGCGCCGGTACTCGAGCACCTCGGCCACCGTCGGCCGCGACAGCGCGCCGCGGCGCGCCCGCGGGTAGGGCCGGCCGATGCCGTTGTAGTAGGAGTTGAACAGGTACTCGAAGCGCGGATCGAACGGGCGGTACCCGCTCGCGAACGGCTTCAGCAGGAACGTCTCGAAGAACCAGGTGGTGTGCGCCAGGTGCCACTTCGGCGGGCTGACGTCCGGCATGGGCTGGATGCCATAGTCCTCCGTCGCGAGCGGTGCGCAGATCCGCTCGCTGTCGCTCCGCACGCGGCGGAAAGTTTCGGTGAGGCTGCCTCGGATCGCTCTGCCTCCTTGCTCGAGTCGTCTTCCGCCCGGGTCAGCGCCACCGCTCCCGAAGCGCCGTGAAAGCCGCGGCGATCGTGTCGGCATCGTGCGGCATCCGGATGAATCCGTGGTAGTGGCCGCGCGGATTGACGATCACGATGTTCGCGGTGTGATCTACCTGATATCCGCCGTCACCGGTCGGCACCTTTCCGAAGGCCACGTTGAGCTGTGTCGTCAGGCCCGCCGTCGCCTCCAGATCGCCCCGCACACCGATGAACGAAGGCGCGAACGCATGCACGTACCGGGCCAGCGTCGCCGCATCGTCGCGCTCCGGATCCACCGTGACGAGCACGCCCTGGAATTCGTTCACGGCCTCCGGCTGCTCCTCCGCGAGGCGCCGGCGCGCCTGGCCGAGTGCCGCCATCGTCGTCGGACATACGTCCGGGCAGTTGGTGAATCCGAAGAACAGGAACGACCAGCGCCCCTGCAGATCCTCCAGCGTGAACGGCTCGCCCGTGTGGGTGGAGAGCTCGAACGGCGCGATCTCGCGCGGCTCCGGAAACAGGAACACGCCGCGCTCGGCGAGCTCCCGGTCGGACAGCACCGGCGTGCGGGTCACGCTGTAGACGAACAGCCCCAGCACGACCGCGACCAGCGCCAGGCACAGCGCAACGGTGGTTCGCAGCGGCGTCACAGCGGGCTGAGCTGCAGCGCCGGCGCGGCGACCGTGCCCGGTGCCGCCGTCACGCCGGTCCCCGGCATGTAATGGTCGATCAGCAGAATCACGAACAGCGCCATCAGGTAGACGATCGAATAGCGGAACGTCTCGATCGGCGCACGCGGGTTGCGGTTGCGCAGCAGCACCACCGCCCAGTACAGGAAGCCGGCGCCGAGCGCGAGCGCACCGGCCAGATACAGCCAGCCGCTCATGGCGATCGCGAACGGCAGCAGGCTCACCGCGACCATGATCACCGTGTACAGCAGGATGTGCAGGCGCGTGTACGCCTCACCGTGAGTGACCGGCAGCATCGGCACGTTCACCTCGGCGTATTCGTCCTTGCGGTCGAGCGCGAGGGCCCAGAAGTGCGGCGGCGTCCACGCGAAGATGATCAGCACCAGCAGCAGCGCGCCCGGCTCGATGGTGCCGGTGACCGCCGTCCAGCCGAACAGCGGCGGCGCTGCGCCGAACAGGCCGCCGATCACGATGTTCTGCGGCGTCGCCCGCTTCAGGTACAGCGTGTACACGAGCCCGTAGCCGACCCAGGACGCGAGATTCAGCCAGGCGGTGAGCGGATTCACCAGGAAGTACAGGATCAGCATGCCGCTGACCCCGAGGACCGCCGAGAACGCCACGCCCTGTCCGAGGCTGACCCGCCCGGTGGCCACCGGGCGGCGATGGGTACGCGCCATCCGGGCGTCGATCTCGGCATCCGCCAGATGATTCACCGCGGCCGCCGAGCCGGCCACCAGCGCGATCCCGGTGATGCCGAATACCAGCGTGTCGAGCGGCACCATGCCCGGCACCGCGAGGAACATGCCGACCAGCGCGCAGAGCAGCATCAGCAGCACCACGCGCGGCTTGGTCAGCTCCAGGAAATCGCGCCAGCGGGCGCGGCGGGTGGATCGTGCAGTGATTCCGCTCATGCGCTCTCCATGGCCGGCACGAGGCGCGCCTCGTCGCGAAAGGCGCGATAGTTTACTGTAACGAGCGAGAGCAACAACAGCGCGCCCCCGGCGTTGTGGGCGGTGGCGATCCCGAGCGGCAACACCAGCACCACGTTCAGCACGCCGAGCGTGAGCTGCAGCGCGAGCAGGAGCGCCACCGGCAGCGCCAACGCCGAGCCGGCGCGCCAGAGCCGCCAGGCGAGCGCCCCGACCACCAGCAGCACCGCCACCGCGCCGAGCCGGTGCAGGAACTGGATCGCGACTCGCGCATCGCTCTCGAGCTGCCCGCCGAGGTAGTTCGGACCGACCTGCTGGCCGACGTCGAAGCCGCGCGCGAGGTCCATCTGCGGCCACCAGTCGCCGTGGCAGGTCGGAAAGTCCGGACAAGCGAGCGCCGCGTAGTTCGAGGAAACCCAGCCGCCGAGCGCGATCTGCAGCACCAGCAGCACCAGCGCGATCAGCGCGTGCGGCAACAGCGCGCGCGGCACCCGGAGCCGCTCGAGCAGACCGAGACGCAGCGCCATCAGCCAGAGCAAACTCAACGTCGCGAAGCCGCCGAGCAGGTGGGCGGTGACCACCTGGGGCCAGAGCTTCAGCGTGACGGTCCATGCGCCGAACGCCGCCTGACAGATCACCAGCACGAGCAGCCCGACCGCGAGGCCGGTCGGCAGGGCGCCGCCCCGGTCGCCGCGCCGCCGTGCGATCAGCGCCACCACCGCCAGCGCGGCGATCACGAGCCCCAGCCCGCCCGCGAAATAGCGGTGGATCATTTCCGCCCACGCCTTGTGCGCCTCCACCGGCGCATCCGGGAAGCGCGCCTCCGCCGCCAGCAGCGACGTCTCCGAGCTCGGCACCGTCAGAAAGCCGTAGCAGCCCGGCCAGTCGGGACACCCCAGGCCCGCGTCGACCAGCCGGGTGAACGCGCCCAGCACCACCACCAAGAGCGCCAGTCCGACGCCGAACAGCGCGAGTCGCAGATATCGTTGGTCAGCCAATGTGAGATGCCTCGAGCAGTCGTTCGAGATCGTCGAGCACGGGCTCGCCCGCGTCGCTCATCGGGTAGTGCAGCACCAGGTTGCCGATCGGATCGACGATGTACAGCCCCACCTCCAGTCGGGCCAGATTACCCGAAAGCACCTCGAGTTGGGGATAACGCTCGAGCAGCGCCGGGTCGGCCTCGCCGCCGCCGGTCACGAGCGCGCGGCGAACCCGCGACGCGTCGCGGTTCAGCAGCACGTGGAGCTGGCGGAGCTGATGCACCGCGTGGCGGCAGGCATCCGCACACTCTCCGTCGGTCACCACCCAGAGCCACCACTTGCCGTCGGTCGCGAACGGCGCCCCGTCCGCGCTCCGCAGGTCGAGCTCGGCCACCGTCAGCGGCGGCTCGACGAACCGTCCGTTGTTGGTGGAGCCCCAGACGCCGCCCTGGACCGCCAGCCAGTACAGCAGCCAGGCGCCGCCGAGGGAGCCGAGCCCCACCAGCACGATCAGCATGAGCTGAACGCGCGCGGCGTCGTTTGTCTGTTTCGTCATCGGACCTTCACGACCTCCGGAACCCGTACACCAGATACGCACCCGCCAGCACCAGCGCGAGTCCGAACCATTGCGCCGCGTAGGCCCGATGCCGCTCGGGGCGGAAATCCGCCTGCAGCGGCGCCGCGGCGAACACGCCCGGCTGCCCGGGCTCGAGGCGGATCTCCCGCGCGACGATGCGCGGCTCGCCGTCGGCCATCCGCGCGACGTCGAGGCGCTGGACCCGCTTCGGCCAGCCCGGCGCCCACGGATCGGCCTCGAGCAGCGGCGGCAGCCCGAGGTCGGGCCAGACCACCCCGATCAGCGCCACCCGGCCCGGCGGCGTCGGCACCGCCGGCAGCCGGTCCCGGTCGGCGCCCGCGGCGAGCCAACCGCGGTTGACCAGGTAGAGGCGCCCGTCTTCGGCTTCGAATCGCGAGACCACCCAGTAGCCCGGCCGGCCCTCTCGAATCCGGTTGTCCACCAGGTAATCGTGACCCGCCTGGTAGGCGCCGACCAGCCGCACGCGCAGGAAGTCGGCCTGGCCCGCGTCGGCCGGCGGCGTCACCGGCGGAGCGCCGAGCCGCTCGTAGAAGCGCATCTCGAGGCCGCGCTTCTCCGCGGCCCGCTGCAGTTGCCAGACGCCGAGGCCGATCAGCACCGGCAGCAGCGCCGCCACCGCGAGCGACATGCGCCAGCCGGGCGCGAACCGGCTCATCGGCTCCGCCGGTTTCGCCAGCGGGGGGCGCTTGCGTTAAGGTGGCCTTCCGCAACCCGAGTACCGTCACCTTGCTGAAAGTCGTCATCGTGGTGCTGCTGGCCGGCGTGGTGATCAGCCTGTTCAGCGGCCTGGTGTTTCTGTTCAAGGACAGCGATCGCCAGGACTCCCGCCGCACCCTGTACGCGCTCGGCGTCCGCATCACGCTGGCTGCCGCGCTGCTGATCACCGTCTTCTATGGGCTGTATACCGGCCAATTGCGCCTCGGAACCCATGCGCCGTGGCATGAGCAGATGCGGGAAGAGCGAGCGTCCGACGAACCCGCGGCGCTCGGAGAACCGGCGCGCCGCCCGCCCGCGGCGGACGGCGACGCGCCGTAGCGGCAGGCCTTCTAGAGCACGTAGACGAACAGGAACAGCGCCACCCAGACCACGTCCACGAAGTGCCAGTACCACGACGCGGCTTCGAACCCGAAGCAGTCGTCGGCGGTGAAATGCCCGCGATATGCCCTGAGCCACTGGATCAGCAGGATGAACGTCCCGATGGTCACGTGGAAGCCGTGGAAACCCGTAAGCAGGAAGAACGTCGAGCCGTAGATCCCGCTGTCGAGCGTGAGGCCGAGCTCGCTGTACGCGTGAATGTATTCCTCGGCCTGCAGGATCAGGAACACGATGCCGAGCACCACCGTGAGCCCGAGCCAGCCGAGCAGCTTGCCGCGCGCGCGGTCTTTGATCGCGGTGTGGGCGAAGTGCACGGTCACGCTCGACGACAGCAGGATCACCGTGTTCCAGAACGGCAGGTAGCCGAGCCAGTCGCCGAGCCCGGGCGCCTTCATCGTCTCCACCGGACCGGAATACAGGTTCGGATCCGGGTTCTTCACCACCGGCCATACCGGCTCGAAGTCGGGCCACAGATACTGGCCGGTGAGCGCCTTCTCGCCGGAGCCGCCGAGCCACTGAACGACGAAGAAACGGGCGTAGAACAGCGCGCCGAAGAACGCCGCGAAGAACATCACCTCCGAGAAGATGAACCAGCTCATTCCCCAGACGTAGGAACGCTTCACCTGGGGGCTGTTCAGCCCTTCCTGGTTCTCCTCGATGACCTTGGCGAACCAGTGGAACAGCACGAACGCGAGCACCAGCGCGCCGGCCCAGAACACCCAGCGGTTCGGCGGCTCGACGCCGGCCTTCAGATCGTTCAGCCAGACGCCGATGCCTCCGAGCAGCAGCAGCGCCCCGACCGCGAGGACGATGGGATACCAGCTGCTGGGCGGTACGTAGTAGGTCTGATGTGATGCGTTGGCCATCTCGTGTCGTTCTCCGCTGATCCTGATCCGCCGTCAACTGCGCGGCGACGCGTTCGGCGAGCCGTTCGGCGAGCCGCCGCCGTCGCGGGCGGCGAAATCGGTGATGTCGAACAGCGCGTAGCTGAGCGAGATCGACTGCACGTTGCGCGGCAGCTTCGGATCGATCACGAAGCGCATCGGCATCTCCAGCGTCTCGCCGGGCTCGAGCACCTGACTGTTGAAACAGAAGCACTCGGTCTTGTGGAAGTATTCGGCCACCTGCCCCGGTGCCACCGACGGTACCGCCTGGCCGACCATCCGGCGGTCGGTCGGGTTGGTGACGTAGAACTTCACTTCCTTCTGCTCACCCGGATGCACCCGCACACCGCCGACCTCGGACCAGAACTTCCAGGGCATTCCGCCGTTGGTGTTGGTGACGAAGTTCACCCGGACCAGCCGGCTCGGGTCGCGCTGCACCTCGGCCGGGTCGTACGTGTACTGACCGCCGGTGCGTCCGCCGAGACCGGTCAGGTCGCAGAGCACGTCGTAGAGCGGCACCAGCGCGAAACCGAAGCCGAACATGCCGACGACCAGCAGGCACAGCTTCGCGACGGTGCGCCCGGGGCTCGGCCGACTGTCCGCAGGGCGATCCACGGCGATCTCCTTCAGGTGTGCGCTTCGCTTTCCACCACCTTCGGCGGGGTGGTGAAGCTGTGGTACGGCGCCGGTGACGGCAGCGTCCACTCGAGGCCGCGCGCGCCTTCCCAGACCCGATCGGTCGCCGGCTCGCCGCTGCGGATCGCCTTGATCAGCACGTACAGGAACACGAGCTGCGCGAAGCCGAAGATGTACGCGCCGATGCTCGAGACCATGTTGAAGTCGGCGAACTGCAGCGAGTAGTCCGGGATCCGCCGCGGCATGCCGGCGAGCCCGACGAAGTGCTGCGGGAAGAACAGGACGTTCACGCCGATGAACGACAGCCAGAAGTGCAGCTTGCCGAGGGTCTCGTCGTACATCCGGCCGCACCACTTCGGCAGCCAGTAGTAGACCGCGGCGATGATCGAGAACAGCGCGCCCGGAACCAGCACGTAGTGGAAGTGCGCCACGACGAAGTAGCTGTCGTGGTACTGGAAGTCCGCCGGCACGATCGCGAGCATCAGCCCCGAGAAGCCGCCGATCGAGAACAGCACCACGAACGCGATCGCGAACAGCATCGGCGTCTCGAACGTCATCGAGCCGCGCCACATCGTGGCCGTCCAGTTGAAGATCTTCACGCCGGTCGGCACGGCGATCAGCATCGTCGCGTACATGAAGAAGAGCTGTCCGGCCAGCGGCATGCCGACCGTGAACATGTGGTGCGCCCAGACGATGAACGACAGGAACGCGATGCTCGCGATCGCGTAGACCATCGAGTCGTAGCCGAACAGGGGCTTGCGCGCGAATGTCGGGATGATCTGCGAGACGATGCCGAACGCCGGCAGAATCATGATGTACACCTCGGGGTGCCCGAAGAACCAGAACACGTGCTGGTAGAGCACCGGGTCACCGCCGCCGGCGGCGTTGAAGAAGCTGGTGCCGAAGTGCATGTCGAACAGCGCCATCGTGATCGCGCCGGCGAGCACCGGCATCACCGCCAGCAGCAGATAGGCGGTGATCAGCCACCCCCAGACGAACATCGGCAGCTTCATCAGCGTCATGCCGGGCGCGCGCATGTTCAGGATCGTCGCGATGATGTTGATCGCGCCGAGGATCGACGACGCGCCGGCCAGGTGGACCGAGAAGATGAAGAAGGTCGTCGAGTCCGGTCCGTAGGTGGTGGAGAGCGGCGGATAGGCCGTCCAGCCGAAGTTCGGACCGCCGCCTTCCATGAACAGCGTGGAGACGAGCATCGTCATCGCCAGCGCCACGAGCCAGAACGACAGATTGTTCAGCCGCGGCAGAGCCATGTCCGGCGCACCGATCATCATCGGCACCATCCAGTTCGCGAGCCCCACGAACGCCGGCATGATCGCCCCGAAAATCATGATGAGCCCGTGCATCGTGGTCATCTGATTGAAGAACTCGGGGGTCACGAACTGCAGGCCCGGCTGGAACAGCTCGGTACGGATCACCAGCGCCAGCACGCCGCCGACCAGCAGCATGATGAAGCTGAACCAGAGATACAGCGTGCCGATGTCCTTGTGGTTGGTCGTGAACAGCCAGCGAGCGAGGCCTTTCGCCGGCCCGTGGTCGTGATGCTCGTCGTGGTGCGTTACAACAACTTCGCTCATGCCGGATTTCCTGTTCTGTGCTGCTTACTGCTGCGCCTGCTGGCGGGCGACCACGTCGGCGGGCTGCGTGGTATCGCCGGTGTTGTTGCCGAACGCGTGGCGCTCGTAGTGAACCACCGCCGCGATCTGCGCCGCGTCGAGCTGCCTGCCGAAGGCCTGCATCGCGGTGCCGGGCACGCCGTTCAGCACGATGTCGATGTGGTCTTCCTTCGGACCGGTGGCGACCGGGCTGCCCGCGATGGCCGGGAACACCGGAGGCATGCCCTGACCGTTGGGCTGGTGGCAGGACGAGCAGAAGGAGTTGTAGACCTTCTGACCTTCCGCCATCAGCTCCTGCTCGGTGAACGTCTTCGACAGCGCCTCCTCCCGCGCCTTCGCCGCCTGGAGCTGCTCCGCGTACCAGGCGTCGAACTCCTCCTGCGGCATCGCCTGCACCACCACCGGCATGAACGCGTGATCCTTGCCGCAGAGCTCCGCGCACTGTCCGCGGTAGATGCCGGGCTCGTCGACCCGGGTCCACATCTCGTTCAGCATCCCGGGGATCGCGTCCTTCTTCATCCCGAAGTCGGGCACCCACCACGCGTGGATCACGTCTTCCGCGGTCAGCAGGAAACGCACCTTGCGGTCGACCGGGATGCGCAGCGGGTTGTCGACCTCGAGCAGGTAGTACTGGCCCTTGGCGGCCTGCCCCTGGATTTCCTCGGCCGGGGTCGCGAGATTGCTGAAGAAGCTGAACTGACTGTTCAGATCTTCGTCGAGGTATTTGTACTGCCAGCGCCACTGATAACCGCGTACCTCCACGGTCATGTCCTCGCCGCCGGTGTCGTACATGTCGATCAGCGTGGTGGTGGCCGGCCAGGCCATCCCGATCAGGATGAGCACCGGGATCAGCGTCCAGACGATCTCGAGCCGGGTGTTTTCGTGGAAGCTGGCGGGCTGATGGCCGGCGGACTTGCGGTGATGGATGATGGACCAGAGGATCACGCCGAATACGCCGATGCCGATGACGACGCAGATCCACAGAATCAGCATGTGCAGGTCGTAGACGATGCGGCTGGTCTCCGAGACCCCCACCGGCATGTTGAGCGCGTCCGCTCTCGCCGACGCCGACAGCAGCATCGCCGCCGCTCCGGCCAACCCCCCGCCTGCCGTCCACTGCTTCGTCATCTTCACTGCTGCACCTTCGTCCACTACCCGCCGCCTGTCCGTCCGAGCCGTCCGCGCGCGCGCACCGCGACCCGTCGATGCCGCGTTGCTGCAAGCGAAACCCCCCGGCAACGAATGCCGTGTTTCACGCTCTTGCAGTGATCGTCGCTGGCGAAGAGTCGTGCGGGCGCCCACCTGGCGTACAGGCTCGAGGTGGTTTCACTGCTGTCTCTCGACGGGGAAACCCCTCGAGAATCCGCCGTCGCGGCCGCGCACTCCAGTGTCCGTGATCTCCTCTAGCTGATCCGCTTCTCGATCAGGTACGTCGATCAGGGCACTGCCGGACCAGCGAGGACTGACCCAGCGTAGCCGCATTAGCTCGCCGGCGGAACGCCGGCTCGGATTTTTGCGCGCGCAATTATATCAGCGCGCTTCCATAAGACAACCGCGAGGTACCTCTTTCGGCGGCTTTCCGCGCCGCCGGCCGAATCAGCGATCGCGGCGGGGATCGAGGATCTTCACCGGGGTGGGCGGCGGTTCGTCCGCTGCCTCCGCCCGGCGCGTGAAGCGCGTCGGCGGAGCGGCCGCGGCGGCGGACGTGATGGTGTCGGTGAAGCCGCAGCTCACGCAGCGCCGGCGCCGCTCACCGTCCTGCTCCTCGACCACGATGCGGTCCAGCGCCCGGCACTCGGGGCAGACCGCCCCGGCGATGAAGCGCCGCAGAGTTCGCTTGTCAGGCACGCACACCTCCGTCTGCACCGCGGCGCAGCCACTCCAGCACCGGCCCGGTCGCGGGCCTGACGTCCCGCCACAACTCGAACGCGAGCGCCGCCTGCTCGACGAGCATGCCGAGCCCGTCCAGCGTGCGCGCCGCGCCGGCCGCGGCGGCCCAGCGGCAGAACGCGGTCTCGGCGGCGCGGCCGGAGCGGTCGTACAGCATGTCGTAACAGACCGCTCCACGGACCAGCGCAGCAGGGATCGGGGGAACGTCGCCGTCGAGGCCCGCGCTGGTCGCATTGACGATCAGGTCGAACGCGCCGCCGAGCGAATCGAAACCGCCGCCTTCGAGCGCGCTGCCGCGGCTCGACGGCCGGGCCGCCTCGGCGAGCGCACGCGCGCGCTCGGCGGTGCGGTTCGCGATCACCAGCCGCTCGGGCCGCTCGGCCAGGAGCGGCCCCACCACACCGCGCGCCGCGCCGCCGGCGCCGACCAGCAGCACGCGCGCTCCGGTCAACGCGACGCCGCAGTTGGCGGTCAGGTCCTGCACGAGCCCCGGGCCGTCGGTGTTGTAGCCCGCGAAGCGCGTGCCGCGGCGGACGATGGTGTTGACCGCGCCGGCCTGCCGCGCCGCGCCGTCGAGCTCGTCGACCCAGCCGGCCGCTTCCTCCTTGAACGGCACCGTCACGTTGAGGCCGGCGCCGCCCGCCGCGAAGAACGCGGCGGCGGTGGCGGCGAAGGCGTCGGGCGGCGCCGGCAGCAGCTCGTAGCACAGGTCCTGGCGGGTCGCCGCCGCGAACGCGGCATGGATCCGCGGCGACAGCGAATGCGCCACCGGATGCCCGATCACCGCGTAGCGATCGGTCACGATGCGCTCCGCAGGCGCGCGCCGGCGAGGGTGCGGATCTCGCTCGGGCCGCGACGCCCCTGCGTTTCGCCCGGCAGCAGGTAGCAATCCGCCGCATCCGGCGCGGCGAGCGCGGTGCGCAGCGCCACCGCCTGCAGGCGCCGCCGCGCCGGCACGCGGCCGCTCACGTTCGCCGACGTGGAAACGAGCGGCGCGCCGAACGCTCGGCACAGCGCGCGCGCCTGCGGATGCCCCGGCACGCGCACGGCCACCGTCGGCCGCCCGCCGGTGATCCAGCACGGAAAGCGACGGTTCGGCAGCACCCAGGTCACCGGGCCGGGCCAGCTCGCTTCCACCTCGGCGCGTTCGCCGGGATCGAGCGCGTCGAGCTCCGGCGCGAAATCCGCGCTGTGGGCCCCGATCACGATCAGCCCCCGGGCGGGATCCCGCCCTTTGAGCGCGAGCAGCCGCTCCACCGCGCACGCATCGAACGGGTCGCAAGCGAAACCCCAAACGCCTTCGGTCGCGTGCAGCACCAGGCCGCCGCGGCGCAGCGTGTCGACCGCCAGGCGCAGGTGCCACGCATTCACTTCTTCTTCTTCAGCTCGGTCTGCAGGCGCTGATTCTGGCTCTGCACGTTGTCGCGGTTGCCGGCCCGATCCGCTTCCAGGCGCTCCGCGATGGCCGGATCGGCCAGTGCCAGCATCTGCGCGGCCAGGTAGCCGGCATTGCGCGCACCGGCCTTGCCCACCGCCACCGTCGCGACCGGAATGCCGCCCGGCATCTGCACGGTGGACAGGAGCGCATCGAAGCCCGCGAGCGGTCCGCTGTCGATCGGCACGCCGATCACCGGCCGCACCGTCTGGGCCGCCACCGCGCCGGCCAGATGCGCCGCCATGCCGGCGCCGCAGACGAACACGGCGCAGCCGCGGCCGACCGCGTCGGCCACGTATTCGGCGGTGGCCTGCGGCGTACGGTGCGCGGACGTGATCCGGACCTCGTGGTCGATCTCGAGCCGGGCCAGCGTCTCCGCGGTCGCCTGCATCACCGGCCAGTCGGACTCGGAACCCATCAGGATGGCCACGAATGACATCGGCGCATGCTCCTTTCAGCGGGACGGTTCGAGGGGAGGAAGAGGGCGCCGAATATACCCGCCCGGTACCTGGCGGACAAACCCGGCCAGCTCCAGCTCGACGAGCGCGGCGGCGGCCTGTTCCGCGCGCAGGCGCGTCGCGGCGACGATCCGATCGAGCGTGGTCAGCGTACCCTCCACCGCGTCGAGCACCCGCGCGAGCTCCGGGTCCGCGGGGACCGGCGGCGCACCGCCCTCACCCGCGGCGGGCCGCTCCGGCTCGGCGATACCGAGCGCCTCGAGCACGTCGCCCGCGTGCTCCACCAGGAACGCGCCCTGTTTCAGCAGCCGGTGGCAGCCCCGGCTGCTCGGACTGGTGACCGGGCCCGGCACGGCCCCCACCTCGCGGCCCTGCTCCGCCGCGAGCCGCGCGGTGATCAGCGAGCCGCTGTGCTCGCCGGCTTCCACCACCACGACGGCAAGGCACAGCCCACTGATGATCCGGTTACGTTCCGGGAAGTGGTGGCGCCGCGCGCCCTGCCACGGCGGATGCTCGCTCAGCAGCAGTCCGCCCCCGGCCTCGATCGCGCGCATCAGTCCCCGGTTCGCGATCGGATAGCAGCGGGCGAGGCCGCAGCCGAGCACCGCCGCGGTAGCACCCGCGGACAGTGCCGCCCGATGCGCCGCCGCGTCGATCCCCCGCGCGAGACCACTGACGATGCAGAGCCCGCGCTCGGCCAGCGCGCCCGCGAGCGCACCCGCCACTTCGATGCCCGTGGCGGTCGAACGGCGGGCGCCGACCACCGCCACGGCCGGACGCCGCAGCACGGCCGGCTCGCCGCGCGCGTACAGGAGCAGCGGCGGATCCGGAATCTGGCGCAGCAGCTCCGGATAATCCGGATCCTCGAGCGGCAGCACGCGGATCCGCTGCGCCTCGCACTGACGCCGCAGCGCTTCGGGGTCGGCCCGCCGCTCCTGGACCCGGCGCCAGGCGGCACGTGCGGAGCCCTCGGCCGCAACGGATCGGGCCGCGGCGCGGCGGCCGAGGCTGTGGATCAGCGCCGCGAGGTGGAAGATTTCGTCGGGATCGGTCAACGCGCCGGGGCAAATGACCCCAGAATAGCCGTGGGAAGCCGCGGCCGACTGCCGGAGGCAAACCGGCCGACGCGTGCGCGTTCGCCCGCGCCGCGCGTCGGCGGTCAGCCGGGATCAGGGATTGCGCACCTGGTCGAGGACTTCCAGCGGCCGCTCGCTCTCGAGCACCAGCGCGTACGACAGTTTGTCGAACGAGCGGAACACCATCGCGAGACCGGCGCGCTCGCTCGGCAGACGCACCACTTCGTTCGCGACCCGGTCGCGGGCCAGCGCGCCGCGCTTGTAGATCGCGAGCACGTTGCCCGGCTCGAGGCCTTCGCGCTCGCCGCGGTTGATCACCACGACGTCGAACTGGCCGACCTGGGTCACGCCGCCGAACACCGAGATGATCTGGCCGTCGATGGTCTCGGCGGGCGCGCTCGGGAAGTACGTGGAGTCGAGGCGCCGCTCCTCGGTGGGCAGTATCCGGTCGGCTATCTGCACCTCTTCGCGCGAGCTCTCCACCCGCAGCGTCGCGATGTCGTCGTGCTGGGCCACCGCGTGGCCGAGGCCGATGAAGGTCGCTTCCTGGCCGAGCACCTCGCCGGTGTTCGGGTCCACGTACAGCGGCCCCTTGCGGACGATGCTGAAGCTCTCGCTGTCTTCCAGCGTGCCGCGCACGTAGACGCGGTCGCCGGCACCGACGACGATGCGCTCGCTCTCACCCTGGATCACGTACGGTGCCGCGTCGAGCACACCCGGCTCCACCACGCGGTTCTGCACCAGGAAGCCCTGGATCGCATCGAGCCGGATCGCCGGGATCGCCGATTCCAGCGGCGTCGCCCGCACCTGCGGACTCAGCTTCTCGGTGTCGGACGGCGTCATCCGGTAGGTGCGGCCCGCCTCGCCGCGCTCGAGGGTGAGCTGCGGCCGGCCGTCGACCCACACCAGCGAGATCCGGTCGCCGGGGTAGATCAGGTGCGGATTCTCGATCTGCGGGTTGACCCGCCACAGCTCCGGCCACAGCCAGGGACGCTCGAGGAACCGGCCGCTGATGTCCCACAGGGTGTCACCTTTCTGCACCACGTAGACGTCCGGATGGTCTTCCCGCAGGTACTGGGACAGATCACCGGTAGCCGCGGTGCCGGAGACGGCCACGCAGAGCAGCAGCGCCAGCAGCGCGTGGCGAACGGTACCTTTGTTGTTCATCCTTTTCATTTCCTGGTCGCTCCGGTGCACCCGCTCCTCGAAGCATAGATGGGTCACCGCACCTTGCCGGGCCAAACCCACGTCGAGGGAGCGATCCCTCGCTCCGGCGGTCTAATCCGGGCGCACCGGTACGGCCGGTTGCCGAACGCCGGGCCTACGCCCGCAGTGGGCGCGTGGGTTACCATACGCCCCTACGCTCGCTCGAAAAGTTATGATCTTCACAATCTTAGCAGCCTGACTTCGAGCGCCACCAGCAGACCCTTCTGCGCGACCGCGCAGACATCTGCGTCCCGTCAGGACTGCTGAAGCAGCGGATTTCGACGACGACATGGCCATTCTCGACATCCTGGAATTCCCCGACCCGCGCCTCCGGACCCGCGCCGAGCCGGTCGAGGCGGTGGACGACGCCGTGCGCAAGCTGATCGACGACATGCTGGAGACCATGTACGACGCCCCCGGGATCGGCCTCGCGGCGACCCAGGTGAACGTGCACCGGCGCATCATCGTCGTCGACGTCTCGGAAAACCGCGACGATCCGCACGCTTTCATCAACCCCGAGCTGGAGCTGCTCGGCGGCTCGATCGAGACCGAGGAGGGTTGCCTGTCCGTGCCGGGGTTCTACGAGCCGGTGACCCGGGCGGAGCGGATCCGCGTGCAGGCGCTCGATCGGGACGGCCAGCCGTTCACGCTCGAGGCCGAGGGGCTGCTCGCGGTCTGCATCCAGCACGAGTGCGATCACCTCGAGGGCAAGCTGTTCGTCGACTACCTGTCGAACCTGAAACGCACCCGCATCCGCCGGAAGCTCGAGAAACAGCAGCGGCTGCGGGCCTGAGCCCGCGTCCGTGTCCCCGACCCCGTCGAGCGGCCCGCCGCGGCTCGGTTTCGCCGGCACGCCGGCGTTCGCCGCGACGATCCTGGCGGCGCTGCTCGAGGCCGGCCACCGGCCGCTGGTGGTCTACACCCAACCCGACCGTCCCGGACGCCGCGGGCGCCGGCCGTTGCCGCCGCCGGTCAAGGTACTCGCGCAGGCCCACGACCTGCCCGTGCGGCAGCCGGAGACGCTGCGCGGTCCCGAGCCCGCCGCCGAGGTCGCTGCACTCGCCCTCGATGTGCTGGTGGTCGCGGCCTACGGGCTGATCCTGCCGCCGGCGGTGCTGGCGGCGCCGAGGCTCGGCTGCATCAACGTGCACGCGTCGCTGCTGCCGCGCTGGCGCGGCGCGGCACCGGTGGAGCGCGCGATCATGGCCGGCGACACGGAGACCGGCGTCAGCATCATGCGCATGGAACGGGGCCTCGATACCGGGCCGGTCTACACGACCCGCCGCTGCCCGATCGGGCCGCACACCACCGGGCCGGAGCTCGAAGCCGAGCTCGCCCGGCTCGGTGCGGCCGCACTGCTCGACTGTCTCGCGCGGCTCGACGAGCTCACGCCGGTCCCGCAACGGGAGGAGCTGGCCACCTACGCGCCCAAGCTCACCCGCGCCGATGCGCGGCTCGACTGGCACCGCCCGGCCGCGGAGCTGGAACGGCAGGTGCGGGCGTTGTGCGGGCGGCTGCCGGCGTTCACCACCCTCGGCGACGTGCAGATCAGCGTGCTGGAGGCCCGGGTCGCCGCCGCGTCGTCCTCGGGCGCGCGCCCGGGTACGATCGTCGGCGCCGATGCGTCCGGCGTGCGCGTGGCCTGCGCGGCGGACGAGCTGGTGCTGACGCGCGTGCGTCTGAACGTCGGCAAGGGCCGTCCGCTCGACGCCGCCGACCTGCTGAACGGCTACCGCGAGCTGGTGGCGCCCGGCACCGTGCTCGAGGCGCCCGGCGCGGCGCCATCCGCCTCGTGACCCGCGCGAGCGCCTCGCCGGCCGCGAACGAGCGCGCGCACGCCGCGCGGCTGCTGCACGCGGTGGTGGTGGAGCGCCGCACCACCGATCAGGTGCTCGCCCGCGAGCCGGCGAGCCCGCTCACCCAGGAGCTGCTGCTCGGGTGCCTGCGGCACTTCTTCTCCCTCGAGCGCGAGGTCGCCGGGCTCCTGCACCGGCCGATGAAGCCGAAGGACAGGGACGTCTGGCTGCTGATGCTGATCGGCGTCTATCAGCTCCGTTTCACGCGGATTCCGGATCACGCCGCGATCTTCGAGACCGTCGCGGCGTGCACGACCTTCGGCAAGCCCTGGGCCGCGAAGCTCGTGAACGCGGTGCTGCGACGCGCCGCGTCGGCCGACGCCGCGGCGCCCGGTGCCGAGCCGCCGAGCGAGCATCCCGAATGGCTCGAACGGGCGCTGCGCACCGCGTATCCGGACGCCGACGTGCTGATGCAGGCGAACAACGCCCGGGCGCCGATGGCCCTCAGGGTCAACGTGGCCCGCTGCGCGCCGGCCGACTACCGCACCCGGCTCGATGCGGCCGGCATCGGCTGGCGCGCCCCGCACGCCGGCACCGGCCCGGGCGGGTTCGGTCCCGAGACGCTGGTGCTGGACGCACCGCGCCCGATGCAGACGCTGCCCGGCTATCCGGAGGGGCACGTCGCCGTTCAGGACGCCGGCGCGCAGCTCGCGGTGCAGCTGCTCGAACCGCGCGCCGGCGAACGGGTGCTCGACGCGTGCGCGGCACCGGGCGGGAAGCTCTTTCACCTGATCGAGCGTTACCCGGGTGCACGAGTAACCGCGCTCGACCGCAGCGAGGCGCGGCTCGCGCAGCTCGGCCGCGAGGCCGAGCGGCTCGGTCACCGGAGCTTCACCGCGATCGCCGCCGATGCGACAGAGCTCGATTGGTGGGACGGCGAGCCCTACCGCTGGATCCTGCTCGACGCGCCGTGCTCGGGCACCGGCACGCTGCGGCGGCATCCGGACATCAAGCTGCTGCGGCGCCCGGAAGATCTGCCGGAATTCGTGGAGCGGCAGCAACGCCTGCTGGACGCGTTGTGGCAGGTGCTGGAGCCCGGCGGTACCCTTGTCTACTGCACCTGTTCGATCCTGCCCGCGGAGAACGATGAAGTCATCGCGCGCTTCCGGCGCCACCGGCGCGACGTGCTCGCGTGCCCGTTGCGGCTCGCCACCGGCCGTGCCACCGGCGAAGGCTGGCAGCTCCTGCCGACGGACCCGGACACGGACGGCTTCTACTTCTCACGCATGAGCAAGGCGGCGCGATGAAGATTCTGATCCTCGGCGCCGGCCAGGTCGGCGGAACGCTGGCCGAGCATCTCGCCAACGAGGGGTTCGACGTCACGCTGGTGGACTCCAACCCGACGGTGCTGGAGGAGCTCCGGAACAAGCTCGACATCCAGACGGTGGCCGGGTGGGGCTCGCATCCCGACGTGCTGCGCCGGGCCGGCGCCGACGATGCCGACATGCTGATCGCGGTCACCTCGAGCGACGAGGTGAACATGGTCGCCTGCCAGGTCTGCTACTCGCTGTTCAAGACGCCGACCAAGATCGCCCGGATCCGCGCGGCCTCGTACCTCGACCGCGAGGGCTTCTTCACCGGCGAGCACATGCCGATCGACGTGCTGATCAACCCCGAGCAGGCGGTGACGGACTACATCCGCCAGCTCCTCGAGCACCCGGGCGCGCTGCAGGTGCTCGATTTCGCCGGCGGCCGCATCCAGCTCGTCGCGGTGAAGGCCTACTACGGCGGCCCGCTGGTCGGGCAGGAGCTGCGCTACCTGCGCTCGCACATGCGCCGGGCCGACACCCGCGTCGCCGCGATCTACCGCCGCGACCGGCCGATCATCCCGAAGGGCAACACCGTGATCGAGGCCGACGACGAAGTGTTCTTCATCGCCGCCCGGGAACACATCAACACGGTGATGGCGGAGCTGCGCCGCGTCGAACGGCCGTACCGGCGCGTGATGATCGCCGGCGGCGGCAACATCGGCCTGCGTCTCGCCCGCGCGATCGAGCGGCGCTTCTCGGTGAAGGTGCTCGAGTACAACCGGGCGCGGTGCAACGACCTCGCCGAGTTCCTCACGCACAGCGTCGTGCTCAACATGGACGCCACCGACCGCGAGCGGCTGCTCGAAGAGAACATCGAGCAGTGCGACGTGTTCTGCGCGGTGACCAACGACGACGAGGTGAACATCATGTCGTCGCTGCTGGCGAAGCGCCTGGGCGCGCGGCAGGTGATCACGCTGATCGGCAAGCCGGCGTACGTCGACCTGGTCCAGGGCGGGCAGATCGAGATCGCGATCTCGCCGCAGCAGGCCACCACCAGCTCGCTGTTGACCCACGTGCGCCGGGCCGACGTCGCCAAGGTGCACAGCCTGCGGCGCGGCGCCGCCGAAGCGATCGAAGCGGTGGCACACGGCGACTCGCGCACCTCGAAGGTGGTGGGCCGGACCGTCGGCGAGATCAAGCTGCCGCCGGGCGCCACCATCGGCGCGATCGCCCGCGGTGACAAGGTGCTGATCGCGCACGACGACGTGGTCGTGGAATCGGGTGATCACGTGATCCTGTTCCTGGTCGACAAGCGTCAGGTCGCCGCCGTCGAGCGGTTGTTCCAGGTCGGCATCACCTTCTTCTAGGGCGCAGCCGGGCAGCCGATGCACCTGATCGTCATACTGCGCGTCACCGGCATCCTGCTGACGCTGTTCAGCCTGGTGCTGCTGATCCCGGTGCTGATCGCCCTCCTCTACGGCGAGGATACCGTCGGCACGTTCGCCACCGCGTTCGGGATCACGCTCGCGTCCGGCGCCGCGCTGTTTCTCGCCGCGCGCGATCGTCGGGAGCTGCGCAGCGGGGACGGCTTTCTGATCACCGTGCTGTTCTACAGCGGCCTCGGGCTGTTCGGTGCGATCCCGCTGTATCTGAGCGACGCGGTGCCCGGCGGCTTCACCGATGCTGCGTTCGAATCTTTGTCAGGGCTCACGACAACCGGTGCCACGGTGATCTCGGGTCTCGACGAGCTGCCGCGTTCCATCCTGTTCTATCGTCAGCTCCTGCAGTGGCTCGGCGGCATGGGCATCATCGTGCTGGCCGTGGCGATCCTGCCGATGCTCGGCATCGGCGGCATGCAGCTCTACCGCGCCGAGTTTCCCGGTCCGCTGAAGGACAACAAGCTGACCCCCCGGATCACCGAGACCGCGAAGGCGCTCTGGTACCTGTACGTCGGCATTACCGTCGCCTGCGCGCTTTCGTACTGGGCGGCCGGGATGCCGCTGTTCGATGCGGTCTGCCACAGCTTCTCCACCGTCGCGATCGGCGGCTTCTCGACCCACGACGCGAGCATCGGCTACTTCGCGAACCCTGCGGTGGAAGCCGTCGCGGTCGTCTTCATGGTGCTCGCCGGCATCAACTTCAGCCTGCACTTCTTCGCGCTGACCCGGCTGAACCCGCTGCTGTACTGGCGCGATTGGGAAGTGCGGCTGTATCTGCTCGTGCTCAGCGGCGTCGCGACGATCGTCTGCCTGATCCTGCTCGGCAATCCGGCGTCGACCGCGACCCCGTGGCGCGACGGCATCTTCCAGGCGGTTTCCATCGCGACCACCACCGGCTTCACGACCAGCGATTTCAACCTCTGGCCGTCCGCCGCTCCGGTGGTGCTGATGTTCGCCGCGTTCGCCGGCGGCTGTGCCGGTTCAACCGCCGGCGGCATCAAGATCGTCCGGGTGCTGCTGATCTATCTGCAGGGGATGCGGGAGATCCGCCGACTGATCCACCCGGACGGCGTGTTCACCATCAAGCTCGGGCGCCACCGCGTGCCCGACCGGGTCGTGGACTCGGTCTGGGGGTTCTTCGCCGTCTACGTGATCACGTTCCTGTCGATGGTGTCGCTGGTCATGCTGATCACCGAGCTCGACTTCTATTCCGCGTTCTCGGCCGTCGCCGCGTGCCTGAACAATCTGGGCCCCGCGCTCGGCGAGGTGGCGCAGGACTACGCCGAGCTGCCGACCGCCGCGAAGTGGCTGCTGATCTCGGCGATGCTGCTCGGGCGCCTCGAGATCTTCACGCTGCTGGTGCTGCTGACGCCCGCGTTCTGGCGGCGCTGATTCAGGCGCGGCGATACGGGTCGGGCGTGCCCGGCGGCGGACGCTTGAAGCGCTTGTACTCCCATTGGTACTGCGCCGGATCGCGCCGCACCAGCGCCTCGATCGCGCGGTTCATCGCGCGCGCGGACGCGGCGGGGTCGGGCCCGTGGAGCGCCCGGCCGAGGTCGGTGTACCCCACCGCGAAGCCGCCCGGGCAGCGCATCGCGGAGCCGAGCAGCACCACCGGGTCGGCCCGCTGCAGCAGGCGGTGCACGAACGTCATCGTCAGCGCCGGGCGGCCGAAGAAGTCCGCGTAGACGCCCGCGTGCCGCTCGGGCACCTGATCGGGAAGCAATGCGACCATCTCACCGGCCGCGAGCGCCCGATAGAAGCCGCGCAGGCCGCCGGCGCCAATCGGCAGCAGCTTCGCGCCGGCCCGGTCGCGTGCCGCCCGCAGCGGCCGCTCGAGGCCCGGGATCCGCGGCGGATCGTACAGCGCCGTCGGGCGGTACCGTCCGAGCGCCAGCGCCAGGAACTCCCAGTTGCCGAAGTGCGGTATCAGGATCAGCACGCCCCGTCCCGCCGCCTGGGCGCCTTCGATCAGCTCCTCGCCGCGCACCGAGACCACGAGCGCCTCCCAGCGCTCGCGCGGCCAGCGGAACACCGCGCCGAGCTCCGTCGCGAGCATCCCGGTGTGCTCGAGGCTCGCCCGCGCGAGCGCTCGCCGGTCGCGCTCGGCGAGCTCGGGAAAGCAGGCGGCGAGGTTGATGCGGGTGATCCGCGCCGGCTCGAGATCGAGCCGCCACGCGAGGCGGCCGAGACGCCGGCCGATCCGGCGCTGATTCTCCAGTGACAAAGCACCCGACGCGCCGATCGCGGCGCGGACCAGAGCCGCCTTCAGAGACGCCACGTATCGCCGAGGCGCCGGCACTCGGCGTGCCGATGACAGGTGAGCAGGTGGTCGTTGACGAGACCGGCGCTCTGCATGAACGCATAGCAGGTGGTCGGCCCCACGAAACGGAAGCCCGCCTTCTTGAGCGTCCGTGACATCGCTTGTGACTCTGGAGTCTCGGCGGGAACCCGGCGCATCGATTCCCAACGGTTCTGCTTGGGCGCGCCGTCGACGAACGACCAGATGAGCTCGGCGAAGGAGTCGCCCTGGTCGAGGTACGCGCGGGCATTGGCGATCAGCCCCTCGAGCTTGCCGCGGTGCCGGATCAGGCCCGGGTCCTTGAGCCAGGCTTCGATCCGGCGGGGGCCGCTGCGCGCGAGCCTCTCCGGGTCGAAGTCGAAGAACCGCCGGCGCATGTGCGGGCGCTTCTTCAGCACCGTGTACCAGGACAGCCCCGCCTGCATGCCCTCGAGCATCAGGCGCTCGAACAGCGCCCGCGGGTCGGCCACCGGCACGCCCCACTCCTCGTCGTGATAGGCGACGTAGAGCGGATCCTCACCGCACCAGGCGCACCGCTCGGGCGCCGCTCTGCCGTTTTGACCAGCCACCGTCGATACCGTAGATTGCGCCGGCGATTGTACCTGCCCGAGGCGGGATGACCAGATTGATCCTCCTGGACCGGGACGGCGTGATCAACGCCGACTCACCGGACTACATCAAGGACGTGGACGAGTGGGTACCGCTGCCGGGCGCGCTCGAAGCGATCGCTGCGCTGAAGCAGAGCGGTTTCCTGGTCGCCGTCTGCACCAACCAGTCCGGAATCGGCCGCGGCATCGTCGCACCCGCCGCGCTCGAGCGCATTCACCGCCGCCTCGCCGAGCGCCTGGCGGAGCTCGGCGTGCGCCTCGACGGGCTGCGCTACTGCCCGCACCGGCCGGAGGAGGACTGTCCCTGCCGGAAGCCGCGCCCGGGCATGCTGCTCGAGTCGATGCAGGCCCTCGGGGTGGGCCCGGACGAGACGCTGTTCGTCGGTGACGACGTGCGCGACGTGGAGGCGGCCCGCGCGGCCGGCTGCCGATCGGCGCTGGTGCTCTGCGGCCGCGGGCGCGCCGCCGAGGCCGAGGCCCGGGCACTCGGCGTCGACTGGGTCGAAGAGGATCTCGCGGCGGTGGCCCGCCGACTGGTCGCGGAGGAGCGATGCTGAGCGTGCGCGCGGCGCTGTTCTATGCGGGCTACTCGCTCGCGACGATCGTCTGGGGGACGCTCGGCACGCTCCTCGGATGGCTGTTCCCGTACCGGCTGCGCTTCCGGCTGATCATCGGCTGCTGGACGTGGTTCTGCCTGTTCTGGCTGCGGGTCACCTGCGGCGTAAGGGTCCGCGTGCTCGGCCGCGAGAACGTGCCGGAGCGGCCCTGCATCGTGCTCTGCCGGCACGAGAGTACGTGGGAGACCTTGTTTCTGCAGCAGCTCTTCGCGCCCCAGGCGACGCTGATCAAGCGGGAATTGCTGCACATTCCGTTCTTCGGCTGGGCGTACCGCACGTTGCGGCCGATCGCGATCGACCGGCGCCGGCAGCGCAAGGCACTGCGCACGCTGATCGACGAAGGCCGCGCGCGCCTCGAGCAGGGGATCTGGGTCGTGCTGTTCCCGGAAGGTACGCGGATGCCGGCCGGGCAGCTCGGCCGGTTTCAGCCGGGCGGCGCGGCGCTCGCTGCCGCGACGGGCGCGCCGGTGCTGCTGATCGCCCACGACGCGGGCTCGTTCTGGCCCGCGCACCGGTTCCTGAAGTACCCCGGTGAGGTCACGCTGCTGATCGATGCGCCGATCGAGACGGCCGGGCTCTCCAGCAAGGAGATCCAGGCGCTGATCGCGGAGCGGTTCGCGGCGTTGATGCGCGAGTTGCCCGGACGCGCGGCCGTGGCGGAACCGCCGGCCGCGCTGCCCAGCGGTGCCGCCGCCGGGTCGCTCAGACGTCCAGATTGACCACCTGCAGCGCGTTCGACTCGATGAACTCCCGGCGCGGCTCCACCTGATCGCCCATCAGCGTGGTGAACATCTGATCCGCCGCGATCGCGTCGTCCACCGTGACCTGCAGCATGCGCCGCACCGCGGGATCCATCGTGGTCTGCCAGAGCTGCTCGGGATTCATCTCGCCGAGGCCCTTGTAGCGCTGCACCTCGAGCCCGCGCTGCGCTTCGCTGATGAACCACGCGAGCGCCTGCCCGAAGGTACCGACCGGCTGGCGCTTGTCGCCGCGTGCCGCGTAGGCGCCTTCCTCGAGCAGATCGCCGACCTGCTCGCCGAGCGCGGCGATGGCCTTGTACTCGGTGCCGAGGAAGAACGCGTAGGAGAGCCTGACCTGCTCGGTGATTCCGCGCACGCGGAGCTGAACCACCGGCACGTGCACCTGATGCTCGGCGTCGAATTCCAGCGTGACCCGCGGCGTATCCCCGCCGATCGTGCCCAGTGCCGTTTGTAAGTCTTCACTCCACTGCTGCATCGCCGCCTCGTCGGCGAGCGTGGCCGGATCCACCGTCGGCAGGTCGACGAGCCGCTCGGTGATCACCCGGGGGAACAGGCGGTTGCGCCGGTCGAGCCGCTGCATCAGCGCCGAGTACTCGCGGGCCAGGCGCTCGAGCGCCTGGCCTTCGATCGGCGGCGCGTCCGGGTTCGCGTGCAGCCGGGCGCCGTCGAGCGCGAGCTGCAGCACGTAGCGCTCGAGCTCCACGTCGTCCTTCACGTAGTGCTCCTGCTTGCCCTTCTTCACCTTGTAGAGCGGCGGCTGCGCGATGTAGACGTGGCCGCGCTCGATCAGCTCGGGCATCTGACGATAGAAGAATGTCAGCAGGAGCGTGCGGATGTGCGAGCCGTCGACATCCGCGTCGGTCATGATGATGATTCGGTGATAACGCAGCTTGTCCGGATCAAACTCGTCCTTGCCGATGCCGGTACCGAGCGCGGTGATGAGCGTGCCGACTTCCGCCGACGACAGCATCTTGTCGAAGCGCGCCTTTTCGACGTTCAGGATCTTGCCCTTGAGCGGCAGGATCGCCTGGTACTTGCGATCACGCCCCTGCTTTGCGGAGCCGCCGGCGGAGTCACCCTCGACGATGAAGATTTCCGACAGGGCGGGATCGCGTTCCTGGCAATCGGCGAGCTTGCCCGGCAGGCCGGCGATATCCAGCGCGCCCTTGCGGCGGGTCATTTCGCGGGCCTTGCGCGCGGCTTCGCGCGCACGCGCGGCGTCTATGACCTTGCCGCAGATCGCCTTGGCTTCCTGCGGGAACTCCAGCAGGTAGTCGTTCAGCTTCTCCGCCATCACGGATTCGACCACGCCCTTCACTTCGCTGCTGACCAGCTTGTCCTTGGTCTGCGAGGAGAATTTCGGATCCGGGACCTTCACCGAGACCACGGCCGTAAGTCCTTCGCGCACGTCATCGCCGGCCATCGCGATCTTCTCGCGCTTCAGAAGGCCCGCGGATTCCATGTAGTTGTTCAGCGTGCGCGTCAGGGCGGCGCGAAACCCGGCAAGGTGAGTTCCGCCGTCGCGCTGGGGAATGTTGTTGGTGAAGCAGAAGACGTTTTCCTGGTAGGAGTCGTTCCACTGGAGGGCGACCTCTACTGTAATGGAATCCCTATCTATTTGAAAATAAAAGACATTTTCATGAAGCGGCGTCTTGTTGCGGTTCAGGTGCTCGACAAAGGCGCGTATGCCGCCCTGGTATTCGAACACGTCCTCCTTTTCGCTGCGCTCGTCGGTGAGATGGATGCGCACCCCGGAATTCAGGAAGGACAGCTCGCGCAATCGCTTGGCGAGAATGTCGTAGTGGTATTCGGTGTTGCTGAAGATCGCCGTGCTTGGCTTGAAGCGGATTTCCGTGCCGGTTCCATCCGCCTCGCCGATCACGGTCAGCGGCTTGACCGGTTCGCCCAGGTGGTACTCCTGTTCGTGCAGCTTGCCGTCGCGATTGATTCGCAGGAGCAGGGTTTCGGACAAGGCATTGACCACGGAAATGCCGACCCCGTGCAGGCCACCCGAAACCTTGTAGCTGTTGTCGTCGAATTTTCCGCCGGCATGCAACACGGTCATGATGACTTCCGCCGCCGAACGGCCCTCTTCGGGGTGCATGTCCACCGGAATGCCGCGGCCGTTGTCGGCCACTGTTATCGAATCATCCGCATGGACGGTGACGGAAACCTGGGAGCAGTACCCTGCCAGGGCTTCGTCAATGGAGTTGTCCACGACTTCAAAGACCATGTGGTGAAGGCCGGTACCGTCGTCGGTGTCCCCGATGTACATGCCCGGGCGCTTCCGGACAGCTTCCAGGCCCTTGAGAACCTTGATGTTGCTGGAGTCGTAGGTCTTTTTCTCGGTCATGTAATCCA
>DASVDC010000023.1:0-18531 GCA_036381275.1 Pseudomonadales bacterium | reverse complement strand
ACCTGTGTCGACTGCACGCTGTGCGTGCAGGTCTGCCCCACCGGCATCGACATCCGCGACGGGCTTCAGTACCAGTGCATCGGCTGCGCCCAGTGCATCGACGCATGCGATCAGGTCATGGAGAAGATGGGCTACGCGCCGGGCCTGATCCGCTACACCACCGAGCGCGCGCTGAAGGGCGGCAAGACCCGGTGGCTGCGTCCGCGCAGCGTCGGCTACGGGCTCGCGCTGACGGTGATGGTCTGCGCATTCGGCTACGCGCTCGTGACGCGCACGCCGTACGAGGTCGACGTGCTGCGGGAACGCGGCGAGCTCTACGAGAACCTGCCCGGCGATCTGATCGGCAACCAGTACCGGCTGCGCGTGCTGAACAAGACGCAGGATCCCGCGACGCTGACGGTCGAGGCCGACAGCTCGCCGGCGGTGACGCTGAGCCTCGAGGAGCCCGTGCGCCTCGCCCCCGGCGAGCTGCTCGATCTGCCGCTGACCCTGACCGTTCCGGCCAGCGCACTCACGGCCTCGAACATCGGCGTGACGATCCGCGTCTGCGAGCCGCGCACCGGACGCTGCGACATCGAAGAAACCCGTTTCCTGGGACCGGCATCATGAAGAATCGCATCCTGTATCTCGTCATCGGCATTCCCGCGAGCGCCGTGCTGATGGGAATCGTCACGCTGTATCTCGCGTTCTCGAACCCCGATCCGGGCGTGCCGATGGACCAGCCCGCGCTCACGAAGACGAGCTGGAAGGTGACGCAATAACGATGGCACTCTCGACCATCAGCGTCGGCGACATGCACTGCGCGTCCTGCGTGCGCAAGATCGAGCGGGCGCTCGCGGACGCACCGGGCCTCGCCTCGGTGCACGTGAACCCGGCACGGCGGCTGGTCGTGGTCGAGCACGGCGCCGAGGTGGATCCGGTGGCGCTGCTCCAGCGCATCGAAGATGCCGGGTTTCACCCGACCCTGTCGAGGATCGACACCGGCAACACCCGTCAGCGCGACCTGCTCAAACGGCTCGGTGTGGCCGGGCTCGGCATGATGCAGGTGATGATGCTCGCGCTGCCGCTGTACGCGGGCGTGTTCTACGGCATCGACGAAGGCTCGCGCCGGCTGCTCGAGTACGCGAGCCTGCTGTTCACGCTGCCGGTGGTGCTCTACTCGTCCGTGCCGTTCTTCACCAGCGCCCGATCGGCCGTGGGCGACTTCCTGCGCGGCCGCGGCGGGCTGAACATGGACGTACCGATCGCGCTGGCCATCGGTGCGGCGTTCCTGGTCAGCCTGGCCAACACGCTGCGCGGTCAGGGCGAGGTGTACTACGACTCGGTGACGATGTTCACCTTCCTGCTGCTCACCGCACGTTTCGTCGACGATCGCCTGAAGGCGCGCTTCGAGGACGCCAACTGGACGCTGGCGTCGCTGCCCGCGGAAGCGCTCGTCCTAGCGGCCGACGGCAGCATCCGTCCGACGGCGCTCGACGCGGTGCCGACCGGCAGCCGGGTCTGGGTCGAGCAAGGCAATCAGGTCCCGCTCGACGGCGAGGTCAGCCGCGGCGACGCGACGCTCGACGAATCGGCGCTCACCGGTGAATCCGTCTGGGTGAAGCGGCGCGAGGGCGAGCCGGTGTTCGCCGGCACGATGAATCACGGCCCCGGCTTCGAGATGATCACCACGGCCACCGTGGGCGCGACCCGGATGGCCGGCATCGCCGATCTCGCTGCCCGGGCGCAGGCCGACAAGCCGGCGGTCGCGAAGCTCGCGGATCGCATTGCCGCCCGCTTCGTACCGGCCGTGCTGGTGCTCGCCGCCGTGAGCTGGCTCGGCTGGCAACTCGTCGATCCGTCCCAGGCGTTCCTCGCCGCGCTGACCGTGCTGGTCGTGAGCTGTCCGTGCGCGCTGTCGCTCGCCACCCCGGCCGCGATCACCGCGGCGATGACGCGGCTGCGCCAGAGCGGCATCGTGCTGACCCGCAGCGACACGCTCGAACAGCTCGAGGGCATCGACGCCGCCATCGTCGACAAGACCGGCACCCTCACCGTGCACGATCCCGTGCTGGAGCGGGTCGAATGGCTCGTCGACGGCGTGGACCGCGACGCGCTCGCGCACGCCGCCGCGGCGCTCGAGCGCCACAGCAACCACCCGCTCGCGCGGGCATTCCGCCGCGCGTGGCCGGACGCCGCTCCGGACGAGATCGACGACGTGTGCATCGTTCCGGGCGCCGGTGTCGAAGGGCGCTGGCGCGGCCGGCGGCTCCGCATCGGTCACGCCGCGTTCTGCGGCGCCGCCGGTGATGACGAGCGCGCGGTGCACCTCGCGGTGGACGGCGTTCCCACGGCCCGGTTCCGGATCGCCGATCCGCTCCGGCCCGACACCGCGGCCGCCATCGAGGGCCTCCGCGACGCGGGCCTGCGTGTGATCATGGTGAGCGGCGATGCGCCCGAGCGCTGCGCCGCGCTGGCCGAGCAGCTCGGCATCGAATACGCCGCCCGGCAGGCGCCCGAGACGAAGCTCGAAGTGCTGCGGCAACTGCAGCGGGACGGGTCGAAGGTGCTGGTACTCGGCGACGGCATCAACGACGTGCCGGTGCTGGCGGCGGCGGACGTCTCCGCGGCGGTGCTGGAGAGCAGCGACCTCGTGAAGGCGAACTGCGACGTGCTGCTGCTGTCGCGCCGCCTCGGCGCGCTGGTCGAGCTCGTGCACCTCGGCCGGCGCGCCCGCCGGGTGATCCGCCAGAACCTCGGTTGGGCGCTCGCCTACAACCTGACCGCGATGCCGCTCGCCGCGCTCGGCTTCGTGCCGCCGTGGCTCGCGGCCATCGGCATGGCCGGCAGCTCGATCCTGGTGATGAGCAACGCCGCCCGGCTGCTCGCCGCGGACCGCCGTCCGGCGGCCGGCGCGTCCGCGCCCGACGTCCTTGCGTTGCCGGCTGCGAGCCGATCATGAGCGTGTTGCTGCTGCTCATCCCGATTTCCGCGCTGCTGATGGCCGTGGCGGCCGCCGCGTTCGTCTGGGCCGTGAACCACGGCCAGTTCGACGAGCTGGACCGTCACGGCTTCGACATATTCGATGACTCTGTCGGAGAAGAGCGACGATGAGAACGTTCCTGAACGGCTTCCTGATCACCGTGGCGCCGGACCGCGGCTGGCGCAGCGTGCGTGCCGATGCGCCGAGCGTGCTGCGCATCCTGCTGCTGCACACGCTGCCGTTCGCGCTGGTCCCGGCCGTCTCCTGGTACCTCGGCGTCACCACGCGCGGCTGGACCATCGCCGGCGAGCCGATGCGGTTGACGGCCGAGAGCGCGCTGCCGATGTGCGTGCTGTTCTACGGCGCGATGATCGCCGGAGTGCTGTTCCTCGGCTTCATGGTCCGGTGGATGGCCGTCTCGTACGGCGCCGGCGCGAGCTACGCGCGCAGCGTCGCGCTGATCAGCTACACCGCCTCGCCGTTCTTCCTCGCCGGCGTCGCGGGGCTGTACCCGCTGTTGTGGCTCGATCTGCTGATCGGCTGCGCGGTCGCCTGCTACTCGATCGCGCTGCTCTACCGCGGCACCGCGATCCTGATGGACATCCCCCCGGAGCGCGGCTTCCTGTACGCGAGCGCGGTGTTCGCGGTGGCGCTGGTGTCGTTCGTCGCGCTGCTCGGTACGACGGTGGTGCTCTGGGATTTCGGCGCGGCGCCCGAGTACACCTACTGACGGGACCCGCGCGGGATGCCGCGCTCCCGGCATTAGCTCGTTCCGAGAAGTTCTTGCCGGCGCGTTCATCCGATTTTCGGGCGCGGTTACAATACCGCGCTTTTTCGTATCGGGAGTCGACGTGGCCGAGCAGCACCATCGTCTCATCGTCATTGGATCCGGCCCGGCCGGCTATACGGCGGCGCTGTACGCCGCACGCGCGAATCTGCGGCCCGCGCTGATCACCGGGGTGGAAGTCGGCGGCCAGCTCACCACCACCACCGAGGTGGAGAACTGGCCGGGCGGCCACCCCGAGCTGCAGGGGCCGGAGCTGATGATGCAGATGGCCGAGCACGTCGCCCGCTTCGACACGGTGGTCATCAACGACTACATCACCGCCGCCGACCTGTCCAGGCGGCCGTTCCGGCTCACCGGCGATCAGGCCACGTACACGTGCGATGCGCTGATCATCGCCACCGGCGCGTCGGCGAAGTACCTCGGCCTGCCGTCGGAGGAAGCGTACAAAGGCCGCGGCGTCAGCGCCTGCGCCACCTGCGACGGCTTCTTCTACCGGAATCAGCCGGTCGCCGTGATCGGCGGCGGCAACACCGCCGTCGAGGAGGCGCTGTACCTCTCGAACCTGTGCAGCAAGGTCTACCTGGTGCACCGGCGCGATCAGCTCCGGGCCGAAAAGATCCTGCAGGATCGCCTGTTCGCGCGCGAGAACGTCGAGCTCGTCTGGAACCACACCCTCGCCGAGGTGCTCGGCGACGCGCAGGGTGTCACCGGCGCCCGCGTGCGCTCGACCGTCGACGAGTCCGAGCGCGAGTTGTCGGTGAGCGGCGTGTTCATCGCGATCGGCCACCAGCCGAATACCCAGATCTTCGAGGGGCAGCTCGAGATGCAGGGCGGCTACATCGTCACCCGCAGCGGGCTCGACGGCGACGCCACCGCCACCAGCGTGCCGGGCGTGTTCGCGGCCGGCGACGTGGCCGATCACGTCTACCGGCAGGCCATCACCTCGGCCGGATTCGGCTGCATGGCCGCGCTGGATGCCGAGAAATACCTGGACAATCCGTTCTAACTGGCTGACTTGTCAAGCCATTTTCTGTACCATTGCGGGAGTGAGACGCGCCATTCGACGCAATGTCCAACTTCATCGCGCTAAGCAGTACCCAACCCGAGGCGGTGGCCCGCTATAAGCGGGAGGTTCGCGCGATCGTGGTCGACCGCGCCGCCGAGCACCTCGAGCAGCTCCTGCCGAACGGCCGCAAGCCGTCGCCGAGCCGCTACGAAAAGGCCCTTCAGGAGGCGCTGCGCCGGGCCAAGCTGGACGTGATGGCGGAACTGTTCCGGCTGATGCACGACCTGGCTCGACCCAGCGTGGTGGCCCGCTGGTCCCGCCGCGCGGACGGTCTGCGCCGCGAGCGCCGTGACACCGCCGCGACCATGCAGTTGATCAACGCCTACGATCAGGTGGTGCGCTACGTCGCGAGCATGCGGGCGAACGTGAAGCCGGTGGAGGGCAAACGGCGCTAGCCGGTCAATGGGTACCGGTGAGCGGCACGAACTGCACCGGCAGCACGTCGCGCCGCTCGAGCTTGCCGTCGTCGCCCTTGGTCAGCACCGCCAGCATCTGTCCGCCGAAGCGCGGCCCGAGCGGCAACACCATCCGCCCGCCCGGCGCGAGCTGCTCGACCAGCTTCGGCGGCACCTCCTCGCCCACCGCGGTCAGGATGATGCCGTCGAACGGCGCCTCCTCCGGCCAGCCGTGCCAACCGTCGCCGGTCTTCACGTGCACCGAGTCGTAGCCGAGCTCGGCGAGCCGGGCGGCGGCGCTCTCGGCGAGCTCCGGGATGATCTCGATGGTGTACACCTCGTCGACCAGCTCGGCCAGCACGGCGGCCTGGTAGCCGGAGCCCGTGCCGATCTCCAGCACCCGGTCGGTCGGCTGCGGATCGAGCAGGTCGGTCATCAACGCGACGATGAACGGCTGGGAGATGGTCTGCCCGTGTCCGATCGAGAGAGGCGTGTTCTCGAACGCGTACGCTCGCGCCCCGTCCGGCACGAACGCGTCGCGCGGCACGGCCCGAATCGCCCGGATCACCGCGTCCGAGATGGTCGACTGCCCGGTGTAGGAAGCCGTACGGCGGGCGTCGCTGCGAATCGCGTCGACCATGCGTTCCATGGCGGGATTCTCCGTCTCGGCCGCTGCTCCGGCTGCGTCGGTGGGCAGGGCAGCGCCGATCCAGGCCAGCGCTGCCGCCGCGAGGAGCGCCCTGCCCTGCCGCGCGTTCATGACCGCATGCTAACCGGGCCCCGAGGCCTTAGCTAGCGGGCACGCAGCGCATCGCGGATTTCGGTCAGGAGCTGCACTTCCGCCGTGGGTGCCGGCGGCGCGGCTTCCTCCGTCGGCGCGGCCTCCTGCTTGCGGCGCAGATTGTTCATCGCGCGGATCACCAGGAAGATCACGAACGCGACGATCAGGAAGTCGAGCACGTTGTTGATGAAGAGGCCGTACTTGATCAGCGGCGCGCCGGCCTGCTCGGCGGCAGCGAGCGATGGATAGTCACCCCCGTCCAGCGTAACGTAAAGGTTGCTGAAGTCCACCTTGCCCATCAGCAGGCCGATGGGCGGCATCACCACGTCGTTCACCAGCGAGGTGACGATGCGGCCGAACGCAGCCCCGATGATGATGCCGACCGCCATGTCCACGACATTGCCGCGCATGGCGAATTCTCTGAATTCTTTGAGCATGGCGCGTGTTCCCTCCGAATGGCCTCGCGGGCCGATCCGGAGAGTATCGTTCAGATCGCCTGCGCGGTGACAGCCCGATCAACGGCGCAGGCGTTCGATCAGGCTGGAGGTGTCCCAGCGCCCGCCGCCGTAGCTCTGCACGTCGGCGTAGAACTGATCCACCAGCGCGGTCAGCGGCAGGCGCGCCTCGATCTGCCGCGCGGTGCGCAGCGTGATGTCGAGGTCCTTGCGCATCCAGTTCACCGCGAAACCGAAATCGTACTCGCCGCGCGCCATCGTCGCCGAACGGTTCTCCATCTGCCACGACTGCGCCGCGCCCTTCGAGATCACGTCGACCACCGCGGCCACGTCGAGCCCGGCGCGCTCGGCGAAGTGCAGGCCCTCGGCGAGGCCCTGCAGGATGCCGGCGATGCAGATCTGATTCACCATCTTGGTGAGCTGGCCGGCGCCGGCCGGCCCCATCAGCCGGATCGAGCGCGCATAGCAGTCCATCACCGGCCGCACGCGCTCGAAGGTCTCCGCGTCGCCGCCGACCATCACCGTCAGCACGCCGTTCTCGGCGCCGGCCTGTCCGCCGGACACCGGCGCGTCGAGGAAACCGCAGCCGTGCTGCCGGGCCGCCGCATCGAGCTCGCGCGCGAGCTCGGCGGACGCGGTGGTGTGATCCACGAGCGTCGCACCCGCGCGCATCCCGGCGAGCGCGCCGTCGTCGCCGAGCACGACCGAGCGCACGTCGTCGTCGTTGCCGACGCAGACGAATACCACGTCGGCGCCCGCCGCCGCTTCCCGGGGGCTCTGCAGCGCTTCGCCCCCATATTCGCCGAGCCACTGCTCGGCCCGGGCCGACGTGCGGTTGTAGACACGGACGCGGTGGCCCGCACGGGCGAGGTGTCCGGCCATCGGGTAGCCCATGACGCCGAGGCCGATGAAGGCGGTGGTGGTATCGGTCATTCGAGTTCCTCCGGATCGCGGTCAGGAGACCGCTCCTGCGAAGAGGTTCTGGAATTGCGCGCGCAGCGCGTTCTTCTGCACCTTGCCCATCGCGTTGCGCGGCAGCGCGTCGACGTGCACCACCGCCTTCGGCTGCTTGAACGAGGCGAGGCGCCCTTCGAGCGCGCGCCGCACCGCGGGCAGGTCGATCGCAGGGTCGGACGCCGCCAGCACCGCGACCACGCCCTCGCCGAAATCCGGATGCGGCACGCCGATCACCGCGCTCTCGCCGACGCCGGGCAGCTCGTCGAGCAGCCGCTCGATCTCCTTCGGATAGACGTTGTAGCCGCCGCTGATGATCAGGTCCTTCGCGCGCCCGACGATCGAGACGCGTCCCGCCTCGTCCATCACGCCGATGTCGCCGGTGATGAAGAACCCGTCCGGGCGGAACTCCGCCGCGGTCTTCTCCGGCATGCGCCAGTAGCCGGCGAACACGTTCGGGCCGCGCACCTCGATCACGCCGACCTCGCCGGGCCGGAGCACCCGTCCGTCCTCGGGCGCCGCGATCCGCGCCTCGACGCCGGGCAGCGGAAAGCCGACGGTGCCGGGCACCCGCTCGCCGTGCAGCGGGTTCGACGTGTTCATCATGGTCTCGCTCATGCCGTAGCGCTCGAGGATCCGGTGGCCGGTACGCGCCTCCCAGGCGGCGAAGGTCGCTTCCGTGAGCGGCGCCGAGCCGGACACGAACAGGCGCACCCGGCGGCAGCTCTCGCGGTTCACCTCGGGGCGCTCGAGCAGCCGGGTATAGAACGTCGGCACGCCCATCAGCACCGTGGCGCGGGGCAGCGCCGCCGCGACCCGCGCGGCGTCGAAGCGCGGCTGGAAGATCATCGGCGTCGCGTTGAGGAGCGCACAGTGCAGCGCGACGAACAGGCCGTGCACGTGGAAGATCGGCAGCGCGTGCAGCAGCACGTCGTCGTCACGCCAGCCCCAGGCGTCGGTCAGCACCCGCGCGTTGCTCTCGAGATTCGCGTGGGTCAGCATCGCCCCCTTCGAGCGGCCGGTGGTGCCCGAGGTGTAGACGATCGCGGCGATGTCGTCCGGCCGCCGGAGCTCGATCCCGGTGAACGGCTCGGCCCGGCGGGCCGCGTCGGCCAGCGTACCGGTGCCGTCCGCATCGAGCGTGACCACGTGGACGCCCTCGATCGGCCCGCGGCGGGCGGCGATGGCCGACGAGGCGACGTAGACGCGCGGCTCCGCATCGCCGAGGAAGTAGTCCACCTCCTCGGCGGTGTACGCCGTGTTGAGCGGCACGTACACCGCGCCGAGCCGGAGGCACCCGAGATACAGCGCCACCGCGAACGGCGACTTCTCCACCTGGGACAGCACCCGGTCGCCCGGGGCGACCTCGAGCGCGGCGAGCGCGCCGGCGAAGCGCTGCACCCAGTGACCGAGATCGGCGTAGGACCAGGTTTCGTGAGCGGAACCATCGTCCCGATCTATAATCAGACAGTCCCGGTGGGGGTGCGAATCGGCGGCCGTTGCGAGCGCCAGCGCGAAATTGGCGTTGTTCATGGCGCGTAGTTTACACCGGAGCTGCGTACATCCCCCGCATTGAGCCCCGCGAGAGGATGCAGCCCCCGTGAGCATGCCGCCCCAGCCCGTGCGAGCCTTCCTGCTGGTGTCCCTGGCGACACTCGTTTGCGCCTGCGGCCCCGCCGCGCCGACCGGCAACGAAGCCGGAGCGGACGCGATCCGCCCGGCGGTGCTCGTCGTCACCGAGCGGGCCCAGTTCCGCACGATCCGCAGCGAGGTCGAAGCCATCGGCACCGCGCACGCGAACGAATCGGTGACGATCACCGCGAAGGTCACCGACACCGTCAGCCGGGTCAACTTCGACGACGGCCAGCTCGTGGAAGCGGGCGACGTGCTGCTCGAGCTCGCGAGCCGCGAGGAGCAGGCGCTGCTCGCCGAGGCGCGGGCGAACCTGAACGACGCCCGCACCCAGCTCACCCGGCTCGAGGATCTGCTCGCGCAGCGCACCGTGCCCGTCTCCCAGGTCGACGAGGCGCGCGCGCGGTTCGCAGCGGCCGAGGCTCGCTACCAGTCCGTGCAGGCGCGCCTCGCCGACCGGCAGATCCGCGCGCCGTTCTCGGGCCTGCTCGGATTCCGCCAGGTCAGCGCCGGTACGCTGATCACCCCCGGCACCCCGATCACCACGCTCGACGACGTATCGATCATCAAGCTCGACTTCTCGGTGCCCGAGACCTACCTGAGCCTGCTGCACCCGGGCCTCGCGCTCGCGGCCCGCAGCGTCGCGTACCCTGACCGCACCTTCGAAGCCACGGTTCGTACGATCGACTCGCGCATCGACCCGGTGACCCGCGCCGCCACCGTGCGCGCGCTGGTCGACAACGACGATCTTCTGCTGCGCCCCGGCATGCTGCTCACCGTGAACCTCGTCACCGAGGAGCGGCAGGCGCTGATGGTGCCGGAGGATGCGCTGGTGCAGCGCAGCGACCAGGTGTACGTGTTCGTCGTCGAGGAAGGCATCGCCGACATCCGCGAAGTGCGCCACGGCACCCGCTACCAGGGATGGGTGGAGATCGAGAGCGGCCTCAGCGCGGGCGAAGCGGTGATCACCGAAGGCGTGATCAAGGTCCGCCCGGGCATCCCGGTGCAGGCCGTGGCGCGGCACGAGGTGCCGCGGCTCGCCGGCGGCGACCCCGGGCTGTAGGACTTCCGCGATGTGGCTTTCCGACGTCTCCGTCAAGCGCCCGGTGTTCGCCACCGTCATCAGCCTGCTGCTGGTGGCGTTCGGTGTGCTGTCGTTCAACCTGCTGCCGCTGCGCGAATACCCCGACATCAACGCGCCGCTGGTTTCCATCAGCACGACCTACGTCGGGGCCTCGGCGGAAATCATCGAGACCCGGATCACGCAGGTGATCGAGGACCAGATCAGCGGCATCGAGGGCATCAAGAACATCACCTCCACGTCGCGGGACGAGCAGTCGAACATCAACATCGAGTTCGAGCTCGGGCGTGACATCGACGAGGCCGCCAACGACGTGCGCGACCGGGTCTCGCGCATCGTCGGCCGGCTGCCCGACGACGTGGAGCTGCCGCGGGTCGCGAAGCAGGACGCGGATGCGCGGCCGGTGATGTACCTCAGTCTGGCCAGCGACCGCATGACGATGATGGAGCTGGACGACTACGCCCGCCGCTACCTCGAGGACCGCTTCGCGGTGATCCCCGGCGTCGCGTCGGTGAACATCAGCGGCGGCGGCCGGCCGAGCATGCGCATCTGGCTGGACCGCACGGCGCTCGCCGCCCGCAATCTCACCGTCACCGACATCGAGAACGCGCTGCGCCGCGAGAACCTGGAGCTTCCGGCGGGTCGGCTCGAGTCGAAGGAGCGGGAGTTCCAGGTGCGCATCGCGCGCAGCTACAACACCCCCGAGGACTTCCGCAAGCTGGTGCTCGCCACCGGACCGGACGGGCACCTGATCCGCCTGGGCGAGGTGGCCAGGGTCGAGCTCGCACCGCAGAACCTGCGCGAGTGGTTCAGCGCCAACCAGAAACCCACCGTCGGCATCGGCATCATCAAACAGTCCACCGCGAACACGCTCGAGACGCTGGAAGCGGTGAAGGCCGAGGTCGCCCGGATCAACGAAACCCTGCCCGATCACATGACGCTGATCTCGAGCTCGGACGATTCGCTGTTCATCCGCGCCGCGATCAACTCGGTGTTCGCGACCATCGTGATCACGACCGTGCTGGTGAGCCTGGTGATCCTCGCGTTCCTCGGCACGCTGCGCACGATGATCATCCCGGCCGCGACGATCCCGATCTGCCTGACCGCGGCGTTCATCCCGCTGGCCGCGTTCGGCTACTCGGTGAACCTGATCACCCTTCTGGCGCTGGTGCTCGCGATCGGGCTCGTGGTGGACGATGCGATCGTCGTGCTCGAGAACATCCACCGACGCATCGAGAGCGGCGAACCGCCGCTGCTCGCTGCGTTCCGCGGCTCGCGTCAGGTCGCGTTCGCGGTGATCGCGACCACCGCGGTGCTGGTGGCGGTGTTCACCCCGATCATGTTCCTGTCGGACAACATGGGCGTGATCTTCAGCGAGCTGGCCGTGACCATCGCCGCCGCGGTGGTGTTCTCGAGCGTGCTGGCGCTGTCGCTCACGCCGGTGATGTGCTCGAAGATTCTCACCCGCAAGGAACGCAAGAACCCGCTGACCCGCGTGGTCGAGCGGCTCACCGTACGGCTCGAGTCCGTCTACCGGCAGGCGCTCTCGGGCCTGCTCCGGGTGAGCTGGCTGGCGGTAGTGGTGACCGCGCTGGTGCTCGGCGCGCTCGTCTGGCTGTATCGCGCGGTACCGGAAGAGTACGCGCCGGCGGAAGATCAGGGCATGTTCATGGCCCGCGTGCAGGCGCCGGAGGGCACCGGCATCGAACGGATGCGCGCGGCGATGACCGAGATCGAGGCGCCGATCGTCGAGATGCAGCGGGAAGGTCTGGTCGCCCGCTCGCTGGTGCGGATTCCCGGCTGGGGCAGCTCGTCGCCGAGCTCCGGCGTGCTGATGGTGTCGCTGGTTCCGTGGAACGAGCGCGACGTCAGCACCGCGGACGCGGCCGCCCGCGCCACGGCCGCGTGGCAGGACATTCCGTTCGTACAGGCGTTCGCGTTCAGCCGCTCCGGGCTCTCGCGCGGGGGCGGCAACATGCCGGTGCAGTTCGTGCTGGGCGGCCCGAACTACGAAGAGCTGGCCGTCTGGCGCGATCTGATTCTGGAGCGGGCCGCCGACTACCCGGGCATCGTGCGGATCGACAGCGACCTGAAGGAAACCCAGCCCCAGGTGGTGGTGCGCATCGACAAGAACCGCGCGGCGGCGCTCGGCGTGTCGGTGCAGAACGTCGGACGCACGCTGGCGGCGATGATGAGCGAGCAGCGCATCACCACGTTCGTGCAGAACGGCGAGGAGTACGACGTGGTGCTGCAGGCGCGCGACGACCAGCGCGCCTCGGCCGACGACCTCACCAACATCTATCTGCGCTCGGAGACCAGCGGCGAGCTGGTGCCGCTCGCGAACCTGGTCTACCTGGAGGAGACCGCCGGCGCCGGCACGCTGAACCGCTACAACCGGCTGCGCGCGGTGACCATCAGCGCGAGCCTCGCCCCGGGCTACACGCTCGGACAGGCGCTCGAGTTCCTCGAAGGCGTGGTGCGGGAGGAGCTGCCGGAAGTCGCGCAGGTGGACTACAAGGGCGAGTCGCTCGAGTACAAGGAGGCGGCCGGCAGCCTCGCGTTCACGTTCGGGATCGCGCTGCTGATCGTGTTCCTGGTGCTCGCCGCGCAGTTCGAGAGCTTCATCCACCCGCTCGTGATCATCTTCACCGTGCCGCTCGCCGTCGCCGGCGCGATGCTCGGCCTGTACCTGACCGGCTCGTCGCTGAACATCTACAGCCAGATCGGCCTGGTGATGCTGATCGGCATCGCGACGAAGAACGGCGTGCTGATCGTCGAGTTCATCAACCAGCTCCGCGATGCCGGACGAGCGTTCGAGGACGCGATCGTCGAGGCGGCCGCCATTCGGCTGCGGCCGGTGCTGATGACTGCGCTCTGCAGCGCGATCGGCGCGATGCCGCTGCTGCTCGCGGAGGGCGCGGGGTCGGAGAGCCACAACGTGCTCGGCGTGGTGATCTTCTCCGGCGTGATCGTCGCGACCTTCCTGACGCTGTTCGTCGTGCCGGCCTTCTACCACCTGCTGGCCCGCCGCACCGGCTCGCCCCAGGCGATCACGCGGGAGCTGGAGCGGCTGTCCAACGTCGGGTGATCCGATCCCGCGCCGGTACGAACCGGTGACATAGCCAACACCTCGCCGGATCGAGCCGCACCTTGGGCGGCGACCTGCGGTGGCGCTGGTCGTAATGGTGCCGCGCGTTCAGCAGCACGTAGCCCGAGCGCGTGACGCACCTACCTCGGCGTGCGCAGCCGGTGGCGGTAACGCCCCATCGTGCACGCGGCCCCGGCGGGCCAACACCCGGTTCACGCACCGCGCCAGCCGTGCGCCGAGACTCTTCATTCCGCACGCGAGCGGTCGTCGCTCCACTGGGAACGCATCATGGCCCGAATCAAATCACCGCCTCGCCCGGATCGAATCGCGAACATCGCCCGAATCAAAGCCGCGATGTTCGAGCTACCGCGCCGGATATCGATCCGCCGGGCGATATCAATTGATTCGGGCCATGTTCCGTTCCGCTGTGAGCCGAGGCGGATGGTGGCCGTTCGAGATCACTCACGCTCACCGCCGGCCGCACCTTGGCTGCTGCGGCCGACGTCGCGCCGCCGGTTCGATGGGTGAAGGGTCCAGGTGTCACCTAATGTGGCCGGTTCATACCGTCGGAGACCGATGCCGCGGCGCGGTGGCATAATGCCGGCCGGGTGGAACGGGCGACCGCATGCGCTTCGTCAGCTTTCGGGTCGAACGTGAAGAGCGATACGGGGCGATCCTCGAGGACCAGGTCGTGGACCTCGCGGAGCGGATGCCCGAGTACCCGACGTTGCGCCACGTGCTGGAAGCCGGCGCGCTGGTGCGCGCCCAGGACGTGGCCGTCAGCGCGTCTGCCGATTTCCGGCTCGACGAGATCGAGTGGCTGCCGCCGCTGCCGAACCCGCGCAAGATCGTCTGCATCGGCATCAACTATCCCGACCGGCGCCCGCGGCATCCCACGGACGGCCGCAACCCGCGCTACCCGAGCGTGTTCCTGCGCACCCGGGAATCGCTGGTCGGCCACCGCCAGCCGCTGCTGAAGCCGCCGGAAACCGAGCAGCTCGACTACGCCGGTGAGATCGCGCTGGTGATCGGCCGGGAAGGCCGGCGGATTCCCGAGGACAAGGCCCTCGAGCACGTCGCGGGTCTCACGCTGATGAACGAGGGCGCCGCCCGAGACTGGATGCGCCACGGCGAGCACTACGTCACCCAGGGCAAGAATTTCGAAGGCACCGGATCGGTCGGGCCGTGGCTCACCACGCGCGAGGAGTGCCCGCCGCTCGATGCGCTCACGCTGACCACCCACGTGAACGGTGAGCTGCGCCAGCACGCCAGCACGTCGACGCTCCGTTTCGGCTTCGCGTTCCTGGTGAGCTACCTCTCGACGTTCATGCGCCTGACCCCGGGCGACGTGATCGCCACCGGCACCCCCGGCGGGACCGGCGAAGAACGTGACCCTCCCGCCTTTCTCCAACCGGGCGACGAGGTCGTCGTGTCGGTCGAGGGGCTGGGGACGCTCGCCAATACCGTCGTGGCCGAGGAAGTGGCGGCCGCCGCGCCATGAGCGCAGGAATCCACCGCCTGCTCGGCGCGGCACTGACGGCCGCGCTCCTCGGCGGCCCGGCACCGGCCGCCGCGCACGGCGGCGTCGTGCTGGAGGACGACCTGTGCGTGATCAAGGTCGGCTACCTCGAAGGTCACTTCAAGATCTACCTGCCGCGAGCGCGCGGGCACACCGAATACTGCGAGGACCTGCCGGTGGCCGGCGAGACGCTGTTCGTGATGGAGTACCTGCACGAAGGACTGGCGCGGGCGCCGGTGGAGCTGCGCGTCGTCCGCAACACCACCGGCCTCGGCCGCTTCGCGCGCGCGGCGGACCTCGAGGGGCTCGATCTCGAGCCGATCACGGTGTTTCACCGCGCGCCCGCGGTGGACCCGGACGTGTTCACCGCGGTGCACCAGTTCACCGAGCCCGGCGAGTACGTCGGCATCGTCACCGCGCACCCCGACGGGGCGACGCGCCCCTACACCGCCGTGTTTCCGTTCCGGGTCGGCTTCACCGGGCTCGGTCACTGGCCCTGGTTCATGCTGTTCGTGCTGTTCCTGATCGGCAATCTATGGTTCGTCCGACGACGCCTCGCCTCCTGAGCGCCGCGCTGCTGTGGCTCGCCGCGGCCGCGGCGGCCGCCGGCGGCCCGTGGACGTCCGAATCCGGCGCCTTTCGGCTCGGCTACCAGAGTCGCCTGCAGCCGCTCGCGATCAACCGGATGCACGCCTGGGTGCTGCACCTCGAGCGCGCCGACGGCGCGCCGGTGGAAGGCGCCGAGGTCACGGTGAGCGGCGGCATGCCGGCGCACGATCACGGCCTGCCGACCGCGCCGCGGGTGACGCGCGAGCTCGGCGGCGGCGACTACCTGCTCGAGGGCGTGCGCTTTCACATGAACGGCGACTGGGAGCTGCGCTTCGAGATCGACGTCGGCGGCACCCGCGACGTGGTCATCGTCCCACTGCGCTTATGAATCGGTTGCCGCCATCGCTGCGTCGGCATCTGCCCGCGATGCTCGCGGTGGCGCTGCTGCTCGGCGGGCTCGAGCGGCTCGCCGCGCCGGACGGCGAGCCGCCGTGGACGCCGGCGGAGCGCGCGCTGATCGAGTCCCTCGGGCTCGGCGCGCTGCCGCCGCTGCCGCCGGCGCCGGACAACGCCGTCGCCGACGTGCCTCTGGCCGCCGCGATGGGACAGCGGCTGTTCTTCGATCCGCGCACGAGCGGCAACGGCGCGGTGTCCTGCGCGACCTGCCATCAGCCGGCCCGGCGCTTCACCGACGGGCTCGCGACGGCGCGCGCGATCGGTACGTCACCGCGCAACACGCCGAGCCTGGTCGGCGTTGCGTACAGCCCGTGGCTCTACTGGGACGGGCGGAAGGACAGTCTCTGGTCCCAGGCGCTGGCGCCGCTCGAGAATCCCGACGAGCACGGCACGACCCGGGTTGCCGTCGCGCAGCTCGTTCATGCCGACCCCGCCTATCGCCGCACCTATCAGACGCTGTTCGGGCCGCTGCCGGCGCTCGACGACACGTCGCGCTTTCCCCCGGCCGCCAGTCCTAACGGTTCAGCAGAGGGGCGCCGCGCCTGGCAGGCGATGACCGCGGAAGACCGCGATCGGGTGAACGCGGTCTTCGCCAACGTCGGCAAGACCCTCGCGGCGTTCGAGCGCCGCCTGCTGCCGCAGCCGGCGCGCTTCGACCGCTACGTCGCGGCGCTCGAGAATGGCGACGAAGCGACCGCCGAGACGCTGCTCAGCCCGTCGGAGCGCCGCGGGCTCAGGCTCTTCATCGGCCGGGCGCAGTGCGTGCAGTGTCACAACGGGCCGCTCTTCACGAACCACGAGTTCCACAACACCGGGGTGATCAGCGCCGAAGGCGAGGAGCCGGACCGCGGCCGCGCCGCAGGTCTGCGGGAACTTCGCGCCGATCCGTTCAACTGCCTCGGCCGCTACAGCGACGACCCGGAGCGTGCCTGCGCCGAGCTCGAGTTCGCGCGCGGCGGCCCCGAGCTGCTCGGCGCGATGCGCACGCCGTCGCTGCGCAACTTGCAGAGCACCGAGCCGTTCATGCACAAGGGCCAGCTCGCGACGCTGCGCGACGTGCTCGAGCACTACAACCGCGCCCCGCCCGCGCTGATCGGACACAACGAAGCGAAGCCGCTCGGGCTCACGCCGCGCGATCTCGACGACCTGGAGGCGTTCCTCGGAACGCTCGCGACGCCGCCGCCGGGGGTGGCGGACTCAGATGCCTCCGAGGCACAGGTACTTGATCTCGACGTACTCGTCGATCCCGTACTTTGAGCCTTCGCGCCCGGTGCCGGATTCCTTCACGCCGCCGAACGGTGCCATCTCGTTGGAGATGATCCCGGTGTTCACGCCGACGATGCCGTATTCGAGACCCTCGGACACCCGCCAGATTCGGCCGATGTCCCGCGCGTAGAAATACGACGCGAGCCCGAACGGGGTGTCGTTCGCGAGCGCGATCGCCTCGTCCTCGGTGTCGAAGCGCACGAGCGGCGCCACCGGGCCGAAGATCTCCTCGTTGAACACGCGCATCGCCGGCGTCACGTCGGTCAGCACCGCCGGCTCGACGAACGCATCGCCGTTGGCCGCGCGCCTGCCGCCGAGCACGAGCCGCGCGCCGCGGCCGACGGCGTCCTCCACCATCGCGAGCACCTCGTTCGCCGCCGCGACGTTGATCAGCGGACCGATCTTCACGCCCTCCTCGAAGCCGTCGCCGACCTTGAGCTCGCGCACCGCCGCCGCGAGCTTCTCGGTGAACGCGTCGTAGACGCCGCTCTGGACCAGGATGCGGTTCGCGCAGACGCAGGTCTGTCCGGCGTTGCGGTACTTCGACGCCACCGCGCCTTCCACCGCCGCATCGAGGTCGGCGTCGTCGAACACGATGAATGGCGCGTTGCCGCCGAGCTCCATGCTGGTGCGCTTCACGTTCACCGCGCAGGCGCGGATCAGCTCCTTGCCGGTCTCGGTGGAGCCCGTGAAGGTGAGCTTGCGCACCTTCGGGCTGCTGGTGAGCGTCTCGCCGATCGCACCGGTGTGGCCGGCCAGCACGTTGACGACGCCGGGCGGGAATCCGGCACGATGCGCGAGCTCCGCGATCGCGAGCGCCGACAGCGGCGTCGCGCTGGCCGGTTTGCACACGACGGTGCAGCCGGCGGCGAGCGCCGGCCCGATCTTGCGGGTCAGCATCGCGTTCGGGAAGTTCCACGGCGTGATGCAGGCGACCACGCCCACCGGCTGCTTGATGCAGACGATGCGCTTGTCCGCCGCCGGCGGCGGGATGGTGTCACCGTAGATGCGCTTCGCCTCCTCGGCGAACCACTCGATGAACGAGGCGGCATAGGCGATCTCGCCCTTGGCTTCGGAGAGCGGCTTGCCCTGCTCCGTCGTCATGATCAGGGCGAGGTCGTCCTGGTTCTCCAGCATCAGGTCGTTCCAGCGGCGGAGGATCGCCGCGCGCTCCTTGCCGGTCTTGGCGCGCCAGGCGGGCCAGGCGGCTTCCGCGGCGTCGATGGCGCGGCGGGTCTCCTTCGCGCCCATCTTCGGCACCGTGCCGATCTCCTTGCCGGTCGCCGGATTGATGACCGCAAGCGTGGCCTTGTCGTCGGCATCAACCCAGGCGCCGTCGATATAGGCCTGGTGGCGAAGAAGGCTCGGGTCCTTGAGCTGCATGCGGTCCTCCGGGAAACGGTTATGGCGATTATATCAGAGCGGAAAGATCAGGCATGTCGTGCTGCCATGCGCGATCAGCCGGCCGGTCTCGTCGGTGATCTTGCCGTCCGCGGTGGCGATGCGGTTCCCCGCCGCGATGACACGCCCCTCCACGCTG
>DASVDC010000022.1:0-13166 GCA_036381275.1 Pseudomonadales bacterium | reverse complement strand
TCTGGGCGCATGACAAAGGCGTGCGGACGGCGACCGAAGCAGACCGAGCTGGTGCTGATCCCGTCGGGACGCGGCGGCTGGCGACCGGGCGCGGGCCGGAAGGCGCGGCCCAACGCGCGCGTGCTGCACCGGCGCCGCGAGGCGATCCCCGGCCACTGCCCCGTGCACGTCACCGTGCGCCTGCAGCGGGGTTTGCCGAACCTGCGCAGGAAGCGCTTCGTCGCAGCCTTCCGATACAGCCTCGCCCAGTGCGCCGAGCGCCCGGGCTTTCGGGTGGTGCACTACTCGATCCAGCACAACCACCTGCACTTTCTGATCGAGGCGCAGGGGAAGCGGGCGCTCGCGTGCGGGATGAAGAGCCTCGCGGCGCGGGTCGCGCGCTGCGTGAACCGGGTGTTCGCCCGGCGCGGGAGTGTGCTCGACGGGCGCTACCACCACCGGCTGCTGCGCACGCCGAAGCAGGTGCGTCATGCCCTCGGCTACGTGCTGCTGAATGCCCGACACCATTACTTCGAGCGGCACCGGAAGCCGCCCCCTACGACGCAGCTCGATCCGGCGAGCTCGGCGGTGTGGTTCGAGGGATGGAGGTATCCGCCGTGGAACCAACAGCCGGGCGATTCAGCACGAAGAATGCGGGAAGTCGCGCCGGCGGCAACCTGGCTGCTGACCAAAGGCTGGCGCCGCCATCGCCTGATCGACCCGGCCGAGATCCCGGGCCGCTGAGGGCGACATGGCCGATTCAGGCGTCACCCCGTCCGTCCAGGTGTTACCTATCTGGCCGGTTCGTACCAGCCGCGAAATCTGCCGGCGAGGTCGAAGAGTTCGCGGCCGGAGGCCGCTCCCACAGGGGACCGGGCTAGTCGAACCCGCGCACGCAGTCGTAGCCGTGCAGCCAGTCGTACTGCCCCATCGCGATCTCGGGCAGCAGGCGGCTGCCGAGCGCGAGCACGAAGTTGCGGCGCAATGCGGGCCAGCCCTCCGGCAGGTGGAATTCCTGCCCCTGCCGCCGCGATTCGCGCTGCACGCGCGCGGTGCGCGGGCGCCGGTAGCGCTCGTACTCGGCGAGCCCCTCCGCCGGCAGATCCTCCCAGCGCTCCAGCATGCGCGACAGCACCCAGGCGTCTTCGATCGCCATCGCGGCGCCCTGGGCCAGATACGGCAGCATCGGATGGCAGGCGTCGCCGAGCAGCGTGATGCCGCCCCGGCTCCAGCTCGGCAGCGGCTCGTGGTCGTAGAGCGCCCACTCGAACACCTCGTCGGCGGCCTCGATCAATCGGGTGACCACCGGGTTCCAGCCGGCGAAATCCCGGGCGAGCGCCGCCGGATCCCCCGGGCGGCTCCAGGATTCCTCGGTCCAGCGGTCGGTTTCCACCACGCCGACGAAGTTGATCAGCTCGCCGCCGCGCACGTAGTAGTGCACGAAGTGCCGGCCCGGGCCGAGCCAGACCGTGGCGGCCGGCAGCACGAAGCCGGCCGGCAGCTTCGCCGCGGGCACCATGCCGCGCCAGGCGACGTGGCCGGTGAAGCGGGGCGCGCCGCTTTGAAAGACGGTCGAGCGCACCATCGACCGGATGCCGTCGGCGCCAACGATCACGTCGTGGCGCGCCGTGCCGGATTCGAGCTCGACGTAGGGGCCGCGTTCGTCTTCGCCCGCCGAAACGCAGCGGCATCCCGTCTCGATCCGTATGCCGCGCGCCCGCGCGGCGTCGAGCAGCAGCGCGTGCAGATCGCCGCGGTGCACGTGCCAGTAGGGCGCGCCGTAGCGTGCCTCCGAGATCGCGCCGAGCGGCCGGCTCGCCACGAGGTAACCGGTGCGCCAGGTGCGCAGGTGCACCCCTTCCGGCTGGAACACTGCCTGGGCGAGCGCGCCGCGCAGGCCGAGCGCGATCAGCACCCGCGTCGCGTTCGGCGAGAGCTGGATGCCGGCGCCGAGGGCTTCGGGCTCGGTGACCTGCTCGTAGACGGTGATGTCGTCGAGCCCCGCATGAAGGCACGCGAGCGCGGCGGTCAGGCCGCCGATACCGCCGCCGACTACGCCGATCGACGGCACGTCGAGCCCCGAGCGGGCCGATTCAGCCGCGGACCTTCCACCGGGTGCCTTCGCGGGTGTCCTCGAGCTCGATGCCGCGCGCGGCCAGCTCGTCGCGGATCGCGTCGGCGCGCGCGAAGTCGCGGTTGCGACGCGCCTGGTTGCGCTCCTCGATCAGCGCCTCGATCTCGGCCGCGTCGATCTGCCGGCCGCGCCGGAAGTGCGCATCGACGGTCTCGCCGAGCAGGCCGAGCAGCCAGCCGCCGGCGAGCAATGCGCGCTGCTCGGCCCGCCGCTCCTCCGCGTCGCCGCTGCGGTGCACCCGGTCGGCGAGCGCGTGCATCGCCGCGAGCGCGCGCGGCGTGTTCAGATCGTCGCAGAGTGCTTCCATCACCGACGGGGGGTAGGCGTCGGGTGCGAGGTCGGCGAACGCGTCGGAGGTGAGCCGCTCCCCCTCGTCGAAGCCCCGCAGCGCCTCGTAGAGCCGGTCGAGACTGCTGGCCGCGCGCTCGACGGCCTCTTCCGAGAACGCGAGCTGCTGACGGTACTGGCCCGTGAGCAGCGCGTAGCGCAGCACCTCCCCCGGATAGCGCTCGAGCAGCTCGCGGATCGTGACGATGTTGCCGAGCGACTTCGACATCTTCTCGCTGCCCATCGTCAGCATGCCGTTGTGCACCCAGTAGCGCACGTAGACCGGCGCGTCGTTCGCGCAGCGGCTCTGCGCCGCCTCGTTCTCGTGGTGCGGGAACGTCAGGTCCGAGCCGCCGCCGTGGATGTCGATGGTTTCACCGAGGTGGCGCCGGATCATCGCCGAACACTCGATGTGCCAGCCGGGCCGGCCGCGGCCCCACGGGCTGTCCCAGCCGGGCAGGTCCGGGGTCGACGGTTTCCACAGCACGAAGTCCTTCGGGTCGCGCTTGTACGGCGCGACCTCGACGCGCGCGCCGTCGATCATGTCCTCGAGGGAGCGGTGGGCCAGCGAGCCGTAGTCCGGATCCGACGGCACGTGGAACAGCACGTGGCCCGAGCTCTCGTACGCGTGGCCGCGCTCGATCAGCCGCTCGATCATTGCGACGATCTCGGCGATGTGCTCGGTCGCGCGCGGCTCCACCGTCGGCGGCAGCACGCCGAGCGCATCGACGTCCTCCCGATAGGCGGCAGCGAAGCGCTCGGCGAGCGTGCCGATCGGCTCGCCGGCCGCCTGCGCGGCGGCGTTGATCTTGTCGTCGATGTCGGTGACGTTGCGCACGTAGACGACGTGCGGATACAGCACCCGGAGCAGGCGGAACAGCACGTCGAACACCACCGCCGGACGGCCGTTGCCGATGTGCACCCGCGAGTACACGGTCGGCCCGCAGACGTACATGGTCACGCGATCGGGGTTCAGGGGTTCGAAGCGTTCCTTACGGCCGCTCGCGGAATTGTGCAGGTAGAGGTCCATGGATCGGCTCCGGCGATTCTGTGGAGGGCCCGAGCGGCGCGGTCGCGATCAGCGACGGCACGCGTCACGAGCGCCCGGGACGAGCGGGCACAGAATGCAACAGCCTGGCCGGTAGAGCAGGAGCATCGGCGGATTATAGGTCAGCCCGGGTCGCCGGTCACTCGCACCCGCTCGCCCGCTACCACGAGGTAGAAGCAGCTCGGCCGGTTGGTGTGACAGGCCGGACCGGTCTGCTCGACCAGGAGCAGCAGCGCATCACCGTCGCAATCGAAGCGCAGCTCGCGCAGCCGCTGGACGTGGCCGGAGGTCTCGCCCTTGCGCCAGAGCGTTCGGCGGCTGCGGGAGTAGTAACAGGCCCGGCCTTCGCGCAGGCTGATCTCGATCGCCTCGCGGTTCATCCAGGCGAGCATCAGCACCTCGCGGGAGTCGGCATCCTGCGCGATCGCCGGGACGAGGCCTGCCGCATCGTAGGGCAGCGCGTCCAGTACCGCGTCGAGGGGCCGTTCCGTCCCGGCCGCGGCGCGCTCGAGCTCCCGCAGCAGGCTCATCGTCCGAAGCGCTCCTCGAGGTAACGGAACACCGCACGGATTCCCATGGCTTCGCCGCCCTCGGGCCGCCCCGGGCGCGGACGGATGTTGAACGCCATCACGTCGAAGTGGACCCACGGCAGTCCGTCGACGAAACGCTCGAGGAACAGCGCGGCCGTGATCGCGCCGCCGTACGGCGAGCTCGACGCGTTGGCCACGTCCGCGACCTTGCTCTCGAGCAGGTAGTCGTAGCCGCGGTGCAGCGGCATCCGCCAGATCGGATCGTCCACGGCCGCCCCGGCCGCCAGCAGCGCCTGCGCCACCGCGTCGTCGTTGCAGAACATCGCGGCGATCTCGGCGCCCACGGCGGTGCGCGCGGCACCGGTCAGCGTCGCGAAGTCGATGATCAGGGCCGGCTTCTCCTCCGCCGCGAGCGCCAGCGCGTCACACAGCACGAGTCGCCCTTCGGCGTCGGTGTTGTCGATCTCGACGGTGATCCCCTTGTACGTGGGGAGCACGTCGCCGGGGCGGAACGCGTTCGCGGACACCGCGTTCTCCACCGCCGGGATCAGCACCCGCAGGTGCACCGGCAAGCGCTCGGCCATGATGAGCTGCGCGAGCCCGAGCACGTGGGCTGCACCGCCCATGTCCTTCTTCATCGTGCGCATCGCGGCCGCCGGCTTCAGGTCGAGCCCGCCGCTGTCGAAGCACACGCCCTTGCCGACCAGAACCACCAGCGGATTCGATGGATCGCCCCAGCGGATGTCGATCAGGCGCGGTTCGTCCTGCGCCGCCCGGCCGACCGCATGGATCGCATAGAGACCCCGGTCGAGCAGCTCTTCGCCCACCGTGACGGTGCTGCCCGCCTGCTGCGCGTAGGCGAGCTGCTCGGCTTCGGCGGCGAGGTGTGAAGGCTGCATGTCGGCGGCGGGCGTGTTGATCAGGTCGCGCACCAGCGCCACCGCGGCGGCGAGATTCGCGAGCCGACCGCCGTCCTGTTCCGGCGGCAGCATGACCCGCGCCGGCGCGCGGGTCGCCGCGCGGTAGCGCTGATACTAGTACGAGCCGGTCGCCCAGCCGAGGTACTGCAGCTCGCTGACAGGATTCTCGACGCGGTAGACGCCTTCCGGCAGCACGAGCGGCAGCCCGCCGAGACTCTCGAGCGTGTCGCGCCCGTCCCAGCCGGCGGCGACGCGGGCCGGCCGGCCGCTGTCGTCCGGCAACCAGACCACCTGGCCGGGCCTGGCCTCGAACCCGGCGCTCTGCACCCAGCGCTGCTCCGCTTCCGACAGCGCGGCGCGCCAGCTCGCGAGATCCGCCGTGCGGATCAGCCGGATCGGTGTCACCGGCTCGTCGGTGACCGTCAGGTACGGATTGAACAGCGGCATCGGGTCCGGGCGGTTCGGTCGGGTGGGCCACGATGGTCTATGATGGCCGGCTCGGGCGCAAGCGAACTTGCACCCGCGACGGCACGAGGAGGAAAAGCATGCGGATACCACGGTTCACGGCGCTCGGCCGCTTCCTTCTGCTGGCCGGCGCCGCGCTGTCGGCCATTGCCGGGCAGGCGCAGGCACGCACCGCCAAGCCGATGCTGCTCGGTACCCATTGGGTGGCCATAACCGGAAAACCGCTGGCGGCGGAGGCCGGCGCGCAGATGTTCCGCAAAGGCGGAAACGCGGTGGACGCGGCCTGCGCGATGCTCGCCGCGACCTCGACGATGTGGGACGTTCTGAGCTGGGGCGGCGAGACCCAGGCGCTCATCTATCACCCGGGACAGCGGCGGGTGATCGCGATCAACGCGCTCGGCGTCGCGCCGAGCGGAGCCACCCCCGAATTCTTCCGCGAGCAGGGGCTCGACGTGCCCCCCGAGTACGGCCCGCTGGCAGCGGTCACACCCGGCACGCCGGGCGGGCTGCTGGTGATGCTCGCCGAGTACGGGCGGCTCAGTCTCGCCGAGGTGCTCGCCCCGGCGATCGAGCTGGCGGACGGTTATCCGATGGAAGCGCAGACGGCGGACTCCATCGAACGCATGAAGCACGAGATCCGCAAATGGCCCGCGTCCCGAGCCTTGTTCCTGGTGCACGAGGGTGAGCCGCGGGAGGCGCCGCATCCCGGCGAGATCTTTCGCCAGCCGGATCTGAAGCGCACGCTCGAGCGCCTGGTGGAAGCCGAGCGACGGGCGATCGCCGCCGGCCGCTCGCGCAAGGAAGCCATCTACGCTGCCTACGAGCGCTTCTACCGCGGCGACATCGCCGAGGCGTTCGTCGCCGGCTCGCGCGCGGTGGGCGGTCTGCACACGCTCGAGGATCTGGCCAACTGGCAGGTGCACATCGAGGAGCCCGTGCACACGCGCTACAAAGGCATCGACGTCTACAAGCTGACGCACTGGGTGCAGGGCCCGGTGATGCTGCAGGCGCTCAACATGGCGGAGCGCTTCGACCCGAAGGCGATGGGCTACAACAGCGCGCGCTACATCCACACGCTCTACCAGATCATGAACCTCGCGTTCGCCGACCGGGACTTCTACTACGGCGATCCGTACTTCCCGCCGGAGGAGCCGATCGACGGGCTGCTGTCGAAAGAGTACGCGGCCGAGCGGGTCAAGCTGATCGATCCCGATCGCAACGATCCGCTGATCCGGCCCGGCGATCCGTACCGCTTCCAGGACGGCGACAACCCGTTTCTCGACCTGCTCGAGCGGTGGACCAACGCGCCCGATGAGGCGCACGGTCTGATGCCGCCCTGGCAGCAGGCGAGCCGGTCGCCCGAGGCCGACGCCCGGCACGATGCGCAGTTCCTCGCCGGCACCACGTCGATCCAGGCCGCCGATGCGGAAGGCTGGGTGGTGTCGGTGACGCCGTCCGGCGGGTGGATACCCGCGGTGGTGGCCGGCGATACCGGTATCGGCATGAGCCAGCGCATGCAGAGCTTCGTGCTCGACCCGGCGCAGAACCCGTACAACGTGGTGGAGCCGGGCAAGCGGCCGCGGGCCACGCTCACGCCGAGCCTCGCGCTGAAGGACGGCAAGCCCTTTCTGTCGTTCGCGGTGCAGGGCGGCGACACCCAGGATCAGAACCTGCTGCAGTTCTTCCTGAACGTCGTGGAGTTCGGCATGACCGTGCAGCAGGCCGCGGAGGCGGCGAACTTCTGGAGCTTTCAGCTGCGCAACTCGTTCGGCGATCACCGCGCGCAGCCGGGCCGGATCCTGCTGAACGAGGAGATTCCGGAGTGGGTGCGGGAAGAGCTCGAAGCGATGGGGTACGAGCTGGAGTTCGCCGAGCGCACCTCCGGGCCGATCAACGCGATCTACTTCGACCAGGAACAGGGCGTGTTCCACGGCGGATCGAGCGATTACGGCGAGGACTACGGGATCGCGTGGTGAAGTTCCATGGTGGGAGCGGCCTCGAGCGGTACGAACGGGGCACATAGGTAACACCTGGCGGCCACATGGGTTTACATCCGGGGCATCGGAGGAGGAGATGCCGATGCCAGAAGGGTGTTGCCCACCTGATCGGACGGACTGTCACGTAGCGCAAGGCGGCCTCGAGGACGGCAGCCCGAGGCCCCAGCGCTCTATTCCAAGTGGCGAAAAAACCGCGCGGCGGCGTGTCGGACTGGCGATGAACCGGCGCGATCTCCAGTGAGTACAGTCCGCAACATCGCCCGAATCGATCGATGAAGCCCGGGCGATCCAGATCCGGCCGTGTATCTCGAACATCTTTGATTCGGGCGATGTCGAAATCGATCCGTGCGATGTTCGCGATTTGATCCCGGCGCGGCTGCGCTCCGATTTGGGACATGTTGCGCTCGCGGATGGGCGAGGGGCGCGGTAGCCCCCTGTGACCGTGCGAATCCGCAACATCGCCCGAATCAAAGTCCGGAAACGGGTGGTCGACGTAGGCCGCCGCGCCGGCGTGCGTCCAGCGGTGCGCGTGAGTGATCTCCCACGGCACCATCCGCCTCGGCTGTGTCGGCACGAAACATGGCCCGAATCAATCGACGAAGCCGGGGCGATCGAGATCCGGCGCTGTACCTCGAACACCGCAGCTTTGATTCGGGCGATGTCGTGAATAGATTCGGGCGATGTTCGCGATTTCGATCCCGGCGAGGTTGCGCTCTGATTCGGGCGGTGTTGCGTTCGCCGATGGGTGCGAGGCGCGCGGAGGCCGGCCGTGACCGCGTGAATGATCGGCTGATTGCAGAACCGCGTGCCACGCCACCATCATTACGAGCGGCAGCGGAGGCCGCGGCCAGACGTGCGGCTCGACCCGGCGAGCTCGGCGGTTTTGGCTCTGTGACGCCGGTTCGTGCGGCCGCGAACTAGCATTCGGCCGGAGCTGGATGGGCAGTCGCCGATCTCACAGACGGGGATGGCGCTCAGATCATCCTGACCGGGATGTCGCCGAGCCCGAGGTTGTTGCGCTCGAGGATGCGGTCGGCCCGATAGCTCGAGCGCACGAGCGGACCGGCGGCGACCTCGAGGAACCCGAGCTCGAGTCCCCGCTGCCGGTAGCGCTCGAAATCCGCGGGCGGCACCCAGCGTGCGACCGGCAGGTGATTCGCGGTGGGGCGCAGGTACTGGCCGAGCGTCAGTATGTCGACTCCGTTCGCGCGCAGGTCCGCCATCGCCTGCTCGATTTCGTCGTCGGTCTCGCCGAGGCCCAGCATCAGGCTGGATTTCGTCAGCACGTCCGGGCGGTGTGCCTTCGCGTGGGCCAGCACCGACAGCGTCTGCTGATAGCCGGCCCGCGGGTCGCGCACGACGTGGGTCAGCCGCTCCACCGTCTCGAGATTCTGCGCGAACACCTCGAGCCCCGAATCCACGACGGTTTCCACCGCTCGCAGGTCGCCGGCGAAGTCCGGCGTCAACGCCTCCACCGCGGTGAGCGGATTGCGCGCCTTGATCGCGCGGATGCAGGCCGCGTAGTGCGCGGCGCCGCCGTCCGGCAGGTCGTCGCGGTCGACCGAGGTCAGCACCACGTAGCGCAGCCCCATCAGCGCCACCGACTCCGCTGCGTTCGCCGGCTCGTCGGGATCGAGCCAGCCGCGCGGATTGCCGGTGTCCACCGCGCAGAAGCGGCACGCGCGCGTGCAGACGTCGCCCATCAGCATGATCGTCGCGGTGCCGTTGTTCCAGCACTCGCCGATGTTCGGACAGTGCGACTCTTCGCAGACGGTGGCGAGGCGATGTTCGTGCACGGTGCGGCGGACCGCCTCGTAGCTCGCTCCGCCGCCGAGCCGCACCCGCAGCCACGGCGGCTTGCGCTCGCTCGGCGCGGCCGGCTGCGAACCGGCCTTGATGCCGTCCTTGATCGCCGCGATACCGCGCGCGTTCCGGAATTTCTGGCCGCTTCTGACCGAGTCGTTCATGCGCCGATTGTACCGCTCAGCGGCCCTTGCCGCCCAGGCGACGCATCTCGGCGAGCCAGCGGCGCCGGGTCGCTTCGTCGACCTGCTCGACGCGCCCGAACAGGCTTTCCCGGACCGGCCGGATACCGGCGAACTTCAGGATGTTGCGCTCGAGGCTCTTCAGGCTGTGCGCGCCGAACCACCAGCGGTAGGCGAGCACCGGCATGCCCATCGTGACCACCACCCGCGCCGAACGGCCGGTCAGGTGCGCCCGGTAGCGCCCGCCCGGCTCGGGCTGGAACGCGAAGTCGTAGCGGAACACCTGCTCGACAAAGGCCTTCAGCAGCGCCGGCATCGTGCCGAGCCAGAGCGGGTAGACGATCACGAGGTGATCGCTGGTGCGGATCACCGACTGGGCCTCGCGGATCGACTCGGGGCGCTCGCCGTGCTCGAAGTCCTCGCGGCTCGTGATCAGCGGAAACGTCAGCGCCGCCACCGCGATGCTGCGCACCTCGTGCCCGGCCGCCTCCGCGCCGAGGCGATAGGCCTCCGCGAGCGCATGACACAGGTGCTCCGCGCTGCCGTCCGGATGGCCCTGGATGATGGTGATGCGTCGGGACACGCCGCGGAGTGTACTGCAGTAGACTGCACGAATCGGCATCGGCCGCCATCGTGACGCGCATGGAGACGCTGCGAACACACGTGCTGTTCGAGGTTCATCGGGACCTGCCCCGGGCCGGTCCGGGCCACGACGGGAGCACCCGCCGGGCGCTCGCCCGCGTGCTCGCGGCGCCCGCTGCTGCGCCGCCGCGCGTGGTGCTGGACGTAGGCTGCGGCCCGGGCATGCAGACCCGGGAACTGGCCCGGGCGCTGCCCGAGGCCTGCATCCTCGCCGCCGATCTGTACGAGCCGTTCCTGCGGCGCCTCGCCGAGAGCCGTGCGGCGGGCGACGGCCCCGCGGCACGGGTGCTCCCGATACGCGCGGACATGGGGCGCCTGCCCGTGGCCGGCGCGAGCGTCGATCTCGTCTGGTGCGAAGGCGCCGCCTACATTCTCGGCGTCGAGCGATCGCTCGCGGTGTGGCGGCAGCTGCTCCGGCCGGACGGCGCCTGCGCGTTCACCGAAGCCGTCTGGCTGCGCCCGGAGCCGCCGGACGAGCTGCGGCGGTTCTGGGAAGTCTACCCGGCCATGGGCGACGTGCCGCACACGCGGGAGCTCGTGCGGCGCGCCGGGTTCGAGCTGCTCGAGGACTTCGTGCTGCCGCGGACCGCCTGGTGGGAGCACTACTACGAGCCGATGAGCGAGCGTGTGGCGTTGCTGGAGCGGCGCTACCGCGACGATCCCGCCGCGCTCGAGGCGCTCGCCGGCTGCCGTCGCGAGATCGACGTCTACCGGCGCTTCGGTGACTGGTATGGTTATGCCTTCTTCGTCGCCCGCCGGACTCGAGGAGCCTGAGCATGTCCCGACGCACGCTGAATCTGACCGAGCCGCTCTACGAGTACCTGCTCGCGCACGGGGTTCGTGAATCGCCGGCGCTCGCGGAGTTGCGCGAGCGGACCCGGCCGATGCCGGGCGCCGCGATGCAGATCTCGCCGGAGCAGGGTGCACTGATGGCGCTGCTGGTGCGGCTGATCGGCGCGCGGCGTACGCTCGAGGTGGGCACGTTCACCGGCTACAGCGCGCTCGCCGTCGCGGAGGCGTTGCCGGACGATGGCCGTGTGATCGCTTGTGACGTCTCCGAGGAGTGGACGGCCGTCGCGCGCGAAGCGTGGCGCGCCGCCGGGCTCGCGCACAAGATCGAGCTGCGCCTGGGACCGGCGCTCGAGACGCTGGACGCTTTGCTCGCGGCCGGCGAGGCGGGTCGTTTCGATTTTCTGTTCATCGACGCCGACAAGCGCAACTACGACGGCTACTACGAGCGCGGCCTCGAGCTGGTTCGCTCCGGCGGCCTGATCGCGGTGGACAACGTTCTCTGGGGCGGCAGTGTGGCCGAGCCCGCGCGTCAGGACGCGGACACCCGGGCGATCCGCGCGCTGAACGAGAAGATCGCCGGCGACGCCCGGGTGGATGCGGTGCTGCTGCCGATCGGTGACGGACTGACGCTGGCGCGGCGGCGCTGAGGAGGCCGCTCGCGATGGCGAACGATCCGGCCTTCACCTACGCCAGCTACCTGAAGCTGGACGAGCTGCTCGCGCTGCAGCAGCCGCGCTCGAGCGGCCCGGAGCACGACGAGCTGCTGTTCATCGTGATCCACCAGGTCTACGAGCTGTGGTTCAAGGAGCTGCTTCACGAGCTGGACCGGACGCGGGCTCTGCTCGCGCAGCGGCATCCGCACCGCGCGCAGCACACGCTGAAGCGCATTCTGACGATCCTGAAGGTGCTGGTCGCGCAGCTCGACATTCTCGAGACGATGACGCCGCTCGAGTTCTCGAGCTTCCGGGAGCGGCTCGAAGCGGCGAGCGGCTTCCAGTCCGATCAGTTCCGGCAGCTCGAGTTCGTGCTCGGGCAGAAGTCGGCCGCGGCGCTCGAACGGTTCCCGCCGGAGGGCCGCGCGCACCGGGCGTTGACCCGGCGCCTGGCCGAGCCGACCCTGTGGGACGCCTTGTTGCACCATCTGGCCGCGGAAGGTTATCCGGTGCCGCGGGCGCAGCTCGAACGCGACGTCACGCGGCCGGTCGAGCCGTGCACCGAGGTGCAGGACGTGCTGGTGGACGTCTACCGGAGCGATGCGAAGAACGCCGAGCTCTGCGAGCGCTTCGTCGACCTCGACGAAGGCTTTCAGGAATGGCGCTACCGCCACGTGAAGATGGTGGAGCGCACGATCGGCACGAAACGCGGAACCGGCGGCTCGTCGGGCGCCGCGTACCTGCGCGGGACGCTCGGCCGCCCGGCGTTCCCGGACCTCTGGGACATCCGGTCGCGGCTGTGAGCGCCGGCCCCGGCTACGACGTCAATCCGCTCGCCGACCACTACCGGCGCTTCCGGGTCGCCGAGCGCCTGCTGCTCACCGGCCATTCGCACCAGGCGTGGCCGGACGTCGCGTACGAGGCGCACAAGCAGGCCTGGCTCGATGCCGCCGAGTGGGTCGACGAGAAATGGGAGCTGGCGGCCCGCAGGGCGGCCGAGGTGCGCGGACACTGGCGGCGCCTGCTCGGGGACCCGGACGGCGACGTCGCGCTCGGCCAGAACACGCACGAGCTGGTGACCCGGCTGCTGTCGGCGCTGCCGCTCCGTGCGCGGCCGCGGCTCGTCAGCACCGACGGGGAGTTCCATACGCTGGCCCGGCAGCTCGCCCGGCTGCGGGAAGCGGGGCTCGACGTGGCACTGGTTCCGGCCCGACCGGTGGAGACGCTGGCCGAGCGCCTGGCGGCGGCCGTCGACGACCGCACCGCGGCCGCGCTGGTCTCGTCGGTGCTGTTCGAGACCGCCGAGATCGTGCCGGATCTCGGCCATCTGGCCGCGACCTGCGAGCGCCACGGTACGGTGCTGCTGGTCGACGCCTACCACCACTTGAACGTCGTGCCGTTCGACCTCGTCGGGCTCGGCCTCGAACGCGCGTTCGTCACCGGCGGCGGCTACAAGTACTGCCAGCTGGGCGAGGGCAACGCCTTCCTCCGCGTGCCGCCGGACTGCGCGCTGCGGCCCGTGGTCACCGGGTGGTACAGCGAGTTCTCACTGCTCTCCTCTCCCCCGCTTTCGGGGCCGGTGCCCTACGGCCCGGGGCCCGCCCGCTTCGCCGGGGCCACCTACGATCCCACGAGCCATTGCCGGGCGGCCGCGGTGTTCGACTTCTTCGAGCAACAGGGGCTCACGCCGAAGC